>NZ_JBHTHC010000018.1:0-187282 GCF_042676285.1 Paenibacillus sp. GCM10027626 | reverse complement strand
GTAAAAAGCCGTTGTGCAGGGCTAGATACCTTGCATAAGGCACCTGACTGTGCTGAATACCTAACCGAGAAGTTCTATCCGTCACACCAAAGACGTTCAACATGGACGGAACTGAACCCCGGAGTTTATTCGGGTACAGAAGCGAGAGTACGAACCTCTTCTGTGATCATGAAACAAATTCCTAAGGTAACGGTAACTGAACCTGCTTCTCGCTAATGAGGCGAATAAGGGGAATCCCCGCCTCTAAGCAAAGTGTAGGCGGGGGAGGATGTCAATAGTGCCAGCATAATCGGTTTACTGTCGCAAAGTCAAGCCTGCTGTAAAAATTTTCCTCACCCATCATGTGGAATTTTGTCCACTCAGGATACATCCGCCGAAGTTTGCTTTTGTTTCTGCTTTTTCAGCAGTCCCATCAGCAGAACGCCCGCAACTATGATTACAATTAATCCCCATTTGAGAATCGGATTTTCGCTGAAGAACGTCTTGGCGAAGGGTTCGTCAACAATCATTTTGGACGCCGTCCATGCCAGCACCCCTGCTCCGACATAAATAATTACCGGGAACCGCTCCACCCATTTCAAAATAAGGGTGCTGCCCCATACGACGATTGGCACACTGACAAGCAGCCCGAGCACGACCAACAGAAAATCTCCATGCGCCGCGCCCGCGACCGCGAGCACATTGTCCAGCCCCATAACCGTATCTGCAATTATAATCGTTTTGATCGCTGCGAATATATTTACGGCCGATTTTACATCGTGATTCTTTTCTTCCGTCAGTAATTTATAGGCAATCCAGATGAGCAGCGCTCCGCCAACCATAAGCAGCCCTGGAATTTTGAGCAGCCATACGACGGCCAACGTCAACAGTGAGCGAACAATTATCGCGCCAACCGTCCCCCATATAATGACCTTCTTTTGCTGATCTTTCGGGAGATTCCGGGCAGATAGCCCGATTACAATGGCGTTGTCCCCAGCCAAGACCAGATCAATAATGACAATAGCCAGCAGCGCCGACCAGAATTCTGCAGTAAATAGCTCCATTGTTTCGTTCCGCTCCTTTATTATGGCTTAATGATTTGCCTGTCGCCGGTATCTCGCCCCGGGAATCCCCCTCTCACAACGCAAAAATGACCTTTACAATAAAGTAAAGGTCATTAAAAAAATATAAACCTTTACCGTATTGTAAAGGTCTCGCTAACAATCGAGTTGCCAACAAAGCCGGAGGATATTATTCCTCGTAATGACGACGTTGCTGTACAGCTACTCCCCTTTGCTTTGCTATCATACCATCTAATTGCCCCAAATATCAAGATATTTTGCAATTATTTTTAAAGCAGATAAACTTCGTATACAATAAGAGCAAGGAGTTGAGGCTAAGATGAAAAATGACATTATGGAACGGCTTATTCGTTATGCTAAAATCGACACACAATCCGATGACAGCAGCGATTCCTGTCCGTCTACGCCCGGTCAATGGACGCTTGCGCATTTACTCGTCGCCGAGCTGAAGGCCATCGGCATGGAAGAGGTCACCGTCGACGACAATGGCTACGTGATGGCCACATTGCCGGCGAACTCAAGCCATTCGGACATACCGACGATCGGCTTTCTGGCCCATATGGACACAGCAACCGACTTCACCGGCAAAAATGTTAATCCCCAAATTGTAGAAAACTACGACGGGGGCGACATCGTCCTGAACAAACAGGAGCAGATTATTCTTTCTCCCAAGGAGTTTCCCGAACTGGCCAAGTACAAAGGGCACACATTAATAACTACGGATGGAACGACCTTGCTTGGGGCGGATAATAAAGCGGGGATCGCAGAAATTATGACCGCCATGGCATATCTCGTTCAGCATCCTGAAATTAAGCACGGCAGAATCCGCGTCGCCTTCACACCGGATGAGGAAATCGGCCGCGGACCGCATCGCTTTGATGTAGCGGCCTTCGACGCCGTATACGCTTATACAATGGATGGAGGCCCGCTCGGCGAGCTTCAATATGAAAGCTTCAACGCAGCGGCGGCGCACATTACCTGCTACGGCAAAAATGTACACCCCGGAACGGCAAAAAACAAAATGGTGCATGCAGCGAAAATTGCTATGGAGCTCCACAGCAAGCTGCCGGCCGAGCAATGCCCGGAACAGACAGAGGGCTACGAAGGCTTCTATCACCTGATATCAATCGAGGGCAATACCGAGCTGACCCGGCTCTATTATATCATTCGCGACTTTGATGCGGAGTCCTTCGCTGCGCGCAAAGCCTATATGACCGCCATTGTCGATGAACTGAAAGCTCGGTACGGAGCAGAGCGCATCGTGCTGGAGTTGAAAGACCAGTACTATAATATGCGGGACAAAATTGAACCGGTGCGCCAGATCGTCGATATCGTCCATCAAGCGATGACCAGCCTGGGCATTACTCCAGTGATCGAGCCGATTCGCGGAGGAACAGACGGCTCGCAGCTTTCCTATATGGGGCTGCCTACGCCCAATATATTTACCGGGGGCGAGAACTATCACGGCCGCTACGAATATATTTCGGCGGACAACATGGTCAAGGCAGTCCAGGTCATTGTTGAGATCGCTAAGCTGTACGAGCAGCAAGCGGGCAGTAAATAATATCAGTCATCGGCCAGCCCCTGAAAAGGGGCCCCGATGAGGCTGCGAGAGCGACGACGTGGGCCTCTAACTGGATTTTATGCATTTAATGAGCCAAAACAGACGATTTTTTGCAAGCTAACTGGAATTTATGCAGCTAGTTCGGAACCAACCGGGCCACCCATCGGTATTTCCCACTTCTAACTGCAGGAATTCTCATTTAGTCTGGCTAATTTGCCCACAAAGCTGAAAACTAACTGCAGGAAATCCATTTAACCAGCCAATTTGAGGTTTCTGATAACAAAAACGGGCCCCATGCTTTGCATCATGAGAAGCCCGTTTCAAATCACTGTCACTCTTCTCTTTTAATACGTGCTCATCTCGCGCAACGTACGGGACACTGCCTGAACCTGCTGCGGATCGATCGGCGCCAGCCCTTGGCGTCCAACCCGCACAGCCGAACCGAAGTGCACTTCTGTAACGCCCGTCTGCGCTACAAATGAGGCGATCCCTTCCGGAGTCAGGCCATAGCCTGCCAATATGCGGGGCCCATTCTCCTGCGATAAAGAGACCAGTTGGCGGATAGCAGGGATTGCTTCCGGCGCTGGCTGCAGGCCGCCCGATGTGAGCACTCGGGATATTTGCGGATAGCGGGCCAGCGTCCTTAGGCCGGCAGCTTGATCAGCTAGCTCATCGAATGCCCGATGAAAGGTAACATCCAGCTTGCCGGCAGCTGCCAGCAACTGTTCGAGTACCTGCTCATTGATCGTGCCTTCCGCCGTCAACGCGCCAATTACGATACCTGCCGCCCCCGCAGCGCCAATTGCTTCGATCTCGGCAAGCATCGTATCGACATCCGCTTTACTGTATACAAAGGAACGGCTATGCGGCCGCACCATAACCTGTACTGGTATATCCACCGCTCGTACCACCTGCGAGACCATACCGATCCCTGGCGTCAAGCCGCCCTCAGTAATCGCCGTAATTAATTCGATCCGATCCGCACCATTTGCCTCTGCGAGCTGTGCATCCTCCACACAAGTCGCAATCACTTCCAATAGCATTCGTTTCTCCTCCAGCCCCATACTGCATTTAAGCTTTTAATGTAAAGATCGCCTTGCGCTGCCCAACCTCAGTACCGCCGTCATTTTTGATCGTATTCGACTCCACTTCATATAAACGCTCAATTGTTGCCGTGTTCTCATAATTCAGCTGCTGCAAAATAGAAGCAATAATGCATGGCCATACATGCTCCGCTCCATCGGATACTTTCAAGGCAATACCGATCCGCTGCTTGCGCAGCCCAATTCCGTAAACCCCTTTAGCACCGCCCTTGGCCACCAAATTATGATCGCGGAGCAGCATGGAGCAAACAAATTTCGTATCTGCAATCATATCCGGATGTTCATTCATCCGCTGTGCAATCCGCGCAGCCGCTTCTCGTATCTCTTCGTCCTCAAGCAAATCCGGGCAAGCCAGCTTCACATAAGAAAGTGCAATATTGCGCAGCGGCAGCGCATAAACGGGCAGGCCGCAGCCGTCAATACCGCGCGGAATTTCAGCTTGCGGAATCTCGGAGAAGGAGGATAGCGTGTCGACAATTTCCTGCTGCACCGGATGCTCAGGATCATAATAGGTGCGCTCATCCCAGCCCATATGCTTGCTAAGCGCAATCAGCCCGGCATGCTTGCCGGAGCAATTGTGGAATAACCGGCGCTTGCCCTCATGATGGCGGTGACGTTCCGCCCGCGCTTCTTCATTAAGCGGATAAGTGGCGCTGCAGTGAAAGATCTCCTCATCGATCCCCACCTTGCGTACAATTGATTCCAAAGCTGCAATATGAAAGGCTTCCCCGCGATGAGAGGCTGCGAACAGCGCTGTCTCCGCACCATCCAGGCCATACACCTCATCAATATGCCGCCGCATTACCGGCACAGCCTGAAACGGTTTGGCCGCAGAACGGAGAAATGTCATATGCTCCGGGTCGCCGGCATGCAGCAGCAGCTCACCCTGCTCATTGACAACACAAACCGCACCGTAATGAACATTTTCCAAGGTACCGCCGCGATATTCTTCAACTAATGGAATAAAACCTTTCATCTATTCCTTGCCTCCCGTCATGGTTCGTACAGATCCGTTTCTTCTCCCTAACAATACTACGCTTTTATCAATCCAACAACCCTGATGCTTTCAGCCACTCTTCCGCCACATCCCGCGCCTGTCTTCCGTCCAGATCGACTTTGCCGTTCAAGGACGACATCGTCTGATCGTCGATCTTGCTGGCAAGCAGCTCCAGCACCCCTGCCAGCTCCGGATGTGTCTCGAGCGTATCCTTCCGAATAATCGGCACTGCATAATACGGTGGGAAAAATTGTTTATCGTCCTTTAGCACCTTCAGATTGAAGGCTTGAATGCGGCCGTCAGTGGCAAATGCATCATTCACATCAACTGTCCCTTCCTTTACCGCACTGTATGTGAGCCCGGCATCAAGCCCCCTCGCCTCCTTGAATTTCATCCCATATACTTTCTGCAGGCCGACAAAACCGTCGGCGCGCTCCAGAAATTCGTGTGTAGCTCCCAGCACCAGCCCTGGCGATACTTTTGCCAGCTCCGAAAATGTCGTGATGCCCGCTTTTTCCGCCTGCTCTCTTTTCATTGCTAATGTGTATGTATTATTGAAGCCCAGCGGCTTCAGCCATATGATGTTGAATTGCCGCTCATACGCCGCTTTCACCTTTTGATAGGTTACGTCCGGGTCGCCGCCGAGCGGCTGCTCACGCAATACGGAAGTCCACCCCGTTCCCGTATATTCTGTATAAATATCGATGTCCCCCTTCACCATTGCACTGTGCGTCACTTGCGATCCGCCCAAAAACGGCTTGCGCGCGACATGCAAATCCGTCTTGGCTTCGATAAGGGATGACAACATATGCACCAAAATATCCTGCTCGGTATAATTTTTGCCGCCAACGACAACCGTATTCTCCTTGCCGGCGCCCGACTGGCCGATAAAGCCGTACACAATCAGCGCGGCCACAGCAACTCCCAGCACAATCTCTAGCCCTTTGATGAACTTGGAGGAACGCTTCGTTTTTTGGCGAATCCCCCTCGGCGTTACCGCCCTTTCCATACGCTCCAGCAAAAAGTCAAAAATAAGCGCCAGCAGCGCCGCTGGAATCGTGCCCGCCAAAATCAATTCCGTATTGACAGTAGAAATGCCGCGGAAAATCAAATCGCCCAAACCACCCGCGCCAATTAAGGAAGCAAGCGTTGCAACGCCGATCAGCATCACCGTCGCCGTCCGAATACCAGCCATAATGACATTGAGCGCAAGCGGCAGTTCTACCTTCGTCATCACCTGCCAGCTCGTCATTCCCATCCCGATGCCCGCCTCTTTTATCGGCTTTTCCACGTTCATAATACCGGTATAGGTATTGCGTAAAATAGGCAGCAGCGCATAGACCGTCAGCGCCACGATAGCCGGCGTAATCCCGATGCCAAGCACCGGAATCATAAAGCCGAGCAGCGCCAGGCTGGGGATCGTTTGAAACAGGGAGGCGATGCCGATAACCGGTGAAGCCAGCCGCGGAAAACGCGTTAAAGCCAGTCCTGTCGGAATCGAAATAAATATGGCGATTATCAGCGCAATAAAGGAGATTTGAATATGTTCCAAAGTTGCCGCTGCAATATCATCCCAACGACTGACGATCATATCCCACAAATTCATCGTTTATTTCCTCCATTATATTTGTTTCAACAACGCATCGACCAGACTGGAATTGGTCACCAAGCCGGCCAATTGGCCGTTCTCATTAACGACAGGCAGATTGCTGAGCCCATGCTGCTTCATCACTTCCACCGCTTCTGTCACCATTGTGCCAACAGCTACGGATACTACATCCGACTTCATAATTTGCTGCAGCGACAAGTCTTCCTGGTGATACCGCTCCTCCAGCATCTCTCGTGTAACAATACCTTTCAGATGACGATATCTGTCAGTCACCAGCAAACTGTTAACGCGGTGCTGCTTCATCAATTTTGCCCCATGAGCAAGGCCCCGTGACAAAAAGACAGTCACCGGATTTGTAATCATGACATCTTCCACAGTCAGCTGCTCCGACTCGTTCAAGCGGTTGCCGCCAATAAAATGACGGACAAAGTCGTTTTTAGGCCGTCTTATAATGCGATCGGGCGTGTCGAACTGTACAACCTCGCCCTCCTTCATCAGCACGATCCTGTCTGCTATCTTGAGTGCTTCATCCATATCATGAGATACGAAAACGATCGTTTTCTTTACTTCCTCCTGCAGCCGCACCAATTCATCCTGCAATTGCTCGCGGCTAATCGGATCGAGCGCACTGAACGGCTCATCCATCAAAATAATCGACGGTTCGGCAGCCAATGCCCGAATAACGCCGATTCGCTGCTGCTGGCCGCCGCTCAATTCCGCGGGATAACGGTCGCGATACTGGGCCGGGTCAAGCCCGACCATATCCAGCAGCTCATCTACCCGCTTTTCGTAGACATCCCTGCTGATCTTTTTCAGCTT
The DNA here is from genome assembly GCF_042676285.1 of Paenibacillus sp. GCM10027626. Lineage (NCBI taxonomy): Bacteria > Bacillati > Bacillota > Bacilli > Caryophanales > Paenibacillaceae > Paenibacillus > Paenibacillus sp. GCM10027626. The sequence goes on along the minus strand of NZ_JBHTHC010000018.1, from coordinate 180,129 downwards.
TGGCACGATTGCGACATTTTCTTTAATTCTCATATGCGGAAACAGCCCAATCTGCTGAATGACATAGCCAATATTGCGGCGCAGCTCCACCGGGTTCAACGTCGAAATATCTTGGCCGTCCACTAATATTTGCCCGGATGTCGGCTCTGCCAGCCGGTTAATCATTTTCATCGTTGTCGTTTTGCCGCAGCCGCTCGGCCCAATTAATGTGATCAGCTCGCCTGCCTTGATTTCAAGATTAATTCCCTTCAAAGCAAGCGTTCCATCATGGTATTTCTTTGTTACATTTTTAAATTGGATCATCTGCCGTCCTCCAGCCTCCAAAATAGTTGACCCTATTTTGTCCAAGAGCTGGTATTTTTACGCAAACACGGCAAAAAGGCCGCCCATAGATTGAGCAGCCATTAAGGTCTTGCTTTTACAGCTTGATTGCTGTGGAGAGCAGCCCTTGCACGTAATAGCGGTTCGTAAATGTAAAGAGCAATATTAGCGGCAGCGACGCTACGACATACCCGCCAAAGGTGACTGGCATATTCGTGACATATTGTCCGGTAAAACTAATAAGCAATCCCGCAGCAATTGTCAGCATCTCATGATCGGAAATCGTGATCATCGGCCACAAGTATTCATTCCATGCGCCAACAATTTGCATAATGGCCAAAGTACCCATAATCGGGATGCACAGCGGAAGGGCAATACGGTAGTACAGCTTGAAATCATGCGCGCCGTCCATCTGGGCAGCCTCAAAGTAATCCTTCGGGATTCCTTCAAAGAAGGAGCGAAGCAAAAATACGCCAAAGATCGGTCCTCCGGTTACAAGGGGGAGAATAAGCACCCAATACGTATTAAGCAAGCCGAATGTTTTATACAGCATATAGCCCGGAACGAGCGTCAAGGCGCCTGGAATCATCATTAAAGCTAAAATAGACATATAGAGAAACTCTTTACCGAAAAATTTCATTCTTGCAAAAGTAAAAGCGGCAAGGGAAGCGATAAGCAGCATCCCTCCTGTACCCACTCCTGCTACAAAAACAGTATTAAGCAGATAGCGCCATACACTTGTGAAAGCACTTCCCACATTGCTGATCCGCAAAGGAAACGTAGGATACCAACGTGAAGTCGTATAGGCAACCTCCGACTTGAAAGCTCCCCACAATGTAAAGCCGAGCGGATACAGTAGCAAAATAATTAATACGATAATAATGATATGCAAAACTAACTGAGGCAGCATTCTCGATTTTATCATTCCACTATCTCCTCATTCCCATTAGTTCGTCTCCGTCTTCATCCCCCGGTAAGCGAACAGGCTAAGCAAGAAAATAACGATGAACATTACAGTTCCGATCGTGGTCGCATAGCCCATGCGTCCCGCTGTGAATGCTTCAACGTACATATAATAGGCAGGGACATAGGTACTGTAGCCGGGGCCGCCCGAAGTCAGCACGATCTGAATACCGAAGTCCTGCAAGCCGCCTATAATACCGAAAATAAGGAAGAAACGGACCTGCCCCATGAGGTGCGGAAGATCAATATGCCATATCCTCCGCAGCAAGCTTGCCCCGTCCAATTCAGCCGACTCTATAACTTCAGTTGAAATATTCATCAAGCCTGCCATGTAGATTAGTACACTTGTCCCACCGATCCAAGGAAACCCCATGAAAATAATACTTGGTATGATCAAGTCGGCACTGCCAAGCCAGTCAATTACTGCATCCGGCGCAATCCAGCCGAAAGCTTTCATGATCGATATAAGCAGTCCGTTGGCTGGATCGTAAATGTTTTTCCAAATTAGCAAGCCCACGACGCCCGGTGCAACGATAGGCAGCAAAATAAGCACCCGATAGATTGACTGTGCTTTCTTTTTCCTGACATTAAATATCATTTCAGCTGCAATTAGCGGAATTACAATCCCGATAATGAGCCTTGGCACAAGAATAAGAAACGCTGTAGGGATTGAGTCGAGAAATACTTGATCGCGAAACAGCTCCCGGTAGTTGTCAAGACCGACAAATACCTCTTTTCCGACACTATCCCAATCGAAAAAAGAGTGATAAATCCCGCTTATTGGCGGATAGTAGCAAAATAGAATCAGACCAATGAACAATGGAGACAAAAATAAATAGGCTTTGCGACTGCCCCAAATGGAAGCAATTAACGCCGACCTGGATTTCACCGCCCGTCATTCCTTTCCGTACACGATGATGGATGCATCATTCGCCAAAAATATCATTTAAATTATGGTTGCTTTTAACTTCTTTATCTGGTTTATAGAGCGGAATGGTTACAGTTGTGGAGGCGTTAATTTCAAAAAAAATCGAATTCGACTCATCAATAATCCGAACCTCAATATCTTTGGCCGGCTGCAGCGCCGAAGCTTTGTATGGGTAATAGGTGTAAACCGCCTCACCTTCTGCATCCGTTAGCGTCCGGCTAGCCGACATAATTCCCCCGCCTCTTGGCAAAGCGTAAAGAGAATGCCCTTCAACCGGTCGTCCCTTACTGTCCGTCAGCCGAAGCTGCAATCGGACCGGAGACTGACCATCGGCTGGGGCCTCCTTTGGATCCATCGCAACCAGCTCAATATGAAACTGCCCAGAACGATAAACATCGTATCCAGCCAGCAGTGAAAGCGTCAGCAGCACCATAACGGTTATCACTAATTTTCGTTTCATGCGGATCTCCATTCTACTCAGCTTGAGCGGGCGGCAGTCTTCACTGCCGCCCTCTGAATGCTTCGTCTACCAGCCTGTTGTATCAACATTCATCTTCTTAATGTAATCGTCAGCACTCTTTTGCTGAATTTCATTGCATTTTGCAAAGAAGGTCTGATCATCGATTTCCCCTTTGACCCACAGTTCAAATTGCTTGTTCAAGGCAATCCCCTGTTCATCAGTGAACGCATTCGGCCAAGACGCTTTTGGCATAATAGGGAAGGAGTTGTTCATCCAGTCATTTAATAACGGTGGGATTTCGGAGCCTTTTACAGCCCCAAGCGAGGCCCCTTGCTCAAGCACCATCATCGATATGTTTTCCGGTACAGTCAAATATTTCAGAAAAGCAATCGCCGCCTCTTTTAAATCAGGATTGTCGGCTACAATCGGCTTCAAGATGTTCAGCGACAAATCCGGATCAGGCTGAAAAGGCCCTTTCTCCGTATATTGAACATCGGCAACATGGGGGGAAGTCGCCTTCGTAACTGGAGGCGCCGGGACAACACCAAACTCAAAAGACCGCTGCTTGTTGCCATTCTCGGCTTGCAGCGCCCACAGACCTTCCTCGCGCATCGCCACCTTGCCATCGTTCCAAGGCTTCCCGAAATCTGTGTTCTGCCATCCTTTCGGGAGCAGATCCGTGTACATCCGTTTTAATTGTTTGTACATCTCTTGCGCATATTCATGCTCAACCGGACTAAACACTCCAGCTTTTACAGCACGCAACGTTTCCAATGTATCTACCTGACCATCCTTGTTATAATCGGTCGTCTCCATTAACGCTGCTGCAAAGAACGGGCCGATGCTGAACTGCTGATTCCACTGTCCCAGCTCAATTTGCTTGAAATTGCCCCACTGCGTGAAAGGTATATACCCTTTTTCTTTCAGCAGCTTGGCATTTGTAAACATCTGCTCCCAATCTTTTGGCGGCTCAATTCCTAGACTCTCGAACAGATCTTTATTATAGTAATAGCCCGTTGCCGGCCCCGAATAAAGGACGAGCGGAATGGCAACCGGTTTCTTGTCGTTATCCACGAGAGAGCGGTGACTCATCAAATAGTCGGGGAAAAGCTCGCTCCACTTGGAGTTGCCCGAGACATATTCATTGGGAGTCGCCAAAGCATCGTCAAGCGGCTCATACCAGCCCCGATCCAAATAATTGTTCCCCCAAGTAAATGTGATCGCCGGAGCTGTACCTGCCGAAATTTGCGTTGTCAGCCATTCCGCAATCTCATTTTGCAGTTTTCCTACCGGTTTTGTCCGCGCCCAAGCAATTTTAACGTTAGGATGAAGCTTCATAAATTCATCCGCGATTTTTTGCGACGACAGAAATACATTCGGGTTTTCCGCTGTCGGTTCTTTATTAATGGTCGGCATCCAGCCATGTAAATCCACCGTTAGAGTAACAGGGCGGCCGCCGGCAATTTCAGGTATGCCGCCTTTATTTTCCTCAGGATTGGTCGTTTCGGGAGCGGGCGCTTCATTCTGCTCCAACTTGTTGCCGCCAGTATTGCCGCCACCATTGCCGCCTGAACAACCGCTAATCATTAAAGCCGTACCGAGACTAATCAATAAGCCCGTTTGCCATTTTCCTTTATGCAAAACATCCACTCTCCTTTTCAAGTGCTGATGTTACTGTACGCTTCATATAAAAATCCATAAATGCGGCACTATCCACGGCCGTGCAAACCCATATATCACTCTCCTCAGGATTTTGGTGCCAATTTTGTCCGGATAGATTGATACACATGCCGCGTGTATACTCGCCTCTTGTCTCGATATCGATTTTGCGCCGCTCTAAAGTGACGAAATCTTCTCGATAGGCCACCGCAATGGCCAGCGGATCATGCAAATAAATATGGTGTGACAGCCAATACTGCCTCATCTTCATGATCAGCTTGGCCACATTATCCTTGCTCTCCCGGAATGCTGCAGTCTGCTCATCAGATAACAAGCAGCGAAAAGTTACATCAAGCCCTACTGCAATAATCTTGATCCCGGCGCCTAGCACGATTTGTGCCGCAATCGGGTCACATGAAAAGTTGTATTCGGATACATTCATGTCGTAAGCGCCGCCCATAACGACGATTTTGCTGATCTTCGCAGCAATTTCCGGCTTCACCCTTAAAGCCAGGGCAACATTGGTCAGCGCCCCCAAAGTAATGAGTGTAATCGGCTGCTCTGCCTGAAGGGCAGTCTGGATGATAAACTCAGTTGCCGTAAGCTGCGCACTAACCGGCTGCTCACGCATCTCATCCAAAAACTGAAAGGGCATTTCCTCCAATTGAACAGGCTTGCCGTAAAGCTCTCCGCTGAGCAGCGGGCGGCTCGCCCCTGGAATAACGGGAATGTCGCTTCGCCCTGCAGCATGAAGCATACTGGATACAATCTGAGCACGTGCCTGTACGTTCTTATAAACTGTCGTAATCCCCGCAATCTCTAGCTCAGGCGATCTCAGGGCCAGAAACAAGGCGAGCGCATCGTCGATGTCGTCCCCGATATCGGTATCGATGATGACTTTCTGACGGGAATCCGAAACTAATGACACTTTTTATTACCTCCTTCGTGTAACCAAGAAACTGAAACCGTACCATCATACATCCTACCGCCGCTAAGAAAGCGCTCTTATATGAGTCTACGCAAGCTTTCCCGGCGCCGGCCTATACATTAGCCCAGAAGCCCCCCTCATGTCGAGTTCTCTTACACCACAGTTAGCAGTGGGTGATGCTAATAAAAATCTATCATAATCCAACCCGTTCCATCTATCTTTAAATGGTTGAACATTATTCAGAAATGGTTATTCTATCTGGACAACAAAAGTAAAAAAATGCGATGATTATTATCATACTGGTTTTGGTGCAAAAATTAGTTTGTTCATTTTGGTGATAAAGGAGACTGGTCATGTTTTCCAATCAGCTAGAGTTCTCATTTATGTTCTATCACAAACCAGAAACTGAAATTACACTGCATCATCACAATTGCTATGAGCTGGTTTATTACATTACCGGATCGGGAGCAACGACCATCGGCAACGTTGAATACGCTTACGAGAAAAATACGTTTAGCCTCATCCGCCCGCAAACCGGACATAGCGAGATTCATCATGAAGCTACGGAACTGCTCTGTATTGGCTTTAAATTAAATAATAGCGCTTCCATTCATCTGGAGAATGGCGTGTATCCGGACCGTTCTTCACTGCTTATGCAGCTTGTCAATAAGCTAAAACATGAACTTTTGTCGCAGCGGCTCTACTATCAGTTGAAGGTGCAGCTGCTGCTCAACGAGTTTCTCGTTGAAATCGAACGCATGCGCTCAGCCCGCTCCTTCCTTGAGTTATTTGAATACACCGAGAACTACATCAATGAAAACTTCAATCAGGACATTGATTTGCCGTCTCTGGCCAAAATAACGGGCTACAGCTATGACCATTTCCGGCATATTTTCAAGGATAAGACTGGCGAGTCCCCATTAAGCTATATCATCAATAAACGTATCGAGCATGCCAAAAAACTGATGCTCTCCACCGATCTGACGATGAGCGCGATATCCCAGGATTGCGGTTTCTCAAACAGTTCCCAGTTTTCCAGCACCTTCCGCAAACTGACCGGACTGACACCAAGCGACTTCAAGCGCAGTCACTTTATTCAATAATGGGAGGGATCTGATGTCCGGAGGAGCTGCGAAGTAGCAAAAAAGCGTAAGTTCCAAGGCTCCACATGCCCTAGAACTTACGCTTTTTTTCACTAAGTGACAACTTGTTGCTAGCAGGGAATGTACCTTTGGAACAGTTTCACCTTATTGGGACAGCGCGCGTCTCTATGGTTCGAAAGTGACAATCCATGTCTGGCGACCCTGGAAATCCAATGACGCTTTTTTGTACCCTTCCAGCTCAGTAACAGTAAGCGGCTCTACTGCTCCTGTGATCGGATCCCATAGCTTCGCTTGTTTGGCAGTTGTGTTGAACTGGATCGACAGGCTTTGAGCTTCATCGGAAGTATTCACGAGCAGGAAAGTGTCTCCAGACGTTCCCGATTTTTTGAAAGTAATCAGTTCGGGATGAGGTTTATCGAGCAGCAGTTCCGCTTTAACCAGCGGTCGCAACTGCTCGGCGACCTCCGCAGCGTCCTTTACCCGCAGGACAGTGCTGCGCTTGGCAAGCTCGCCATACAAATCCCCCGCTTCCGTCAGCCCCTGCTCTGTCCGTATAAGTGACGGACTGCCGCCCTGTACAACGAGGCGGATGCCTGCGTCGGCAATTTGCAGCAGCTTGGCTGCCAGCCTGGCATCAAGCACAGTGGAATTAGGAATGACTAGCGCTTCATAGCGCTGACCAGCCGGCGTAACCAGCTTCCCGTCTTCCAGCTTGCAGGACAATATGCCTTCGGTGTCCAGATAGTTAAAATCCATTTGACGATCGACAAGGCTAAGCGCTACTTGTTTAAAATTGTTACTGATCGCCACGGCTCCTGCTGCATAATCGGCAGCGTTGAGCGACATCGGTGGAAGGGTCTGCTCCCACACGCTTTCAACCGGGTAATAAACGGCGATTTGGGCGGATTGAGCTCCGCTGTCCATCATGTAGCCGATCCTGCCAACGAAGTTGGCAAATTGCTGGTTCTCCTCGTCGCTCATCCGGTCATATTCGTAATAGGAGTTGAAATGATCCACGCCAAAGGCAAATTGAACCGCTATCGCAGCCAGCCGTCCAAGAAAATCCGCCTTTTCTCCGTCAAAAGCATCCGAAATCTCGCTCATCACATGCTCTTTTCCATAAAAATAAGCGGATGAGCTCGCCAGCTTGGCCGTCGTGACCGCCCATTCTTTGGCCAGTTTCGGATAGGCGGTGAGCAAGTCAATCCCCGGCATCTGCATATGACGGTAAATTTCCAGCAAATTACCCTCGTAAACCGCCTGGTGGAACATCTCCTCTTCCAGCAGTAAATGCCCGGAGCAAGCTACCCCTGTCTCGCCGCAGAACTTCTCCAGCGGTTCAAAATAGCTCTCTACAACTAGCTCCGCTAATGTCTGGTAGTAGTCCAAACGCACCTGCCGCGCTTCTTTGCTTGTACCGGCCGCCAAATAAGGCAGCACGGGAAGCAAATCGTAGCCCCGGCGCTGTTTGAAGACATCAGCCAGCTGATTCCCCCAGTTTAATGTTTTTAACAAGGGCACATCCGGGTCCGGCTGATCCAGTACGGCCGGCTGACGGGGCGGTGAAGTCAAATACGTTCCTGTCAAGGCCGGCTCATCAGTGAAAAACGCTTCGATCCCCTTACCAAAATACGAGCCGAGCCGCTCAAAGTATTGACGATGTGTGACATCAATAAATTTCTCGGTCGCTTCTTTCTCTAGCAGATTGATATATCTGCGCTGTTCATACCAATTGTTGACGGCATGCGTGCCTTCATAGAAAGGTTTTTGCACGAAATAAAAAACAACCCATTCTCCATCCGGGGCTTTCCATTTCAGATTTCCTGTATCATCCAAAAAGGCGGTGAGATCAGTGGCAGCATCTAGCTGAAAGTTTTCCAAGCTGCCGGGGTAGGCGCTGACTGACACTACTTTCCCATGCCCTTGTGGATGGTTGATGACAACATCGCCTTTCGCAGCTACCTCTTTCTCAATGACCGCCAGACCTTGCGCTTCCAGGTCCGGACGCTCTTTTAGCACAAGTCCGCCCGCCGTACCGCTCGGGTAGCCTTTTTCGTCGTAGATCCATACGCGGAGACCTAGCTTATCGATGGCATACTCCACATTTTGTTTCAATATCTCCCAATACTCTTCATTCTGCAAATAGCCTTGATAAGGAACATTGGTTACCATTCCGCCATAGCCCAAATCCTTGATTTTTTTAATTACACCTGTATGCAGATTTTCATGGATCATCAGCAAGGGCCGGTATTTTATGTTTGGATTTTTGAATTCTGCCTCGTTAAACGGAGGCGGTTTCTCAGCTGCCTGCTTGTTGGACGATATATCTGGCAGATCTGGTTTATCCGGCTTTTGGTTAGTAGCTTCATTTTTTGTGTTCTGCTCGCTCATCAGTCGCTTGCTTCCTTTCCCATCATCATTCATCCGATTCATCGCAACTACAATGGCTGCAATTCCGATGACCACTACTGCTGCTGCCCGCCATTTTTTCAACACAAATTGCCCCTTCCCGTTACTTCACAGACACTGCATCGATAAAAGCTGTATTATCGCCCGCAATTGTCCCTTGGAACTTGATGGTATGTGTGCCAGCCGCCGTATAGAAAGCACCCGTCTCGTATGTCATAAATTCCGCCGAATCGGGCGAGTACATCCCTACTTTCCTATCATCCACATAGACGTCGAAGCTCTGCCGGCCGCCATAGCCCGTTCTCATCGCCGCTTGGAAGCGGATCGTATGAAGGCCTGCCGTGAAGGCCACATTCTGTTCCATCGAGGCTATACCCTGCACGAAGCCTGTCTGATTGCCCTCGGGCGCATTTTGGGCCCCAAAGCCGCTTCCGTTGCGCTGAACACCGGCGAAACTGCTGAAGGTCCATAGTCAATGGGCCGTAGATATATGTTGCCGTTGCAGGATTTTCAAAACCGGCATTAGCTACAGGAATACCGGCTGCTGTATTTGTTAACGCAATATAATCGATGTTCATTGACCCTGAAGTTTCAAATGGATCAAACCTGAGCTGCTTAATCGTTCCATTCCAGCCGCTTACAGTACCCATGTCGACTACATATTCGGCGTAATCAGTCATATTGGGCGCGATTGTGAACCATTTTGATTTGACTTGTGTAAAGACAGTATCCGCATTCGTTTTGAAAAACACCTGCGCTTGTGTCGCATTCGTATTGTTTTTTAGCCTGATCCTGAAATAACGATTGGATGAGTCCAGATCAAGTCCTTCCGCAGAAATCATATACGGATCGCCCCCGGTAGACGTGAGCGTCAGCATGCCGCCGGATACGTTCCCGCTCAGCTCATGAGCCATGACCCATTGTTGAAAATCATTGGCCGCGCTTGCCGGGTCGAAATTCCAGTTCTGAGTTCCGTATACATGATTGTTCGTATACGTTAATGACGCTGGCATCACATTGAACATACCGGCAGAAGGCTTGTAGTTGATGAATTGCGTACCTGTAATCGCGCCCGTAGAGTTTCCTAGAATGCGGACAGCGAAGTTTTCATCCGGAACACCCGGATTTTTGGCATAATTGGCAATCACATTGTTCTCCATTTTCATATTTTTGTTAACCCCGGCATTATTGAAAATAAAAACGCCTTCGGCATCCGTGTCATGGATGTAATAGTTTTTCAGCGTAATATTCTCGTTTGCTCCTTCGAAATCGAACCCGACCCCGTCATAGAGAGCTGCATTGCGCCTGATATCGCCCAGTTCGCCCCCATCGAATATTAAATCTCTGCACACCTGCACGATAATTCCTCCAACGCCAAACGGGTTATACACGCTCCCAAGACCATTCACACGCAGATTGGTCATCGTCCCGCCTTCGATCCAATGAAAATCGAATCCCCACATGCCGCCATTTTCCGTATACAAATTAGACATCACAACATTTGTAAATTTCGGTGCATTCACCTCATGCATAAACCCGATCCCGACCCGGCCGAAGAAGTTGGCTGTATCGCAGTCGTAGAAGAAGGAATTGGTGAGTGAGAAATCGTCGAGCGCCGTCCGTTTGATGCTGAAATCGGTTGCATCCCCGGCCTGCCCACCCGGCCAAGGCTGCAAGCCGCGTACATCGACCCCTGCCGATATATGCTGGTACGTTTCCGGCGCACTGTTATACGTATGATTCATGTGCCGGAACACCATATTGTCGATGTGAATATAGCTCTTGTCATAGACATCGTTATACGTCAGCATAATGCCGATCATCGCATTTTTCAGCTCCAGATTGCTGATGCTCCAGCCGCTAAGGCCATCCATAGAAATGCAAATCGAATCCATCATGCCTGGCGCGATGACCGGCTTGCTGCCCGTTCCATAGGAGGACAGAACAATTGGATTTGCCGGCGTGCCATCCCCGTGCAGTGTCAACGTTTGTCCGGTCCACGTATCCCCGGATTTCAACAAAATTTGGTCGCCCGTGCTGAATGTCATGCCGGAAACCTTAGCCAGCGTCTTCCACGGCGCCGAAACACTTGTACCGCTGTTGCTGTCGCTGCCTGCGGAATCGCTTACATAATACGTCGCGGCAGAAGCCTCGCCAGTACGGGCTGTAAGCAAAAAAAGCATAGCGAAAGCAGCGCAACAAATTGTCATATAAATGGTCTTCTTCAACATCATCATACCTCCGTTTCATGTGAATAGGCTGAGCAGTTTAGAGGAACGAATTAAAAATAACATGCCGGCTGGCACCTATCTATCCCGATATGGTTGAATTCTATGCGAATTTGGCGATATCTGTCCGCATGACTCAAAGCCCTGTCTCCCCGCTTATTTGAAAGCCAAAAAGCGGCTGAGCATGAATGTGTCATGCCCAACCGCCTTATATTTCAAAATTATAGCTCCAGCTTCATCCCGTCATAAGCGACCATAATATGATGCGGCGCGAAAATCGCCTCCAAATCCTCATGCAACAGATGAGCATTATGCGAAAAGTGCGTGACGACGATTTTTCCGTCTGCCTTCAGCACATCGTTAGCGAGCAGCCATTCCCTTGTTTCGAGAACGGCATCGACGCTCATATGATTGTTCCGGTATTCGGCATGGCCTACCGTACACTCCAATATAGCCAAATCGAGCTTGCAGCCCTTCAGCCATTCCCACGTCGCTTCAGGAAACCAGCCGCTGTCATGGCCGTAAAAAACCGTCTTGCCATTGCGCTCTATGTAATAGAGCAGACAGGTCTCGCTCTTGTCATGATCGGCGGGCAGCGGGACGATATTGGCCGTCTGCATCTCCACCCGCTCGAATGGCCGTACGACCTGGAGCTTGAATTTCTGCAGCGCATTAGCGCCGAGTTGCTGAATGCAATGACGGATCGGCATATCATGGCCGTAAATTTGGATCTGATGTTCCTCTGACTGCGCGTAACCAGGCATGCGGATAACAAGATCTTCTGCATATAAGTGATCACTGTGAGAATGAGTAATAATCAGATCTTGAATTTTGTCCATATCGATCTGATCGCGGATCGCATGATGGCAGCTATCCGGCGGAAAATCAACCTTCAGCACCTCATCGATAATGACAGAAGTTCGAGTGCGGATATTTTTGCCGCCGCGCGCACGCGCCTGTTGGCAAGTATCGCATTTGCAAAACAGTGACGGAATCCCTTCGAATGCAGCCGTTCCCAAAAAATGAACAATCATGCCCTGTCCCTCCCAAAAGTGGTCGTTCAGCAGCGGCCGGCCAGGCGGAACTGCTCCGGCGTCGCGCGCACAAACTTGACGAATGCACGGTAAAACTGGCTTGTGCTGGAAAAGCCGAGACGATAGCTGATGTCTGTAATAGTCTCATTTGTCCGCAGCAAGCAATCCTTCGCCTTCTGAACACGCAGTAGAAGTACATATTGATAAGGGGTCATGCCGACAGCCGCTTTAAACGATCGCATAAAGTGGTAACGACTCTGCAAGGCTATGGATGACAGCATATCGATGCTAAGCGGCTCTGTGTAGTAAGCCTGCATATATTCGAGCACACGAGACATATGCTCCTGCGCGCAAGCCTCCTTGCGATACACTGCCGGCCCGCTCCCCCACAGCAGCTTATGCAGGCTGGCAAGCAATTGCGTTTCAATTTCTTCGGCAGCCAGAGCTTCCAGCTGCTCAGCGGCGCTTGGCCCGGAGGTCCAGGCGATAAAGCGGTCATATATTTCTCCGGGATTGAATCGATGCCAGGCGGGCGGTTCACAGCGTTCCAGCCAATCAGGCGGATACATGCTGTCCGCGTCCACTTTGAGGATAACGATGCCCGCTCCCGGCTCGATATGCAAAGAGTGCCGATCATTCGGATGCAGAATCAAGCCGCTGCCGGCAGTCAAAATCCGTTCCGAATTTTCCTGCCGCAAATAGCATGTTCCGCGGAAAGGTACCGTAACTTGAAATTGCCCCTCATGACGGTGCGGAATATTTTCAAATTGATGTTCGATCCGGTGCAGCTCCATTTGTGAAAAGTTCATTTGAATTTGCATCTGCGTTCACCTGATTCGATTATAGCAAATCATGCTTGAATAATGTACAATCAGATACACCTGACTATCGGAGGCGTCTTACAGTGAAGCAACTGCACAATTTAGATCAAGTAATAAACGACATCACCGGGGACTCGCTGGCGCTGCTGCTTATAAAAACCGGGCAATGCGGAGTATGCGAATCCGTTCATGTTAAAATATCCGCTATGCTTAATGACTTTCCGGCCGTTTCGGGCAGCTATGTCTATATAGCAGATGTTCCTGATATAGCCGCTCACCACTTGGTGCTGACAGCCCCAACTCTGCTCATATTTTACAGAGGAAAGGAAGTTTACCGGGCATCGCGCTTCATCCGCTTCGATGAGCTGAAACATGTGCTTACAATCTATTCGCTTGAAGCAACTTACGCTGAGAATTAAACACCCCTAATTTGTTGGACAATCTCACAATTCGAGCCCCTTGATGTATCTCGCTTTTTTGCGCACATAGAATGGTCTACCTCAACGCACAATAATATAACTGTAACCACTTTGTATACGGTTGACTTCTCCCATTGCTGTAACTATACTAGTTACAGTTATTGTTTTCATATGTCCATACGACCTTCCAGTTGAAATAAGCAATCGAAAATGGAGGTATTATCAAGTGACACTTCACAAGCTGCCTTTGTCGATTTTGGATCTGGCTCCCGTCATTGAAGGCGGAACGCCAGCTGACTCTTTGCGCAATACACTTGATCTTGCCCAGCATGCTGAACGCTGGGGCTACAATCGTTTTTGGCTGGCTGAACACCACAATATGCCAGGGATCGCCAGCTCCGCCACTTCTGTCGTCATCGGTTATGTCGCCGCCGGAACATCTACGATTCGTGTCGGCTCAGGCGGCATTATGCTGCCGAATCATGCTCCGCTTATCATTGCCGAGCAATTCGGCACCCTGGAATCGCTGTATCCTGGACGCATTGATCTCGGCTTGGGCCGCGCTCCCGGCTCTGACCAGCTGACAGCCAAGGCGCTGCGGCGGGGACTCGATAGCGACGGCTCCCAGTTTCCCGAGCAGCTAGGGGAGCTGCGCTCCTATTTCCAACCCGCTTCCGAAAGCGGCAGCCCGCTGCGCGCTGTACCGGGCGAGGGGCTCAACATTCCCATCTGGCTGCTTGGCTCCAGCGGATTCAGCGCACAACTGGCGGGTTTGCTCGGACTTCCGTTTTCTTTCGCCAGCCACTTTGCGCCGGATTATTTGCTGCCCGCTTTGGAGCTGTACCGCAGCAGCTTCCGGCCTTCTGGCGCACTAACCAGCCCATATGCCATGGTCGGCCTTAATGTCGTCGTTGCAGATACAGATGAGGAAGCGAAGCGATTAGCCACATCCCAGCAGCAGCAGTTCCTGAACCTGGTACGCGGCCGTCCCGGCAAGCTGCAGCCTCCGGTCGATCATATGGATGAACTATGGTCCCCCCAAGAGCAAATGCTCGTTCATAAGCAGCTGCGCTATGCCGTTGCCGGCAGCCAAGAAACAGTGAAAAGGCGATTGGAGCAAATATTGGCAGAGACCGGCGCCGATGAGTTTATCGTGACCGCCCAGATTTATGACCATCAGGCTCGTTTGCGCTCCTATGAGCTGATGGCGGAAATTGTACAATAACGGGGTGGCGCCACTGATGCGAAAAGACGCAGGAGGCTGTCGTTCAAGAATGAGCGTGAGCTGAACGCGGACCGTGGATCCGTTATTTGTGAACAAAACAGCAAAAACGACTTGCTCGTGCACCTCGTCTGTCCACATGACTCACTGTTGCCCGCTTCCGCGGCAAAAAAATCATTGTCCACAGAAAATCGACAGCCTCCGTAGATCCGTTATTTGCCTCGAAACGCCGCGAAAACCCGGCAAAACCAGCAAATAACGGATCGTCTGTCCGCGAAACTCCGAACTAGCCTAGTTTCGACAAAATAACGAATCCTGCGTCCGCATACCTAAAAGCTGGACGTGCAAAGCGCCCCCTTCTAAAGCCTGAGAGGATGATTCCGTCCGCTAATGTTGCAGTTTCTGCAACAAATCACTGCCCGAAAACGAAGCATGACCCAAATTGTTGTATAGAATGCAATAATCTGCTCTCCTGGCGGGCGAAACGTGGCGAAACGGGGAAGATTGTTGCAGAAGGTACAACATTTCCTTCAATTTCAGCCCAAATCTCCTCAAATGTTGTGTTTTGTGCACAATTTCGCCCCATAGCCGACAACGCCCCCGGCGCGAAACCATGAGAAAAATTTGTTTTTCCGCACGGCTTAGAAATTTTTAAATTCTGGAAAAAAACCGTTTCTTCACAGATAAAGCGGTCATCTATTAGAAGTGACCTCCGTCTGTTAAGAAACGGTTTTCGTTAATCGATATCTCCTGCAAGCCCTTGTTCCGTCAAATAATCCATTTCCGCTTCCAGTATCGCATCGATCATAATTTCAGTCAGCTTAATATCCGGACGGCTCAGTACATAATCAACCAGCTCATCGCTGTCGATATCGACTTCTCCCTGCGCATTCGCCTTTGCCTTCCCGATAAAAGCCTCCTCATGCTTCAGCACTTGCTGTATACTTTTTATATCAGCTTTTGTGCGGTCTGCAATGTATTGAAGCATTGCTTGTTCATCGATCTGTTCTGCCATCATCATACTCTCCTTACAATCGTGTAATACTGCTATTGTATCACGTACGCAAAATTTAATTAATTTGCGCATCAATTTGATCATAACCGCCGGCTGGTACCGCCAAAAACTAACTTTACTTGAGAAACATTATTTTTGTAAGTATAATGAGAAAAAAAGGAGGAGAGCTTAACGATGGAGATCGGAATCAGCACTTTTTTGGAAGCAACTCCAGACCCCGTCACAGGAGCCGCCGTAAATCATGCCGAGCGTTTGCGCAATGCTCTTGAGGAAATTGTACTGGCTGATAAGGTAGGCCTTGATGTCTACGGTATTGGAGAGCATCATAGAGCGGATTATGCCGGTACGGCACCCGCTGTCGTGCTGGCGGCGGCTGCAGGGATGACGAAGCGCATTCGCCTGACCAGCGCCGTTACTGTGCTGTCTTCGGACGATCCTGTCCGCGTATATCAGGCGTTTTCCACGCTGGACGGCTTGTCGAATGGACGGGCGGAAATTATGGCCGGGCGCGGTTCATTTATTGAATCCTTCCCTTTGTTCGGCTACAGCCTCGACGATTATGAGGAGCTGTTTCATGAAAAGCTGGATTTGCTGTTAACGATTCGCGACAATGAGAAGGTCACCTGGCAAGGCAAGCATCGGCCGGCCATCAAGAATCTGGGCATCTATCCGCGCTCTGTACAGACGCCCCTCCCAGTATGGATTGCCAGCGGGGGCAGCCCCGAATCGGTCGCCCGGGCCGGCGCGCTGGGACTTCCGCTGGCGCTGGCCATTATTGGCGGCATGCCGGAAAGATTCGCTCCGCTGGTAGAGCTGTACAAACGATCCGCCGAACGGGCCGGCCTTGATCCGGGGAAGCTGCCGATTGCGACCCACTCGCACGGATTCATCGCCGATACTACCGAGCAAGCTGCCGAGCTATTTTTCCCTTCCACGCAGGCACAGATGAATGTTATCGGACGCGAACGAGGATGGCCGCCGTATACAAGGGAAGCGTTCGATGCGGCAAGAAGCCTGCAAGGCGCACTTTATGTCGGCGATCCGGAATATGTCGCCCAAAAAATATTGCTGCTGCATAAAAATCTTGGCGTATCGCGCTTCTTCCTTCATATCAACGTCGGCACCATGCCGCACAAGGACGTGCTCCATGCAATCGAGCTGCTCGGCACAAAGGTAGCCCCGCTCGTGCGCAAGGAGCTCTCACAGCATTAACCGGCCTTGCAAGAGTGGGCCTGCAAGCAAACAAGCAACTATCCAGCTTTTGTCTGATCTGCTTGCTTGCTCACTCTTCCGGCGTGTACCGGTAAATACTCAGATCAATACGTCCGTCCTCGCCGACCTCTACCCCTTCAATGTCAAGATTCAAAATCTGCTTTAGACGCCCTTCTTCATCCTGAATGGCAATTTCGCCTTTGACATTCACAACCCGATGCCAAGGAAGCCGATGGGCCGTGCTCATGGAGTGTAAAATCCGTACAACCTGTCTTGCTCCCCGCGGACTGCCGGCCTCTGCCGCCACTTGGCCATAGGTCATTACTTTCCCGGCAGGAATATTTTTAATAACTGCAATTACGCGTTGTGTAAAAGGCTCCATCATTCACCTCAACCTTATCCGTATAGCACCTACTATATCATGAATCGTTATTTCCCGGAAAATAGATACCGCCCTTAATCATCCTGCGAAGGGCTCGCATGATGGTCAAGAGCGGTATTTAATGACAATGGCCGCGGGCTCGCATCTCCCGGCCTTGGCTTGGATCTATTTTGAAGCTGCTTCCCACTGGTATTGGTACAGTTGAGTGTCTCGGGCAAAGTAAACATGCCCTTGCGGGTCGGAGGCCAGCAAAAAAGCATCCTCATCAAGCACGTCAAGCTGTCCCGTCCGGATATCGTAGGTGAATAAACGCTTTAACGTTGAGCCGACCAGCTTACCGTCCTCTCGATACAGCAAATAGCCGCCACGCCAATAATGGCCTACGCTGCTCCAGTCGAAAGCAAACAGCTCCACCGTCTGCAGCACTTTCCGGCTCTCCGGATCGAATTGGAACAGATACCCTGACGTTAAACCCCACAGCATGCCGCTATCGTCGAAGGCCAGTGCCGAAATCGCTTTTTCTCCGGCCACCGATATCCCCTGCCAAACGACAGCAGCGCGCTCAGCGTCCCACACGGTCAGCAGCGCTTCCTCCGTCGCAGGCACAATCCCCAGACCGCCCCAAATCGAGCCGCCCGCATAAATAAGCCCGTTGCGATAAGCGAGCGAGACAATGCTTTGTCGGTCGGCAATGTTGGTGTACGTATCATAATGATTGGCAACAGGATCGTACAAAGTTAACGCTCCGCCCAGACAACCGTAGTCGGGCACCGTCCCGATCGCCAGCCGCTGACCGGCGGCGGTGAACGCGAATGGGCGGTCCTGGCGATGAGCACGCAGTGAAAACAGCAGCTCCGGATTTTGCCCATTCTCCCATACCGACTCGGGGTCGTAACAGAAAATATTCGCCTTCGGGTAGACTCCCATATATACCTTGCCTTGGAAAGCAATCATATTTTCGATTTGACCAATTTTTCGGTAAAGCTGCATCGTCACGCTTGCCGGCTTATATACGGCCAGCGCCCCGGCAAAGTAGCCGCCTACATAAATATTGCCGTCCGGGCCCTGGGTCATCGATTGAATTGTCACCGGCTGGCCCTGCGGCTGCGGATCAACGACCTTCATCGCCCCTGTCGCCGGATGATAGAGCGAATACGTGCCGTCGCGATTCATCCAGAGCAGGCTTGCACCCGGCCTTGCCGGATCCCGCTGTTCAATCCAGCCAAAGTCCGCCGCCGGTTCGGGCTGCGGAATGCCGGTAGAGCGCAATTGCTTGGTCGCCAGATGGTAAACATGCAAATAACCGCTTTTGACGAAGAACACATTGCCTTCCTCGTCTGCAGGGGACACAGCGAGTCCCGCCGCATCGTCAATGCGGTCTGTCCACTCTCGTTCTTCCATATCGTATACAAACATCGCATTTGAAGGTGTACAGCGAATGATCAATTTCGGATAAACAATGTCCAAATCATAGACAAGCTGTTCCTGCTGCGCTTCGGGCGGCAGCGGAATAATACTTTTGTCACCGGTATTCGTATCCATTTCAACCAAATAAGGCCTTTGAGTGCCGATTCCGATATACAGCTTGCCATCCCAAGCCTTCATGCAGCGCACATATTGCTCGCCCTCGACAACGACGCCGTAATTGCGGAACTGCCCTGTCTGCGGGTTATATTGAAATGCTTTTCCTCCCGGATAGCAGCCGCCATAGATCATCCCCTCGGCATCGGCTGCCGCACGCCATGTGTAATGCTCTCCGCTAATAATGGTGCCCAGATTTTCGAGCGCCTCGCCGGCACGGTAACGATACAAATTGCCGTCTCCCGTAATATATACCCCGCTTGCCGTCGCTACAACTCCCCAGCTATGGCTTGCCCCTTCGAGCGGCCAGCGCTCTAGACACTTGCCGGCATGAGGATCGATAACGAGCAGCACGCACGGTTTGCCGGAAGATACAGCGTAAATCCGGTCCTGTCCGGCTTCCTGCCCTCGCCCATATGCCGCCGCCCATACGCAGACGGCCTCAAGCGGCTCGCCAATCCATTTTACACCCATGGACGAATCACCTCTTCACTAGTACTGCAGCACGATGCCCAGCGTATCCCGCGGATTGTCACGGAATACATGATAGGCTTGCTCAGCTTCGGCCAACGGCATGACTTTGGAAATAAGCGGTGAAATATGAATGAGTCCTTCAGCCATCAAACGAATAAATTCCGCCATGTTTTTGCCTTCTGTCCAGCGCACGTAGCCGATCGGATAGTCAATTCCTCCGCTTTCATAGGTGGCATCGTAGCGTCCCGGACCGCCTGCGCGAGAAATGAGCAGCTGCGCTTCCTTCGCAAACATTAATTCGCGTGAAAATTCCATCTGCAGATCGCCGACGACGACGACCTTCCCACGGTCGCGAATCCACTGCAAGCCTTGGTCGACCAGCTCTCCGCCTTTGCCGCCGGCCAGTATGACGCAATCCGCACCCTGCTCAGTCAAACTCGTCTCCAGCTTCGCCTGGACCTCCTCCGGCGACTGGCAAATATGCTGTAATCCAATCTTTTCCGCAGCCGCACAGCGCTCCTCGACAATATCGAGCGCAATGACATTCAGGCCGGCAGCCGCAGCGATCTGCGCAATTATTTGTCCCAAAATACCGAGGCCGACGACGACGACACTTTCACCAAACTGCAGGCTGGCTTGACGCAAAGCGTGGATGGCAATTGCCCCTAGTCCTACAGTAGAAGCTTCTACCAACGTCACATGATCCGGGACAGGAACAGCAAGGTGACGCGGCACGGTAAGCATTTCTGCATGCTTCACATAAGGGGCGCCATAGCAGGCAACCCGCTGCCCTACCTGCAGATGGGTAACTTCCTTGCCCACCTGCTTGACTATGCCTGACGCTGAATAGCCAAGGGCGACTTCCTTGTGCCGGTTGACATCCTGCATCATAAGCTCTGTGCCCGGACTTATTGCAGAGTATTCGGTTTGAACTAAAACGGAACGATCATCAAGTTGCGGAACTGGAACGTCGGCAAGTTGTATCTGTCCATCTAATGCAACAATTGCTTTCATCTTTTTCTCTCCCTCTCGCTGAATCCCAGTGTCCCTGCTGCTATTCCTTCACAGCGCCAATCATAACGCCTTTAACGAAATATTTTTGTAAAAATGGATAAACAACCAATATTGGTACGGTGGCGACAACGATCGTCGCATATTTAATCGCTTCACTGACCTGACTCAGTTCATCCTGCGCTACATTCGTCGTTAAGTTTTGCGCTGTCGATTGAATCAAAATTTCCCGCAAGATCAATTGCAGCGGGTATAAGGAACGGTCCTGCAAATAAATCATCGCCGTAAACCAGCTATTCCAATGCGATACGGCATAGAATAATGTCATGACGGCCATAACCGGCAGCGAAAGCGGCAGAACGAGCGACCACAAAATGCGGAAATCGTTGGCGCCGTCAATTTTGCCCGACTCAACCAGGCTCTCCGGTATCGTGCTTTGAAAAAAGGTCCGCATCACTATCAAGTTAAAGGCGCTGACTGCACCTGGCAAAAGCAATGCCCACACTGTATCGTACAAACCGAGATCGCGAATGTTCAAGTAACCCGGAATCAAGCCGCCGCTAAAGAACATCGTAAAGACGATAAAAGCCATAAAGAAACGTTTGCCGCCCAGCCCCGGACGCGATAACGGATAAGCGCCCAATGTCGTCAGCAGCAGGTTAATTGCCGTACCGCCAAGAACGTAAATCAGTGTATTGCCATAAGCATCCAACACCATGCTGTCGGAAAACACCAGCTTATAAGCCTTCAAGTTGAATTCTACAGGCCAGAAGGTGACCTGACCGGCAGCGATCGCATGGGCATCGCTAAAAGAAGATACGATAACGTACCAAATCGGATATAAAAATACAAAGGAACATACCGCTAAAAATATGAGATTGAAGCCATCAAATAATCTTTCGCCGACACTCGGTTTGGAAACCATACCATTCACCCCTTACCACAAGCTGCTTTCAGTCGTTTTTCTACTAACCCGGTTAGCGAGAATTAGCAAAGTGAAGTTGATGACCGAGTTAAACAGGCCAACGGCTGCGGAGAAGCTGTAATCTGCCTCCATAATGCCTCGGCGGTATACAAAGGTCGAAATCACGTCTGCTGTTTCGTAGGTGGCCGAGTTATACAGCAAAATAATTTTGTCCCAGCCTACGCTCATCAATGAACCGATATTTAAAATTAGCAGAATGAGAATGGTCGGTAAAATGCCCGGAATCGTCACATTCAGCATCTGTTTCCAACGGCTCGCACCATCGACAACCGCCGCTTCATACAAGCTGGGGTTAATGCCGGCCAAAGCGGCCAGGTAAATAATTGAGTTCCAGCCAATGCTTTGCCACAGACCGGAGCCAATATAAATCGAACGGAACCATTCCGGCAATATCAGAAAATTGATCGGCTCGCTCGCGATGCCAAGCGAGACAATCATCCGGTTAATAATGCCGTTCGGGCTCGTAAAATCGATAACCATCCCGCAAATAACGATCAAGGACACAAAGTGCGGCAGATAAGACATCGTCTGTACAAATGTTTTATAATATTTGCTGCGCACCTCATTCAGCAGAAGCGCAAATATGATCGACGCCGGAAAGATGATAACGAGCGACAACATGCTGATAAGCAGCGTGTTTTTAAGCAAACGCCAAAAGTAGTAGCTGTCAAAGAAGTGATAAAAATGCTTCAATCCCGCCCAAGGACTATCCCATATCCCCTGGTAAGGATTGAAGTTCTTAAAAGCGATAATAGCTCCATACATCGGCTTATACTCAAAAATGATAAAGTAGGCGATGACAGGAGCCAGCATAATATATAAATACTTGTTCGCCATAATCCGCTTGAAAGCGCCGGATCGTCTCTGTTTCGGCTGCTTCGCTGGCTGCGAGGCTGCCGTATTTGCAGGCGTCGCCATAACAATCTCCTTTCTGGAAGACTTCCCGGGCCCGCCCCTCTAAGGCAGGGCCGGGGAATGTCTGCCACGAGCCGCTGGTTTATTTTCCTTTGAAACGGTCGTAACCTTTTTGGTACTGCTCGAGCGCCTGCTCGAATTTCATTTTCTTCAGCTGAGCGATGAAGTCGTCATATTCCGAGATCGGCTTTTTACCCATAATAAATGCATTGATCGATTCATTTACATAAGTGGTTACGTCTGCCATAATCGGTACGACAATATCATTTTCTTCCGGCAGCAATTGTACTGGCGGCATTTTGTAATCGAATTTGTTGAATTGGCCGTATAGCTCCTGCGGATTGTCCGTTTGACCGCTCGCGTCGCGAATTTGCTGCGAGTAACGCGGATCTTCCACGGTTGCCCACTGTCCGCCGCCAACAGTATGCGTCAGCAATGCCTCTGTATTCGACTCGCCATTTTCCGGATGGGTAACGGCATCTTTAAATTTCGGCTGACCGTCGACCATATCATACGATTTGCCTTCGACACCGAAGTTGTTCATCACAATGCCTTCTTCGGAGTATTGGTAATCAAGCCATTGAATAATGGCATCGGCATTTTTCGTTTGCGAGGAGACCGCAATGCCATTGGCGCCTGCCGGCCAACGGAAGGAGACATGGCGCTGATCGCCATTAGGACCTTTAGGCGGCAATACCGGCGCAATCTTGAAGGTTGGATGCTTGCCGTCCATCAATTGGGTAAAGTTGCCCATATAGGAACCGGCCCATCCGAACCAAGCACCTGCACGGTCGGTCGTCACTTTCTCTGTCAATGTCTTGAAGGTCGTATCGACGAGATAGTTCGGATCGAGCAGTTTTTCATTGTAAAGTTTGTTCAGGTATTCCACCAGATCTTTGAAACGCGGATCAAAAGGTCCGTATTTGACTTTGCCGTCCTCTACAAACAGTCCGAATTCCACGCCAAAGGCCGGAGCAAACAAGAACATGACGTTTTCAAGGTTGACGGTAACAAACGGAATTTCATCCGCTTTGCCGTTGCCGTTCGGATCTTTTTCTTTAAACGCTTTCAGCACGTTGTACCAGTCATCAGTCGTTTCCGGTGCTGGCAAGCCAACTTTTTCTAACCAGTCTTCGCGAATTTGGCCAAACATTTGCGTCAAATACTTTGTATCGAGCATCAAGTTAGGCAAATAGTAAATATGACCATCCGGCGAAGTAATCAAGCCGCGGATATCGGGATTGGCGTCCAAGATTTTTTTGATGTTCGGCGCCTTTTCTTCAATCAGCTGCTCAAGCGGCAGTAATGCGCCTTGCGAACCATATTTCGAAGCTTCTTTATCCCACATTGCCGTGTAAATCATGTCCGGCAGCTTACCCGAGGACATCAGCAGGCTGAATGCCTCTTCGCTTGCTTCGGTAGCATGCTGGAAGTTCACGTGGATATTCGTGACTTCCTCCATTTTTTGAAAGGAGTATTTCTCGTTAAAATCCTTCCCTTTAAAGTTGCCGCCGCTTGGCGCCCAGAGGGAAACATCCAGTTTTTTATCAGCAATCGGCACTTGCAGCCCATTGCCTGCATCCCGTTTATTGCTTTCAGTTCCACCATTACCCTCAGCAGCCGGTTTGTCACTGCCCGAATTTGATGGTTTATTTGATGTATCTTTGGAACAAGCTGACAACATCATTGATGTAGTCATCGTCAAAACGAGCAGAGCCGTACCAAATTTCATTCCTTTTCTCATGCTTTTGCTCCTCCTGTCATTTGTGGAAATCAGTTGCTTTACATGTATTTTCTATTATTTTAGCTACAGTTTTCCCAAACAACGCCCCCTTCATTTTATGACTGATTTACAATAAGTAATATATAATCAATATTGTAAATCAGATATATATCTGTGGTCTTATTATAGCTACTTGCTGTAAGCGGTGTCAACAAGAAAATAGCGGTTTCATTTTCTGTCCCCTCTGTTTGTCCAACAAAAAAGCGCGAATTCTCTTCGATTCGAAGAAAATACCGCGCCTTTTCCATGCAAATTTCGTCCATATATACATCAGGTACTCAGTTCATAAATATCATCGTACATCAGCTATCTGTTTCAGCTAACTGCTTTACAATCAATTCCTTCAAATGTTCCTGCAGCATCGTCTCGTCAATCATTTCCGACCAATAGGCCTTTAGGCTTCTGCTAAAGGTTTTCATTGCGCGAATAGGCAGACCAATCTCATGATGATATTTGAAAGTAGGGAACAGCTCCCGATAGAACAAGGTTCGGGAAGGCCGGTTCAAATGCTCCTGACCAGCACCCGCTTCGGCCGCTGCCCGCAACGCCGGAATGCTGACTGTACGGTCGCGAATAATTTGCTGCGCTTCTGCCGATGCCAAAAAATCAACTAATGTACGGGCGGCCTCCTTCTCCCGTGAATTGTGGCTAATTCCCGCACCAATCGTAATCAGCAGCGTTTTTTGCGGATCACCGCGATGTATGCCCGGAATGGGACACACGTCGTATGGCAGCTGCAATTGATTGAAGGCATTCATATTGAAATGTGTCGTTATAATAATCGATACTTGTTCCTGAGCGAACAGTTGAATCGTCTCATCGTCACTGCGGTCGGCAAAATATTTCGGAAATATCGTATGGTCCTTCACCAGCCGACTGTAGAGCCGCAGGCTTTCGGCCATTTTTTCCCCGATACGGATTTGGCCACCCTCATCCATCTCCATTTGCATGCCGCCCTGCAGCAGAAAGATCGGATAGCGGTTTTCCGATGCAGGCACAAAGTAGATGGAATGCTTGCCCCGAACTTCGGAGATCCGCCTGGCCGCCTGCAGCAGATCCTCCCAGGTCCAGTAGCTGTCCGGCTCTGGAATGCCCGCTTCGGCAAAGTGAGCCTTATTGTAACATAGCACGACCGGCGAGAAGGAAATCGGGCGCACAAAATATTCCTCGCCCACGCGAAACGCCTCTGAGGTAATCGGATACAGCCCGTCCACTTCCTCCAGCGGCTCCAACATGGAGGTCATCCCCGCCTCGGCCAGCTCCTGAAACTGCACACTGTTGAGCGATACGACATCCAGCAGGCCGTTGGACATCATTTCACCGACTAATTTGACATGCTCGTCAACCGACATCGGTATGGCTCGAACGTAAATATACGGATGCAGCCGCTGAAACTCGGCCAATAAATCACCCAGCACGAAGTCTTCGTTTAATGTCGAATTATAACCGAAATTCAACGTAATAATTTGCCGGGCCGTCTCCGTGACCATGCTGCCTACCCGGTCGATCTTCACAATAAGCCCTTCCTCCACCAGCAGCTCCAGCCCTTTGCGCACCGATTTATTGCTGAGCTGAAACTGCTTGGCCATCGTGCTTTCCGACGGCAAATAGGTGCCTGGCTTCCGCAGTCCGCCTACTATTTCCGTCCGAATCGTGCTAATGAAATGATCCAGCCGTTCCTGGAACGACATCCGCGCTAATTTACTACTCATGTATAATTCTCCTCAACGGTTTAAGGTAAACATTAGTGTATATCGCTATTGTGCGTGAATCACCGCTTATTGTCAACAATAAGAGAAGCTTCGATATACAGAAAACGCCAGAATTCAACTCTGGCGTTCACGTTATGAATTATAGTTTGAAAAGAGGATATACGCGGTAATGAGGACGATTAAGCAAAATATCGTAAAGATCGTAATTTTCCACGGGCTGCGCGGCACCGTCCCGGTTACGCGCCCCGTCTGTCCATTGACCATATAGCGAAAGGACTTGGAACGATACTTATAATGCGCGTTCCAGACCGGCAGCAAAATATGCTTGTATGTCCGGTTATAAAACCGCGTTCGGATGTGCAGGCCGCGAATTTCGTCCCCTCCGATCATGGAACGAATATCACTTTCGAGATGCTCATCCATCTTTCTCCCCGCCTGCGACCAGCCGTCACTGCGGGAAACGGAATATTTTTCGGCTGTATATCCGCTTAAGTATTCCGGCTTGTATCCGGTCAGGCGGCGCAGGTCAAAATGGCCCACCTCATTAAGCAGCTTGCTCTCATAACGGCTCGAAGCCGGGACAAGCACATCGTCGAACTGATAATCGTACTCTCCGCCTACCCGATGCCACACCGTATATCTGACCTGTTCAGTATAGGTTTCCGTCTTCCCGTTAACGGTACGTGTCCGCACCTCGGTCCGGTAATGGTAGTCTCCCCGCTCTGCTGTATAGACAGAAGCACTGTCGGCATCATAGGTCCAGTAAGGCATATAAATCCCCTTCAGCCGCGCAGTGATTTTTTCCTTTTTGAATGCGTTAGGGACAAACCAGCGCTTTTTCTTCCATTGCTGGAACTTGGCCCCTGCCTCTTGCAAGGAAATCTGGAAAGGGATCATCGTCTCCGGCCGGATGCTTGTCACATCGCTGCCCTGTGTCAGCACCTTGGGCGAGCCGCAAAAGGAACAGATGGTCGCGGTCTCAATCTCCGGTATGACGCTTTCGCCTCCACAGCTCTCACAGTGTACGGTCCGCGTCCGCATGCCCCAGTCCGTCAGCCCTTCTTCAGTGCCCTCCGATAAATCCAGATCATGCTCGATCGGCTGCTGCGGAGAGCTTTCAATGCTGTCTTCGCGCCCGCAATAATCGCATTTCATCATTTGCGTATCGGAATTGAAAAGCATTGGCCCGCCGCAGCCTGGACACGGAAAGGAGAAGGCGGACTGCTGCTTGGTAGTCGCTTCACTGGTCATGCCCGTTACACCTTAGTGCCACAGTTAGAGCAGAATTTCGCATTTTCACCTAATCGCTCGCCGCATTCCGAACAGAACTTCTTGCCTGTGTCTGACTGCCCCTGTGCGCCGCCAGCGTTCATCGGCTGCTGCGTTTGCTGCTGCTGGACCGGGGGCTGCGCCTGTTGCTGCGGCTGCTGATTCATCATTTGGCTCATCATTTGCCCCATCATTTGCCCCATGGCCATGCCTGCTCCCAGCTCAGCTCCGGTACCTGCTGCACCCGACTCCGGATTGTTGGCCGCCTCCCGAATCGCTTCGGCCGTCTGATATTTCATATATTGGTCCAGATTGCCGGCAATGTTCATGGAAGATTTGCGGTCAATCATCCGCTCCACTTCCTCCGGAAGCGACAGATTCTCGATGTTCAGCATCGTCAAAGAAAGGCCCATGCCCGCCAGCCGCGGCTGCAGCCGCTGGGCCGCGGTGGCACTCAGCTCTTCATAGGAAGCGGCCAGATCCATGACCGGAATGCGGGATTCACTAATAAGATCGCTCACAGCGGTTACAATGATCGACTTTAAAAAGCCGGAAATCTGCTCAGTAGAAAAATCGCTGCGCGTGCCGAACAACTCCCACAAAAATACAGCCGGATCGCCAACCTTAATGGAGTAGCTGCCAAAGCCGCGCAGCCGCACCGCGCCAAACTCAGCATCGCGCATAATAACCGGGTTGGTTGTTCCCCATTTCAAATTCGTAAAGTTGGCTGTGCTGACAAAAAACACGTCGGCCTTAAAGGGAGAATGAAAGGCATGCGGCCATGATTCCAAAGCCGTCATTAGCGGCATATTTTGTGTACTTAATGTATAAGTCCCTGGGCCAAAAACATCGGCAATTTGACCCTCATTGACAAAGATCGCAGCCTGCGACTCGCGGACAATAAGCTTAGCGCCCATTTTAATCGCATTATCATATGCCGGAAAACGATATACCATCGAGCCTGAATCGTCCAACCATTCAATAACTTCAATAAACTGACCTTTAATAAAGGAAAATAAACCCATATTAAACAACCTCCTAACCTACAAGTTGCGTCATCTTTCTACATTATACTTGAAGTTAAGGAATGAAGATACCTACAGATCGCTCCCATTTATTTATATTCGCTGGGGTGGACGAATGCTCTCAGCTGCTTTCGGGACGGCTGTTAGCCAGTCTACTCATTCAAATGTTCGCGATAATTGTCCAGACCTGCAAAATGACCGCCCGCCGTACTGTCCATAAAGGAATAGTAGATCACCATGCCAAATGGTATACAATAAAACAGTCCAAACCCAATTCCGCTGGGAGCAAGAAACAAGAGCGCCGCGGCGGCGTCTTTACGGAACCACTTTTTCACGCCAAAAACCCCATTTCTTCATTGCCAGTCTCCCTCCTGTCCGTACTCGTCCAGAATAGAAAAAACTGTTTAAAAAGAAATAGGGTAATCTTAAAATTTTTAATTCAATATTGTACTACTTCAATGATATCGCAAACTTGGAGCCAGCTTCGCCGGCAAATACGATTCTGCCGTTTTCCGGCAATACGAACTCATATTTCTCGCTAACCACCGTGTTGTTTATGCAGATCCCTGCTTGATCATATACGGCAAAGCCACCGTTCGAGGGCATATTAACCGTCATGACCTTTCCTTTGGCAGCCGCAGGCACTGAAAACCACTTGGCATGGCCGTCCGCTTGGATGGTTGTCGCAGATTGTTTACCGGGATACAGCGGCTTTACAAGTTCTTCACCTGCGAATATGATACCCGCTACCTCAATATACTCGACTCCATTCTTCGAAAAGAAGTTCAACTCCTTTGTATCTCGGCCGTATAGAGTGGGAATTTGTAGTTCATTCACTGCTTTGTTTGCCCCTTTAATCTTGTTGTTTAACATATACCCTGGAGCTTCATTAACCGTATGAATTTGAAGGATGGGCATAGACATAAAATAGTCCAATGATGTATATTTCTCATTCACTAGATAATATTTCTTGCCTTCGCGCTTCTTCCATGCGGCAGCTACGTCTTTGGGTAATGGGTTGGCTTCGAGCTTCTCGGCGTAATATTCGGAGAATGCTAGCTGCCCAAGCCCCGGCATTGTCCCATACACTCGGGACCACAAATAGGTGCGCCCATTTTTCTCAACAATAAATTTAAACTTTGCCGTCCCATCCTCATTCACAAAAGAACCATCCGCCGTATACGTATATTTCTGGACAGGATTGCTCGAAGCGGGAATCGCGGATACGGACATTTCGCCCCCAGGATTGATCTCTACCTTCATTAACGAATTTAAAGCACCATAAATGCCCGCATACCGTGATACTTCCTGCGGCATTTGCGCCTTCACAGGCACGCCAAACGACTTCGCTGGCTTCCGCTCTTGAATAAGACCCTTCTCTTGCAGCGCGCTTAGCAGCAGCTCATTCGCTAACAATTGATCTGTTGTGCTGGCGCCGCCTGAAGAGAGAACGGCCGCAGCCATGTTGTATTCCGGAAGCACGACGAGCGAGGAATGATACAATAGCGTATCTCCGATCTTCGTAAGTGCTTGGATGCCATATTCGTTGAATGGGAACAAGTTCACGCTATCCCAACCTAACCCGTATGCAAAAGACGCATCGGCATCCTCCGGCCATATGCCTTTTTTATACTCTTCTTGGGCCATGGCCGCGATCGACTTGCTGGAAAGAATGCTATCGACTTGTCCCGTGAAGATTTGCGAGAATTTAACCATATCTTCAGCTGTAGAGTAGATGCCTCCGGCTCCGATGGCATTATGAGTCTCTGTAGGGAGTTGTCCCTGGTAAGCAGGGGAATAGGCCCCTGCCACTTTGGCTTGGTCCACATCCAGCGGAGTTTTCGTGTGGGTCATTGCTAAAGGCTCCGTAAAATACTTACGGATAAAAGCCGTAAAGTTTATACCGCTAACTCTCTCAACCAGAATCTCAGCTAACGTAAAGCCATCGTTACAATATACCGAAAAAGCCCCTGGGTCTGCCTTTAAGCTCTGAGTCGCCAATTGCTCTAACAAAGTATCGTGTGCATACGTATCGTTATCGTTAAATAATTCAACATTGCCGTACGTAGATCCGTCAAGACCGGAAGAATGGTTCAGCAGCATGCGCGGCGTAATTTGCTTGTAACGAGCGTCTTTCATTTTAAAGTTAGGAATATACTCCGTAAGGGGCAAATCTAAATCCACCTTGCCCTCGTCTACCAGTTTCATAACAGCCGCGGCAACCACCATTTTGCTCGTTGATCCTATTCCATACATCGTATCGGAAGTGAGCGGTTTATTTTCCTCCATGCCGTTGATGCCGGAATGTCCCGAAATGACGATATCTCCATGATCGATGAGTGCATACTGCACGCTTGCGTTGCCGTAAGTTCCTGTTAATAGGGAGGCTTTCTCCGAAGCCATTTTTTTCGTAGCTTCAAAGTTATGCTTATTGCCGTTGTTGTTCGCCGTCGCCATCGCCGGAGCGAGCATCGTTAGCACGAGCGTCAAAGACAGTATCGAAAATCGTTTTCTTCTCATTTTCATTACCTCTCTTCGGTAGATTGCCTATCCCAAGATGAACCCTTTCCAAGCTGCTTCCAAATCGGCTTTTATTCGCATCTCCTCCCG
The DNA here is from genome assembly GCF_042676285.1 of Paenibacillus sp. GCM10027626. Classification (NCBI taxonomy): domain Bacteria; kingdom Bacillati; phylum Bacillota; class Bacilli; order Caryophanales; family Paenibacillaceae; genus Paenibacillus; species Paenibacillus sp. GCM10027626. The sequence goes on along the minus strand of NZ_JBHTHC010000018.1, from coordinate 149,660 downwards.
TCCGCGTGTATTAGGCTGCCTGGAACGGCCCTAGGGGAAGCTTACACGACAAAGATGTACCCCCCGTTACCCCAATATGAACGGAATATGAACAGACACAAAAAAAATGCTGCGGCGCCGCAGCATGGAGAGAAGGGAGTTATATGGACAATATCCCGCGGATGCTTATGCGGTCGGCGAAACAATCGGCTTAAACGCTTCTTGTCTCTTGGGGTCAGCTTGGGACTTCGCGCGGCAGGCGCACCTCGAATACGGTCCGGACAATATCGCTTTGGGCAGTAATCGAGCCTGCATGCTGGTTCACGATATTTTTGGCAATAAACAGCCCGAGTCCCGTACTCCCCTCATGGTAGGTGCGCGACTCGTCGCCTGTGTAAAACATTTCAAAAATATGCGGCAGCTCGTAAGGCGGAATTTGATCGCCATAGTTGATGATCTGCACAACCGCCTCTTCCCCGTCAAAGTAACCGTTAATATCGACATACTCGCCATCCCGTCCGTAGCGAATCGCATTGGCCAGCAAATTTTCCAGCACCCGGGCAAGCAGCTCGCCATCTCCCAATATCGGCAAATGCGGCTCCACCTGCCACCTCCCGGTCAAATGATTGCTCTCCAGCATAGGATAGACTTCTTCCTCCAGTTGAGTCAGCAGCTCACTTAAATCGATCGGCTGGCTGTCAATCGTCAACATCCCGTAATTCATTCGCGTAATTTCGAACAGCTCGTCCACCAGTTTCTCCAGGCGCTGCGATTTCGTGAACGCAATGCGCGTATAGTGCCTGGCCTGCTCGGTCGTAAGCTGCTCATCCCGCAAAATAAAATCCAAATAGCCGATGACCGAAGTAAGCGGCGTACGCAAATCATGCGCCAAATTCAAGACGAGCTGGTCCTTGCTGCTCTCCGCGAAATCGCCGCGTTCCACGGCTTCCCGCAGCTTGATGCCGGCTTGGTTAATGTCTGCAGCGATCTGGCCGAATTCATCCCGCGAAGACAGCTTCATCTGATAATGAAAATCCCCGCTGGCCAAACGGTGAATTCCAGCGGATATTTCCTGAAAATAGCGGGCGTAGCGCTTTGTAAGAAAATAAAAGAACATGACCGATAGGGGGATAAATAAGATGAGGAAAAAATTCACATCGCCAACTTTGCCAATGAAGGCGCGGTACTCCGCCATCGGATCCTCCAATTTCACTTCGGAGCGATAATAGGACTGCAGCACTTTATAGACGGCATAAGTGATCATCCCCGAAATCAGCATGCTTAGGCCGAACAGGAACAGCATTTGAGAGCGGAAGCTGCGCAGCTTTTTAGGCATTGAAGGTGTACCCCACTCCCCATACTGTCTTGATCAGCTTGGTTTTGTTCACATCTTCCCCGAGCTTTTTCCTTAACGTGCGAATATGCACCATCACCGTATTGCCCCGCTCAAAATAAGCCTCGCCCCATACCTGCTGAAAAATATTTTCCGTGCTGAACACCTTCTTCGGGTAGCGCGCAAGCAAATACAAGATATCGAACTCCTTGGGCGTCAGCTCGATTTCCTTGCCGTAAAGACTGACCGTCCGCCGATCGGGATCGATCATTAATTCCCTTATCTCCAGAACCGGCTTCATCTCTGCTGCCGGCTGGTTCAACTGGATATAACGGCGCAGCTGCGCATTCACGCGCGCCACCAGCTCCATTGGATTAAAGGGCTTCGTCACATAATCGTCCGCCCCGCGTACGAGTCCGGTTATTTTATCCAAATCTGTCGTCTTCGCACTGACAAAAATAATCGGCATCCGGTGCTCCTCGCGAATTAGCCGCGTCACCTCATAGCCGTCCATGCCGGGCATCATAATATCTAAAACCGCCAAATCGACGGCATGTGTCTGCACAATCCGCAGCGCCTCCGGCCCGTTCGCTGCAAGCAGACAGTGATAGCCTTCCTTTTGCAGATGCAAGGCGATCAGCTGTGCAATTTCCGCTTCGTCATCGGCAATAAGTATCGTAATACGTTTCATCGTATCCACCTCTGTATATAGTCGACCTTTACTGTTATTTTAGCAGATTTATTCAGGGAATAAATGGTACACTGCGGCGAATAGGTTTTCCATAGGACCCGCCCGGGATGAGCAAGCTACAGAGATATGGCGAATGAAACGCTAAAATGTATTTATATTTCGAGGAGTACTAGAAAAGTTTGGTAGGGGCTCTAACACGCCACATTTGATGTTGCAATTTAACTTAATCCAAAATTACCGGCTTGTCCGGATGATCCAAAAACTCAAACATTAACCGTACTTGCTCAGGCGTATTGCGCTGCAGCGAAAGCTCGGGCAGGCGGTCGCGCTCGAAAAAGCCGACAGCGCTCGTCTCGATCCCGCTCTCCGCCGTACCGCCCACAATTTCACATTGAATAAAAAGCTTATACACATGGTATGGCTCGGGAGGATGGTTATGAAATTTTTTGTCAAGCACCGCTAGCAGACGCACAGGTGTAACATCAAACCCCGACTCCTCCTTTACCTCCTTCACGGCAATCTCGGATGGGGACAGACCGATATCTGCCCAGCCGCCCGGCAGCGACCATGCGCCGTCCATATTTTCGCGCACCAGCAAAATTTTATTGGCGTGGAACACCACACCGCGTATATCTGATTTAGGGGTCGCATAACCGCGTTCGCTTGCAAAGGCAAGCTCGATTTTTTCCTTGCTGACAGAGGTGTAGCTCGCTAAAATTTCCACGCTCAGCTCCCGCAGTGCTTCATAACGCTCGATATCGTAGATATCCTTCGTGTAGGTCAACCCCGTCTGCGCAAGAGCTTGCATTTGTTTAGCCCATTCCAGCCATCTCAGTTCCATGGCAAACCGCCTCCTCTCGGCGTGTTTCAACTTGTCCTGCAGCTATCTGCCATATTGCTTGCCTCAATGTCCTGCAGCAAAAAATCGAGCATCTCGTGATTGATCGTTGCCGGCTGCTCGTGATTAATGCCATGCCCGGCCTGCGGAATAATTTTGTAGCGGTACATTCCGTGCTGCATAATGCGCATAAAGTCCTTTTTAGATTTGAGCCGGTGATCGGCTATCAGAAAATATAACTTGTCGCGGGCCGCCAATCCTTGCATATGATCGTATTTTTTCAGTTGATGGACAAACATCGCTTGCTGATTATGATGCTTCATAAGCAGGACAAGATGTTCCGCTACCCATGGATGCTCCTCCAGCATGCCGGAATCCGGATGGCTCATTTTTTTCAGCACCTTGAGCAGGTTCTCTTCTGTCGGATTCAGCAGTTCCGGGAACATCAGCAGCAAGGTTTGCAGCATCGCCTTGAACGGCTTGATGACCATTCCGCCTTCCAGACAGACGACCCTCGCTACTTTACCTGGATTTGCTGCCGCATAATTATAGGCCATGTAAGCCCCGTTGGATACCCCGGCCATATAGACCTTCTCTGCAGTAAAATGGGCGATCACTTCCTCCAGCCACTGCAGCTGCCGGAACGTTTTTTTATGAAAATGCTCGTTGGGACGGCTTTTGCCTGGCCCGCCGAGCGTATCGACCGCGATGCAATAAAAGTGCGCCGCCAAAGCCTCTATATTCAATGCCCACATGACCGCCGAGTTGTCGCCAACGCCATGCAGCAGTATGAGCGGCGGATTGCCGGGATTTCCCGCCACGATGCAATGTGTTGTGCCGTAGCTTGTGTCAATATCAACTTCCTGGATTGCTACCGGCCATCGTTTAAGCAGACGATCATAGGATGTAATTACTTGCTGCTGTCCAGCTTCGCTTTTGAACACGTTGACCATAATAAGCTTGTTCCTCTCCATTACTTTTTCAAAAACCGCAACACAATATCAGCCGTCGGAAATGGCAGCTTGCCTGAGGTTTGCGCCTGAGCAATGCCGAGCCCCTGTATAAACGAAAAATAGGTAATAGCTTGCATCATCGGATCTTGTTCGACAAATTCTCCCGCCTGCTGGCCTTCAATCAGTAGACGGATGAGATGCCCAAATGGTTTTTGCTGCTGTTCCCTTACGATTTGCTTCGCTTCCTCCGGGATTGCCTCAGAGGTTGATGTCTGCAGCAAAATAAGCCGCCAATGCTGCATCGCCAGGCTGGATGGAGACAGAAAAGCCTCAGTCAGCCAAGTCAGGCGCTCCGTTGGCGTACCTGGCATCTGTACGGCATAATAAACCGACTGCTCCGCCCCGCGCGCCGCAAGCTCTACAATTTTAGTAAAAATCTCATCCTTCGATTTGAAATAATTATATACATAGCCCTGACTAAACCCGGCACTGGCGGCAATATCTTTAATTTTGCAGCCGGTAAATCCTTTTTTGGAGAAGACCTCAATGGCATGCAAAATGATTTGCCTGACGGCATGATCAGTCACCATGCGCTCAAAATCAGCATGAAACTTTAATTGCAGCTGTTCACTTTGTGGCGACACTTTCTTCCCTCCAGCGGTGAATGAACGTTCATTCATATTTTATCATTATTTAGCAATTTTTCAATAAGCAATTATACAGTGTCATGCATCGACGGTGGTCAGGGGGCTAAATCCCTGAAGGAGGGTACGCTGCAAAGCGGATTCATCTAACGGAAGCTACAGACGCTATTTCGCCAATTCTCTTCCTTTTTGAAATCTAACGGATGTGAGCGATCTTAATGGGACGTTTTGGGCGAAATCGTGCTCCTGATCGTCAAATAGCGGCGCACAGTTCCGTTACAATTTCAAATCGGTCGAATTTTCGAAAATAGCGGCCATGAGATCCGTTAGCTTGGGCCACGCTAAAATATCAAGAAGAAACGGCTGACGCCATCCTTGAGACGCAGCAAGTTTCTTCCCTTAGAAATATAAGCCAAGTATAAGGTAAAACTTATACTTTCTTATATTTTGAAAAAGATCCGCTAGCCGCTCTTCATGAACGGCCGGCGGATCTTCCCGGCTTCTAAACTAAACGTTAGCTACACCTTCCAGATGCTCCTGTAAAAACGTCGGCAGCTGGAAGCAGCGAGTCATCACGTCTTGATTGATATATTGCGTCTCTTTATCGAAAACGACGCGTTCCGGTTCCCGGAGCGGTTGTTTGGAGCCGAGCGTAAAGCTCCATAACCCTCCCGGATAAGTCGGCACGACTGCCGTGTATAGTCTGCGGTCGGAAAATAATTGACCGATACGGTCGTAGGATTGCTTCATAATGTCCGCATGGAAGATCGGCGATTGGCTCTGCGAGACCATTATCCCGTCATCTTTGAGCGCCCGGTGCAAGCTTTGATAAAATGCGGTTTCGAACAGCTGCACAGCCGGGCCGACCGGGTCAGAGGAATCTACAATAATGACATCGTATTCCCGCTGCGCTTCTTTGGCGAACTGCACGCCATCTGCATAATGAAAATGGACGCGCGGATCGGATAAATTGCCGGACACCTCCGGCATATATTGCTTGCTCGCCCGCACAACCAGCTCATCGATTTCTACCATATCGACTCTTGCTACCTGGTTATACTTAGCCGCTTCCCGCGCCGCGCCGCAATCTCCCCCGCCAATAATCAGCACATCCCGGGGATTCGGGTGAAGAGACAGCGGAACATGAGCAATCATCTCATTGTAAATAAATCCATCCTTCGAAGTTGTCTGTACTGCCCCGTCAAGAACGAGCATCGGACCGAAATCGTAAGAGTCCAACACCATCACATGCTGGAATTCGCTTGTTTCCTCAAACAATACTTCTTTAATGCGATAGCTGATTTTCAGATCGTCTCTCTCGTCCTCGGTCAACCACAGTTTACCCTGTGCCTGATGAATATACTTTGGCAACCGTTTCATTTTCAACCTCCTGTAATTGTAGAGTATCCTCTCATTGTACCAAAGTTCGATCAGCAGCAGTACCTTAAGCGGCGAAATAGCACAAAAATGGGCGAAAATTCCCGGTGAATAACGGATCGTGTGTCCGCCCCCCTCCATTTGCCCGCCGTCGCAACAAAAAACAGGGAAAACCCGCTTCCCGCAGGCTCTTCCCTGTTTCTCTTACATTCCATGCTCCAATCGGACCGTTAATGGAACTGAACGTCGATTTTTTTCTTCGTATCGCCTTGCAGTTTGGGCATCCTGATTTGGAGCACCCCATTTTTGTAGCTCGCTGTAACGCCTTCGGATGAAACAGGAGACGGCAGGTTGACCAAGCGGTGAAAACGGCCGACAAAACGTTCCTTTCTATGCATATGCTCCTCTTCCAAGCCGCTTTCTCGTTTGATCGTGCCGCTAATCGCTAGAGCATTACGGTCAATATCAATATGGACATCCTCTTTTTTCTCCAGGCCTGGAATATCGCATGTAGCCACGACTTCATTGTCCGTCTCATGGACATCCACGCTCAAATTGCCGAAATGCTGCGACAATCCAGATCTCAAACCGGAAAAATCGCCGGAGAAAACACGGTCGAATTCCCGTCTTATGTTTTCAAGGTGACGAAAAGGTTCATATGGTACTAAAGCCATTGGGCCAGCCTCCTGATGGTGATTTATTTTACAAGGTAATTGTTACCGAATAGCCGAAAACTTATGCTCGCAAAAAATCGAATAAAGGGTTTTTCTCTGGAATGTGGAATACCTGATTTGAACATTGGATCGGGAGGGAAAAGCATGTACACGGTTCTGGTTGTAGATGATGAAGCGGTTGTATGCCAAGGCATCAAGGAATTTCTGGAGGCGTCCAACCTCAACATATCGCAAGTATTCACTGCTTGGAATGGTTACGAAGCATTGGATTATTTGCGCATGGAGAAGATTGATCTCGTATTGACTGATATTCAAATGGACGGAATGAACGGGATCGAGCTGATGGAAGCCATCTTATCAGAGAAACCGGATGTCCCCGTTGTTGTTATATCTGCACATGACAATTTCGAATATGCACAGAAATGTATTCGGCTCGGCGCTCGCGACTATTTGATTAAGCCCGTTCTACTTCCTCAACTCATCGAAATTACGGAGAGAGAGCTTTCCAAACAGCATGAAAAATATAAGCTGCTGCTAGAGGACTCTCTTAAACTCAAATTCTCCATGACAGGCATGGCCTCCCTGCGCACCTATATTTTAAACGAAATGATTTCGGGTTCTTTAGAGGATGCCGATGATTATCAATTTATTTTCGAACAAATCGGGGTTACTTTGAACGGGCCTGATTATTCCGTTTTTGTTATCGAGCTGCTTTGGGAGCGTAAGGATTTTGCAGGTGAAGCGATTTGCTCGCTGCGTGACCGCAATTTATTGAAGTATGCAGCTATCAACATTGTCGAGGAAACTTTGCAGGATTGGAATCCGCTCGCCTTCTACGGACAGGGCAGCCGGCTTGTAACCATTCTTCAGCATAACGAGGCCGAGCCTGCCCGAAAGAAAAGCAGCCTGCTTACCAGACTGAATATGGCGGGGAAAACATTGGCTAGCAATATCCAAAGCTATCTCCATATCGGAGCCGTTATCGGCATCAGCTCTGCTTGTCAAAAGCTGCAGACGCTTCCCCATGCTTATCGTCAGGCCGCCGAAGTGATCAAATGGCGCGGGCTGTACGATACGCAAAATATATTTTATGCTGAGGATTTCAGTCTGAAGGAAGCATCCGTGCAGGTGAACTGGCAAGCGCGTGCCGATCAGTTTGTTGAATATTTGAAGACCGGGCAGAAGAAAGCGGACATCCGAGACATGGTGGAACAGTTTATGACGGATATTTCACCTATTTTCGAAAGAGAGGATTCGACCGCGGGCATCCCGCTCAGCATCGCTTACCGGATCTATGCTTTACTGCTGGAGATGAAAGAAACGGTTGGCGACCGCTATCTGGAGCTTGATCCGATCGTATTTTTTCAATTTCCGCTATCAGGGAATGCGATCAGACAGCGGCTGGCTGCATTTTTGGCGGAGGCTGCGGAGCTTATCCATACCTCTATGATGGTACATGATCAGGCGATCGTCCAGCGGGCGATAACCTATATCCGCCAAAACTTCCGCAACAAAGGACTGAAAATCCAGGATATTGCTGACCAGGTTTATTTGAGCCCCAATTATTTGAGCTATCTGTTCAAGCTAATCGCACAAGAGACCGTATGGGAATTCGTCACCAGGCTGCGCATGGAAGAAGCCCGGCAATTGCTCCTCAATACAAGCAAAAAGCGTTATGAAATTGCCGATGAGATCGGTTATGAATCGCCTGAGCATTTCAGCCGGGTATTCAAGCGTTTTTACGGGGAGAGCCCTAATACGGTTCGCGGGTAAATGAGGAGGAGTGCGTTTGTTCAAAAGAATGAAGTCGCGGCGGTTAATAAAAAAGGTGGTGCTGTTCGTCATCCTGTTCATCCTCATACCGATGCTGCTCATCTTTTGGTTCGCTTCCAATCAGGCCTCGCTAGCCATCAAGCAGCAGGTAGGCAAAGCGTTGTCCGAATTAAACAAGCAGAATCATGTGACATTGGATCGCATCATGGATTCAATTGATCAAAATATCGTGAAAATTTTAAGCTCTGATTTGATTCAGCAGTGGAATGACGAGAGCGCCATACCTGAGGAACAGCGCGTCAAAAAATATATGGCCACCGAGAAGCTGCTGGCCAACTATTCAGCCAAGGTAAAATATTCCCTGTTTGTGCTGAACAGGCAGCAGCAGGATTATTATTTTGCCCCGCTGACCGATGTATCGGCCTCCGGCGTATTTTTTCTGCAGGAGATGAAAGAAAGACCGTGGTTCGAGAAGGCGATCCAGGCTGGCGGCAGCAAATCGATTGAACTGATCGATCAGCTCGGCTTTAGCCCGCAGCCCCAAAAAACGATTGCCTATTTGCGTGCAGTCAGCGATCTTACCAATCGCGGTAAAACAAGCAGCGTACTCGTAGCTACGGAAATTGAAAATGTATTGCGGGATGAAATGAATGCGATTGCCTTGCCGGATCAGACAAAGGTGTATCTGGTCGATGTTGGGACCGGAACGGTAATGGTGGGTCCGCAAGGAAGTGAAGCGACCTTCTCCTTACCGGATAGCGGGAAGCAGCTTTTGCCTAATGTATCGATTACGAGCAGCCATATGTATGTCTATCATGACAGCCCGTCATATGCCAACAGGCTCGTTTACGAAATACCGCTTAACTCCTTGCTGGGGTCGCATAACGATGTACAGGAAATTATCCAGATTACGGCTCTCTGCTATTTCATTGTCATACTGGCCTTTCTGCTTTATTTTGCGAAATCGATCTTGCGGCCGATGGCCAAGCTGGCGGCCCTGACCCGTACTTATGAGCCGGGAAAGCAGATGAAACGCGTCAAGGAAGGCGACAGACAAGACGAGATCGGCTCCTTCTACAGCTCGTTCTATCTGATGACAGAACGGCTTAATCAATTGGTCAAAGAGAAATATGTGATGGAGATCAAGCAAAAGGAGTCCGAGCTTGCTCTTATGCATTCGCAAATTACACCGCATTTGCTCTATAACACGCTCGACTCTATTTATTGGTACGGAATCCGGGGCGGCGTTCCGGAAGTAGCGGATATGGTACGCGATCTGTCGACGCTGCTGAGGATCGGGCTAAGCCGCGGTAAAGAAATGATTACCGTCCGGGAAGAACTCGAGCATGTCAACGCCTATTTGCAATTGCAAAGGAAACGGTATAATCAATCCTTCCACTTTCATATCGTGCTGGAAGACGAGCTTGACGAATGTCTGCTGCCCAAAGTCATCATCCAGCCTCTGGCAGAGAACAGCATTCTGCACGGGATCGGCAAAATGGACGGGGAAGGCGAGCTGTGGATCCGTATTCGGAAGAAGGCAGATCAGCTTCTCATTTCTGTAGAAGACAATGGCTTCCGCCCCGTCGATCTGGAGAAAATTCAGGCATTACTAACCGATAAAGCAGATCCTGACAAAGGCTTCGGTGTCCGCAATGTGCACAAGCGCATTCAATTCCGTTTTGGCAATGCGTACGGACTTAGCTATTCTTTGCGTGAGGAAAGAGGCTTAAATGCTGTCATCTGCCTTCCGCTCATCCGGTCTGCAAGCGAGCTTGCCTCTTATACAGAAACATAATCATTAAAGGCCAGGTTAGGGACAAAACTTCAATCCCCGCCTGGCTCTTTTTGTTATGGTTATGAGGATTGATCACAATGTCCAGTGGATTCGTCATAGGATCGGAAAATAGCAGCGCTTACAATTAATGCGGATGCAACATCACCTCAAAGGAGTGAATCATCAGTGGCAAAGAAATGGCTGGCAAGCGTAATGTTGAGTCTCGCGCTGCTTGTATCCCCCATGAATGGGCTGAGCTCGGGCGAAAGAACGACCGTACATGCAGCAGATGCTTTGCAAAGCGTATTAATTGGCAATTTTGAGAGCGATGAGGAGGTTTGGCAGCTTGGACTTGGCGATCAGGCAGGAGCAAAAGGTGAATTTGTGCGCGATGATGTTGACGCTCAGTCCGGTCAATACGCTGGCAAGCTAAGCGGAGATTTCAGTACTGGCGGAAACTATGTTTCGCTGGGCAAGACCTTGGTCCCGCTCGATGTGCAAAGCTTGGCATTCTCGATCAAATCGTCGGATATTGCCAAAATTCTCATCCGCATAAAGGATTCTACAGGCCAGGTGCACCAGCAATATGTGCCGTTAACACAAGCAGGCTGGCAGCAAATTGAGATTACTAAATTTGACGGCGGCGATAATTATACGGCTTTCGGCGGCGCGAACGACAAAAAATGGCATGGCCCGGCACAAAGGGTGGAGTTTTTGCTGGAGAAGCCGCGCCTGCTTGGCGGCAAGGTTAGCGGTTCGCTATGGCTGGACAATGTTACTGCTATGGCACCGCCCCAAGAGCCTCTATGGGAAGCGGCAGTAGGCGATTTTGAGAAGGCTTCCGAGCTGTGGGATGTCGGCTATGGCATGGAATTTCCGGGTGCAAACGGCGATTTTACACGGGATTCCACCGATGCCAAATCGGGGAATTACTCGGGCAAGCTAAGCGGGGATTTCACCAATGGCGGAAAGTATATTGCCTTAAGTAGAGATATTCCTCCGATCGATATGCAAAAGCTGTCATTCTGGGTTAAAACCGCCGATGCGCAGTGGTTCACCTTACGCGTGAAGGACGCGACAGGGCAGGCGCACCAACAACGAATTGCGCTATCCAAGAGTACGGACTGGCAAAAAGTTGAGATTTTCAAGTTTGACGGCGGTCAAAACTATTTATCATTTGGCGGAGCAAACGATCAAAAATGGCACGGCCCGGCACAAAAGTTCGAGCTATTGCTAGAGCAATCTTCCTTCTATAACGGAAAATTAAGCGGGGAAATTCGGCTGGATCATGTAGTGGCAACCGCCCCTTTCCCAGATTTGACGGTTCAGCAGGTTCAGCTCGGAAATGTTTTTCTGGAAAGCGAGCCTGTGTCATTCCAGCTTGCCACAAAAGGCGACACTGTACGCTGGCAAGTACGCGATCACCTGGATCACAAGGTACTTGAAGGAAGCAACCCGGTACAAGACGGATTAATCGATCTGACCATTCCGCTTCAGCAGCTTGGCTACTATACCTTGACCATTAAGGCAGAAAAGGACAGTCAGCTGGTAAAGAGCACGGAGGTTTCATTTGCTCGCTTATCCAATGCTGATCCTACTCTGACTCCAAGTTCCCCATTTAGTATATCTACCCATCTGGCATGGGCAAAAGAAGGCTGGTCGCCGGAATTAAGTCAATTGCTGCGCCGTGCCGGAGCCAAAAACTTCCGCGATGAAATTACGTGGGAAGCGCTCGAGTATGAAAAGGGAAAATATCGAAAGCCTGCGAACCGGGACATCTTTATGAGAAGAACGCATCAGGACGGGCTGAACCCGTTTATCATTTTAAATTATACAAATCCATTCTATGATCAGAACAGCACACCTTACACGGATGAAGGACGTCAAGGCTTTGCCAATTATGGGGCAGCGCTGCTTGATCTATATGGAAACCAGATTCAGTTCATCGAGGTCTATAACGAATTCAACGGCAGCTTCGGATCGCGAGGAAACGGCATCGCTAATTCAAGTCCGGAATCCTATTTCAAGCTGCTCAAACAAACCTACGAAACAATCAAGCAAGCACGGCCTGACGTCACGATTGTCGGGATGGCGACAGCTGGAACACCACTAGACTGGATTGAGGGGGTATTCAAGCTCGGCGGGCTGAAATATATGGATGCCGTCTCTATTCACCCTTATCAAAGCCAACGTCCGCCGGATGGCATGGTTGATGCTGTGCGCAATACACAAAATTTGATTCGCAAATATAATGATGGCCAGCTTAAACCAATCTGGTACTCAGAAATCGGATGGCCGACAGGCGGAAGCATCGGCATTGCCGAAAACACACAAGCCAGCTATCTGGTGCGCACCCATGTACAGGCGCTTGCAGAGGGCGTCGAGAAGGTGTTCTGGTATGATTTGATGAATGATGGTATGCAGCCGGATTATCATGAGCATCATTTCGGCCTTTTGCGCAATCGCGAGGATAGCAAAGGCGCGTTTGCGCCGAAGCCCGCTTATCCGGCATACGCAGCTATGACCAGGGCGCTGATTGATGCCAAATTCGTAGAGAAGGAAGCTGCAGCAGCTGATATTTTCAGCTATAAATTCGATCATAACGGACAAGATTTAAGAGTTGTCTGGGCTGGAAAAATGATGCAAGCGGTGATCGAAACCGATTCGCCGATTCAAATCTCCGATATTATGGGCAATAGCGAAACCTATACGCCGCAAAACGGCAAGGTGTATGTGACCTTATCGGGAGAGCCGCATTATATCGCAGGCAATATTCGTCAGCTCGCGCCATCCGCGGAGTTTTCGATTACCGGAGAGAAAGTCGTCGTCGGAGAAGATATTGTTTTGTCTCTGACAATGAACAATCCGAACCCGAATCCTGTATCGTATACACTGCAATTTGAAGGCAACACATATGAACTGTACGCTGCAAGCGGAGCACAAGTAACCCAGAAGCTGACTGTGGAGGGTGCAAATCGTTCAGGAGCAAGAGTGCTTACTGGCTTTTTGTCGAACAACGGCGCCAAAGCAGGCAAGCTGCAATTTGAAGTTAATACGCTGCAGCCGTATCAAGTGAAGGTCCAGCCTAGCATGGACACGTACAATCCCGCTGACAAAAAGATCCGCGTACACATCAAAAATCTTTCCAGCTTGAACGAGCTGACGGTAAATGGCCTTGATTGGCAGTTCGGGGATCATTCCGGGCATGTGGAGTTGAATACGGCTATTCAGCCTGATTCCGCAAGCGATATTGAAATTCCTATAGGTGAAGCTGAATTAGAAAAAAGCTATCCCGTTAAAGTGACCGTAGCCTTCGATAAGGCGAATCCTTTTGTCTATGAGGGCAAGTTTGATTTCAATCCCATTTATCAAAGAACGGTTACAAATGATGGCGCGCTCGATCCAGAGATCGAAAATAGCGTTCCAACGATTCATTTATCGCAAGGTACAATTAAGCTGACCGACTATAAAGGCAAGGATGATCTGGATGGCGACATCTGGCTCCATTTCGATCAAGATAATTTCTACTTAACGGCTAAAATCAAGGACGATGTTCATGCTTATCCTGCTACCGGTGCGGATATTTGGAAAAATGACAGTATCCAGTTCGCATTGTCACGCGGAATACCGGGCGAATCCTTCGAATGGTATGAATATGGCGTGTCGGATACGGCGAATGGTCCGCAAATTTACCGCTGGAATGCGCCTTCGGGCGTAGCAAGGGGGCCTGTTAGCAACGGGAAACTTAGTGTGACGCGGGACGAAGATCATAAAATAACGCTATATAAATTAGCGCTTCCTTGGTCAGAGCTGACTCCGATCAAGCCCGTCAAAGAAGAAGGAATCAGCTTCTCCTTACTAGTCAATGACAATGACGGCGCTGGGAGAAGAGGCTGGATCGAGTGGGGCTCTGGTATCGGTGTGGAAAAGAAGCCAAGCCTATTCCGCTCTATGCAGTGGATGGCTCCAAATGTTGTCGTTCCTCTTCCGGAAGCACATAACGCTTCATATTCAACCCGGGAAGGAGTGCCGGTCGAAGGGCAGCTGCAAGCAGATCATGCGGAAGGCACTACGCTCACTTACGAAATCGTCGACAACGGTACCCAAGGCACAGCCGAAATCACCGATGTCGGAACTGGCGCGTTCATCTACACTCCGAATGCTGGTGCCGAAGGTCAGGATACATTTACGTTCCGGGTGTATGATGGCCATGCCTATTCGAATACGGCGGCCGTGACGATCACGATTGTCCGTCCGGGCGAAGATGCGTCGCTGAACGATTTAAGATTGAATGGTGCAACGGTTCCCGGATTTAATCCGAATACGACGAAGTACACGGTAATTTGGGATCAAGAGGATGCTTTGCCGGAAATAACGGCGGAGGCTGCAGATGAGAAGGCCATCGTTCGTATCGAGCCGGCGGCGCAGGTACCGGGAATAGCGAAAATTCATGTAACATCCGCAGACGGTACGCAAAGGCGCGTCTATGAAATTGAATTTGTTCTGCGCCAGGTCGAATTGCCACTGCCGGAAGCGCACAATGCTTCATACACGACCCGTGAAGGAGTTGCGGTTGAAGGACAGCTAACGGCCAATCATGCAGAAGGTACTACGCTGACTTATGAAATTGTCGCAAATGGCGCTAAAGGCGAAGCCAAGATGACTGATGCCGGGAATGGCCGGTTTGTTTATATGCCTCATGCTTCCGCAACAGGTCAGGATACATTTACGTTCCGCGTGCATGACGGCCATGCCTATTCGAATACAGCGACCGTGACCATGACAATCGAACCGCAGCCGGTAAATCCGCCATGGAATCCGGGAATTATCGACCCCGGCTCCAACATTTCCTATACGGGGCAATTGTACCTTCCTGGCGGAGCTGCCGGTGAGGTGAATTTGGGCAAAGACGTCAAATTTGTCATTCCTGCCGGGGCTACGGATACAGGAGGCCGGATCATAATCGAGAAGCTTTCGGAATCGGACGCATTGGTCAAGGCTGCGAAGCAACTGGCGAGCCCCGTTTTCGAGCTGCGCAAGGAACCGGCTGGCAGCTTGAAGAAAGCAGCAGCTTTGAGCGTAGCGTTCGATGCCGCAAAAATCGGCAAAGATCAATATCCATCCCTCCGCTTCTATGACGAGGAGCAGAAAAAATGGGTAGAAATTGACAGCAAGTTGGATGGCAATACGCTAACAGCGGAAATAGACGTTTTCGGCAAATATGCCGTGTTCGCCATGGATCGCATTTCTGCTGAGCCAGAGCCGGGATCGGGACAGAAGGAGGTATCTCTCTCCGATATTAAGGGGCACTGGGCACAGCAAGAGATTGAGCAAGCCGTGCGGCTTGGAATTGTGCAAGGCTATGCCGACCAATCCTTCCGGCCCAATCAGTCCATTAGCCGGCAAGAACTGGTGGCCATGCTCGCAAGAGCGCTCAAGCCGGCAAGCAGCAATGAGGCGGCTCCGGCATTCACCGATCAGGGACGCATCGGCTCTTGGGCGCTCAAGGACGTGGCAGCAGCCGTTCAGGCCGGCTGGATCACTGGCTATGCCGATGGCAGCTTCCGCCCGCAGGAAGGGATTACGCGGACGGAAATGGCCGCGATCATCGCTCGTGCAGCCAAGCTGCCGATCGCAGAGAGCGCGATGACTAGCTTTAGCGATGACGAAGCTATTGCTAGCTGGGCTAAAGGCTATATCAATGCCGCTGCAGCCAGCGGTCTGCTCAAAGGGCAAAATAAGAACCGCTTCGTACCGAACGGTATTGTCACACGTTCCGAGGCGGCAGTAATAGCAGTCAGATTGTTGGAACAACCCTAATACGAGGGTCGAGTCGGGACGCATATTGCGTTCCTGGCTCGGCCTTTTCCCATTTCTCGTTCTTGAGAGGATTGATCACAAAATGCGGAGGAGTCGTCATGGGAACGATGGCGGTTCTTTTTTATAATGATGGCGGGAGTGATGCAAATGATGAGAACATCAAGTCGAAGAAAAAGGATGTGGAAAGGTTGAGCACCTCAAAGCCTTTCATGAAGAAATGCCAAGATTATTTCTGGGGGTTGATTTTCCTACTGCCGGCCATTGCCATCTTTTGCGTTTTTCTATGGACGCCAATCGTCAAAGGTATCGTGTACAGTTTCATGAATGTTGATTTCGTACATGGCAATAAATTTATTGGCCTTGACAATTATCGCGATATTTTCGCAAGCAGCTTGCTGGGTACCTCCGTCATAAACACCCTTTATTATATGCTGCTATGTATATTAATCGGATTCTGGGTGCCGAGTATTGTCTCAATTGCCGTATCCGAGCTGCGCTGGTTTCGGGGATCAATGCGATTGATCGTATACCTGCCGAATATTGTCCCTGCCGTCGTCTTGTACGGGATGTGGCAATGGCTGTATGATCCGCTCGGACCGGCCAATCAAATTATGTCCTGGTTTGACAGTCAACAGATTATGTGGCTGACGGATAAAAGCATGGCGATGCTCTCAATTGTAATTGCGGAAACGTGGCAGTCCTTTGGCACAGCAGCGCTCATTTATTTAGCCGGCATTGTCAGCATCCCTAAAGATTTGTATGAAGCGGCGGAAATTGACGGAGCAGGCGTCCTGCAGCGCATCCGCTATATTACGATCCCAGGCATTCGCCATCTGTATATTCTGCTGTTTATTTTGCAATTGATCGGTACATCACAAGGTTTCCTGACACACATGGCTTTAACTGGCGGCGGCCCTAACAATGCGACGCTCACCTATATGTATCAAATCATTAACGAAGCCTTCACCAATTTGAACTATGGCAGAGCCTCGGCTATGGGCGTGCTTATGTTCCTGGTCTTGTCCTCGCTGTCCATTATTCTTTATACGATTCAAGGAAGGAGTAAGCAAGCATGAGTAAACATGAGCGCAGCATTATGTCCTCCTTTGATTATAATAAAAAGAGCGTGCGCATCGGTTATTTCTTTATGCTGCTCGCCCTGCTTGTTCTCGCTCTTACGATGCTGTACCCTTTCGGGACGACGATTTTCTCCTCATTCAAGACCAAGCAGGAGATTTTCACCTTCCCGCCAAGCTTTCTTCCACAGCATTTTGAATGGAGCAACTATGCAGAAGGATTTCAATATGTCAATTTGGTGCGTGGCTTCACGAACACCTTGATCCTCTTTGCCGGCAACGCGATTATTCCGTTAATTGTTGTTGGGCTGGCCGCCTTCAGTCTTTCGCAGATGAAGCTGCCGATTCGCAAAGGACTTATCTTGTTTTTTATGAGCACGCTTATGATTCCAAGCGCTACGTATTTGATCCCGAATTTCTTGAACCTGAAAAGCCTGGGATTGCTTGATTCCTACTGGGCGTTCTGGCTGCCTGCCGGTGCGAGCGCTTTTAATATTATGCTGCTCAAAAGCTTTTTTGACGGTATTCACAAGGAACTATTCGAGGCCGCCCGCATGGACGGAGCATCGGAGCTTCGCTGCTTCTTTCAGCTTGCGATTCCGCTGTCGATCCCGGTATTTTCTACCCTGCTCATCTTTGCCTTTACGCACACCTGGAACGATTGGTACTGGCCGTCGCTCGTGCTGACCACGCAGGAGAAATATCCGATTGCCTCTATGGTCTATCGCAATATTATTGAATCCAGCATTATTCCTATGAATGTCAAATTCAGCGTTCTGACGGTTATTATGATACCGCCATTGATTTTCTTTCTCATTTTCCAGAAAAATATTATGCATGGCCTTAACCTCTCCGGAATTAAAGGCTAACCTCGGAGAATCGGTCATCACAATCGAAGAATACGTCATCGTCTTTAAGCCATCTGGCTAGTATGCTTGATTTGTAAATAAGATCTTTATAAGAGAAGGGGCAACCAGGATGAAAAAGAAAGCAAAAAAGCTCGGCCTGCTGAGCGTCATCGCCCTGACGGCGATCGTCACCGCATGCGGCGGCAATAACGGTAAAGTAAACGACAGCAAAGGCAATGAGACGCCGCCGAAAGAGCCATCCAAGACAGAGACACAAGATACTGGGCAAACAAGCGACAAAGAAATCCCGCTGACCGTACAATTCCCGAAATCGGATAACACAATTGAGATCCCGATTTACGAGGACAAAATGAACCGCTTCAAGGAGAAGTACCCGAATGTCACGATGACTAAAAACGACTGGTGGTACAAATCCGATGAAATCGGCATTAAAATGGCTGCCCATCAGGCGCCATCCGGTTTCTATGTTCCTGCCACGGAAGGCAGCACGCTGGTCGAGCATCAGTGGGCGGCAGATTTGACGCCGTTCCTTGCGAATTATGAACATGCCAAAGAATTTAATGAAAAGCTGACTGAGCAATTTACGATCGACGGCAAGGTGTATGCTGTTCCGAAGAACGGCTATATTATGTCGGTACTTATTAACAAAAAGCTGTTCGCAGATAAAAATGTAGCTCTCCCTTCCGCTGACTGGACTTGGGATGACTTCTACGAAGCCGCTAAAGCTACTGCCGATCCGGCCAAAGGCATCGCTGGCTTTGCAATTATGGCAAAAGGCAACGAAGGCGGCTGGAACTGGACGAATTTCCTGTACCAGGCGGGCGGAAGCGCACAAAAGGTAGAGGATGGCAAGGTCGTCTCTATCTTCAATTCGGATGCTGGCGTAAAAGCGATGGAATTTATGAAGAAATTAAGATGGGAAGGCGATGCGCTGCCGCAAAACTGGGCGCTGAACTACGGCGATGTCTACAATCTGTTCAAGCAAAGCCGGGCGGCGATCGTCCTGGGCAATAGCGGCCAGATCGAGGATGCTGTAAATAACGGCGGCATGAACAAGGACGATTTGCTGCTGCTGCCTATGCCTTCGATGGAAAAAGGCGGTCCACATGTAGGTGTTCTTGGCGGCAATTACATGATTGTAAACCCGCAGGAATCCCCGGAAACCCAGCAAGCGGCGTTTAATTTCATCACCTTCGACATGTTTAACGACAGTGAAATCGATGTTTTGAAAAAAACGATCGAAGATCGGAAGTCCAAAGGGCAAATATACACTTACGGCAACGCAGCTTATTACTACACACCGGATTCCGAGTTTGGCAAAAAAATGGCCAGCCTGATCGATCAATACCCGGACACCGTCTACAAAATCGATCCTGAAGTCATTAAAGCGACAACGGGTATTCCAGAAGCAGCCTACAATGGACAGGAATACTATGCGGCTATTACCAACGTCATGCAGGAAGTGTTCACAAACAAGGATGCAGATGTTAAAGCATTGCTGGATGCGGCCGCTAAAAACTTCGACAGTGAAGTGCTTTCCAAGGTCGTAGTAAAGTAACGCAATAAGATACAGGGGTTGTCCCATAAGTTGGCGGAAGATAACTTACGGGGCAGCCCCTTTGTAATTATTGGATAACATGCATTGACAGATCAGGAGGCAACAAGGATGCTGCAAATAAAGAAACTTACTGATCCCGCAACAGGCTTGAGCTATCTTGGTATAGGCCGAGAGGGCGCCCATACGGCACACCACTATTTCACTTCGATGTCCTGGCGTGCTGATAGCCGCAATCTTGTCGTCGCAACGGATGCCGATCCTATAACCGGGTACGCCACCCTCGCAGCTATCGACATCATCAGCGGGCATACCATAAAGCTTAGAGAAGGCGTCTGGTGGCAATCCGGGCTAGTCTCCAGGGATAACAACTACTTTTACGCAGAGGATTCACGGATTTATGTTCTCAATTTGGCGACGAATAGGCATGCACTAGTAGCTGAGCATCCTGCAGGCTGCCCATTTCTTGAGCCGCTATCTCTATCTGCTGACGGTCAATGGCTTGGCGTGTACTGGCACGAGGAAGGACGCTATACAATCGGTACAGTCGATACTGCAACCGGCAGCGTGCAAGCGGTCATTCGCCCCGATTTTGCAGAACCTTACCCGATAGCAAATCACGCGATGGTGAACCCTGTATACATAAATCAGATTTTTTTTGCTCATGAAGGCACAACCGAGCAAATCCCCGATCGGATCTGGGCAGTGGATGCCAAATCAGGCGAGGCGCGCAACTTATATGAACAGCGGAAACTTCCTGACGGTACGCTTGGCGAATATGTCGGGCATGAGATGTGGTCCTACGACGGAGAGTGGCTCTATTATGTCCAGTATCCCCATAGTCCGCTCAGGACAGGGATTTGTCGTGTAAGCAGAGAGGGCGGGGACGCAGAGTTTGTGAACGGCGATTACCGGTACTGGCATGTATGCCCAAGCCCGGACGGCAGGTATGTTGTAGCCGACACCTTGCTTGACCCCGGGCTAGGGAGCGAGATTGTGCTTATCGATCTTGCTACCCGCAAGTCCCGCCTGCTGTGCCGGGTCAGCAAATGGGACCGTCATCCCGGACATCCGCATCCGTCATTCAGCCCGGATAGCACCCACATTTCATTTACCTTTGTAGCCGAGCATGGCTTCTTGTGGGTCGGAGTAATCGAATTGAAGTGTTAATGCCTTTTACGTTGCATTCACTGCATTGCCTGTTCGTCCGCTATAGGTGTGTGAATGGGGCGGGCTGCCGTTGACCGTCGTATGTCCCTCAAACGAGTGATAATGTCCGCCGCCGGGAAGACCGATGGCTGCTCCGGTTGTTCCCTGTATGACATGGGTATGGCCTTTGTCTAACGATGTGACGGAATAATATCCATGTACATGAGGAATACCGGAACGGGCCGGAGCGGTCCAACCCGCATAATGATGAGAATGTCCAACATCGACGGAAGTTACCCCGGAAAACTGATGGACATGTACGGGGGCCCCATTCCAGGACGTTATATAAAGCTTGTGTGAATGATGCCCATCCTCATCTCTGAAATCCATTACGAATCCGGTAACAGGAATCTTCATATTCGGCTCCTTTCATCCTTTAAGGAATTGTTCTGGATTAGTATACGGATAATGATGTTTGTACGGGGACGGCGAATACCTATAAAAATGAAGAAACTTCTGCATTTGATGCCCAAATGCAGAAGTCATAATGATGTGGATTAGTCCAATATTGCCCGGGAAAATAAATCGCGGATCAACTCATCGTCTTCACAAGCTTGCTTGAAGCCCGCAGCGAAACGGCACAGCGCCTCCTTCTGATTCGAGTATGCGCAGAACATATCCGCCTCTGGATCAAATCGTACAATGTCTGTCAGCTCCGGCATCTTTTCCTCCAGGAACACTGCAGCAAGCGAACCCCAATCATAACCGTTGCCTTCAAAGCCTTCATCTGCTCTAGTTTCGAATATATCTTCTTTATAGGAGCCTACATTTAAAATCATGGACACATTGCCGCTGTCGTGCTCGACCCAGACGAACGGTTTTATTTGCTCTGTGATATCGAACGGTTCCAAGCTTATCTCGACCGCATTAAGCCGGTCGATCAAATCCGCCGCCGCGGACGCTGTAAAACTCAAAACGCCGCCGTTCTCCACGATCTTTCCTTGCCGCAGACGATCATCCAACCAATCCGAAATAAATGCCGGTGCATACCCTCCGGTACTGAATTCTTGTCCAAAGACGATGATGTTCTTATATTCCTCCAAATACTGCTCTCGCGTCACCTCTGGATAAGAGACCGTATACAGCCAAAACTGGACATCATACATCAGCATCGAGTGCTCATCTGCATGAAAAGCAAAAAAGCCTTTGTCCTCTACGATTTGCTTGCAGATCGTCCGGATCACCGCTTCGATTTGCTTTACTTCATGAACCTTGGCGCATAACTGTGCGAGCAGCGGAGAGAACTGTCCGTGCTGAACAGTATGCAGATCATCCAGCTTGTCCTGCTCAGAGGTGTCAAATACTTCTTCATTGACCAATCCAGTTATAAATGCGGCGAAGTTGGGTGCCAGAAAAGTGATTTCATAATCGGCTTCCTGATCCACATGTACAACCGCAGGCTCGCCCTCCTTGCCGCAAGCGCGATAATCCAGCATGACAACATCATGTCCGGCCGATGGGCAATCGCAAATGACCACGCCGATGTCTGGGTAGCCCCACTCCTCAATCATAAAAGGGCTGCCAAACTTCCCGCACAGGCTGTATGCTTTCTCACGTCCAATTCCCATAATACCCGTAATCGCGATATGATCCTCCGCCCAGGAGGTGTGCTCCGAGGTCGGAAAGCAAGTATTGACCGGGATACCGCCATTTTGCTGCTTCATGAGCCAAATATAATCTTCAGGAAGCTTATAGCCCAGCTCTTCCTCTACAGATGCAATCATATCCGCAGTAGGCGGTTCCTCCACATAGGATTCGTCGGCATAGTCACTTTGCTCCCAAAACTGGCTGAAATCGCGCTCCCTGAAAGGAATGTCCATCTCCGGCTTAATCGGTTGACGACGCGACATCTCCTTATGGCAATCCTTAATAAAATATAGCGTGTCCGCGTCTCCCGGCTCTAGTCTCTCGACATGCTCGAACGCTTCAAGCGCCTCTGCAAACCGGTCCAAATAATAATAGGCATAGCCTACGCGGAAATGCCATAGCCAGTCCTGCTGTCCCTGCTCCTTTACCGTCATTAGCTGCTGCAGCGCTTCTTCATGCCGATCCAAATTATTCAGCGCCCGGCCATAGTGGTTCACAATTTCATAGTCCCGCTCGCTCTCCGGAATCTCCTCAATGGCTTCTACAATTTTGAGGGATTGGCCGTTGGTATGCCACTTATTGAGTTTATGCAAAAGCTCCTGTCTCATGTCTCCACTCCTTTTCATAACCTGTTCCTATTAGCAGTATAACAACAATAGTCACATGGCTCATATGCGGCTATATGACTAATATTGCTTTTTTCTGGAGACAACGCCCAACAAAAAGAACCGCCCTCCTACAGTTGGAGAACGGCTCTTTTCTATCGGTGATCCTTACGGTACAGCTCCCGGCTCTTATAGCCCGCTTGCAAAATCATCTTCATCTCCTCGCGGCGTTTCGCCCTCGTCTCTTCCTGTTTCACACTATAAACATAACGCGCCCAATCTTTGCGGTAGCCTTGGGTCAGCGATTGATAGAAGGACAGCAGCGTCGGATCGCCCGCCAAATCCCGCTCGATGTCAGGAATCAAGTCGATATAATCATCGACCTGCTGGCTCGGCTTGGATGAAGCTGACGATGAGACAGCCGCTTTCTCCGCCTTCGC
Source organism: Paenibacillus sp. GCM10027626 (assembly GCF_042676285.1). Lineage (NCBI taxonomy): Bacteria > Bacillati > Bacillota > Bacilli > Caryophanales > Paenibacillaceae > Paenibacillus > Paenibacillus sp. GCM10027626. Next base: position 126,460 of record NZ_JBHTHC010000018.1, on the reverse strand, counting down.
TTTGCCGGCCGCATCCTCCTTAAAGCCGACAACCGTAAACACGTCATCAAGCCCGACCATCCGCGCAAATTTCACACTGCTATTGCCAATATAGCCTTCCTCGTCGCTGCCCAGTATGCCGAACAATTCATCGCGATGGATGTAAGTCGGATATACCTTATTCCCTTTCTTCGGGTAGGCCGCGAATAAATAGCCATTCTTATTCAGGCGTTTCTCGGCAATCACTTGATCCGTCAACTGCTTCAACGCCTCCGAGTCCAGCACAAAAGCAAAAATAAGATCATAAGCATCTGCTTGCAGGTTGGTGTCGTAGACTGGCAGTGCGGCAAAGTAATCGCTGCCTGCCGGCTGGTTCAGCACCGCTTTTTGATCATACTTCTGCAGGTTCAACTTCTCTACAATCGATTTCGTCATCCTGCTTCATCTCCTGCTAGTCCGTAGTAGATCAAAGCTGCTGAACAGCAGCTTGATGTTGATAGGTTAATATCTTCGCTTTCGTATGAAGCTCGGCATATTCATCCGCAGCTGTCGAATCCCATATTACGCCGCCGCCTACGCCATAGACGGCTTGCTTCTTCTCGCTGTCGATCAGCACTGTCCGGATCGCAACATTGAAGGTAATGCCTTCGCCCGGCACGGCAAGTCCAATTGCCCCGCAATAAATATGCCGCGGCTGCTGCTCCAGCTCGGCAATAATTTGCATCGTCGAAATTTTCGGCGCCCCTGTGATCGAACCGCACGGAAAGAGCGCCTGAAACAGCTCAAAAAGGGTGCGCTCAGGCTGCACGGTCGCCTCAACGGTCGAAGTCATCTGGTACAAGGTCGGATATTCTTCAATCTCGAACAGTTTGGGCACATGCACGCTTCCCGTCTCGGCAATCCGCCCGATATCATTGCGCAGCAAATCGACGATCATCACATTTTCCGCCCGATTTTTCTCCGATTGATAGAGCGCCTGCTTATTCGCCGAGCGCGGCATCGTCCCTTTCATCGGCTTGGTGCGAATGGTTCTTCCCTTCCACTCAAAAAACAGCTCCGGCGACACGGAGGCAATCCGGTAGCGGCCAATATTCAGGTAAGCGGCGAAATCCGCCTGCTGCCCCTCGCGCAGCCTTTCATAATAGGCAAAGTCGTCGCCGGCAAAATCGGCCCGCAGACGTGTCGTATAGTTGACCTGATATGTTTCCCCGCGGGCGATGGCACCATGTATACGGGCAATATCGTCCGTATAGCGGTCACTGCTCGTATCCATCTTCCACTCGGAAAGCTCGTATCGTCCGCTGCCGGCTTCAGCCGTTGCGACGGTCTGCTGCTGAGGCTGCGGCTCCGTCTCCGGCTTCGTATAAGCGGCGAACCAGATCAAAGGCAGCTCATCACCGTCTGCTGCCAGACACACACAATAATGCTTATCAAAAGCAGCCGCACTCTCATAAGAGACATAGCCCACCACGTATAACCCATTGTCGATCGCCTGCTGAACCTGTTCGAATATCGATTCGATCTCCTGCACATCAGCAGTATGCCACACCTGCAGCGGGTTTTTGAACTGCAAGCGCCGGCGGTGAAAATCGATCACTATTTCCGGTTGCTGGTGCTCCATTCGTTGCACTCCACTTCTACGTCATTTTGCTGGATTTATTATACCATAGTCTGTGTGCTCGAATTGGGTTTCGTAGTACTGGAGGCTAATATCAGCGGAACCACGGTCCGCGGACAGTCCGTTTAGCCCGTTTTGTTCACAGATAGAGGATCTACGGTCCGGCAAACGGAAAAACACGCTCAAATGTTGCAGTTTGTACAACAAAGTCATGTGGGGAAGCAAGCATGCCCCCAAATTGTTGTATGAAATGCAACAATCTGCTCCTTCAAGGGGGCGAAATGGCGATGATTGTTGCAGAACATGCAACATTTTCGTGAAATACGGCAGAATCATGGTTCAAATGTTGCATTCTGTACAACATTGTGCCTCAACTCCCTCGCCGCACGACCACTGTGTATCGCCGGCCTGCCAATATCAATGCAAAAAAGCGGCTCATAAGAGCCGCTCGTACAAGCTGGGGATATGACGCATGTTTAGATATAGTCAACATGGTAGTGCATAATTTCAGTATTGTAATATCCTATACTATACTCGATCAGATCGCCGTTCTCATCATAAGAAAAGCGCAGCCGCTTGAGCAGCGGTGTACCTTCTTTCACCTTCAGCAGCGCCGCTATCTCGCTTGGGGCAATTTCGACTGCGAACTGGTCCTGAAATTTCATTAACATAATATCTTGCTCTTTGATCAGCTCATAGAGAGAATGAAAATTAAGTTCTTCTATTCCAACCTCGCTCATCTCAGGCGTCAAAAAGTGCGTAAAGTGGATGTAAGGCACTTCATCCAAATAATAAATCCGCTCCAGCCGCACGCACTGCTCGCCAAACAAACGATAGTTCTCTGTTGTTTTCCCGTTCTGTTCGAGCGCAGCTTTAATCCATTCCGTCCGGATCTTATGGCCCCGTTCCTCCAGCAGCTCAGTAAAACGTTTGCCTTTGATCCGTCCGGAGATCACTTCATTGCGAATAATCTTGGTTCTTTTCCCGCTTTTTGTTTCAAGGAACCCTTCCTGAACAAGCTCTTTGATCGCATTGCGCACCGTAATCCGGCTTACATTGAATTCATCGGCCAGCTCAGGCTCAGAAGGAAAATTCGAATGCAAAGGATACAGGCCATGCAAAATTCGATCCTTCAAAATATTTTTAACCTGTAAATATAAAGCTCCTCTATTTCGGGTTAATTTCATCCTCATTACCTCTCAACATCGTTCACCGATTGTTTCATTGCTTGTCTGATATCTTGTACAGTCGACATTGGCGTATCGCCGGCTATCGTATGAGCCAGCATGCCGGCCGCTGTAGCGAAGGCGATGGTATCGGCCGCCTCCCATTGCTCCAGCTCGCCATGCACAGTACCGCTGGTAAAAGCGTCGCCTGCACCAATTCTATCATAGACAGCAAATTTGCACACTTCTGAAAATGCAAATGATTGCGCCTTATAAAGATAACCAAGCAAGGTATGGGTATTGTCGGGATGGATCGTTCGCTGGGTACCCGCTATAGCGGCAATTCGATAGGTCGCTGCCACCTGGGGAATGAGCTCTGTCAGCTGTTCCTTGCGCTCCGTCGCCTCAGACTGCATGCCAAGGACATACAGAGCATCCTTCTCATTCATCATGACAATGTCGGCCAGATGCAGCATATCTTCATAATGCTCTTTAGCAAGCCCATAGCCACCTTCGCCCCACAAGGAAGGGCGATAGTTGCAATCGAAGACGACGATGCCGCCCCGCTGCTTGACTGCTGCCGCCAGCTGCTTCATCTGCTTGCGAACCGTATCATTCATCGCCAGCGTAATGCCGCAAAAGGCGACCACATCGACAATATCTGCTAGCGCCCGAAAATTGTATCTGTCAGCCTTAGCTGTATTAAAGCTGCTCTCCAGCCGATTGGTATACGTTACCCGGCTAGCCCTGGCCCCGAAGCCGTTCTCCAAAAAGTAGGAACCGATATATCGGCCGCCACGGCTGGAAAGCGAGATGTCTATGCCTAATTTTTGCAAATAGGATCTTGCAGCATCGCCGAGCGGATTGTCCGGCAATGTCGTGACCACGTAACCCGTATGCCCGAATCTCGCCAATGCCGAAGCCAGATTAACCCCTGTGCCCGAAAATGAATAGTTTAGCGTGCTGGATTGGGACAGCAGTGCGTAGCCCGGCACCTCCAGACGCATCATAACTTCCCCGAAGGCGGCAATCTTTTTAGCCATAATGATCTACCAGACGCTTCATAATTTGCGTTAGTACGCGTACATCCTCGACATTCGTTTTGCCTGTAGCTTTATCGATTATAGAGGTATACACATGGGGAATAACTTGCGGCACATTAGCCTCCAAAGCAATGCGCAGGATCGCTTCGAAATTTTCCAGATCAATGCCGCCTGTAGGCTCAAGCGCAAACTGCATTTGCCCGCATGCTTCGGCTACTGCGCGATATTCATCCTCCCGGCTAAGGCCGCCCATCGGGAAATATTTGAGCGCATTGCCGCCCATATCCCGTACAAGCCCGATCGCCGCGCGAATCGGAACAATCGCTTTATCCGCTTCTGCCGCGCTTGCCGGGCCTGTGGAAATATCAACAAAGCCTGCGCGCCCAGTAGGGGAAATCATGCTATTTACCCAGCTGTCCCGATCGCCCAGATTGCCGCGGGTAATGCCGACTGCCGGAAATACCTGATTAATATGTGTTCCTGAATAATACTTTGCAATACCAGACACCACCGCCGCTTGACGGTTATCGCCGCCGCCCAAACCGATCGATACGGCATCCTCAATTTTCTCGCCATAAGCCTTCATAGCTGTAACTGCTTCCTCTACAGTTGCATAATCTTTGGACAATACGCCAACAAGGACATAACCTTCCGCCGCTTCGAATACCTCTTGCGCATTTTCAATACTGTTTGCCAGTACATTCAAAGCTGCTCGCCCTTTATATAAACGATTCTTCATGCTTGTCATTTGCCTTCACCAACCAGCTCTTTAATTTTTGCCACGATAATTTCCAGGTCGTCCCCGCGCAGTGAACGGGAATCGATATCGAAGAAGCCTTGCTTCACGCCATAATCGCGCGTATAAATGGCAATTTCGCCTTGCTGCAAGCCTGCAGCCACCTGCGCAGCCGTCGTCTGTACTACTGATGGGTCAATCTGGATCCGTCCGCGGAAGATCGGGCGCCCGGCTTCGTCTTGCACAATCGCAATCTTTACCCCAGCGATGTCATTGAGCGGCATTAGCAGCTGCAAGCCCGCTTTTTCCTGCTCGCTTTTATCTTCCTTCACCATATATTCGTCAAGTGCCTGCAGTAAGCCAAACATCGATTCCTTGCCGACTTTCATGCTGCGGCCGATGCCATGCAGCTGCACTTTGAGCCAGTCGACGTACTGCTTTTTCCCGCAAACAAGGCCGGTCGTCGGCCCTTCGATCGCCTTGGATCCGCTATATATGACCAAATCAGAGCAATGAATGTAGCGCTGCAGATCCTCCTCGGCCGCTGCATCGATAATAAGCGGGATATTGCTTTTTTGGGCGACTTCCCAAGCTTCTACTTCAGAAATCATATTTTTTTGTACACAGTGATGCGACTTCACATAGAGTATAGCCGCTGTATTTTCATTGATAGCTTCCTCAATATGAACAGCCTTGCCTTCATTGGCATAGCCAACCTCGATCAGCTGTCCGCCCCCCAGGTAAACCATCGTCTCGACCGGTGCACCGTAATTTACATTATGCCCCTTAAGCATAATAATTTCTTTCTTGGCAATTGGCTCCTGATGCAGACGAATGCTGCGGCGCGAATCGCCCTTCGTTACCATAGCCGCAACCGATAAAGCAATGCCGCTCGAGGCCGAATTGACGATAACCGCCGATTCCGCTCCGACAATTCGGGCAATATGCTCGCCTGCTTTGTCGACCAGGTCGGCCATTTCTACATAATTTTGCCCCCCGTGCTTCATGGCATCCATTACGCTGTCTGTCGGCGCCGATACACCTAATATGCTCATCCGCCCGCTGGCATTGATCACCCGCTTCAGCCCATACTTAGCATTCAAAGAAGTTGCCATTTACTACTGCTCCCCTCACTTTGATCAGGCGATCCGCCTCGCGCTGTTCGCCCTCGCTGTCGATTAACATATAAGCTTCATCTGCAACACTAAACAAAGTCAAATTCGCGGCATCGCCAACCTGTATTCGCCCAAGCTCCGGTCTTCCAAGCCAGTCGGCGGCACGGGTCGTCACCGCTGCGATAATTTCTTCCAATGGGTAACCCAAATATAAAAATTTGGTCAGCAAATTAGCCATACTGTATACCGGCCCGTTCAAACGGTTGTCGCGATAAATATCCGTACTGATTGTGTTGAAGCGAATATTGTGCCGTTTGGCCGCTTCCGCGATCTTGAAGGAGAAGCTCGCTCTGCCATGGCCGACATCAAGATGAACCCCTCGGGCGATTGCCTCTGTTAGTTGCGGGATCGGCCGCCCCTGCTCGTCAAACAAATTGTTTTTCTTGCCATTGAGATAATGGGTAATGATATCCTTCTTCTCCAGCAGCGGCACAATATGCTTGATGTCCGGCGGACCTGAGCCGATATGCACCATCAGCGGCTTTCCGGACGCTTGCGACAGCTCGCGCGCAATATGCAGCGGCTCGATGCCGCTCGTGCGCACAACGCTATTGCTAATACGCGCCTTAAGGCCAACTATAAACTCCGGGTACTGCTGTACGCTTTCCATAACCTGCGCCCTGTCGATCCAATTCAGATTCGACAGCTCATCTGTACGATCCAGTCCAATGCGCGATATGTTCAAAAAAGCCAGTAAATTGGTCGCCGCCTGGACTCCTCTTGCCGCCAAAATACTGATCCGGTCGGCCCCGCAGCTCCCCGCATCTACAATGGTGGTGACGCCCAGCTTAACTCCGATTTCGTCAATTTCGTCGCCATACGGCGAAAAATCAGAGAAAGCATGGACATGCATATCAATCCAGCCGCTTGATACAAACATGCCCGAACAGTCATATACGGCAGTATGCGGATTGCTCCGCTCTCCGGCAGGCGTCCACGCCTCGATCTTGCCGTCGGCCACATAAATATCGATGGCTTTTCCTGACACTTGCTTAGCGTTGCGCAAAACGAAATTGTCCATCTTTATTTCAACTCTTTTCCGAACATTTACTCTCGCATGATGCCATACTTTTTCTCACATAGAATAGCACAGCATTTTTTTAAAGTAAATAACGTTATAATGTTTAAGGATAGAAAATCGCGAACAGGCTCCCTCGGTTTAAACGAGCTTGTTCGCGATTTTTTTCATGCCTGGTCAATACTGATTTTTATTCGCTATCGATATAAAAATTGTTCTCCCCAATTTGAATATCGCCAAGCGCTCCTCTTTTGGAGCTGTTGTGCACGAAGAACAGCAAGGTTTCGACTTTGCCGCCCTCGTAGGCGAGCACGATCGTGTTCCCGCTGATCCGGTATGCGCCGTTCGCTTTGGAACCGCTGGCGGTGTTCGTCGTCCCGGCGCCCTCTACTGTGCCGAGTGCCATGTCGTCGCTTTGGAATGTGCCGTCCTTAGAGAACACAATCGTTTTGCTCCATGCGCTGGAAGCACTATTTATGCCGACCATGCCGGAGTAGCCTCTATAAATATATTCCTGCGACAGCTTCAACTCGCCCGTGACCGGTTTGACCCGCTCCAGTTCCACATCATTAATGATCAGCATCCCGTCCTTCTTGGCGATCGTGTAGGAGTCTCCATTGCTTAGCGTCATTTTCCCATTTTTAATACTGTATGTGCTGCATTTATCTTTCTTGCAATCGATCGTCTCCGGACCGCCATTGACAGGATTGCCTACAACCACCTTGTTGCCGGGAAGGAAGGTGTACAAATCCCAGCAGGCTCCGCCGCATTCATAACCGCCAACATCCATCCGCAGACCATAGTACATGCCTTGCAGCTTCGTCAAATCCACGGCATCGGAGACAGCGGGCTTATATTCGCCGCTTCCTTTGGGGACTGCCGGTACCGTTCCCGGTTTCACAGCAGGGGCAGTCGGCTTCGTCTGCCCGGGGTGGGCAGCCTCCCATTCCTCTTTCAGCTTAGCCATCATCGTGTCAAGAACTTCCTTGGCAGCTTCCTTCGTAATGCCCAATTCTTGCAAAAAGGCTTCTGTATAAATGACAATTTGCGGTTTATAAGGGTTCCAAGCGACGAGCGCACCTGTCGACTCGCTTACAAAACGAATCGGCACCATTGTATTCCCGCTTATTGCCTGCGGCGGCTGTGCCAGATTGACAACTTCCCCGTTGACGGTAGCCTGCTTGCTATTCAGCTTCATCTTAAGGAGGAAGCCCTCCTTCGTGCCTGTAATCGTCTGCTGCTTGCTGTCCCAGCTCACCTTGATCCCCATTGCCTCAAACAGCGGCCTGAACTGTACGAGCACAGTACCGCTGGCCGCAACCGGATCCTTCTCGAACACGATCTGCTTCTCATCCAGCCATACTTCGATCGGTTTATCGGCCGTGGCAGCGGCGGCTTTACTAGAGCATACAATAAGCAGAATAGCAATGCTGCACAGAAGCATAATACCTGCAGCCAGCCAGCGTGGAACGCCAAGCTTTTGATTTTGAACGGGCATGGTTCTAATCACTCTCCCACAAGGATGTTTTAATTCTTGAATTGTAGGTGATTTTACCACTTGAAAAAAGGGTCATGAGAAATATTTTTCCAAATTAATGCTTCTGCCCTATTTTTTGCTGAATTGCTTCTCAAAGGCGACAATGCAAGACTGCGTCTTCGATCCGTCGAGAACGGCGAACACAATGCGGTCAAAATAGGCGCCGTACCCCTCCTCGGCCAGCAGCTCCTGCCACCATGCTGCAACTTTTATTGGATCATTGCGGAACACCCCGCAGCCGTATGCGCCAAGAATCAGGTTTTTATCCCCGCGCTGGGCAAAAATAGCAAGCGCCAGCCGCATTCGCTCCTTCATCACCTGGCAGGCCCGCACGGCGTCCTCCCCTTTCTTCAAGACCTCTCCATAATTGACCGCAGGCAAAGTCAGCACAGAGGCAGTTACGGGCTGTTCAATCAGTTCAAAGCGCTCATCGCGGAAAAACACCACATCCGGCGAGTAAATCGCGTGATCGGTATACATCATTGATTTGAACATCCTGTTGGCCTGATAGTATTCTTCATGGCGTATTAGCGTGCCATACAGGCCGCTCGACGCCGCCAGACTCTCCTCCTGCGCCATCGTCCCCCGCAAAAAACCGCCGCCCGGATTTTTCGCACTGGCAAAGTTAAGGACGCCTACTTGTTTGAGACCCGACTGCGCAAAATCTAAAATAACTTTCATAGTCGCCATGTTCCCCACAGTCAGCTCGGCCTGACGCTGCGGCGGCTGCTTCCCGCTCCATTCCTTGACAATGCCCGCTCCTTCCTGCGGGGTAATCAGCACACTGCTCTCCTCCGAATGCTTCTGTGCCGCGGTAAAATCAACCCGCCGACCATTATATTCATAAAACCCTTGCTCCATGAAACGTACTGTCAATTGTGCAATTTCTTTTCGGTTCATGTTAATCGTCCCCTTCCTGCTGAAGCAATTGATCCCGTACTTCCGTGAGCGCAAAGCCGAGCAAATTGCGCCCGCGCCATTTTACCGGGTTTTCCGCATCCGGGTTGGATTTGCCCATGCCAATGCCCCAGATCCGGTCCCGCGGGCTTGCTTCTACTAAAATCCGTTTCTTTGTCGTTTTCAAATATTGCCCCAGCGGCTCGTTCTGGGAAAACTTCGCCAAATTTCCCAGCTTTACTATCGCATAGCAGCGAGCGTCCCAAATCTCCTTATCGAAGTCCTTGACCGCCCGGCCATAAGCCTTCATTTCTTTGGGATGGCTCGTTTTCATAATTTCCCCCAGCATCTCTCCATCGCCAAAGAGGCGCGCCTTCTCGGCCATCATATACTGCTCCGTACAGCAATACTGCACACCGTCTACGATAAAATCGCTCTTCCACCATTGGCTGAAGCAGCTTTGATTGATGCTTCCATCCGTCGGCGGCGTATGCCCCCAGAAAAAAACGTATTTGAATTTCTCGCCTGCCAGATGCGCCTTTCGCAAATCTTCCAAATTGTATATCACTTATGTCCACTCCCAATTTCGCCGAAATAGCTGTGACGGCCGATGTCCGGCATTTTCCGTATAATGGTCGGTCTCCTGCACAAGATGCGTAATCTTTCTGCGAAACGCCGCCTTGAGCAGCTCTTTGCCTAAAATAACTTCATATACTTGCTGCAGCTCGGTCAATGTGAACAGCTTCGGCATCAAATGCAGCGCGATATCGGTATACTCGACTTTGCCCCGCAGCCGCTCGATCGCACAGGCAATAATTTTGGCATGATCGAAGGCCAGCCCTTCATTGGCGACTATGCTATACTCGGCGGCATACGCAGACTCGCTCGTGGTCGTCTTCCGCTCTACGATCGCTGTCAGCGTCTCCTCCTCGCCTGCCAGATGCAGCTCATATTGCTTTGTTATAATTGAGCCGTTCTCGAGCAGCTCTTTGGATTCCCGCAGCAGCCGATAGGACAATTTGAACCATGCCGCATGATCGGCATCGTCTCCTGCCTTTACCTGCACCTTGCTGCTATCAATCAACGCCATATATGAACAGCTCATTACCCATGTGCGCGGGTCGCGGCCCGGCTCGCTGAACGTATACAGCTGCTCCAAATAGACATTATCTACGCCCGTCTCCTCCTGCAGCTCGCGCTGCGCCGCCTGCTCCGTCGTCTCTATCGGCCGTACAAATCCGCCGGGCAAGGCCCATCTTTTCAAATATGGATGTCCTCCACGCTGAATAAGCAATACACGCAACTCCTTCTCAGGCAGCTTGCGGTAATTGTCTTCCGCGGCATCCATTACAGTGAAGATCACCATATCTGTAGCCACCGATGGCCGTTCGAAATCCTCTGCACGGTACTGCTCCAAAAACTCCCGTTCCGTCAAACCATTGCGATCCCGCAACTCCATCGTAACGACTCCTGTTCGTAACATTTAGTTAATATCTATTTGTTACTATCAACATACATGATTTATCCAGCTGCTGTCAAGCACGCGAAACGCAAAAAAAGATGAGGCAGACAATTTGGTCCCGCCCCATCTTTTTCTCTTAGGCAAATTTCCAGCAGCTCAAGCTCAAGCTGCCATACTGGTAACTCCGGTGAAGCAGCTCCGCCTTGCGGTTTTTGTCCCCTGTACCCATCGCAAGCAGCAAAGGAATAAAATGCTCGCTCGTCGGCACCGCTTCTGCCGCATTTGGCGCCTGCTCCCGATAGTTTACTAAGGCTTCGACATCCCAAGTCTCCAGCTTGTTTTGCAGCCAATTGTCAAATTCGGCCGCCCATTCATCCACACCGTCCGCCCGCCAATTGACTCTGCGCAAGTTATGCACCGTGCCGCCGCTGCCGATAATGAGCACATCCTGCTCCTTTAACGAAGCCAGTGCTTGACCGATTTTGTACTGCTGCTCATCCGTCAAATAACGATTGACAGACAGCGCAACAACCGGGATATCTGCTTCAGGATAGATGAGCTTCAAGATTGCCCAAGCGCCGTGATCCAGCCCTCTCTCCGCATCAAGCGAGCTGCGGATGCCATGTTCGGCAAACAGCTTCTGAATATGCTCCGCCAACACTTCGTTGCCTGGAGCCGGGTAAGTCATTCTGTACAGCTCATCCTGGAAACCGCCAAAATCGTAGATCGTCTCATACGTGCCTTGGACTGCACTCACGGTTTGCACCGGCTGCTCCCAATGCGCCGAGAACAATACGATCGCCTTCGGCTTTGGAATACTTCCAGCCAGCTGCTGCAAAAAAGCGGTATAGCTGTTGTTCTCAATTACGATGGACGGCGCACCGTGAGCGATAAAATAAGATGGCATCATGCGAGATCACTCCTTCTTATTTAGTAGTATGTTTCCTCCGCAGCAAATAATCAACAGACAATGGCGACGGCTCAGCTACGACCAGATAGAGAGCAACCATCATCAGTCCAAGATCTAATTCATAGCCTGCTCCTTCAGCGCCGCCAAGCAATCCCGCCGACAGTTTCATCATAAAGATCGCACTGATTAGCATGATAACAAATAGCGTCGATACATAACGCGAGAAAAGGCCAATAATGAGCATGATCCCGCCAACCAGCTCAAGCACTGCCGCAATATAGGCGAAAAACCCGGGCACGCCCATTGAATCGAACCAGCCCGATACATTGCCAAGCCCCATCTGGAACTTATCAAAACCATGCGCTAAAAATATAATTCCCAATACGACACGCATTATCGTCGTGACGAACGACAGTTTATTCATTTTGTTTTCTCCTCCAAAAGAAATATTAGTAATAGAGATATAAATTTTATATAACTAATTTAACGTGCGCGGGCTGGTATGTCAACAAAAAAATTGCTATTATAAATTTAATATTACTATTATCAATATTTCTCGAGGTGTTCTTTTATGGATATCGGCTCCAATATACGCACATTGCGCAAGCGTAAAAACATTACAATCGCCCAAATTTGTGAGGAAACAGGACTGTCCCAAGGCTTTATGAGCCAAGTGGAGACGAACAAAACCTCACCGTCCATTGCGACATTGGAAAGCATCGCGCAAGCGCTGAAGGTGCCTCTAGCCTACTTATTATTGAAAAAAGATGAGGGCATGCGCATAATTCGCAAGGATGAGCGCAAAATTACGACAATGGGCAGCCAGCAGCTCAAGGTCGAGCATTTGAGCGCTACTAAAAACGTTAGAATGATGATCGTCGAATTCCCGCCTGGCGCGTCGACTGGCGATGAGCCGCACGCCCATGAAGGCGAAGAGGTACATGTCGTGATTAAAGGGAAAATTTATGCGGAGCATGGCAGCGAGGGTGCCGAATTTGAGGAAGGGGACTCTTTTAGCTGGACAGCCTGCACCCCGCATTACGTCAAAAATATCGGAGAAGGCTGGGCTACTGTGCTGATTGCCGTGTACAATCAGTCCGATTACTCGGAGCTGTTTTAACGTCGGCGTTGGCGCGGCCGTACGAAGGGAATCGGGCACGGGCAGCATTAGCGTTGCTGAAGTTCGCAGCACTGCCTCTCACCCCCTCGGCAAATGGGAAATAGCGCTCAGATGTTGCAGGTTGTGCAACAATTCTATGGTGGGAAGCTTGCATACCCCTGAATTGTTGTACGAAATGCAATAATATGCTCCGCCAAGGGGGCGATATGGCGAAGATTATGCAGAACGTACAACATTTTCGGCCAATGCGGCAGAAGTCGGGGGCAAATGTTGCAATCTGTGCAACAATCGCGCCTCAGAGGCCCAAGGCTCTGGCCTAGGCTATGCTAGCCGACCAGCTTTAGCCCTGCGACCGAAAAAATGACGCCAACTATGCACCCTAACCGCAGCCAGCTTTTAGACTCTTTAAAGAAGATCATACCGACAACAGCGGCGCCCACCGTACCGACTCCCGTCCAGACCGCATAAGCGGTCGCCAGCGGAATGGTCTCCATCGCCCTTACAAGCAATTGAAAGCTGACTACAAAGCCCCCGATCAAAATCAAATTGTTCGTCCAGTTATTGTTTTGGGCAACCCGCTTTAAGCCGATAACCCCAACAATTTCAAGAAGGCCGGCCATAATTAGCAGCAACCAGTCCATTACCCGTCACTTCCTTTGCTCGTCAGCTTCAAACCGATAATACAGGCCAGCAGCGTCAAAATAAATACAATCCGCAATGGATGAATAGCTCCGCCCGACCAAACCATTTCGACGATCGTCGTCCCCAGCGTCCCCATGCCGGCAAATACCGCGTATACTGTACCGATTGGCAGCACCTTCGCCGCGCGAATGATCAGGTCGAAGCTGGTTAGCAGCGATATAAGCACCACTAATGACGGTATAGCTTCATATTTGAAACCGCTGGCCCATACCACCTCAAGCAGGCCGCCCAGAATGACATAGCTCCACGCCTTGGTCTCACTCATGCTGACCGCCCTCCTCCTGCTTCTGCACATGCTCCAGGTACCAGTCCACGATCCGGTCGATATATGCCATAACCTCGCGGCTAAGTCCATATACTCTGGCTTCCTCGCCTTCATCAGGGCGAATCATCGACCAATACTTTTCAATCAGCTGCTCGTCGTTATGAAACCAGTCCATCGTAAGCTCGAGTATACGCGCAGCAAGCTGGCGGGAAACTTCCGACGATGGCGGCTCATGCAGACTGCTTTTTACCAACCGCATCACCTTTGCCCATTCCATCGCCTGCGCCTGATCGGCTCCCAAGCCTGGTAGCTGTACAATAATTTCAGCCTCGGCAGGTGTGAAATTGTCGCGGAGGAAATCGGCTCTAGCCGAAGGCGGCGTTTGCAAAGCTTTGATGAACAAAAATATGTCCTCCGGCTGCAGCCCGCCATTCATCTCCAGAGCGTATTGCGCCAATTGCAGCAGCTTCTCCATCTCGTCCAGCCGCTCTCTTTCCGCTTTGATCGTTGCCAGCTCAAAATCGAGATAAGCCCGCAGGCGCTGCTCCTCAGGCTGCTGCTCTGCAGACAAGATTTCCTTAATCGAAGAAAGCGAAAGACCTAATTCCTTTAGTGCCGTAATATGCCTAAGCGTATTGATTTCGTTACTTGAATAATAACGATAGCCGGAATCCGCTACCTTCGCAGGCTTTAACAAGCCGATCTCATCGTAATAGCGAAGTGCGCGAATGGAAATATTGGTTTTTTTGGATAGTTCGCCGATACTGTACATCCGTCATTCCTCCTCTCCACTCCAGTATAAAGTCTACCGTATACGTGAGAGTCAAGCCCAGAATCGTTAGACCAGAATGGTCCATCTGCCCGGCATCCGCGGCCAAGCCTGTAGCAAAAAAAGAAGTCCCCGGGCATGAGGCTTCTCCTTTTGCATACCATTATGATTTCCGCACCTGACCTGCCAACCCGTAAAAAAACAATTCCAGCATCCGATCAACAGTGTGACTAAACTCTGCCGGACTGGAGTCCCTCATATGCCGCCCCAATTCGTTCTTGAACATCGTAAAGTAGAGCATCGCTACTTCTTCTGACTGCTCCCTATGAATGTAGCCTTCATCCTTGCCAAGTCTGACATACCTTATAAAAAAATCCGCAATCTTTTGCTCGCTATGCACCTCAATGCTCTGCATAAAGTCCGTCCGCTCATCATTTATAAGCTCATTGGCCAGCAGCTTTAAATTTTCGATCTCCAGCAGCATAATTTTCTTCGTTTTCTCGGGAAAAGTGAGACTAGCTTCTGCCAAAATCTCCTCATACTGCAACAGCTGCTTATCCATCCAATCCATCAGCATGTCCATATAGAGCCTCTCTTTTGTGCCGAAATAGTTGTAAACGGTAGCAGGGGACACTCGTGCCTTATGGGCAATTTCATTCACACTAACCTTCTGAAAACCATACTGCGCAAACAACTGAAAAGATGCGCTGTAGATCTGCTCGATCTTTTTTTCCTTCCGCCGTTCAAAGCCGTTCATCATCTCCACCTCCTCTGTAGTTTAGCCCAAGTTTTAGAGTAAATCAATACAATCAGTATAAATCTATTGATATATTTGAACTTTAAACATATAATAATTTTGTAGTTAAACAGTATATTTAGTACATAATTTATAAGGAGTGTTGTGAAATGAAACAAATTCGAATTCCTTCATTTTTGCATGATGTTTTTGGCGAAAAGCAACCGATCGGCTCCATAATCGCCATCCTGCTTTTTGGCGGGCTGCTGACGCTGGCTTTAGGGCTGATATACCCTGAGCTTACAAACAATTTGCCGATATGGCGCAGCTCGCTGGCTTTATTGCTCATTTTTGACATTTTATCTGGCTGTATCGCTAACTTTACACCTTCCACCAGCAATTTTTATGCTGCGCGAAAAACGAACCGAATCGTCTTCATTGCGATTCATGTGCATATCCTGGTTGTTGCGCTTCTGTTAGGGACGGATATTTGGTACGCCCTGGCGGTTTGGGGATATACGATTATGGGGGCCTTTCTTGTGAATGGACTGATCGCCAAGCAGTCTCAACGGTTTGTTGCCGGCCTGCTTCTATCCATAGGTTTGGGCGGCATACCTTTATTGCCGGGGATCGAGCCTTTTATGCTGGTCACCTATTTACTATTTATGCTCAAGGTTTTGTTCAGCTTCGCCGTGGACCACTATGGTTCGGCAATCAATGGCACCGGCGGTGATAGAGCATGAATCCTTCACATAGCATTTCCAAGCTGACAGCCGCAGACAAGCCGATGTTCGTCTCGCTCATGAGCAAAGCTTTTAGCAATGACCCTTTATTTCTGTACCTTTTTGGCAATCCGCAACAGGATAGCAAAGCAAGCAGCCGCATTACGGCCTTTGTTTCCTTTATGTTCGATAAAAGCTTTCTGCTCCATGAGGAGGAGGCTTGGGGGTATTTTGAAAATGATCGCTTGCTTGGCGCTTATATAATAGAGAAACCTCACGCAAGCAGGCTGCAACGTATAAAAGGCTCATTGCTGCTGGCCGGGAGGCTCATTCCTTGCCTGTTGCAATTATCCGGCAAAACGTTTGGGCTGCTTAATTCCTATATGCGTGCCACTAGAGCGGCTGCTCCTTCATTGAGCCATTACTATCTGATTATGATTGCAGTGAGAACAGACGGACAGGGGAGGGGCATCGGCAAGGCGATGCTGCAACATTTGGTGCGAAGGGCGAGTGAGGATTATACGTCGCATGGAGTGGCTCTGGATACGGAAAATAAAGAGAATGTAGGACTATATCGGAGATTTGGATTTACATTGAGCAGTGAAGCGAAGGTCGGCCATTTGCCTGTGTACTGTATGTTTTATGAATCTTCTTCCTTATCTTAATCGCTGCGCGTAGTGTCCGTTCTCCTTTTGCGCTCCGCCACATAGCCTAGAATAAATATTCCGATTAGGATGTGTTCGCATGAAGGAGAGCAGACCTACACACCAGCTGCTGAAGAGCCACGGCGATTTGCTGGGCGCTCACGGCAGCCTGCATCAAAAATGGTACTGCGCCTACGAAGAAATGCTGCATGTCCCCTTCCTCATTCATAACCGGCGGCTTTTCCCGCAAAATAGAGATATCCGCGGGCTCACCAGTCATCTGGATCTGCTGCCGACAATGCTCGGGCTGGCGAATGCCGACATGGATGCCATTCATGAGCAGCTGCAGGGCAAATTTAGCGAGCTTCGCCCGCTGGCCGGGCGCAACCTTGCTCCCGTTATACTGCACGGGACTGAGCTGGCTGATGAGCCCATCTACTACATGAGCGATGATGATGTTACCCGCGGCCAGCACCAGATCAATCCGTTAGGGCGGCCTTACCCATCGGTGGCGCAGCCTAACCATGTCGAGACTGTCATAGCGACGCTGCATAACGGCGCCAGAAAGGAGCTGTGGAAGCTGTCCCGCTACTTTGACAATGTCCAGTTTTGGAGCCAGCCCGGAATTCAAGATGAATGGTATACGCCCGTTTATGGAGAGGCAGACGGAACAGAAACACAGTGGTCCCTCCAAGTAAAAACAAAGCCGGAGCCTGACGAATACGAGCTCTACAACCTGAGCGACGATCCGTTAGAAACGCACAATCTTGCCTGTCATTCCTTGGCAACGCCCTATACCAGAAGCATTCAGGCCCGAATGATGCAGCTGCTGGAAGGGCAGCGGAAACACAAGCGTCTGTATCCCGCATCAAGTCAGCTTGCGCCTTAATAGAGGATAACTGCTGAACAGAGCTTCCATATGTCCTCCTTCTACCAAGTATTGATCATCGCCAAAGGCAAAGACACTGCTTACCATAACATTGCCGTCTCCCGCTTCACTATTTATTGTACGCCAGAGACGGCTGCCCTCCTCCTTAAGATATTGCGGGGTCGTATGACCAATCCCGGCAATAACGGTTGCCTCTACCTGACGATTTTTGACGACAACTTGATAGCTGTTCAGCTCATCCAAAAAATGATTTTTCACCTGCATTGACTTGTAGGGAACAAATCTCATCTCGTCTGACTCATTAACGATCAAATAATCGCCATAATCTTGCGACGGCACCAAGTCGATCAGACTTGGAAAATATCTATGTATCGCTTCCACGCGATTGAGCGGATATTTCCGCTCCAGATAATTAAGATACCATTCCATATAAAAGGAAATCGCATTCGCAGTGGCTTGTGGCGGAGACTGCTCGTGAGTGAGCTGCTGCCCTGTCCAATAGCTAAAGATGGCCGCCGAGCCTGCATTGGGCGTACCTAATAAAATAAGCTGCTCCACATCCTCATCATAATAGCCGCTCTGCACATACGCTCTGGCTACAAGTCCGCCCATGCTATGCCCGAGCACATTCACTTTGCTAGCGCCCGTCTGCCGTTTCGCTTCCCGGATAGTTTTGGCGAGATAAACATATGCTGCATAAGGGATTGGCTGCCGCCAATCATAATAAGCAATAAACAATGTGCGGTTTCTTTCGTAGCCCATCCACTCCAGCTGCTGGACAAACGGCTCGTAGAAGGCGCCTGCCAGTCCAAAGCTCCAGTTCCCCGTCCCGGCCACAATCTTATCGCTCATCGACCCGAACAGACCGGGAATAAATACTAGTGGTGTTTTGCCCATATATAGCCCCGCCCTTTTTTTGAAATACCAGCATGCACTAGGCTATATATTTATGCGTCCAGAAAAAGAGTTAGTCATTCGTTCGTTACAGCAAAAAATCCTCCGAGACAGCTCCAAGTCTCAGAGGATTCCATCCATTTTTATTTTCCGTCCGATTGGCTGCGCGCCATCCGAAAATCCTGCGGCGTCATCTCGTCATTTTGCTTTTTGAAAAAACGGATAAAGGCCAGTGCCGAATTATAACCTAGCGCCGCGGAAATTTCATTTACCTTCATCGAAGTGTTCAGCAGCATTTCCTTTGCCTTCATATTTCTGAAGTCATTGATATGCTTGGACAGCGAAATCCCCGTCATTTGCTTATACAGTCTGGACAGATACGATGGATTGAGGCCTACATAATCCGCCAGTGCAGTGAGTGAAATATCGATTGATATATGCTCTTCGATGAATCGGTGCACTTTATCGATGACCTCTGTCGGCAATTGAGAGCCGCGCAAGGAACTCCACTCAAAAATACAATCAGCCAGCTTCCAAAAATACTGCGTCAGCTCCTGCCATGAGGATGAGTCCGCATGACGAAGCAAAATATCGAGATCAAGCTGCTCATTCACATAATCGCGAATTTCGCGGTTTTTCTGGATATAGAACAAGAACACCGCAGACAGGGAATGATAGAGCTCTATCTTCCGTTCATACGAGGTGTCCTCTTCATTCCACACTGCTGTGAGCTCAGACAGCAGCTTGTTGAATTGCTCGCGATGATTGTTTTCCAGACAGCTCGTCAGCAGCTGAATACGCGCATGAAAGAACCCGTCATGATAATTGTATTCCGCCTTATCCTGGCTCTCCGTCCGCTGGATATCCTTGTCGGTCATAATGACCTCATGCAGCAGACCGGGTCCTTGCACCAAGCCATATTTGATGGCATGGAAACGGTCGGACAGCCGGCTCCAGTGAGTCGCTTCGCTGCCAAGCACGAAAGACACGGATAATCGCAGCAGCCGCTTGCACGTTTCCTGTACAACTTCCAAAATCCCGCTAACATAGCGATGGGCCTTGATCCACTCCGCCCCGCTAGTGTCTGCCGACAATCCAGGAGCGGCTTGAGGCTGAATGATCCAGACAATTTTGGACAAATCGAACACGACAGAGTAGCTGCGCAAATGTGCCGACAGGTATTCATCGCAAATATTTTGCAGCGCATAGGTAAGCAACGCTTTGTCCGGTGTTGTGAATATTTCTGTCCAGACATCCACCCTGCCGATAAGCAAATAGACCGGCAGCGCGGCGTCCAGCGGAATATCGATCTCCTTAAAAGCCTGACGCAGCTGCTCCTCCGTCACCTGCTTACCTTGAAGAAGCCCCCATATATACTCCTTTTGCAAGGAGGGCAATGCGAGCCTCATCTTGGATTGCGCCCTAGTGATCATTTGCGCCTGATCCTGTTCCTCTTCGATTTTGGCAATGGCGCGTTCGACGGCCTGAATAATTTTCTCATCGCTTTCAACCTTGAGAATGTAGTCAAAGCCGCCGAACGTGATGGCGCTTTTGGCATACTGAAAATCGTTATAGCCGGTCAAAAAAATGACCTTGCAGGCCGGCCATTGCGACCTTATTTCCTGCAGCAGCTCTATCCCCTCGATACCCGGCATTTTAATATCCGAGATGACGATATCAATCCGATGCTGAGCCAGCACCTCCAGCGCATCTTCACCGGAGTAAGCTTTCATCACCTCGAGCTGCAGATGCTCGGTCTGCTCGAATAACTCCATAAGGCCATCGACAATAACAGGGAGGTCGTCAACGATAAGCAGTCGATACATAGGCCGATTCTCCTTTTAGCTTATGCTCAGTTTGATTCTGACCTGCAGTCCGCCAAGCTCTGAACGAGATACGGTAAGGCCATACTCTGCCCCATACCGCAGTTGGATTCTACGATGTACATTCAGCATGCCCGTTGTTTCTTCCAGCTGATTGGTAGAATAACGCAGCTTCTTCTGTAGCAGTTCGATCTCCTGATCGGTCATCCCTTGACCGTTATCTTCCACATAGATGGAAAAATCCTGCTCCGTCTGTTTCGTATGAATCCATAACTCGCCAAGCTGAAGCATATTGCCAAGCGCATGCTTATATGCGTTCTCGATAATAGGCTGCAAAATCAGTCTAGGAACTAGCATAGCAGGATATTCGCCGTCAAACAAAACCTGAATCCGTTCACCATAACAAATCGATTGCATTTCTACATAGGTTCTGGAATGCTCCACTTCCAGATCCAGCGGAATTTCATCCTCGTCGTTGCGGGTAATAAAGCGGAAATATTGCCCGATATACAAGCAAAATTGATAGGCCTTTTCCTTTTGACTATCCGACCGGATTAAACGGCAGAGCACAAAAAAGCAATTATATAAAAAATGAGGATTAATTTGCGACTGCAGCCGCTTCAGCTCCGAGCGCTGATTGCGGATTTGCTGCTCGTAGTTTTCCTCGATTAATGTTTTCAAAGATCGCACAGTATCATTAAAGGCCTGATACAAATAACCGAACTCATCCGCTCCGCGGTCGATGACAATCGGTTCCAGACGGTTTTGCTGTACTTTGCGGAAGGAATGTACCAGTTTCATTAACGGCCGATAGATAAAACGCAATAAAAAGTAAGTAAAGAACAAGACGATGCCTACCGCAAGGGCGCATGCCCACCAAAATAACGTTCGGTATATCTGCAAAGAGCCTAATATATTATCTTCGGGTATCCATGTAACCGAGTAGCTGTTCCACAGCTTGGAATATTTATATACCGCAAGAAAATTGTGTCCGTCGTATTTGACTGTTGCCGATCCTTCTGCGGATTGCTGCCCCCATTTTTTCAGGGCAAAAGCCTTCATCTGCTCCAGCATTTCCGGCTGCTGCTCGCCGCCGCTCTCAATACTCCAGCCTAACTCCATATTATATAACATACTTTGCCCGCCGCGAGTACCGACAATTTGTGCCAATGTTTCTCCTATCTTGCTTGTTGACAGCTCAACCCCGACAATATACAACGGATTTTTCGCTGTATTGCTGGGGTATTGCATCGTAATAAATAACCGGTTTTTCCAGGATATAAATGGTTCTTCATAAAGCTTTGTATTTTGCTGCATTGCTTTATATTCCACTTCATCCAGATCGGGCTCAAAGTTGTTGCTCAGAATGGTGCGCCTGATTAACGGCACATACGCCTTCACCTCGCGGATAAAGGGACTTGAATTTTTCATCAGATCGATCCGGCGCTGGATGTCCAAAATCTTGCGGCTGCGATCGTATGAGCTCATAGCATCGCCTGTGGCGGCGAGCTCCATCAAGTCCTTATCCATGACATAATTGGGCAAATACCGGCTGATCCGGTCCGCCTCCTTATCGAGCGAATCCATATAAAACCGCGTCGTATTCAGTACAGACTCTGTAATCTCATTGCGGATGTTCTCCGCGCCTTTCTCGTTGATCGTCCACGTAATGGCCATCAGCGGCAGCAAAGCTGCCAGGAAGGCGGCCATAATCTTTTTGAAAATGGAGGAATCATGCATAAAGAATACACTTTTCATCGTCTGTTCTCCTGTTACGACCCGCAGCGCACCCCGATCTTATTCCTTTACACTTCCCATTACGATGCCTTTAATAAACATCTTCTGCAAGAACGGATAGATAATGAGAATCGGAAATGCCGCCACGAAAATTTGCGCTGCTCTGCTTGTGCGATCGGACAGCTTGAGCATCATCTCAATATTCTCCGACTTGATGAAACGGAAGTCCATCTTGACGATAACTGTCTGCAGAAAAGTTTGCAGCGGATAATTCTCAGTATGATTCATATACAACATTCCGTCAAACCAGGCATTCCAATGTCCCACTACGGTAAACAGCCCCGTTGTAGCAAGCGCCGGCAAGGAAAGCGGCACATAAATTTTCCATAACGTTTTAAAGTGGCCTGCACCGTCCATCCGCGAGGATTCATCCAGCTCCTTCGGCAAGCCGCGATAGAAATTAAGCAGCAGGATGATATTAAAGACTGGGATTGCCGTCGGAAGAATCAAAGCCCAAAGCGTATCGATCAAACCGAACGATTTGACGGTCAAGTAGGTGGGAATGAGACCGCCGCTGAACAAAATCGTAAACACGAAAAACCAGGCATAGAATGTTCTTAAACGGAAATGATGAACTTCCTTGGACAACGGGTACGCCGTCAAAATAACCAAAAACATGCTGAGCGACGTTCCGATTACAACGCGCTGCACCGAAATCCAGAACGCCTTCAAATATTCCGGTTTGCCGAATACGTTGTTATACGCCACAGTCGTAAACTCTACTGGCCACAGCGTTACCTCGCCGGCAGCCGCAGCGCTGCCGGAACTGAACGATATGGCTAAAATATGAATAATCGGCAAAAGGCACAAGATCGAAATAAACGCCAAAAAGATGATGTTGAAGACGTTGAATATCCTTCTGCTCATTGAACTTTTAATAGTCACAGGATGTCTCCTTTCTGCATAACGCACCGTACCGAGCCGGCACGGGCCGCTTGCCGGCCTTTAGAAAATGCGATAATTCGCTATCCGGTAGGCTAACAGGTACGAACATGAAATCAGGATGAACGACACGACCGATTTCAGCAAGCCGACAGCCGTAGCAAAGCCGAATTGCGCTTGTTGAATCCCCAGACGATAGACGAAGGTGTCGATAATATCCCCGCTTTCATAGACGGCAGGGCCGTACAAGTTGAAAATTTGGTCAAAACCGGCATTCAGCACATTGCCGATGCTCAGCGTCAGCATCAGGATGATAATCGGGAGCATGCCGGGCAGCGTCACATGCAGCGTCTGCTTGAAGCGGCCTGCGCCATCAATTTCCGCGGCTTCATACAGCGAAGGGTTGATGCTCGTCAGCGCCGCCAGATAAACAATCGTGCCGAAGCCGAATTCCTTCCATACATCGGAGATCACCATCACATAAGGAAACCAGGCGTTGTCGCCAAGGAAGAAGATTGGCTTGATGCCGAACAGTCCGAGAAATTGATTGAGGATACCCGCTGATGGCGACAAAATGTCAACCAGGATGCCGCTGAGCAATACCCAGGACATAAAGTGCGGCAAATAAACGAGCGTCTGAAACGTTCTTTTCATCCATTCCTTGCGCAGCTCATTAAGCAATATAGCAATTGTGACCGGGACAACCAGACCAGCAATAATTTTCATAACCGCGATATAAATTGTATTGAAAAACACCCGGCCAATATCCGGATAGTTCATTAACAAATCAAAGTTTTTCCATCCAATCATTGGAGAACCGAATAACCCTTTGTTCGGCACATATTTCTGAAAAGCCATAATAATTCCCGCCATTGGAACATAACTGAAGATCAACACCAGAACAATACCAGGAACAAGCATAAAATGAAGCGGCCATTCTTTTTTCCACATCCGCGCTAATGCATTCATCCAATTCACCTCGCTGTTTGGCTCGAATCAAGCCTCAGTATTCAAGAAGAAACGGCCTGCACCGTCCTTTGGGGGCGCGACAGTTTCTTTGGAGAAATATAAGTCTGGTTATAAGCGTGAAACTTATAAACCCTTATATTTCAAAAAAGAGGGAGGGACGGGTTGTTCGCCCAATCCCTCCGCAGCTTTCAGACGTTATTTATGCGTCGCGTACCACTCGTTGACTTCTTTCGTGATCTCGTCGCCGCCAAGTTTTTTCCATTCCTCTACGAATTTATCAAACTCATCAACAGAAACTTGGCCCATAATAATTTTGAAGTATACTTCATCACGCTTCTTGAGCAAAATTTCTTGTCTATCAGCCATTGTCTGCGTAGGAGCACCATAGAATTTGTTTTGCAGATACTGGCCGTTCGCCATAATTGCCGGGTTGTGCGAAACCGCGCCGTTCGGGCCGGAAATCAGATATTCCCACCACATGTTGACGTCTTCGCCATTCACGTACTTCATCGCACGCTCATAACGCGTTCTTTGGTCTTTTGTTTCCAAAATGCTCTCGTCTTTGTTCTCGATCGCTTTTGGCAGCACTTCGCCGTTGTTGTCCTTTTGTCTGCCTACGCGCAGCGGATTGAGCAGCCAGTAGTTGCTGCCTTTCTCTACGCGGTCTTTGCCGTATTCATATATTTTTTGTTCTTCATTCGGATTGTTGCCGACGATAACATATTGATTCAACAGTTTGATTACGCCTTCCGGATGTTTCGCTTTCTTGGAAATGACATAATACTCGTCTACGCCCAGACCGATTTGCCCTTGGGCCGGTTTATCGTCAACGGACGGGATTGGATATGCACCCCATTCTTGCACGACTTTACCGTCTTTTATCGCACCTTGAGCAAGCTGAGCAGGCGTCCAGGACGCGCCAAAGACGAGACCGATGCTGTTGTTGTAGATCAGTTCTGCCGCTTTCTCCGAATCTTTAACCGTAAACTCCGGATCAATCAGGCCTTTTTTAAACATATCTTGTAAGGCAGCCAGCGCCGTTTTCACTTCCGGTTGGATGTCGCTGTTTACAAGTCCGCCATTGCTGTCTTCAATCCACATATTTTCATACGCGTGGTAACCGTTCAGGAATGCGCGCAGACCGGTTACGCCAGTCTCGATGTTGAACGGATTTTTGCTGACTGCAAGGCCGTACGGCGTGTTTGTTTTGCCTGGATTTTTCGTCTTGAACGCTTCTGCGATCGTCATCAGATCTGCCATCGTTTTCGGCTCAGGAAGGTTCAATTCTTTCAGCCAGTCCGTACGTACATACAGATATTGATATTGGTACGGGTTATAAGAGCTTGGGATACCCATCAGCTTGCCGTCGAACGTCGCGGTTTTCATTTGCATGCCGCCGTCCATCGTCAGGAACTGTTTTGTCTCATCAGTAGCATATTGATCGTACAATTGTGTAATGTCCATGATCATATCGGCTTCGGTCAGCTCTTTAAGCTGTGTTGCGTTAACGAGCAAGAAGTCGGGCAGGTCGTCGGAAGCGATCGTAATTTTCACTTTTTCTTTGAACTGTGTAACGTCCGCAATCCATTTGTTCGTAATTTTCACACCGATGTCTTTTTCATAAGCATCGTATACTGCGTTTTTCTCCCAGCTCTCGCCCTCGTCGAATTTCAAATAAGGGTCGCTTTGCGAAGCGGTCGATACTTCTACCACTTCGTTGCTCTCCGTGTCTTCAGTTTTGGTTCCGTTGCTTGCACCCGTGTTCGTCTGTTTCTCCGGTTGCTTTGCCGGCTCTTCTGCGTTTTTGCTGCTGCACGCTGTTCCAATCATAGAAAGGACCAAGAAGGTGCACATGAGCAGCTTTGTATTTCTTTTCATAAACTTTACCCCTCCAACTTTGCTTAATGGGATTTCATAGCTCAAGTATAGGCAGGAGAATGGCCTTCATCCATATACTAGTCTTTACTTTCGTATACACATCTTGACGTGCAAAAATTGGAAAGCAAATTAGAGGTGCACACTCACAGCTCCACGTAAACAATTGTATATGAAAGTCAACACTTATCTATTTGAAGCGCAACGCGGGTTACTTATTATTGCAATAAGAAGAATCCACTATGCTTCTCTGTTGTAACATCATTCAATTAAAAAATGAAAGGGGTTTAAAAACCATGAAAGTCAAGAAGCGACTGGCTGCCAGCGCACTTGCAGGCACGATGCTGCTCACAATGGTCCCGCCAGTGGTGCAAGCTGAAGAGATTCAAGCGGCAGAAGCGGCAGAAGCTCAACCTGCAGATGCTCTTACAGCAGATGCTCAGGCTGCTCAAGTGGCACAAGCGGCAGAAGCTCAAGACGCAGCGCCTCACAACCTGGCTTTAGGCTTGCAGTATGAATTTAAAGGCGAGCCGAATGCAGCACGTCCGGACAAAGATTTTCAATTAACGAACGGTAATGAAGTAAGTAAGGACAGCAGCGACCCTTCATGGGTAGGGTTCAAAACCCAGCAATCTCCGGAAATTATTTTTGATTTGGGAGAAAAGAAATCGCTTACGAGCATTAAGGCCCGCTTTTTGCAGGATTGGCCAAAAGTAAGTCTTGTACCGCTATCAGTCTCCTTCTATGTGTCCGATGACGGCGAACACTGGGCAGAGCTTACTTCGAAGGCTACACAATTGCTCTGGCGGGACATCACTCAAACCGAAACCTTCGAATGGGACGGCCAAAAAGACGGCATTAAAGGTCTAGGGGAAAATGCCGGCATCGCGTATGCAAAATATGTTAAAGTATCTTTCCCGTTACATACTCATGCATGGAGCTTGATCGACGAGATCGAAATTTGGGGTACGGACGGCCAAGCTGAAGGCGCTGTCACCGTTCCGCCAGCCCAATTTGGCTTCTTGAAGCCAGGCGAAGCGACAGGCGGCATTCACAATCTTGGTCTTCTCTACAATGGCCACTATCCTGATGGCAAAGGCAATTGGAGCGTAGAGCGGATGATCCCGAATCTGAGCTATGTTGACAAAGAGGGACAACCGGTTGACCAGCTGTTTGATGGCGTCGCTCTGCTTGGACTGCAATCACCTAATAATGGCCGTGACTTCGATGGCAACGCTAACCCGGAAAACGGTGCGCTTAAGGTTGACTGGGATTGGTATTTGAACAAAACCTTCGGAACCGCTGAGCAACTGGGCGGAGATCTGAAGATTCTTGATGAGGCGACAGCCGAAGTAGCAAATAAGCTGAACAAGCCGGGGATGAAGGAAAAGGTCGTTCTGATGATTCCGAATCCGGGGGAGTGGATCACTGAGTTTGGAGAAGTTAACGGGGAAAACCTTAACTTCAATGCCGACTCTGTCGGTAAAGAGCAGGCGCTGGCTAACCGTGAAAAGGCTGTCGCCTGGTGGATCGATCAGCTGATGACGCGCTGGGATGAAGGAAACTACTCTAATCTGGAGTTGGTTGGCCTTTACTGGCTCGAAGAGCAAATCAGCACCAGCCCGGACGGACCTGCCCTGGTCAAAGCAACAAGCGAACTTGTACATCAAAATAACTTGAAGCTATTCTGGATCCCTCACTTCCTCGCTTATAAGTACTATATGTGGAAGGAAGTAGGCATCGATGCGGTAGCTTTCCAGCCGAACTATATGTTCGAGCCTATGGACCATAGCCGCCTGCCGGACTCGGCAAATATTGCGAAGCAGTTCGGCATGTCCAACGAAATCGAATTCGACGACCGGATGATCACAGATCCTGTATTCCGCGAGCGCTACGTCGACTATTTGAACAACGGCGCGAACTCAGGCTTGATGCAGGAAGGCTTCCTTGCCTATTACCAAGGCAACAATGCGGTATACAATATGGCGATGAGCAAGGATTCGTCCACTCGTATTTTGTATGAATGGCTGTATCAATTCTCCAAAGGCGAATATAAAGCAGACAGCTCCCTGCCTCCAGCTGCAGAGGTGCTGATGAACGGCAAGACTGTATCCGGTGAAGTATCTGTTCCGTTCGACGAAAAAGTAAGCTTCACCTGGAATGTCAAAGATGAGAATAACGGTGATATTGTTAAAACATCCGCTACCTTTGACGGCAAGGCGTACAATGCAGGTGAACCGCTTGATCTGGCAGACAAGTACGGCAAGCATGAGCTGGTTGTCAACGTAACGACAGGTAAAACGACCAAGACCTCTGTCGTCGTTAACGTAACAATCGATGCCAAAGGCATGAAAACATTGATGGATCGTTATGTGGGCGAGAAGCGCTTCAGCAATCCGCAAGGACAAATATCTCTGTACAATCATCTGGAAATGATGGATCGTGCAGCCAATAACAAAGAGCAGTTTACCGCCTACCTGCAAGCCTTCAATGCTAAGCTGGAACAAATGAAAACGGACAATCAGATCGATGATGCAGCGTATAAAGGATTAAAAAATGCAGTGCTTGCTGTCAGCGAAAATTTGGCGCTTCATAAAGAAGCTACCGCTTCCTCGATAGAATCTGCCCGTCCGGATTATGATGCTTCGAAAGTTGTGGATGGCAACGCTACTACAAGATGGGCTAGCAGCTATAATGATGACAACTGGCTCATCGTTGATCTCGGACAGCCGACAGAGATGAACACGATTGTCATTGACTGGGAGTTCGCACGCGCACAAGCCTACAAGTTGCTTGTTTCCGATGACGGACAGACATGGCGTAACGTATTTGCTGATGACAAAACCTTGTCCGCACCACAGGGCAAGCAATTCATCGAATTTGACAAACAAAGCGCCCGCTATGTGAAAATGCAAGGTATTCAGCGTGCGACTGGTTACGGCTATTCGATTTACGAGCTGGCTGTATACAATTTGAGCAATGCTCAAGCTGTGAACGCGCTTGACGGACTGAAGGCCACTGTAGATGCTGCCAAAAAGCAAGCTTCTATTGAAGGCCTTGTTATGGACGGTACCGTAAAAGACATTAATTTGCGTGTCGTAGATCCACAAGGCAAGGATTTCTACGAAACCGATATGACCAGCTCCGATGCAGGCAGCTTCAAGTTCTCCTTTGCTATTAACAGCGATGTAGAAGGTGTATACACCGCTTACTTGACAGCTGACGGTATGGAGAAGCCTGTACAAGTGACCTTCGAATATAAGAAGGACGGTAACGGCGGTGAGAATGGCGGCGAGAATAACGGCGGCAATAACAATGGCTGGACCTACGTCCCTGCGCCTGATCTGTTCCAGCCGCAAGCAGACGGCTCCGTAAAAGCAAGTGTGAACACCAAGCTTGATGGAGACAGCAAGGTCGCTGTCGGCTCCGTAACGGCACAAGATTTGCAACGCGCGGCCGCACAAGCGCAAGCCGACAAAGACGGCAAACGCAAAGCAATCGTCGAGCTGAAGAAAACGGACGGGGCAACCGGTTATGCCCTCAACCTGCCTGCGAGCTACCTGCAAAATGAACCGAACCTGCTGATCGAGGTTGTGACCCCGCAAGCAAACGTTGTCCTGAATGGACAAATGCTGGAGAAATCCGAAAGCGCAGGACAGCAGCTTCGCTTCGTAGTCGGAGCTGGCGATGCAAAAGCGTGGAACGAGGACGTGCAAGCGCAAGCAGGCGGTCGGCCAATCGTTCAATTGTCCCTGCTGGCCGATGGCAAGCCACTATCGTGGAGCAATGAGAAAGCGCCGATCGTTGTGACCATCCCTTACACATTGGGAGAGGGTGAGCAAGCTGCCAAGCTCGGCATTGTCGAGATCGATGCTCAAGGCAAGATGGTGAAGATTGCAAATGCAGTCTATTCTGCTGCCGACAAGCAATTCCGCTTCCAGACAGATCATACGGGCACATTTGCAGTCGTCTACAATGACGAGCAGCCGGTGCTTGCATTTACAGATCTGGGCAAGCACAAATGGGCACAAGAAGCGATTGCTGCGTTGGCGGAAAAAGGCATTGTAAAAGGCACATCCGCTACAACATTCGCCCCTGCCAAGGAAGTATCGCGCGCTGACTTTATCTTAATGTTAGTACGCGCGCTTGACTTGAAGGCAGATTTTACAAGTACGTTTGCGGATATTACGCCGCAGGACTACTATTATGAAGCCGCATCGATCGCTAAGCAGCTTGGCATCGTGACTGGCGTAGATAGCAGCAACTTCGCTCCGAAAGCAGCCATTACGCGTCAAGATATGATGGTGATGGCAGCGCGGGCCTTGAAAGCGACGGGCGCCGCGGATATTGCCGGCAAGCGCACTACGCTAGACAGCTTCAAGGATGCCGATCAAATATCCGGCTACGCGGCAGCCAATATTGCCGGCATGGTTGAGCTTGGACTGATCGAGGGCAGCAGCGCAATGATTAAGCCGCGCAGCAACACAACGCGGGCTGAGACAGCCGTGTTCCTGTACCGTGTATTGAATATGCTCAAATAGCAGGGCAAGAAGAAACGGCTGACGGCGTCCTTGGTACTATCGCCAAGTTTTTTCTTCTAACACCGGAGTTCAGGGGGCAAAAGCTCTAACGGAAGCCACGGACCTTATTTCGTCAATTACCTTCTTTTTTGAAATCTGACGGAAGTGAGCGCTCTTAATTCGACGTTCTCTTGCGAAATCGGGCTCATCACCATCAAATAGGGGCTCACAGTTCCGTTACAATTTCAAATCGGTCGAATTTTCGCAAATAGCGGCTGTGGCATCCGTTAGATTAGGCCACACCAACCGAAATTTTCTAAATTCTATACTATTTAAAAAGCCGCTCGAGTGGCAGACCAACTGGTCAGTCATTCGAACGGCTTGTATTTTTTACTCAAACTTTTTGATGAAGCCTGTTTTTTCGCCTTTAACAAATCCAGCATTCGCATAAAATTGATGGACTTCTTTCCGTTTAGAGCCCGTCAGCAGCATTACTTTGTAACAATTGTACTGCTGGCTTATTTCCAATGCTTTATGTAGAACCGTCCTTCCTAGCCCGCGTCTTCGATAATCAGCGTGAGTAACTACATTTTCAATGAGAGCGTATGGCATTGCGCCCCGGGTCAGATTCTTCATAATGCATAGTACGCAAGAGGCGATGATCTCCCCCTCGACCTCAACAACAATGATTTTCATGTATGGATCGTGCATGATCTCATCCCAAAGTTGCCCAAGCCTATCATCAGCAGGCAGTTCGGCATCCTGCGCATGCAAATGTTTGTACAATTGCAGCAACTGCGGCAGTTCATCTGCCTTTATTAATCGAGCTTCAATGGTAGACATCTGTATTCCCCCCAGCTCCAACTAAGCGGACCGTAAATCCTTTATTTATGAACAAAGTGGCCTGTTTGGTGTTCTCGCGGACACCTTTTCCGCTATCGTTCTCCATTTCATGAAAAAACGGCTAAGGCCTTGTAAAAACTCCTTGGCATGATCTACATTACTTTGTCATCATACCATAATATTAGGCATCCCTAAATTAGCACCTCTTATGAACTGCTTGTACTTTTCCATTCCTACCCTTAACATAAAAGAAAATGTGTTGGACCATTGTACATACAATCATCGAACCTTCTGCTGATGAAGCGGAAAACATAAAAGGACTCAGGTGAACGGGATGGATACAATTTTAATTATTGAAGATCAAGAGGATGTCAGCATGATGCTGGCGGAAGCATTAATCGGCGCGGGCTATAAGGTGAACACAGCCTTTACCGGCATTGATGGCCTCAAGGAAATTAAGAACAACGCCTATGACTTAATCCTGCTCGACATTATGCTTCCCTATAAAAGCGGGGATGAAATATTGAAAGAAACGCGGGCTATTTGCGAGACGCCTGTCATCATCATTTCCGCCAAGGACATCGTCGGCACAAAAATCGATTTTTTGAAGCTCGGGGCGGACGATTATATAACGAAACCATTCGATTTGGGGGAAGTCGCGGCGCGAGTGGAATCGATTTTGCGGCGTACCCGCAAGCAAGTACAAGGCGAAAAAGTGTTTCAGTATAAGGATTTGGCGCTCAATGACAGCACCAAGCGGGTTACGGTCGACGGCACCGAAATTGAGCTGACTGCCAAGGAATATATGATATTAGAGCTGCTGCTCAAGCATAGCGGCAAAGTGTTTACCAAATCAAATCTGTATGAATCTGTATGGAAGGAAGAATATCTTGGCGATGACAATGCAGTGAAAACGCACATTAGCAATTTGCGCAGCAAGCTCAAGAAAGTGCAGCCGAATGAAGAATATATCGAGACCGTATGGGGATTAGGCTATCGTCTATTTAAAGAATAAATGAATTATCTGTTTCCTATCGATTTGTGTGCTCCCCTTAACCTTTTCTAAACCATTGCAATTTACACTGTAGTCAGAAAGGACAGGTGAGCAACATGAATCCATATGTTGTGAAAACAAACGGACTAACCAAAAACTACCGCGGCTCCTTTGCGCTGCGCGATCTGTCGATCACGATGAGATCCGGCAAAATATACGGGCTGATCGGACAAAATGGCGCTGGTAAAACAACCTTCATGCGCATGCTGGCTGGGCTTTCCTTTCCTACGGCGGGCAGCATTGAGCTGTTTGGACATGGCGGCGAGCGCGCGTTGCAGGATGAGCGAAAGCGAATCGGCTGCATGATCGAACATCCCGGCTTTATCCCGACAATGACCGCCAAGGAAAATTTGACTCTGCATAGAATGATGCGCGGCATTCCCAACAAAGATATTGAGCGCGAATTGCTTGAGCTTGTCGGCCTTGCCGACACCGGTAATAAAAAAGCGAAAAACTTCTCGCTCGGCATGAAGCAGCGTCTCGGTATTGCGATCGCCCTGCTTGGCAATCCCGAGCTGCTCATCCTGGATGAGCCAATCAACGGCCTGGATCCGCTCGGCGTAGTTGAAATCCGTCATTTGCTCAAAAAACTATGCGAAGAACGGCAAATGACCATCTTAATTTCCAGCCATAACCTGCCGGAACTGTATCAGACCGCAACCGATTATATTATCATTCATAAAGGACTGCTCAAACAAGCGCTCTCACTAGAACAGCTGGATGAGCGCTGCAAGCGGCATCTTCTTATCCGCTGCAATGAGCCTGACAAGCTGGTAAGCGTGCTGGAAACGGCATTGCATACTACGCATTACAAAGTAATGCCTGATAATACCGTGAAGCTTTATGACTTTTTGGATGAAAAAGAACGGGTAGCGGGCGTCCTATTTGAGCATGGGATCGTCGTTACCAATCTTTCCAATGAGGGAGATTCTCTGGAAAACTACTTTATTTCGGTTATAGGCGGTGATCAAGATGGTTAATTTGGTTCAGGCAGATCTGTATAAATTGCGTAAAACAAAATCGATTAAAATCCTGTTTGCCATCACAACCGTTTGCGCGGCGGTTATGACAATGCTGGCTTATCTTATCCCTCAGGGCAAAATTGAGGACAGTATGGCCCAAATTGGCTTTATGTTTTCCGATGTGAACGTGATCAGCATTCTTGGCGCTGTTGTTGCCGGCATTTTTATATGTGGTGATTTCGATAATAAGATCATTCATAATGCTATTGCTAACGGCAGCGGCAGAGGCGCCGTCATCGTTAGCAAAACGGCCGTTTTTTGCTTTGCAATCGCCTTGATACTGCTCCCTTATGCCGTCATAACAGGGATCGCCCGCGGCTCAGGCTCCGAGTTCGGCATGGGCTCGATGTCGATCGGCTTCCTGAATCTTCTGACCAGTGAGAGCGGAACAGCGTTGTCTACGGCAGAAGTGTGGAAGCTGCTGGCTGTTATGCTTACCTTGCTCATCGTCTATATGGCCCAACTGAGTATTTGTGTTCCGCTGGCCCTCATGCTCAAAAAGCCCGTTTTTGTCATTGCCATTTATTATGCGTTTACGATCGCCTGCGGACAATTAACCGGACTAAAGGAAAGCTATCCGACATTTTACCGGATATTCTCCTTCACCCCCTATGGCGGCGATTATTCTTTTATGAATTTGCATACAGAAAGCGAAGATTTACTTCAGGCTGTCGGGGTCAGCCTGGCATTTATCATCGTCATGCTGGCGATCGCATATAGCACATTCAGAAAATCAGAAATCAAGTAGCCGCGGGCTGAGAGGCTGGTGAAAGCATTGACAATTGCTGTCGGTGTACTATCCCTTATTGTCATAGTACTCATCTTATACATCGTCTTTATCCAGCGGCAATTGCGCAGCATCAACCGGCAGCTGCACAAGCGGCTCACCGAAAATACGCGCCAGCCGATCAGCCTGGAGCTGCTGAACAAAGAGCTTAATGCGGTAGCGATCCATATTAACAAATGTCTAAAGGCGGAGGAAACCCTCCGTCTTAACGGCATTCGTGAGGAAAAAAACTTTAAAGAGCTCATCACCAACATTTCGCACGATTTGCGCACCCCGCTCACTGCGATTAAAGGCTATCAAGAGCTTATTGCCAGAAGCGAGCTGAACAAAGATCAGCGTAAAAAGCTGCAAATCGCCCAGAAGCACGCCGCGGAGCTTGGCCGGCTCATCGAGCATTTTTTCGAATATTCTTATCTCATCCATGCCGAGCCGGAGCTTAATATCGAACGCGTCAACCTGGCCAATCTTATTGCCGAATGCCTTGCTGCTTCCGTGGCCGCCCTGGAAGAACGCAAGCTGGCTGTACAGCTCGCAGAAATGCCGTCTTTATTTGTCTCTACCGATAAGAGCATGGTTACGAGAATCATTCAAAATTTAATCCGCAACTGCGTACAGCATGCAGCGGAAAAAATCGAAGTAAGCTTGCGGGCGAATGCCGGGAGTTTAGTGATTTCCTTTAAAAATCCAGTAAAAAATGCAGCCGCCATCGAGGTAAATCGGCTCTTTGAGCGATTCTACACAGGCGATAAAGCAAGAAACGGCAGCACCGGCCTGGGTCTGCATATTGTGAGGCTGCTGGCAGAGCAGTTGGGCGGCCGCACAGGAGCTGCACTTGAAAACAGGGAGCTTGAGATATGGGTAGAGCTGCCGGCTAGTAAAGAATGCGTTGATCTTTTGATAAAATAAAGGAAGAAGCGCAGATGTCGTCGAAATTGCTTGTATGATGCTAAAAGACAACCGAACAGCTTTGAAATACACAGCTATCATTCTTTTATTCCTTATGATTCTGCTTGGCTTGCGATGGACATGGTCCAAAATGTTCGAAACGCAGGATCATCCCGGTGCGGTCGACGGTGTGCTTGATCTTCGCGGCTGGGACCTGGAAAACTCGCCACCAATTTACTTGAAAGGACAATGGAAGTTTTATCCCGACCAATTTGTTACTAATCAGAATGTACAGTCCGTGGAAGGTGAGGTCCGTAATATTCAGGTCCCAGGCGACTGGAGAGACGCGCTGCCAGATGGCTCGAATTCCTCATTCGGATACGGTACATACCGGCTGCGCATTCTGGTCGATCCGCTAGAGGAGCCTGTTGCCTTCTGGATTAGGGGGCTTGAGGCCTCTTCTGCTGTGGAAATTAATGGTGCGGTCACCGGCCATATCGGACAGCTTGCCGATAATGCCCAGGCGTACGAACCTACGAGCGCTTCCTATACGGCCTCTTACTATGAACAAGGTGCAGCAGAGATTGAACTGATTATCCAAGCAGCCAACTTCGAGGATTATTATAACGGCGGTATTTTACGTCCGCTTGTCTTTGGCTCGCAGGCAGCGATTGACTATGTGCGCTGGTATTCGATTGGCTTCCAGCTCGTTACATGCTTTATACTGCTGCTTCACGGCGTATATGCTTTCATTCTATATATATTCAACCCCCGGGAAAGGACTTTGCTGCTCGTCTTTTTATTGACGATGGCGGTAGCAGTATCGGTGGTAATCGGTAATGACAACCTGCTCATGCTGTGGCTGCCGATCAACTATACCTGGGCACTCAAGATCAGGCTTCTTTCCTTGGTTTGGCAAACCTTTCTTATTCTCCTTGTCTTCAGGAGATTTAAGGCGGCCGCTTCAAAAAAACGCTTGATGGGGATGTACGCTGCAGCCCTCCTCGCGTA
Source organism: Paenibacillus sp. GCM10027626 (assembly GCF_042676285.1). Taxonomy (NCBI): domain Bacteria; kingdom Bacillati; phylum Bacillota; class Bacilli; order Caryophanales; family Paenibacillaceae; genus Paenibacillus; species Paenibacillus sp. GCM10027626. The sequence continues at coordinate 90,710 of NZ_JBHTHC010000018.1, read as the reverse complement.
TACGGCTTTTCTCATACTAGCAAATGCTCAGTTGGTCCATGCATCTGTGCATTTTATGGTTTTTGCCTTTTTCTACTTGGTTCCCACTTTCTGGTTCATGTATGTTGCAGGAAAAATGGTCTTCAGCAAGCAGAGCGACGTCGATGTTGTCTTTCTGCTGCTATCCGCGGCCAGCATCATGTCCAACCTGCTCTGGAGCTTATGGTGCACTTATTATGAGGTTACAGTTGTCTACTATCCGTTCGATATCGTAGCTGCCATTATCGGTCTTTCTGCCTATTGGTTCAAAAAATTTTTTCGCAACGCAAAGGCAAACGCGGATCTTACAGAACAGCTTAAGAAGGCCGATAAGCTGAAGGATCAATTTCTCGCCAATACTTCGCACGAGTTGCGGACACCGCTGCATGGCATTATGAATATTGCCCAGACCGTTGTAAACAATGAGCAAGACAAGATGAGCGGCAAAAGCATCAAAGATATGCAGCTTCTCATTACGATAAGCCGCCGCATGAAGCATATGCTGGGCGATCTGCTCGATGTCGCGCGGCTGCAGGAGCATCGCATTGTGCTGCAGAAAGAGCCCTTAAAAATTCAATCAGTCGCTCCCGCCGTCATTGCTATGCTGAAATTTATGGTCGAAGGAAAGCCTGTGCAGTTGCAGATGAATATCGCCGAATCCACACCGCCAGTGATGGCCGACGAAAAAAGGCTTGTGCAAATTTTGTATAACCTAATGCATAATGCGCTCAAATACACGGAAAAGGGGACAATCTCCATTACGGCTGATACTAAGGATGGAACGGCTGTCATCCACATCTCCGACACTGGGGTCGGCATGGATAACGAGACGATGACACGAGTGTTCCTTCCTTATGAACAAGGGGTGCATGGCATCAATGACGGGCGGGGAATCGGGCTTGGGCTCAGCATTTGCAAGCAGCTGGCAGAATTGCACGGCGGTGCACTAAGCGTGCAATCCGAACTTGGCAAGGGCTCCGTCTTCAGCGTCAGTCTGCCGTTGGCAGCTGCCTCGGAGCTGTCCGGGCAGCAGCAACCGCTTCACCATCATCAGATTATGGACGCAGTCGAAGACCGGGCCAGCGGATTAAAGGTTCCGGATACGTTAATTGCAGAGCTCGCGTCAGCCGATGTACATATTCCGCCGCTTCTGACAGACAGGAAGATAAAGATCCTTGCTGTCGATGACGATCCTGTCAACCTGAATGTACTTGCAGGCATGCTTTCAACGGAGCCCTATAACATCACGACAACTTATTCGGCACCCGAGGCGCTGGAGCTGGTTACTACCGGACAATGGGATCTGCTCATTGCCGATGTCATGATGCCGCATATGTCCGGGTATGAGCTCACGCAGAGAGTCAGAGAGCATTATTCGGTATCCGAGCTTCCGGTTTTGCTGCTCACCGCACGCAGTCAGCCCGCCGATATTTACACCGGGTTCGCATCGGGAGCCAACGACTATGTTACCAAACCGGTAGACGCGCTGGAACTCAAATATCGCATCAGAGCGCTGACAACGCTGAAGCAATCAATCAATGAACGGTTGCGCATGGAAGCCGCCTACCTGCAGGCACAAATCCATCCCCATTTCCTGTTCAATGCGCTAAATTCCATTATGGCGCTGAGCGATATTGACACGGAAAAAATGCGGAAATTAGGGGATGCCTTTGCCTCATTTTTACGAATCAGCTTTGACTTTTTAAATACCGAGGAACTGGTTGAGCTAGCCCATGAGTTGGAGCTTGCCAAAGCCTATCTGTACATCGAAAAACAACGCTTCGAGGATAAGCTGTCGGTTATATGGGAAGTTCACCCCGGCATTAACTTGCTTCTGCCGCCGCTGTCGATCCAGCCGCTGGTTGAAAATGCCGTCAAACACGGGCTGCTTAGCCGAAGTGTAGGCGGTACGGTTCATATTCGGATCGTCCGCCGAAACGATAGCACGCTTATTGAGGTGAAAGATAACGGTAAAGGTATGGATCAGGAAAAAGTGAATCAACTGCTGAATCCAACCATGAAGGGCAAAGGCGGGATCGGCCTTTCCAATACAAACCGGCGCTTGATCCAGCTCTATGGTCAAGGGCTAACGATAGACAGCAAGCCCAATGAAGGAACGACTGTCTCCTTCACGATTCCGGATAGCCGGAAGAGACAGAGTGCTGACGGGATGGATTGAAGGCTGAAGGAGAAAGCCGATGCTGTCCGCTGTTTTTGCGGGGCATCGGCTTATGAACGGCCAAGGCTTCTACTCGCGACAAATCATCAATTTGTTTCCATCCGGATCCTTTACGACGAACCACTGATTGTGTTCAATCCCCGTTACAAGCTCAGCGCCGAGTTTTTTCATATACTCGTACGAACCTTCCAAATCTGCTGTCATCAGCATAAAGGCGGGGGTGTCGATGGACGGCGCCCCGCCAGGCTCATTGCCTCCCCACATCGGCATCGTGTCCAGAATTATTCCGGTCCCTTCCATCGGTAGCGGGCATAAATGACCATTCATGATCTCACAATCCGATTCTTTCAGCCCTAATACCCGGCAATACCAGCTTCGAGACCTCTCGATATCTCGGACGGGGAGAAAGATGCTTCCGACCTTATTTTTAATCGGGCTTAACTCAATTTCTTTTTCCATAATAAAGTCGTCCATCACAAATCCTTTGCCTATATCGGCGACCTGAGTCCGTACAGTCTTAAACCCTTTTTTCTCGTAGACGGCGATCGTATCTGCATTGTGCCGATTCACAGTAAGCCACATCACGCCTAATCTTCGTTTCCGGCACAGCTCAACTAAAAAGTCCATCGCGCGGCTGGCGTAGCCTTTCCCCCGATTTTCTTTTTGTATGTAAAATTTGCTGAGCAGCAGTCTGCCATCCTCTTGTTTGATTCCAAGATAGCCGATGCTCTCGCCGCTCACATTCATAAAGTAATATTCGTAGCCTTGGGTATTGATTTGGGCAGTCAGTGCCGGAACGGATTGAAACTTATCAACCATGTAATCAATCTGCTCTTGCGTAATAATGCGGGTGAAATATTCATTCCAAATTTCGGCTGCCAGCTGTGCCAGCGACTCAATATCCTGTTCTGTCTTGACCCCTGTAAAATTGACTGTCACTTTGCTTTTCACTCCTTTTATTCAAAACTGATCTTTTCAGCAGAGTTCTCTCCTTTCCAAATATTTTATCTCATCACAACAGACAAATAAATGGCATCTTGTGGCGTTTTGACATGTTTGCTTTTAGGTGGATGGCTACTGCAACAAGGGAATCAATTCTATTAACGACTGAATGGAGTAGTCTGGACAATAATTACGTGGCAGCACTTTATTTTTCCGGTTAATCCAAGCCACCTTAATTCCAGCGCTCTGCGCACCTTGAAATCAAGCATTCCCGCTGCCGTCCATACGACCCGCTTAACAACAAAAGAAGCACCCTATTTTCGCAGGGTACTTCTTTTGTTTAGCAGTTATTTTTGCACTTTATACAGCTTCCCTTCACCGGCAGCCAAGTTTATTGTCAGGCTTCCCGCTGCAAAATTCGTTGCGCTTAGCTGGCCGTTGGTTTTCGAAACTTCCTTCACATCAACGATGGCAGGAGCAATGGAAAAAGAAACGGTCTGAGCGCTAGCTGTATTTTTGTTCACGACCATAACATAGATATCGCCCTCATCATGCTCAAATGAGCTAATTAGTAGAGGCAGTGTCTTATTATTAGGCTGGAACATAAAAGCAGCCGGCAATTGGACGGTAGAAGCTGGCAGACTGCTGCCTGAATGATACACAGCTGTTGATTTCAGCTTCATTAATGTGCCGCCCAGATTTTGTACTTCTTCATTCACGTTTTGCGCCCAGGTAAAAGAAGCATTTTTCATTCCATTTGGCAAGATGATCCCATTATTAAAGCTCTCCCCGCCGCTCGATTCCGGTGTCATGTAAGTAAAGTAAATGTACCCCTTCGCACCGTATGCCAGATTCGAGTATATCTGATATCTCATTTCACTCTCTGAAGGAGCCCGCCACACCCCATTCACACCAACGGATTGAATATAAGACCAGAAATCTCTGTTACCCAGCTTGGCCTGACGGCGAATCACTTCCAGGTTCGCATAATAATCGCTTCTGAATTGTCCATTCGCCAAATAAGGGTAATGATCGAAAGCCAGCACATCAGGTTCCGTATACATCCAACGGTATACATAATCCTCATAGGATCCGCCAACTATATTTTGATTAATCGTAAACCAAAAATCGGCTGCGATTTCAACCCCGTTTATATAGGCAGAACCATCATTGTACCAATTATCATTTGTATTCGAGCGGATAACCCAGCCTATCGACTTGTCTCCGCCCCCATTATGCGTCAATTCCATATAATACATGGTGTTCTCTTTCACCGCTGTATTCAAATGAAATTGTTGCCATTCGGAATCAGGTACAGAGATCGTATCTTGTGCGATTAAGCTGGTTTTGGCCGGAGAGTCCCAGAGCTTTAACTGTAAGGCTTCCCCCGCCCCCCATGTTCCTTTATCAATCCACCACTGTACGGAATCAATGTAGGTTTGGCCTTTTTTCGTTGTAAAGGTTTGACCTAGTGAAACTTGATCTGTTACATACTCCCCTGTTTTTTGGTCTAGGCCCAGCTGTGCTAATGAAGCGTAGCTTGGCAGCAAATTAACAAAAGACATGTGATCAGGATCGGTTGCTTTTATTCGGCGAATTGTATTCTGAATACTCGTCATCTGCAGGGCGGATGGCTCATCAAGCACATGATAGCCTTTGACTGCATTTTTTTCCCGATAATAATTAGCTATTTCATCAATAGTTGCAGCTGGAGGCTGCGTCCCATCCTGGTATGTCCGTTGTGAGAAACCAATCCGGAACCAAAAATCAAAGGCCTGGGCCACCCCATTCCTGTAGGCTTGACCATGATCATATACATCACCGCTGCTAGTTGTAACCCATCCTATAGGGGTAGGGTTGTCACTAGTCAGTTCCCAATAATACTCCCTATCGCTCTGAATGGCTGTATGGAGATTAAATACCGGATAATAGGTGGAAACAGGTGCCGTAATGGCATCCTTGGCAATAAGCTGCTGCTTAGCCGGACTATCGTACAAGCTTAACGTAATCGTAAAGCCGGCCGGCCAATTCAGTTTATCAATATACAGTTGAACCGTATTCAATCCCCAGCCTGTTCCAGCGGGAGTTCTAAAGGTTTGGCCTAAGGAAGTGGAATTACTTACGAAAAAACCATGCCCTGTCGCTTCCTGAGTGATGGATTTCTCTTGCCAAGCCAGACGGCTATCATCAACCAGTATTTTCAAACCATTGTTCGCTGCGTAAGTAAGCGCTAATGCATTACTGGCAAAGTCGCTTACACCGTTCCCGCCAACAATAAAATTTGCATGCATCGCACTAATATCGGCATAGCTGGCATCCGTCATCTGCGCTGGAGAAGGAGGCCAAAAGATCCCTATTGGAAATTGTTGATTGGCTAAGCTGCTTGCCGATCCCGCATTTGCTACTCCTGCTGCCACAATAAACATACTCAATACGGTAAACAACATTTTCCTATACATGAGCATTCCTCCACGGATATGGCTTAATATTCAACGATCGTCGTTTTATCCAGCAGAGACTTAATGATCCAAGTGATTACTCCGCCGATAATGGCCAGTAATACGCCGAAGGCTGACGCGGTGCCATATTGGCCATCAGTCACAAGATTAACGATTTGCAACGCTACTGTATTGGTAGAATAGTTCGGGCCGCCATTGCTTAGCAGTTTGGATTGAAGAAAAATGGTGAACGCACTGCTTGTTCCGATAATGACCAGTGTTGAAATCGTCGGCCAAATCATCGGGACAACGACCTTCGTTAATTCTTTCATTCTAGTAATTCCTTCTAACTCGCCTACTTCATAGAGGTCACCAGGAATTCTTCCGATTGCCCCTAATAAAATCGCCGCATTAAATCCAATCCCGGCCCACACACAGAAGAAAAATATTGTTCCAAGGGCGGTAGACGGATCTCCGAGCCAGGAGCGCTTCAAACTTTCCAGCCCGACTGCATCCAGGACAGCATTTACGACACCAACATTAGGGCTTACCATAAATGAAAAGACCATCGTAATAATGACAATTGATAATATGGATGGGAAGAAATAAACGATCCGATAAAAATTGTGAAACCTGATTTTCTTGGAAAACATATAAGCGGCATACAGAGACAGCGGCAGCAGGACGAAGATATTTAACGGAATCCATAATAACGTATTTTGCACCGCATACTTGTAAGGCGCCTCTGTAAACATCTTTTCGATAATTTCTTGAAAATTGTGTAATCCCACCCATTCGATAACGCCGCTTGAAATGTTCCAGCGTTTAAATGCATAGACGATTGTGTTAATATTTACATATATTGTAAATAATAAATAATGGGCAACTGGATAAATAATCATCGACAAAATAAATAATGCTCTCATTCTTTTTGTACGATTAGAGATCCATTGCATAAATATTCCCCTTCTTTCATAGAAGCCTGAGGAAGCCGGCTACCGGCTTCCTCCCCTGTGCTGCTTTATTCCATTCCCACTTCTTTCTTGTATGCATCCCACTTGTCCTTGGCAAAAGCCAAATCATCATCAAATTGCTGCTGGGCTGTTTTAGAGCCAAATACAATGTTGCCATAAGCATCTCCTGAAGGATACAGCGTCATTTTAGTAAACATAGGATTGTTAGAGTTAAAAGTGAATGGTTTATTATTGCTCATAATATCCATCACACTTTGTGTAAACTCAGACACCTGCACGCCTTCCAGGGAATAATTGAAAGGTCTAAAGTTACCTGTCAGTTCCGTAAATTTGCGGTTCATTTCTTTTGATGAAGCAAATGCGATAAATTGCTTCGCCAGCTCCTGCTCCTTCGCCTTGGCAGGGACAACCGTAATATCCCCTACCATACTGAAATATACATTGGCTTCTTTGGCCCCCTCTACAGCAGGTACCGGCATCATAGCCATTCGGAAGCCTTCCGGTGTCGATGCCTTCATCTCGCTTTCCAGCCAGTTGCCATTGGGAATCATCGCAGCTTTGCCATTAACGAATTCCATTTGCGCTTCTGTATGATTGAGTGCCTCAGAGCCCTTCAGCGTCCAGTTATTTTTAAAGATGGCCTCGAATTGTTGCAATGCTGCCAGTTTAGCCTGATTGCCCATAACATCGGGATTATCTATATTCAATATTTCGTTCAAATAATCGAATCCGCCTGCCTGAACGAACATCGGTTTCACCACAAAGTCCCAATAGCTGGCTACTTTTCCAGGGTACACGATTGGAGCAATACCTTTTGCCTGAATTTTCTCAGCCAAGTCTGCAAACTCCTGCCATGTTTTCGGTACTTCCCAGCCATTCTCTTCGAACATGCCTTTATTGTAAGCCATCCCCAGCACACCGTCAGACCATGGAATATTGTAGGCCTTATCTTGATAGAGCGCGTATTTCTGTGCCGCTTCATTTAACGATTCTTTAATGGTTACCCCGTCAGAATCTTGCCCTTCATAAAGGTCAGTCAGGTCAGCCAAATATCCCTGTGCCGCCCACATTTGCCAGTGTGTGTTTGTCAGAAAAGCCACGTCGGGCAGGTTTGCTCCGGACTCAAAACGGGGCCCCATTTTTTCCATAATGCCTGGATCGCCTTCAAGCTCAACGGTTACATTTTCATGCGAAGCTTCAAATCCGCTTTTCAGCTCCTTAAACCAGGCATCGCCAAAGCCTCCCTGAAAAAATGCCACCTTCAGCACTTTCTTTTCGCCCTTGGTTTCTTTCTCGCCATTTTCCTGTTTCACCTGGCTCCCGTTAGTACCGCTGCTGCTGTTCGAACCCGAACATGCACTTGTCGCCATTGCCATACCGAGTAGTACTGTGGAAAACAACATCATCCTGTTTTTCATTTTTGTAGTTTTCATTGAGCTGCACCCCTTAATATTTTATATATAAAGCGCCACGAAGCCCCGGAAAGGCGGCACTTTATTTTTCAAAATCAACCCATGTGCCTTGCCCTGGCGCTAAGTCCAGCTTTACTTCTCCATTTTCAACCTTGCTTTCTCCCCACTCGCCGTTCTTCCACCAAGAAATTCGTTTTACACTGGACTCCACGGTTAATGTTGTGACTGCATGCTGTGCAAAGCTGGCATTAACCGCAAGAATGCTCTGACGGCCATTATCGTCGCTAAAGCAGCCAATAATCGCTGGATCGCCAGCAATGCTTACGATCGGTTCGAACGATTTTTTTGGCTCTGCAATTAACGGAGGCTCAGCGCCATAATGAATAACACCTTCAGACTTCAAATGCATAAGCTTCGAACCGATTGCTTGTACTTCCCGGTTTAAACGTTGCACCTCCCCATAATGCCTTGTTTGCTTGCCCGCGCGATCGATAATTCCCTCTCCGAATGTTTCGCCCCCCGAAGGCTCCGGCGTCCAGTAGGTGAAATATTGAATTCCTTTAGCCCCATAAGCAAGACTTGTATAGACTTGCCAGCGCAATTCTTCCTCTGTTGGATCTCGATGTGTCTGATTAAATGACAATGTCTGGATAAATAGCCAAAACGGAATGTTATGCTTCACAGCCTCACTGCGGATCAATTCGAGATTATAAAAGTAATCCTCCGTAATGACCGCGCTTTCATCATCTGCAGCTTTCGTCAAGAATGGATAATGATCGTACGATAACACCTGAGGGTCGAACTGACGCAGATAGTCTTGCACATATTCTGTAGACGTTCCTCCCTTTTGCTCAAGAGAAGCATAGGTCGCAAACAGGTTTACATACGCTAATCCATTTGGAGCATATTTGCTATATTCTTGCTTCATCGCCGCCAGCCTTTCAAAATCGCGGCTCGAAGGCTCATCATAAAACACATGCCCCATATAAGCCGGATGATTGGCGTACAGCGTCACCATTCCTTTCATTTGATCCAGTTGATCCATACCCAGCTTATTGAGCCTCGGGTCCCTTACCAATACCTTCAAATCGTTGGCCTCGGCATAATCCAAAGATCGGCGGATCGCTTCCTCACCGCCCTCCCATTCTCTAAACCCGGTAATAAAGGTTATGCCGGCGTCCTTAATTTCCCGGTAACGCTCCAGCGTAATCTGTTCAACCGGCGGGGTAACCCATAATCCAATCGGAAATTCCGTTTGGCCTTCGTTATTTTTGTCCTTGTAAAAAAACATTGCTGCCAGCACCACCAATACGATAATTACAGAAAAAGAAGCAAGAAATCGACGGCTCATCCTTTAAGCCCCCCAGTCGTTAATCCGCTAATTAGCCGATCTTGAAGGAGAAAATATACAACCAGAATTGGAATTGTAGCCATAGTTAAAGCTGCGAACAACGTCGTCCAATCTGCCGCATATTGCTGTTTGAGCACCAAATCATATAATCCGACCGATACCGTAAACAGCTTCCGGTCCTGAAGAAAAATATATGGAAGAAAGTAATCATTCCATATGTTGATCATCGTAACCAGTCCTACAGCGGCAATCCCGGGCTTCGCCATAGGCAGCATAATCTTGAAAAAGATTTGCCAATCGTTGGCTCCATCGATATGGGCCGCTTCCGCGTACTCCCAGGAAACTCCTTTAAAAAAGCCATACAAAATAATAAAGTTCATGCCTAGACCGGCTGAATACAACACAAGCAGTCCGATATGCGAATTGAATAGGCTCAGATTGATCATGAGCTTATAAAGTGCCGCTAACGTTCCCACAGAAGGGATGAGAAAGGTAGATACCGCAAAAAAGAAAATCAGATTGCCGCCCGGAAACTTATATTTCGCTACGACATACGATGAGGTTGCCGCAGATAGCACGGCCAGAATGGTACCGACTCCTGTAATGAATACACTGTTTAAAAAGTAAGTGCCGAGCCCTGTATCGTTCCACGCTTTGGAATAATTGGACCAACCCCATTGCTGCGGCAAAGACCAAATATTTTGATAAAACTCCGGCCCGCTCTTGAAGGAATTAATAAACATCCAAATAAACGGATAAATAATGGAAAGCGCGTAAACCATAAAGGCTATTTGTGCAAAAATCATTCCCAACTTGAATCTAGGTTGCATAGCCTCCCCCTTCTCATCTAATTAATTACTTAACTTAACTTAATAATAAGCCGAACGGGATAAACCCGTCAACTTATTTTTGTTAGACCGCGCTATTCATCAAACAGCTTGCCCATCACATGATCCATCGCCACCGCAAAGCCGCCATAAATTCCCGAGCGCTCGCCCAGCTCCGAAAACACAATTGTTGTTGTCAACGGCACAAGCCGGTTAACCAGTTCCCTTAAAGGTTGAATAAACGCATAGCCAAGCTTAATAATATCTCCGCCAATCACAATAAGTTCGAGGTCAAGCAGTAAACTCATATTGGAGAGCACGCCGGCAAGGGTTTGCACCAGTTCCTTGGTCTTTTTCAAACAATACGGATCTTGGCTTTCCACCGCTTTACAAAAAACCTCGAACGTAACTTTGTCCAAATTATGCCGGCAGTAATCCAAAACCTTACTTTCCTGGCCATTTTGCAAATCTTGCTTGACGTTATAAATAAGGCTATTCAAAGATAGACGGAAATCCAAATAATGATTATTAAGATCGCCCGGCTCATCCATATTCGGCGTGTCGCACAGCCAATACCCTACCTCGCCTGCCGCCAGCCTGCTTCCCTCATATAATTGCCCGTTAATAATCATGCCGGCGCCAATGCCTATATCGATATTGATGCCCAGCAGGTTCGTAAACCCTCTGCCCGCGCCATAGCGGCTTTCCCCGATCACACTCAAATTGATATCATTCATGACAATGACATCGGACTGAAACTCGCGTTCAATCAACTGCCGGATGTTAATTTTGTTCCATTCCTTATAACGAGGAGCGACCTGAAAATATCCCGTCTCCTTGTTAATGATCCCCGGTGTCCCCACACAAACGACATGCACCTTTTCACGCGAAATACTTTGCTGTTCGAGCAAGCTCTGAAGCTTGCGTATCACAGCAAAGAAATCATCGCTTATGATCGCAGCATTCAGGGCGAACTGGACCTCATCCTCCACAATCGTATTGCCCATCAAGTCCCCGATCGCCAAACGGATTTTATCTCCCGCCAAATCAATCGCAATAATATAGCCGTAATGACGGTTAAAGCTCAACATGACCGGCGGCCTACCGCTTCCAACCAAATCGCGTGTGCCCATCTCTTCCACAATTCCCATCGCGATAAGCTGTTCCGTAATGGATGACACGCTAGGAGCACTGAGCTTTAAAATCTTGGCCACATCCGCCCGCGATATTGGTCCTTGCCGTCTCACTAACTCCGTAATCAAATTTAAATTTGTAGAGCGAACCAGCTTGGGGTTCCCTGTCTTTCCCTTCAATATAGATCCCTCGCCCATCTTATAATAGTTAACTTAACTAATATTTATAATATACGATTAAACCAGTTATGTAAAACGCCCCAAAACTTCAACCAACTGTATGTGCTGAAAAGGAACATGTCATGCTCCGCGGCGGAATAGCAAAATAAAAGTCGTAAAATTCAAAAAAACAAATTGTAAACGTATACTTTATATTATATTATGTATACGTAATAATCACTACATAAAGGCGGTGATTGGTCAGAAATTGGACTGGAGTCAGGATGGTCGCTTTTATCAATGGTAAGCACCAGGCAATCGGCAGACTATAAAAAAGCAAATAAACGGAGGTTGCATCGTAATGAGAAGACAACTATCAGTGACATCAGGTTTGCTCGCAGCTGCTCTTCTTATCCAGCTTTTTTTCGCATCTGCAAGCGCTTTCGCAGGGGCGTATGATCCCACACTCCGGCAATCTGAAGATGTATTCACTGGACAAGAGTTTTACCCCGATCTCATCATTAACGACTTCAACACGCCTGAGGATGCAGTAGCATGGAGCAAAGGCGCCAATACGAAGGAGGTCAACTTTGCGGCCAGCATACTTAATGGACCGGGCGGACCATACGAGGGTGCAGGCGCGCTGGAGCAAGTACCGGAGAATGTCAAAGTATACGAGTGGAGGACGATTTACCGCAGCTTCACTACGCCGCTTGATTTATCCGGCCAGCGTTATCTGGCATTGGCAGCCAACTCCTGGGGATGGCAGCCGGTCGGCTACTTCTTAAAGATTCGGCTGTACAGCGGCGAGAACAGCTTCGAGCGCATCGCCAAAATATCCAATGACCGTTGGAATCGGGTTTTTGTCGATCTGGCTGCTTGGGAGCATCGGGACTCGATTACAAAGATGGAACTGTCATTTATGCAAAATTTTGATCTGGAAGGAATCGCTCCAGGCGCTCCAGGCTACGATTATTGGGATGGCCGCTTCCAGATCGACTACATTATGGCCACCAATACGATAGACATGCTCTTCAATCACGACAATGAGACGGAAGGATTTGCAGCTCACTTGGGATCGCTTGCTGTCTCCGGCGGCAAAGCGGTTTTTGCGATTGAAAGTGAAGGCGCCTACCTCGAATCGCCGGCGGTTCGGGTCGATGGCGAAGCCCGGAACGGGATGTCGATCGTACTAGACAATCAAACGGCGGCATCCAGCCTTAAGGTGTCCTGGATTACCGAAGCAGACCCGGCATGGGACGAAGCGAAATCCAAGACATTCGACATCGCGCCGAACAGCAGCGGCCAGACGGTAATAGCCAATATGTCGGACCGGGACGGCTGGACAGGGACGATCAGGCAGTTTCGGATTGAAGCTTTAACCGCGGCAGCAGGAGCGATCGCGATCGACGAAATCCGGTTCAAGAAATTCCCGCCGGTTCAATCGCCGATGGAAGGCAGCATTACCGCTGCCGTCATCAATGACGAAGGCAGCATAACGATTGCCGGTACTGTAAAGCCGGATTACGCCGCTGCGCATGCTGGTGACGAGCTTGTTCTCTTCGAGCTGCCGACCTATGGCAAGACTGACGAACTGGCGGGCCTGACACCGATTGCCCAGCTGGCAATGGCCAAGCAATTTGCCTTTGCTGTTAGCCTTCACGACGGCGGGCACAACCGGCTCTATTCCAAATTTGCCGTTGCCTTCCGTAACGCGGCGGGTGAGCTGACCTTAGCCGATGCGCCGCATTACATTACAAACCCCGACAAGCTGGCGGCCAATCGCGAGCCCTTCCCGGAGGCAAAAAGCATTAAAGGCCTTCAAGTGCAAATGACGGATGACGCCGAAGAACTGGGTATCAGCCATGCGGCCATCAACGTATCCTATAACGGCATGCTCTATACGGCCAACAGCAATCCGGCCAATACGATTCCGTATGAGGTCGATGGCGAAACCTTCTATTTCAAAAAGAGCTTCGTCAACCATCTCGACTCGCAAATCAAAAGCCTGTCCGACAACGATACGATCGTCAGCCTTATTTTGCTCATGTACAATGAGATGGCGCCAGATACGCCGAATGCGCATCTCATCCATCCAGACTGGCAGCCGGGCGGAATCGTGTACGCTCTGAATACAAGCAACGAGCTTGGCGTCAAATACGTCAAGGCGATTACGACTTTTTTGGCTGAACGCTATTCGCAGCCCGACGAACCTCATGGGAAAGCGGTCAATTTTATCGTCGGCAATGAGGTCGGCCAAAATCAGATCTGGAACAACATGGGACCAAAAACGGTTGACAAGTATGTAAGAGAGTACGTGCAAACCGTCCGGCTGGTCGATACGATTGTCCGAAGCCATTACGCCAATGCAAGGACATATATTTCCCTGGATCATTTTTGGGATGAAAATATTTCAGCAGACTCCCTTTGGAAATACGACAACAAAGTCATCGTCGATATGCTGAACGACCTGTCGCGCGAAGAAGGCGATTTTGGCTGGAACATTGCGTTTCACCCTTACCCGGAAAATCTGTTTGATCCAAAATTCTGGAACGATGAATCACCTACGGACAGCTTTACTACACCAAGAATCACCTTTAAAAATTTACAGGTGCTCGTCCGGTATTTGCAGCAGCAGCCGTTTCTGCGAGATGGGCAAATGCGCCGGATCATTTTGTCCGAGCAAGGGCTGAACAGCCTGGCTAACACAGCGGCCGATCAGCAGTTGCAAGCAGCCGCTTACGCTTATGCTTTTTATAAAATCAAGTTTTTGGACGGTATCGATTCCTTCATTTTGCATCGCCATGTCGACCATGCGGAAGAAGGCGGCCTGAACTTGGGGTTGTGGACGCATGCTCCGAATACAATTTCGACGCCGTTTGAACACAAACAAATTTACGACGTGTTTAAATATATTGATACCGCGCGTTCGCTCGAGGTCACCGAGTTTGCCAAAGCGGTCATCGGTATTGACGACTGGGCCAGCGTCATTCCCGGCTTTGATCCATCCAAGCTGGCGACCCGGGAAGAACGGGCCGAAGTGGGCGTTTCCTTCGTGAAAAAGGGCAACAACCCGCTGCAGGTCGAAGGATTCGAGAACGGGGCAGGCGGCTGGTTAGCTGCTGATAATGCACAGTCAGCCGAAAGCACAACGGAAGATGCCGCGGCAGGCAGCCGCTCCCTGAAGATAAGTTTCAGTGACTATGCCGCGCTCAATTGGAAGGGTGCCGATAAACGGTTCGCACAGCCGCTCAATGCAGCAAACGCGCCTTACTTGACATTAGCGCTCAAAGTGCCGGAAGCTGCAGCAGACAAAGCCTATGAAGCCAAAATTAAAGTATACAGCGGCAGAAACATCGCAGAGGGAACAGTCATGCTCGATTCGCAGCTCGGCTGGAACCGTGCGGCTTTGAACCTGAAAGGCTGGAGTGGCGTTAGTGCTATCGACCGGATTAAGGTCTGGGTTCGCGGGGATAGCTCGGAGAGCTGGACCGGATCGTTCCTGCTCGACGAAGTGGGATTCCATAAAACAATGGCCCCGGTCGGCGGGTATTCCAATGTAAAGCTCGATGCCAAGCTGTTGGCAGCAAAGCCGCAGGCAGGGGCTAAAGTCGAAGTGATGGTGACGAACTATGACGAACAAGCGTTGAATGGCACAATTGCCGTCTCGGGCGGAACGCATCTCAAGTTCGATCAGGCAACGCTAAAGCCAGGTGGCCTGCGAACCGGCGAAAGCAGGAAATTTATACTGACCATCACCTCATATACGCCTCCAGGAGATGGCACGGTCAAAGCACTGTTCACCTATCGTGAACGAACGATCCAGCAAGTACTGGCCCATGTAAAAAAAACAGGCGAGGAGAATATACCTGCTAATGAAAAGCTTCTTTTCAACTTTGAGGACTCCACTGAGGGGTGGAAAGGAAAAGCAAACATAGCCAGCGTAAATACAGTCGAGCAGTTCGCAAATGGACCGACTAAACCGGTTTTAGGCTCCTACGTGTTGGCGGCCAGAGCCGCTACTGTTGCAGCAAGCGCTTGGAAGACACTGACCGTCACGCCTGAGACAGCTATTGATCTTAGCAATGCAAAAAGCTTTTTCTATTATATTGATTCATATGGCGGCGTGCCTGGAGCCTCTTACGAGACAAAGGTGACACTGTACAGCGGCACGGAAAGCATTTCGGCCACGTCCCCGATGTCGCCTGATCAATGGAACCGGACCGAAATCGATATTGCAGACTGGGAGCATCGGACCCAAGTAACCGGCATCGATATTTCGTTCCGAGCCGTCGGCAGCGACATGGCTTGGAATCCCGAATTCCAATTGGATTACATCGGCTATACGAAGTAAGCGACCAAAAAAAGCCGGGACGGAGCAATCTGCAAGCCGTCCCGGCTTTTCTTTCTGACTTTAAGTCCCTATTCCGATGCTGGATACAATCCAGAAGGGCCCGAGCTTTTTTACATAAAATTGATCGATTTCTTCTCCCGTCTGTCTATCCATGTATCCTGCTACATTGTACAAATGCCCGTAATCACGGTCATACCGTTCCATATCCGAAACATCTGCCGTGAGGCTGCCGATGAAGAAGCATATATCTTCTGATGGTTAGTTCAGGCGAAAAGAAGCTCACGATCCACATTGCCGCAAGAAAAATGATTAGCATAATAAGTACGGTTCGCTTGGATAGTTTTTTCAGTATCATTTGTTCAATTCCTCGACTTCATGTATATTGAAAACACAGAAATCAGCTAAACAAACCAGTGAATACTTACTTCTTGAGTAAAGATTAATCTTTTGTAAATTATTATACCAAAAGGAATAAGACCTATAAAAAATTAGTTCTGTAACTGTTAAAAATTAAAAAAAGACCGTTAGATTTTGATGGAAATAACCGTCTATATACTAGAAGCGAGCAAAGTTGTATTCTTCCATATCTTGAGAGGAGAATTAATATGATTTTAGAAAACGATGGTACACAGCGCAAAAAATCAATTCGCTTGTTTTCTATCCTGGCTACTCTAGCTCTTGCCATTGTTGGCACGGTTACTACTTATGCTGCAAATGATAAAACTCCAGATATGAATGAGATGGGCCATAAGGTCATTGCCGCAAATAAAGAATCACTCAAATCGGAACAGACGCCGGAAAGCGGGCAGAATACTAGTCAGGTTCGGAGGAATCTGCAAGTTACTACATCTAAGGTTACACTCGAAGTTGAAGATCTCCGTTTGCCATTTGACACAGAGACAAGCTTCTCAATTAGTCATACTGCTTTGGCTGTAGGTGGACAGACAAATAGTGATTCAGTGTATAAAATTTCCTCTGGTGATATTTTAATCTATACTGCTAATTGGTCCTCACTAGGACAGAATATTCAAATTGGATTTGTAAGCAAAGATAATCTAAGCAAGCAGTATTGGAAAGAGACAAAATCTTCTGGTAGTGCCACTGGAACAATCGATACAGAAGGTGTTCCAGTGGGTGAATATTATGTGGCTATTGGTGCACCAGATACCAACACGGAAACTATAAGTGTTGTTGGAACGTTTGAATGGAAAAGCAAATAATTCTGTTTTAGTTTTGACAGCTTGAAGGGCCATCCATTTTGTTGTTTTCCAATGCCTTTCCTGATATCCTAATAAATAATTTTAGAAAAAACGTTAGAAAGCTGCTTATTCCATCGTCTTCTTAATATCATGGTTTAATAAGGAGGATAAATTTGAATAAGTCGTCTACCAGAATGATGTTGGTTTTTGTATTTATTTTTGCATTAATTGTACCTAGTCGAACATTTGCTTTAACCAATGCCAGTTCTATAACTGATCCGCCACCGGGTACAGAGCCATTTACAGTATTTGATCCCGATTTTAAATATCTTGATAATGGGAACGGCTACATATCTGATCTTGGTAATGGAAAGGTCAGCATCGGCGGACAGACGTTGGGTACACGGATCCTTGACACTATCGGCGTTCAAGTAACATTACAACGCTGGACCGGTTCAGAATGGGTCAATGCAAGCATCGGTTCAAATGTTACAAATACTGATTCTTCCTACACGTATTCTAGCAGAGAGGTATCGGTTTCTAGTGGCTATTATTATCGAGTTGCAAATAGACACTGGATTACATATGGGAATACTCTGGAAGAAGGTACGGTATACACAAGCTCTATTCTTATTAATTGAGAACACTTGAAAAAGAAACCACCCTTTCAATAGGAATGGTTTCTTTCTTTTAAAAGCGTTAGCCTTACTTCAAAGTCTTTGCTAGCTCAATTATCTCTGTTTCCGTCAAGCGGCCTGAGATGTGCACCAGAATCCTTTCGTTTGTTAGCCACTCCAAATTCGTATTTCCATCACGGGGGATTAATAAAACTGCTGCATTTCCATTAACCATTAGTTCTTTATATTCTCCAGCAGTCAAATCCATCTCAATTTTCATACCGGTAGCTTTACCTTCCACAATACGCTGTATGATATGAATGATTTCTCCGGCGGCATTCATGTACTCTTGCTGAATATTGTGAAATTGCTCATCAGGAGAACCAAAACTACGTACCGCGTTCAAGTGAAATCCTTCAGGCAAAGCAGCTGGAACCAAGAGAGGAAACGAAGATTTATGAATGGCTTCTTCCAGCGTAACTTCCCACATTTGGCTACTATGCGATTCCTTCTCAGTCATAGTATCATCCGGTGGAGCTGTTTTGGCCTTGGATGGATCGTGACTCGGCTTTTCATAAAAAAATTCAACAACTTCACCTTTTATTTTTTTGAATAGTGATGCAACTTGAGAGTAGGCGGTTGGTGTTGTCATGTTAGCCAAAAAGCTCACGATAAAAGATCCCATAATGATGGCAGCACGCAGCTTTAATCTTCTCATCCATTCTCTTCGGCGTTTCCTTTTCTGAAGTCGCACCTGCACCTTTAACCAAGAAGGCGTACTATCGGGAATTACAATGTTGTTGCGCTCCCGTTTCAAGGCTTCTTTTAATTCTTCATCTTTCATAAAATCATTGTTCATAAGAATCCGCCCATTTTCTCCGGAAATTTTTGAGCAATTTTTTTCGTGCACGAGCTAGCTTTTGACTCACTGCTTGCTCGGATAGATCAAGTGTGGCTGCTATTTCCTTATAGGACATATCTTCAATATAAAACAGATTAATGATGGTTCGCTGTCCTGGACTTAGTTCAAGAATGCTTTGATGTAGCAGCTCATCTCTGATCTTTTTCTCTACTTCCTTCGCTACATTAGTCTGTTCTGTACTTGTTTCTAAATTTCTCTGTATTCTATGGACGTCATTTAAGCTAATGATCTGCTGGTTTTTATTCACTTTTTTCAAATAATCTATCGCCATGTTACGTGTGACTTGCCTCATCCATGCAGAGTAATTTGATATTTTATGTTTTCGTATAATCGATGTAATTTTAAGGAACGCTTCTTGAATTATGTCTTCTGTGAGTGAATGATCATGCAGGAGATACAAAATATCTGTATAGACAAGGGTGTAGAAAGAACGATAGGCTAGTTCCTGCATCTGTGGCGTGAGAGCATCAAAATCCTGGTAGAACAAAAAAGTCCAGTCCTTCACAGTTGCATCCCAATCTTTCTTAATAGTTTTAATTGAATCAGGTAGAAGTCATAGCTTAGTCCGTCTACATCAATAAAAATAAAACGTTAGATTTAAATGGAAACTGCCGTCTATAGAGTAGAACTGATAAATGGAATTCTTCACGTTTATTTACCTATCTTAAAAGGGAAGAGTCGAAACAAATCGGTAGTCATTTTATAATACCAAAATAAGGTTTAAAATGCAAAAAAATAATATTTTCATTTATAGTACTCACCGCAAAATAGAGGTTGATTTATAACTTTAAGAACTTCATTGTTATATAATACCTATCTAAAGGAGACATTTATGAAGAAAATTAGTTACTACTTAGGTCTCTGAAAAAAACAAGTTGCTGAAAGGGAATTTGCCCCATCCCTGTCGAAATATATAGTAACAAACTACATTCGGAATGGGGTGAGTGCCATGAAAATATCCTCGCAACAAGTCAATCAAATTTGTAAAGGCGATGAGGAAATCGCGGGATTTTTTCATGAACTGCTCGCTCAAAACCAACAACTCATGGAACGAGTTGATCAGCAAGCGAAAGAAATTAACGAATTAAAAATGGAAGTTCATGAGTTAAAACGGCAACTGGGTCAAAACTCAAAGAATAGCAGTAAACCGCCATCAAGCGATGGATTGCGTAAGCCGGTGAATCAGCGTCAACCTGGTGGTAAAAAAGGAGCGCCAAAAGGTCATCAAGGCCACACGTTGAAGTTTTCCGCGGTGCCGGATGAAGTCATCGAACACCGGATCGCCACTTGCCCGAACTGTCATCAATCCCTTCAAGATGCGCCTGACGTTGGCTACGAGAAACGACAGGTCTTCGACCTCCCTGTGCCTCGTGTAGTCGTGACGGAACATCGGGCCTATACGACGTGCTGCCCGCATTGTCAATGTACGCAGCAGGCTCCCTTTCCAAAAGAGGTACTTGCACCTGTGCAATACGGTCAAGGCTTCACGGCATGGGTTGCGTATTTAAACGTCTATCAACTGCTGCCCCTTGAGCGGATGAGTCAATTGTTGGCTGACATGTGTGGTGTTTGTCCAAGCGAAGCGAGTATCCTGTGGATGCTCCAAAACGTAGACAGCGCATTGGAACCTCTGGAAACCGAGATCCGAGAACAACTCGGGGAGAGCCCTGTTGTCCATGCCGATGAAACCGGTTTTCGCGTAGAAGGCAAAGGACAGTGGCTCCATGTCATCTCGAACGAAAAATGGACGCTACTCGGCGTCCATGAAAGCCGCGGCAGCAAAGCGATCGAAGCGATGGGACTCTTACCAGGCTTTTCCCACATCGTGGTGCACGATTGTTATGCCACGTATTTCCAATCATCCTATCCGTTCAGTCATGCGCTATGCAATGCCCACTTGTTGCGGGAATGCATCAGTATCGAAACGTATGACGGTCAGCAGTGGGCAACGTCGATGCGGGAGTTCCTGCAGGAAAGTTGGGAACTGGCGAAGACATCAAGAGTGGAGGGTATCCCGCTTGAAGAAGAGCTGTTGCAGACGATCGAGCAGCGTTATGACGACATTCTGACTGAAGGCAGACAGGAATGGTCAAAAGCGGATTCAGCAGAATCGCGTTTAGCCAAAGGAAAGAAAAAACAAAGTAAAGCGGCCAACTTGGGACAGCGATTTCAGCTTCATAAAGAAGCGATTCTTCGCTTTATTCGTGATGCCCGCGTCCCGTTTGACAACAATCAGGCGGAACGGGATATTCGAATGGCAAAGGTGAAAATGAAGGTTTCGGGTTCTTTCCGCACGAAGGAACAAGCGAAGCGCTTTGCCCGCATTCGCAGCGTCATTTCAACCTTACGCAAACAGCATTTGCCGATTCTTGCCTCGCTTGCTTCTGCCTTGCGGGGCCAATTCAGCTTTGCCCGGACCTAAGTAGTAACGAAAATTATTGCTGTTACCGCTGTTTTGTGTGCTGTCAGTGTGGGAAGCATAGCCATGGTGTATGCATCCACTGATAAGTCCCCTGGAGTTCCGCGCGGCCAAAAGCCTTTGAGTAAGCAGCAATATATACAAATGAGTGATATCATTATACGTGTTAATGATGGAGAGCCGTATCAGCTCTGAAAGAAGCACAGCCGCTACTCGAAAGAAAACCTGATATGTTACATCCTGAATATCACTTCGCTCTTGAAATGCTAGATATACCAAATGTGCAATAATCGTTACGAAACAATTGAAAAGTAACATTACTAATAAAAATGAGCAGCTTGTTCCTCCATTTAAGAGGTCAAGCTGCTCTTACTTTTCTGAATCTATTATTCTTCAGGATTCCACTTGAACATCGTTCCCCAAAAGCTGCATTATCGATAGCCGTCTTCTAATTTATTCAAGCGTATTTCGTAAAACAACGCGATTCCGCAAAATCCAAGCTGCAGCACGGGCGCGCCAAGCCAGCCCCCAGAGCGGGCCCTGGCAGTCCGGTGTAATTTTCTGCTCAATGGCCTCCTCCGCCGTCTCACATACGACCACTTCCACAATCCTGTCAAGAAGTTCATGCCGTTCGGCGGCGCTAGCCTCGTAAGCGTCGACAAGCAGACGAAGTTGCCGGGCGCGAACATCCAGAGCAGGGAGTCCCACTCTTTCTGCCACATCGTCATCATGAAGCTGCGGGAACAGCCAACAGACTCGCGCAAGCTCCATCAGCGGATCAACAGGACCTACAAACTCCCAATCGATCAACGCCACAGGCATACCATCCCGAGTTACGACATTCCAAGGCGCCACATCCCCATGACTGATGACTAGCCGCGAGCCGCCCAATTTTTGCAAAAACCAAGGCTTCCATTCGGCATCCGCAGTAGGCTGGAAAGCTTCGCTTGTGTTATGCAGTCTTCGCAACATCTGCCCGACCTGCACTAAAGCCGCGTCGGACCATGGACCAGGATGTACAAACTCTCCTGCAACAAAGCTTAACGTCTCCCGTCCTTCAGCGTCCACACCAGAGCCAACGATACTCGGCGCCTCTGTAAAGCCCGATGATTGCAAATGCCGAAGGAAAGAATGGACACTCGGCGTCCACGGGCCAGCAGGCCGCAGCACTACATTTCCCTGGCGAATGACCGACTTGTCCGGAGAAAGTACGATTTCGTCCAATTTACCAGCTCCTTTCGTTGAAATCCTGCTCGTATTGTAAGAGGAGGCCTCGTAAAGCTACATGTATCTACTTTTGTTATCTTATATACGAAAACATAAATCAAGGGAGAGATCTTTTTATAATTGATCTTTTCTTAGACATTAACCGTTTGCTCAATATTTGTAACCCCGAAGGGAACATGAGCAGAAGTTGTCATTGTATTCTATACTCAGAAATGAAAAATTACTCTTCTTTATTCCCAATGACATCGGATTGTCTCTTTAAAAAATATTGCCACGCTTTGATATCGATTTCTTCTTCTGCTGTCAGTTGCTCCTGAGGTTTCCGACAAAGTGTGTTTTTAAATTCCCCTTTATATTTCTCTTCGTAAAGCGCTATTTGACGTGCAAGGAATACTACTTCACTCTCTTCTTTAACTGGTTCATTTTCTTTATGCCACATTTCTACGACTTTAAAAATTGGAATTGTACCGCCAGAAGCAAGACGGAATAATGTATCTTCCGAAACACGTAGTTGTTTACCAGGAACGTAACTAACTCCTTCAAACCGGCATTCCTTGTGCCAATTTGTTATGGTGGTTTGACTGACTCCAAAATATTTAGCTAAATCCCCAGAAGTATAGGTCTTGAGAGAAGTCGGAACATTAGAATTAAGCTCGTTATCCACAGTAAACGCTGCAGCAACAGCAGCTGCATGCCTAAGTAAGGAATCAAAGCACTCACGAAACTTCTCTTGATCCGAAAATATGGTCTCATCCCATTGGCTAAGGAATGAGTCATTATTCTTTATTGATAGTGCCAGGACTTTAAACAATAAGACACTACTGTACTCACCTGTTTCTAACAAAAGCTTCTCCAAAACTGGTGTAACTTGTTGTGAGAACTGTGTTTTCTCATAATATGTTAGAGACATCTTCATCACCTCATACCTCCATTATACATATAACTACAATTAAGTAGCAATAGTTTTAACGTAACTAAAAGAAACTAAAAGTTACCTACAACTATTATTATTCACCTTTGCAAAATTTTAAAACTTACTCCGTTAAAAACGACATTTAAACCTGAATTTCGAAAGCCCTTAATCATGGCAGTCAACGAATTGCGATCCAGGAAATAGCAACCAAAAATGTCATCCAATTTCGTGTGTTTCTGAATGTTTGCCGCTTTTTTGCATGCAACTCCCCCCCCTCCCCACTCAAAGGACTTCGTGATTTTCAAGTATTATTTTGGGATTATTTGATTCATTTGAGTAAGATCGTTTTTTGCTCGATCCGCTGCCAATTATATCCATTCGCAAACGATTGAGCCATTTTTAACGTGTACTGACGGTCATGTTGGAACAACACGCCTAAGAAAGAACTCCCGTCGAAAGCGTTGAATCATAAACGAACGGTACACCGGCTCGCATCTGTTCATCTTTGAATCGTTCAAACAAATTGTAGTCCAGCAGCTTCAGCGGCAGGTCACTTTCGTTTGTAGCGAATTGATGCGTTGGCATCCGGTTGATTTATGTGAAGTGCTGCAACTTCTCAGTGATTGGAAACGTCTTATCTTACAAATGCAATTTAATCCAAAGTAGGAAACCCGTTGGGTTTCATCTCGTTGCCCTTCGGACAGATCGGGATGCCTGTCGGAGAAATCTGGATACCCCTGTCCGAAGCCGTATTTTTCTTGCTGCGGTTTTTGAGATCAATGAAGGGTTCGATGTTCAGGTGATCGAGAAACATATAAACTTCAGCATCATGAGCGGCATTGAGCAGCATCTTATCGATCACTCCGGGGTTGAAACGTTTCTAAAATTCAGCCATACTTAAGATTAGACTGACAGATCGTGTCTGAAAGCCGGCTCCAGTCTAGGGTACAAAGGCAAGTCTTGTTACTATCAGCCGCTGAAATCATATAGAAATGGTAGCTTTTAAAATACTTCTCTCTAATACTGTCCCAGCCCGAGTCGCAATCGGGCTGGGAGTAAACACGAGAATGTTGCAATCGACAATGCCTTGAGTGCGACAATCGCATGTACTTACTTCGGGGATAGGCTGAAGTGACAATCGGTGTGTCATCACCGGCAGCATTAAGCTCCGGAATATCCCTGAACAAACCTAAATTCGCTGACACAGTGAGAATCTGTGACTGGAAGAAGTCGAACAACGGATCGGCAGGCAAAGCCGTTTTCTTGTCGGCGGACGAGTGAAGAAGTCGTAGAATGTACCAACCCTGGAAGATCGTCAAGGGGAAAGCCGCTCAGAATGGCATAGATCGGCGTACGTCTCATCTCGTTGATCCATTCGGTTATTCCCATCGTCGGATTGGTCATGAGTAGGATTAGATAGGAACGCAGCAAGGATCAGATCCCGGGGTAACGGTCCCCGAGCTGGGCTAGTTGTGGTACAACAAGATCGTGATGACGGAAAGATCCGTCATCCAAAGCTTGACGGCGTGAGGCCAATCTTGGTTAATGAGAACGATGCTGGGCCCGTACGAAGTACGAAGTTGCTGGAAAACAAAAGCTTGGAAGTCTGAATGAGGAACGAAAATAGGCTTCATGAGGACAACACTCCAATCGCGAGAGTAAGGGTCATACCCCTTCACGCAATATCAGGAAATCAGGAGTTTGTCAAGCGATTTTTGAAATATATTAGCCACTATCCTGGAATTTTTATTTTCAGTTCAAAATGTGGCAGCAATAAAACTCCCCCTACGAAAGTAGGAGGAAGCATACATCCAGGGGGTATAGGCAAATCCTTGCCCTGTCTGGCTCGGCGAATGCCAAGAGTCTATTTACTATACGAGGAGGATTTAGGATGAAGAAAACGATAGCATTAATACTGACTACAATGCTATTCCTTGTGGCATGTTCAAACTCAAATCAAGAGATACTGCAAAGTTGGGCATTTGATGTTGTTACTTGGAATAACGGGGTCTACAAGGTGACAAATGAGGTCGTTACTGAAGTCGAGGGCGAAATTGGAACAATAAAAATACACTCTACAAATGAAAGTAGTGATTTACCGAATCTTTTTTCTAATAAGTATAAAAAAGGAACAAAATTATTTAAAATTAAGAATATCGAGACAATCGATTATATCGCAATACTGGATGATGACACTTACTATAAAGCAGAAAGAATGGAAGGAATGAAAACAGCAGCCAACTAGGCTGCTGTTTTTATTTAAAACATTTTTCTAAAAAGCAGAATCCTCAATTATTTTGAGTTCAGACATACTCTTTTGACTTTCTAAATTTACAAATTGCCCATTAGAATTTACTTTAAAGATACTAACGTCTTCATTAATTGGAATGTACTCATTATCGCCAATTTTCTTTAAATAAAGAATTACACTGTCATTTTCATTCAGAGGGGTTGTTCCATGATATTTTACTACTACATTTTGGTCTTCCCCACCCATTTGATATAGTATGACATTTTGTTGGAGTAGAGCAGAATCACCTTTTAGAACTTCTTGAATATTTATTTCGGATTTTTGCTTATAATCATAATAATTTTCTCCTGTAACAACTGTACCGTGTTTGGTAGTTACGTTTGCCTTAACAACTAAATCTGCATCCCTAGCAAGATCCTTTAAATTGAGATACCACTTACTCCAAGATAGACCAAGAGCAACTAGCTCCTTACCTTCTACAAAATCATTTTCATCAATATCGAATCGTGATGGAGATAAACTATTTTGATAAATGTTGTTTACCGAGTTCTCATCTCCAATTCCAGGAAAATATTGAATACGGGCAAACGTTCCATCTGAGAAAAAGGTACCTGGAACCATTACTGAGAGTGTTCTTGCTGGCGCATGGTCCAAACCCAAAGCATGACCTAATTCATGCGTCGCAACACTTTGAATTGCATTTTCTGTATTGACGTAATTTGACTGTGAAGTATAGAAATCATTCAACCAAACTTTAACCGATTTAAAAGTCCCGTTGGTATTATAGACAGGCTCCGTAGCCCCATCCCATGTAACAGTAGATAAAGTTTGATTCCCTACTGTAAAATTCGAATTGATACCAGATGACAATGTAACTACAGTTGCATCATTCCATTCCTTTGCTCCAGTATTCCACAGCGCTCTATAAGCGTTATTCGAACCATTATTCTGGTACGTTATATATTTGCTAGCCCATTTATACCCCAACGTTGGGGTATCTGCGGCAAATACTGAACTTGAGAACAAAGTGGTAACAAAAATTATAAGAACCATAGATAGAGTTCGCTTCTTCAAAAGAATTCCCTCCAATTTAAAGTATTTTTGCAAACATATAATTATGACGATCACGGACGGGGGACTAATTAGCTAATAATTGGTTCTACACGTTCTCCCTAGCCCTCCAGTAAAGCAAATTTTCATCAATTGAGGTCAAGTCAAGTTAATCAAAATACTTTCATCAGAGCCCCCCTTCTTACAAATTAGATGATTGAGCATGATCTAGTTACATATATAGTAACACACAAAATAGGATAAATCTACCTTTTTTTATATCATTTATAATTTCACAGAATCTTTTGTTAAAAACTCGTTACTACTTAGGTACGGCTGGTACACTTGAGCTTCCCAACATAACCGAACCGGCGAGATTCCCGATCGCGTTGGCAGCTTTCGAAGTCCGAGAGGATGAAAGGCACAATCCAAGCCGATTTTTCAAGATAAGTCAGCATAACTTTGCTGCCTGCAATATTTGTAGCATTTATTGTGGAAAATTCCGTATTCAAGTTCGTGGTTTTTGTGGTAAACTTCACCTTAAGGTCCACCCTCTTTTGGATGATGTGTTCTCGCAAACAGTATTCTACCAAAGAGTAGGGCACTTTTTTTATGAGGCGTTACTTTCGAAATTCAGGTTAAAATAAAAACCGCTTAAGCTTTATTGTGATTCTTTGCGAATCGCAACTAGCTTAAACGGTTCTCACCTGTTTATTTTGTTGCAACCTATGACTCCCCGCCATCAAGCTGCACAATTGTAACTGTTGAAGCCGCTGATTAATGGTACTTCATTGTTCTATGAGGCTGTCCAAAGTTACTTCCAGTTCCTTCTCCTTCTGATCCAGCGGATAAATTCTGGCCGTCTCCAGTTCATGGTCTACATGCTGAATGTATACCGCCTGACCCTGATACGTTACATTTGCCATGACTGGCGATTCTGCTATTTGCTGCGCCCGTTGCTTATTCATTTACCTTCCTCCATCTCAAAAATTGGAATCCCATCTATTCTCCCCTTCATACGCTGGTAATATGCCGGATTATCAATCCAGAGCAGAACATTAATAATAACTAGACATGGCGAACTATAAGTCACATCGGAAAACCAGGCTTATCCAATTTGTGTCTATAGAAAGAAAACTGCCTCGGATACAGGATTATAGCGATAATCTGTCGAAAGAGTTATTTTACAACAACATATCATCTTCCCGAGGTGCATCATGAAAAAATTCCGCTGGGCGGCGGTTATTATACTTGTGACTGTATTTGTCTTTGCGCTCATTTTGACAAGTCCTGGATCTACTCAGATAAACTCTACTGATACACTGATCACCGAATGGGAGGTTCAATGGATCAGCGCCGCGGAACTGGAGGCTTCGGCTCCTCCTAAAATTGATGGCTGGCATTCAAGTAATGACCGGCAATCTCTGACGACTATTCCGGAAGGTGCTGCTGGCGCATGGGTTCATATTGTTGTGCCGCCAACTTCAAATTGGCTTACCCCCGGATTGCTGATTGACCGCTTGTACGGGCTGAATATTAGCGTGTATGAAAATAGCCGGCTTGTCTATCAGTCAACGCGCGATTTTGATTTTGAACGGAATAATTTACTTATTCCCGTTCCTTTAACATCGGTGTCCAGCGATCTGTATATCCGTATTGGATCAAAAGAGCAGGCTGGAGTAAGCGGCAGCATTCGTATTGGAGAGTTCAACGGCTTGTCTGAAGACTTCGTCCGCACCGAGCTGCCTAATGTTCTGTTAGGCGCTTCTGTCGCGTTCCTGGCGCTAATCATGCT
Source organism: Paenibacillus sp. GCM10027626 (assembly GCF_042676285.1). NCBI lineage: Bacteria > Bacillati > Bacillota > Bacilli > Caryophanales > Paenibacillaceae > Paenibacillus > Paenibacillus sp. GCM10027626. The sequence goes on along the minus strand of NZ_JBHTHC010000018.1, from coordinate 62,530 downwards.
TCTTTGTTCGGGGTATCTGAATAGAAGTCAGCGAAGCTCATGGATTGCTCTGAGCCTGTTTGCACTGTCAACCGGCACATTGATTTTGACATACTCCGCGCTGCCTTACATCTATTTCGAAGAGTTTGGCCATACGCTGCTCCTGCTGTTCGATACATCGATGTACGTTCTCTTTCCGGCGCTCTACTATTACATTGTCCCTACCTTCGAAGGGCGATACGGCTTCTTCACAAAATGCGGACGATGGCTTACCGGTTACTTTGCCTTCTGCTTTATCATTATGATTATATATAAGCTGATTGGCGAGCCTTTCTATTTTTATTACAAGCTGTTTACGTTCTGGATACTGGCTCCATTAATTTTAACTTTGCTGATGCTCATAGTTGGGCTGTCGATTAAAAGCGCCTTGCGGGGGAATAAAAACTCGATCATTCTGTCCGGGGGGATCTGTCTGCTCGCACTCTTTGGCATCACCGACCTGGTTCTATTCTATTTGACGGATGCCAAGCATTTGCTATTTCTATGGAAAATCGGTATCGTCTGTCTGATCGCGGTGCTAATCATCATTCTGGCGCGGCGCATTTCGACAGACCACCAGAGACTCCTAACCTATTCAAAAGAACTGGAGCTGTACAATCATCAGCTGCAGCGGACCGAGAAAATGAAAATTATTAGCGACCTCGCCGCTTCAATTGCCCATGAGGTACGCAATCCTATGCAGGTTACGAGGGGCTTTCTGCAGCTGCTGTCCAGCAAATCGGATAATAATAACAAAAAGTATTTTACAATGGCTATTACCGAGCTCGATCGGGCCTCGGCGATTATTACCGATTTTCTTACCTTTGCCAAGCCTGAAATGGAAACGATCGTGCTGATGGATTTGCAGCAAGAGCTGAGTAAAGTAGAGACCATTATGAGCCCGCTTACCGTGATGCATGGCGGGGTCCTTCAAGTACACGTGCCTGAAAAACTGTATATTCTCGGCAACCCTTCGAAATTCAAGCAGGCCTTTATCAATATGGTCAAAAATAGTACCGAAGCACTGCAGCAAGAAGGAATCATCCGCATTGAAGCCTGGGCCGAAAAGGACACCGCCGTCATCCGCATAGCCGACAACGGAGAAGGGATGAACGGGGAGCAGCTCGCCAAGCTGGGGGAGCCGTTCTTTTCAACGAAGACTGTCGGTACCGGACTTGGCTTGATGGTAACGTTCCGGATCATCGAAGTAATGAAAGGAACATTGGAGTTCCACAGCGTGAAAGGAAAAGGAACCGAAGCTATCATCCGGTTCCCGCTTGCCGATCCGGATCAGTTCCAAACATAACCCACCGAGGTTCCCCCACCTGGCAGATCCTCCGGTTTCGGCGGAATGACCAAATAATACTTGGACGGAGTTTCCTCGACTGCATGGAGCTCGATATCCGCAGGAATATCTACACCGAAAGCATCCTTTATTGCCTGCTTGGGATTGGCCAGCAAGTCCGCCCTAAAGGCCGGATCCTCCCATGCTTTTTTAATAATTTGTACTTTTAAAGTTTCGACAGACATGAGATCACATTCCTTCCAATATTCGGATATACTACCTCCTTATGATACCATATTGGTAGGTTAATTGAACTATTATTTGTGAAATTTCGTCAAAAAGTAGGAAATTCCGCCCTCGGCTGCAAGACTCTCAACCGAGGCGTTCACCCCTTGGGCGTTATTGCGGATTCCCCGGGCAATCTCCTGTTGAAATGCGATGAGAGATTGAGGCGCAACAGAAAGCTGCCTTAGTCTCTCTCCATACTTCTCTACAACGTCCGCCAGCTGCTCCAAACATTGCCGATGATAGATAGCCCGTTTTACCCTCTTCTCATCTAGCACACAATCGGCTGACAGCCCAAGCTTCTCCCGAACAAGCGACAAAAAACCGTTGCAGCCAGGCTCCGGCAGATCGTCGCGCCAATCAGCCCAGTCATCGGACAGCTGCAGCACTGCAAGGGCAAGATCAACGGCTTCCTCTGCCGCCGCAATCTTCTCCTGGCGGGTTGCATGCATCAATAGTCCTGCCGCGCACAGCTTCACGGGCGCCGCTTTGCGGGCAAGCTGACCGGGATCGTAAGGATCGATTGGCTGCGCCCCCTCCGAAAAGACGGCTGCAGCCCATTCCCCCAAATATTTGCGATAATAGTCCCACAAAGGCGAGTCCGCAGCAAAATGCCGTTGATAGCGCTGCTGAAACTGTCCTTGCAACAGCTGGCCTAGTGCCAGTGACCCGCGCACCCCCGAATCCAGCCGTCCTGTCCCGCCATCCATTACATCGTCCAGCAAAAAAAAGTGCAGCATCGCATAAATATTGCCGATAGCCAGATCGCGGCACAGCTCTAGCGGGCTGCCCGTCTGCTCCCGAAACCAGTAAGGAAGCAAATAGCTGATGACATTGGCCCCACCGCCGTTCTGCAGCGGATTGCTGCGCTTTAGCAAAGCATGGCCGAGCCCGCTGAGCCCGGCCGGAAAAGACCCGATCTCTTGCTCTGCCTGTGAAAAAATATATTCTATTTCATCCCGGTAGGCTGCTATTGCTTCGATTTGACTCATAGATTCCAACAGTCCCCTTCTTTCCATATGCTTGTTTATATGTTATAGTACCGGGGAAGAAAACTAAAGAAGGAAGTCCGGATTGCCTTTTGCCCCTGCAGGCGATTGACACCGGGAGAGGTTCGCGAACTCCCTCTATAAAAAACTAAGGCAATGCGATGTCCCGCAAAAGGGTATCGTCGTCTTTGCGTTCGGCGCGAGGCAGCTAGACTGCTTCGCGCCGGTTCTTTAGTTGAGATGGGAAAAATTTCATGAATCTCGTTCTTCTCAATCCGAAAGGGAGATGACGATGAACGATTCAAAAGCTGTCGTTGTATTCAGCGGCGGCCAGGACAGCACGACTTGTTTATTTTGGGCGTTAGAGCGCTTCGGCGAAGTGACTGCCCTTACGTTCGATTACGGCCAGCGGCACAAGCTGGAGATTGAACGAGCCGCAGCTATTGCACAGGATTTAAATGTACCGCACCGCATTTTGGACATGTCGCTGCTCGGACAGCTTGCACCCAATGCGCTGACACGAAGTGATATCGCCATCGAAGAGCAGGAGGGCGCGCCGCCGACAACTTTTGTGGACGGGCGTAACTTGCTTTTCCTGTCCTTCGCCGCCATTGCGGCCAAGCAGCTCGGCGCAAAGCACATCGTGACCGGCGTATGCGAGACTGATTTTAGCGGCTATCCTGATTGCCGCGACGTTTTTATCAAGTCGTTGAACGTCTCGCTTAATTTGGCGATGGATTACCCGTTCGTCATCGATACTCCGCTGATGTGGCATGACAAAGCACAAACCTGGGAGCTGGCCGACCAGCTCGGCGCCTTCGATTACGTTCGGGAGCGCACGCTGACGTGCTATAACGGTATCGTATCGGACGGCTGCGGAGAATGTCCGGCTTGCATGCTAAGACAAAGAGGACTCGATCAATATCTGGCTCATCGGAGGGGAGGCGTGCATGAGCAATGATACAGCCCGTCTACCCCTCGGTGCACCATTCCTATTGTTACGAATTGAACAAAGATTTGCAGTTTGCCGCTGCGCATTACGTACCCGCCGATTCGGCAGGCAAATGCCGCAAGCTGCATGGCCATACGTATTTTGCCAACATTACGGTTGCCGGCGATACGCTTGACGACGCCGGCTTCCTGGTCAACTTTTCCGAACTGAAGCGGCTAATCCACGAACGGTTCGATCATACGGTGCTCAACGATGATAAGGAAAGCTTCGACGACAATGACCCGAACCGTTTTCCAACTACAGAAGTTGTCGCCCGCACGATTTGCGAACTGGTGCAGCGCCATTTGGACGGACTGGCGAACCAGCCGCGCTGTCTGCAGGTCTATCTGCGCGAAACGCCGACCAGCTACTGCCTCTACCGGCCCAAAGGGGGTGAACGGTGGTGACTGACCGCAACATTCCCGTTCTCGAAATTTTCGGCCCGACCGTTCAAGGAGAAGGCATGGTCATCGGGCGGAAAACGATGTTCGTCCGTACTGCCGGTTGCGATTATAGCTGCAACTGGTGCGATTCGGCCTTCACCTGGGACGGCAGCAGCAAACATAATATTCGGCTGCTGTCGGCGCAGCAAATCTGGGAGGAATTGTCGCATATTGGCGGAGATGGGTTCGCGCATGTCACGCTCTCCGGCGGCAATCCCGCTCTGCTGCCGCAGCTCAGCTCACTCGTCGGGCTGCTGCATGAGCATGGCATACAAGTTGCATTAGAGACGCAGGGCAGCCGCTGGCAGGACTGGTTTTTGGCCATCGACGAACTGACGCTGTCGCCAAAACCGTCCAGCTCCGGCATGGCGACCGATTGGTTGCGGCTCGATGCCATTGTCGCCAGATTGAAGGATCACGCTCGGACGTTCAGTCTAAAAGTGGTCATCTTCGACGATGCCGACCTTGACTATGCTGCAGACGTCCACAAGCGGTATCCGGGAGTTCCCTTTTATGTCCAGACCGGCAATGGGCAGTTAAAGGAAAGCGAAGCGGAACAACTGCTGCCTTATTTGCTAAAGCAATATCAGTGGCTGATTGAGCGGGTCATGGCCGATCACCGGCTAAAACGGGTCTCCGTATTGCCGCAGCTTCATACTTGGGTATGGGGCAATAAGAAGGGCGTATAGCCAGGGGGAAACAACTCCGGCTAAGCGCCGAAAAAACAAGGCGGGCCGCCAGCCGATAATGGCCAGCGGCCCAGAAAGGCGGATAACAAATGGCAGGAAGAACAGAAGAAGAATTGGCTGGCATTACGCAGCTTGGCAATCAGGGTACGGTATACCGGTTTGGCTACGCGCCAGAACTGCTGGAAGTGTTCGACAATAAACATCCGGAACGCGACTATTTCGTCAAATTCAATTGTCCCGAATTTACAAGCCTTTGCCCGATGACCGGACAGCCGGATTTTGCTACACTCTATATCGCGTACATTCCGGATCGCCGCATGGTGGAGAGCAAATCGCTCAAGCTCTATTTGTTTAGTTTCCGCAATCATGGCGATTTTCATGAGGATTGCATCAACATCATAATGAACGACTTGATCAAGCTAATGAATCCGCGCTATATCGAGATTTGGGGCAAATTTACGCCGCGCGGCGGCATCTCCATCGATCCTTACTGCAACTGGGGACGTCCCGGCACCAAATATGAGCAAATGGCGGAATACCGCCTGATGAATCACGATCTGTACCCGGAGAAGGTCGACAATCGTTAAGCAAGGCATGACTACTGGTTGGGGAATGGCTCCAAACTGCAAGATTTGCGCGCGTTCTCCGTTTGTCGGACGGCGGCGGGGGTAGCCGAGGCAAGGCACAATTGTTGCATGGAATACAACATTCGACCCCGGATACAGCCCGATTTGCCGAAAATATTGTACGTTCTCAGAGTGTCAAAAAAGTCCTTTTTTTCGAAAAGATCAAATGGAGTCATTTTTTCGCATCACAATTTGGCTCAGATCAGTTTAAATCGATTTTATTTCAAGAAGACGAGAGCTCAACCTTAAAAGCTGATCCGACTTCCTTTACCCCAAAACTAACTGGATTTTATGTAGGTAGATACGCCAGAACTGACAATTTTTGCAGTCTAACTGGAAATCATCCAGCTAGTTTGAGCCAAATCGAGTCTATCCATCTCTAACTCCCATTCTAACTGTAGGTTTTCCATCTAGTCCGGCTATCTAACGAACAAAACATAAAACCAACTGTAGAAAATCCATTTAGTCCGCCAATAGAAATAAATTCCCAGTAAAATAGAGCTACAAACCAAAACTCATATTGTGGTAAATCAACAGCCTTGCATTTCGTACAACAATTGGGGGATGCGCTAACTTCCCGCCATGGATTGTTGTACAAACTGCAGCATATGAGCACGTTGCCAGACTGGAGATGCCTCCCTCCTCCTATAAGGTGAGAGGGCATCTCCTTTTTTATACGCAAAGTCTTAAGACTCATCCGCTTCCATCCACTCTCGGTATAGTTCATCCAGTTCCTGGCGCAGCTTCGTCTGTTCGTTCAGCAAGCGGGGCCATTCCGCCGCCTCCGCCGGACCGGCGGACAACCGGACCATCTCCTCCTCCAGCAGGCGCAGCAGTTCCTCGACAGCCGCAATCTCCTCTTCCCAGCGCCTTGCCGGCTTGGTACTTCTGCTCGCCGGTGATTCGGTCCGCTTCGCCTGAGATCTCTCCGGCAAGCATACCGGCTCCGGTGGCACCTCCGTCTCAGAACGCTGCAGCAAGTCCTGCAATTTCTCCCGGCATTCCTCATAATTGCCGAGATGAACAGTCAGTTCCGCCTGCTCTAGCAGCCATAACTTCTGCGCGACACGGTTAATAAAATATCGGTCGTGGGAGATGACGAGCAGTGTACCCGGGAACGATTCCAGCGCTTCCTCCAGCGCCTCCCGCGAATCGATGTCCAGATGGTTGGTCGGCTCGTCGAGAATCAGCAGATTTGGCTTGCGGTACATGAGCAGCGCCAAACGAAGCCTGCTCCACTCGCCGCCTGACAATTTAGCCACCCGCTTGAATACGTCAGAGCCGTAGAACAGGAAGCGAGCCAGCTCGCCCCGCGCTTCCCCTTCCTCCATCGCCAAAGCATCGCAGAAGTAGCGCAGCACCGTGGAGTGATCGGCTGGCGGCGCTTCTTCCTGCGCCAGATAACCAATATCCACGCGCGAACCGAGCCGAATTTCGCCCCCGTCGCAGGGAAGCTCACCGATGATCATCTTCATCAGCGTGCTCTTGCCCGCGCCATTGCCGCCCATCAGGGCGACACGCTCGCCATATAGCAGCAGTGCGCTCGCCTCGCGCAACAGCTCCCGCTCGCCAAACGCTTTGGAGATGCGATCCAGTATAATGACCTGCTTGCCGGAGCGGTCCTCCTGCGTCAGCGCCAAGTCGATGGCTCGCCGTTCCAGTATCGGGCGCTTAATCTTGACCATCCGGTCAAGCGCCTTCTGCATTGAAGCTGCCCGGCGATGGAAGCCGGGATTCGGCGGATTGGCGCGGTTGCCCCATTCGATCAGTTGTTTGATCGTTTCCTGCATCTTTTTGATCTTCTTTTGCTGCTCCTGATAGTCGGCAAATTGCTGGAGCAGCCGCGCTTCTTTTTCCTTCTGGTAGCCGGAATAATTGGTACAGTAGACGAAGGCTTCTCCATCCTCAATCTCGATAATCTTGCGGGCGACCCGATCCAGGAAGTAGCGGTCGTGAGACACGGCAACCACAACGCCGGAATATGTGGCAAGAAACGATTCCAGCCATTCGATCGCCGCCATATCCAGATGATTCGTCGGCTCATCCAGCAGCAAGATATCGGGCCGCTTCAATAGCAGGGCCGCCAGCCCTATCTTCGTCTTTTCTCCGCCCGAAAGCGAGGCGAATGGCCTGCCGAACTGTGCGGCGGCTATCCCCATGCCTGCAGCCACCCGGCGGATGGATGCTTCCATCTCATAGCCCCCCGCCTGCTCGAACCGTTCCTGCAGCTGCCCATACTGGTCCAGTAAAGCTTGCATCTTCCGTTCATCCGCACAGACGGAAGGATCGGACATCGTCACCTCCAGGTCCTTCATCTCGCGCTCCCAGCGCCGTACCTGCTCATAAACTTCAGCCAGCACATCATAGACGGTTGCTCCGTCCCGTGCGGCCGGAACTTGGGCAAGCAATCCGACCGTCACCCCTTTGCGAACAAACAGCTCTCCTTCATCCGGAGCGAAAGCTCTGTCCAGCAGTTGCAAAACCGTCGTCTTGCCTGTGCCATTCCGTCCGATCAGGCCGACCTTCTCAGCTTCTCCAATCTCAAACGATACATCGGAGAGCACCAGATCAGCCCCGTAATATTTTTTGACATGCTGCAAATTAATTATCATGATTAACGTCTCCTCCGGGCGTCCTTCTCCCGGACCGGAACAAAAAAAGACTGCAGGGAAGTATCCCTGCAGCCTTAAGCTAGATCATACCCGTTCAGGTCAAGGCAGGAGAATCTTCACGCCATATTGTCGCACTTGTATTCGCAAAAATGGACACACCTATCCCGTTGACCGCTGCATCATGAATAATGCCAAATAATGCCAAAGGCAATTGGCTAATGCGAATCATTGCGACGCTATGTTTCATCTCCTACCTCACCTCCTGTTCATGCTCTGCAATGAGAGCGTAATTACCAGCATTATACCAGAATGATACGGTGCAGTAAAGCAAAACTACAATCTCCGAGAAAGTATTGACTTTCCTGTTATGGTAAGGTTTATGGTAGATAAAAGTCATTCTGGCCGGAATACTTGATGAAAGGGTGTCCCCGTTTGAAAATTGGCGAATTCGCAGAACTGAATAACGTTACTGCAAAAATGCTTCGACATTATGATGAAATGGGACTTCTTAAACCAGCGGAAATAGACCTCTGCACGGGATATCGTTCCTATAAACAGGAGCAGTCTCATCAATTAAACTGGATTATTATCCTAAAAAATCTTGATTTCTCACTAAGCGAAATAAAAGAAGTATTAAATGGACCTACAGAAGGCAAAAAAATCGTTGATCAATTGATACGCAAGCGCATTGAGATCATCTCATCTTTAAATGAGCAGACGCAAAAGAAAATCGCGATTGACCAACTCATAAAAATATTGGAGAAGGAAGGATTTCATATGGAAAAGCAATTTGATTTACTGAACATTGCACAAACCAGTGTGCATGAAATCAAAAAGAACATCCCCAACATGGAAGTGTTTCTGGAATCAGCCAATAGCATCGCCGCTCTATGTTCGGAAAAGGACAGCATTTCCGTTTTTCGGTTTGATATCAGCCACTTCAAACAGGTCAATGACGAGTTTGGCTTTGACGTCGGTGATAGCGTCATTGTCGCTTGTTTTCAAATTATTGAATCTAACGTCAAAAAGCATTTAAGTCATGCAGCAATAGGCCGGGCCCATGGTGATGAATTCGTGGTATTTGCCGCGGCTGGAGTGGAAGAGATTGAAAAGACTGCCCGTTCCATTATCCAGGATATGGGAACTTATAATTTCGCAAAAATTGGTTGTAACAAAGAAATGGGCTGCTATATCGGAGGATTAGTCAGCCAGCAAAAAAGTAATACCGATATACGGAGATTAATCGAAGACTCCATCGAAGCCATTAATCACGCAAGAGAAAAAGGACCAAATGCGATCGCCATAGAAACCATAGAAACATAACTATTACGGATTATTCCCCGCTTTAAGGAAAACGCCCGACGGCGTCATTGAGGCGCAGTAAGTTTCTTCCTAATATCATGCCATCCATTGCCGGAGGTCAGGGTAAAGCCCTGATTAAGGGGCAAACTGCAAAGCGGGTTCATCTAAAGGAAACCACAGACCTTATTTCCCCAATAACCCTCTTTTTGAAATCTAACGGAACTGAGTGATCTTAATTAGACGTTTTCTTGCGAAATCGGGCTCATCTTCATCAAATAGCGGCTCACAGTTCCGTTACAATTTCAAATCGCTCGGATTTTCGCAAATAGCGGCCGTGAGATCCGTTAGATTAGGCCACGAAACTTATAACTCAACTTTCGCAGAACGAAAAAAACAGGTATCCCTTGATGTAGCTAGATAAACCCGAGAATCATTGTTGGAGTTGCTCTTTGATTAACTTTGCGATTTCGCTGCCCGTTTGTTTGGCAACCTTTTTGGGCGGGCTCTAAGCTGCCGCTTACGCACCCGACAACCCTCCTCGGCTCAAAATGGGAACTTTCGGGCTGTAACGAATCTATCGATCGTTCTCGCTTGCCTCAAGCCATGCCTTCCACAAATATGTTATAATCAGTTGGATCAATCTTATAGAGGAGAGTTGCTTATTATGGGCATCTACTTCATTCGTCTGAGGTAATGTGAGGTACAGTTCTTTTATCCCTATTCATTTTTTGAATCAAATGGGTAGGTTTATTTGACTGTGCCTTTTTTCATTCACCGACTACGAATGAATGGGGTGCTTTTTTGTGTCCAAAAACAGCAAGAAAATGATAACTGCCAGGCTTATTTCAACGCACGAAGAGCTTTTTGTTTGTCCTATATGCGCCGGTAAAATGAAGATGAACCATTTACAGAGTTTAGTATGCAGCAATAATCACTGTTTCGATTTATCCAAATCGGGGTATTTGAATTTATATCCCCGAGCTGTAAAAAGCAAATACGATCAATACCTGTTTGCATCCAGAAGGGTTATTTGCAGCAGCGGATTTTTTGAGCCTTTAAATGCTTTCATTAGTGAAAAGATAATAAAGCAATCAGACCTTGGGGAGACACGAAACCGAATGAGCATCTTGGACGCAGGATGCGGTGAAGGCTCTCATTTATCGACTATACGTAAAAAAGTAATTCAAGCCGCGGATACCGATGTTTTGGGAGTTGGCGTCGATCTTGCAAAAGAGGGCATTCATCTGGCTTCAAAAGAATACATGAATATGCTTTGGTGTGTTGCGGATATTGCGAAATGCCCTTTTGCCGGCAATCAATTCGATGTTATTCTCAACATCCTCTCGCCTTCTAATTATGCTGAGTTTCGGAGAATGATCGGCGATCATGGAATAATCATAAAAGTGATTCCTGGCAGAGACTATCTACAAGAGTTAAGAGACGTGTTTTATGAAAAAACAAATAAACGAGTCTATGCAAATGACGCTACGTTAGATCGATTTAAAGATCATTTTCAGCTTCTGGATCTGCAACGGCTGCGATATCAGAAATCTTTGGACAGCGGACTCACGCAGCATCTCATCCGAATGACCCCGTTATCTTGGGGAGCGACAGAAGCACAAAAGCATAAAGTCCTGGAAGCAGCTGCAATGGACATCACTGTCGACCTATCAATTCTTATTGGAAAGAAACCAACTTAACAGCCAAATTGAGAAAAGGAGCTAGCCGCGGCTAGCTCCTGAGTCATTTTCCCCTGCGTATCCGTCACCTTGGCAGAAATTAAATCGACCGGCGCATGAAAGATAAGCTTCGATATCGTTCAGGTTGTACTTATTGTTCAAATACGCCTTTGGATGAATGACGATCGTTAAGTGGCTCGTAAGCTTGCGATGTTGGTTACTCCTCAGAAACGACTGGACGATCAGCGCAATCAGCTCAAGTCTGTTGTGCGCCAGCCGCTGGCGGCCGCTGCCGAGAACGGGAATAATCAACGGCCTTGTATTGCCCCGTTCGCCAATGTGGTTCCATAACGCGGACAATGCCGCCTTCAAATCGTTTATTTGCGCCATGCCTCTTCCATGCTCATTTAGTTCGGCAGAAGCAAGTATATACGCGAATTGTCCTCCGGAACCGGGCATAGCGAGCTGAGCGACCGTCCCAATCGGATACTTGTTGACCTGTTTGCCGTTAATAACGGCGCACTCTGCCGTTTCATGCCGGAGTGCATCAGCCAACGCCTGATCAAACTGAGCGGGACTGGAGAAAAATCGGTTGCGAAATTGGACGAGAATCGCGTCTTCATCCATATGGTCATGCATAAAGCAATTATTGGACGGGATAACCAATGATCTATCCTTAAAACGAAACATATCATCCACCGCAACCTGCAGCAGCATGTCTTTGTCCGGCAGGCAGACCGTTCGCGTTAATCTTGGACGGCTCATCCAAACCGCAATAATAATGCCAAGGCTAAACACCAGCCATACATTTGGTTTGACCGGCTTGTCGCCGATCGTAAAAAAATAACCGATAAAATCTGTGAACGTCCAAATAACTGAAAATACAGCTAGCCAATAACCGAAAAATGCTTTGACCGTTACGGAATGCCGCCATGAGTGCAGTGCAAAAAAGGATTTCCATTTTGAGTTCATATGGAGCAGCTCGCCTTCGCATTTAGGTGGTTGCTGTCACAGGATTTTCTTGATAGGGCGTAAAATGCTGGATATGGATGTTCATTGGGCCTTCGACTTCGCGGCGCAAATGAAAAACCCGGAATTTACGTTCGAGAAAGCTAAATTTTCGCCGGAATAAGGTGGCGATTTGCTGATTTGCCGTTGTAAAAAAGATTTGCGTGCCGCGGGTAATCGTAAGCTGCCTGAGAAAATCAAGCAAGCCCAATACGTTGAGCTCATCCATGTGCGCGACGGGTTCATCCAGCAGTAAAAATTGAGGCGCCGAATCCATAACGAGATGCATAATGAAAAATATAGCCAAATACACGGAGGTTCGCTGTCCTGTGCTCATCTGGTGAATGGCGCATTTTGCCCCGCTGCCTCTGCGCCTTGCCTCAATTTTATTATCCGCGGTCCATTCCAGCCCTTCAAACTCATTCGGCGCATGCAGGGCGACAAACAGTCTGCTGATGGCGTCAAAATTGCTGCGCACGAAGTCGTCTCCGTATTCGGTCAAGCTTTTTAATGCCGAGAGGACATGTATGGCACGGTTGCATCTTTCCAGCTTGACGGCCACTTCATTCAGCTCGCTAACTAAATCGCTAACCTCCCTCTCCTTCTGCTCCACCAGAACAAGCGGCTCCAGCACTTGGCTGAGCTCATCCGCCGCCAGCAGCAGCTTCTGCAAATATAGCTTCCATTCACTCCATGACTGCCGGTTCGGAAGCCGGACGTTCAATTCATTCAGACGGGAGCAGGTTTGCCGCATCTCATCCATATGATTCATAAGAAGCCTGTACTGCCGCTCTTGTTGGCTCAAATTGTCTATTTGATCAGATAAAGCTTGCCGGTTTTGCTCGGCTTGCCCAGCCAAGTCCTGAACGGTTGCATATTCGCCGCGCGCGGCTTCCACCTTTTCCGCTATACGATCTTGTTCCTGCTTCAGTGTTCCCAGCAGCTCTTTGGACTGCCGCTCCGTCTGTTCGCCATGGATAGAAGAAGCAAGAAGCGGATCGGCCAGCAGATCTTCCAGCTCCGAAATGGAGGAAACTGTAATGCCTTGTTCATCCAGCGCTTGTGCTTGTCGGCGCAGCTCATTCAGCAAGCTAGTTTGGTCGCCGATTTGTTGCCGGATGCGGATTAATACGTTCTGTACAGCCTGCAAGCTGGAGCTGCTGTCCAGCGATTTTGTCTCCTCGATATCGCTTCGGTTAAGCAGATAGGTACGGGCTGCTGCCAATTGTTCCTGCCGCGACAACTCATGGCGCAGCTTTTGCCGGTCAAAGTCAATGCCCTGCAGCTTCAGCTTATTCTGCTCCATGTCAGTGAGCAGTTGTGTGAGTTCGTTGTTATCAGCCTGCAGGCGGGAGTCGATTGCGTCCTTGAGAACTTGTGCTGTTTCGTGGTCATGACCGCACAGCGGACACTCCGACTGATCCGGATGCAGGTGAAGAACCTGCTCAGCGGTTGCTTTCAGTTCCGCAACGAGCTTCTGAAGCTTGCCGGTCCGCTCCTTAAGCCGGGCGGCCTGCTCGGCTGCCTCTTCCACAAATGCTTGCACTACCAATCGATTGGCTTCCAGATCGTCCAGCCGGGTTCGAAGTTCGCTGATGTCCGCATCCATAAGCGGGTGTGCGGCAAGATGGCCATAAAGGTTATCGGCATCCGCTAATAGACGGACAGCCGATTCCAGCGACGATATCCGTTCATGCAGCTGCAGTCTGGCTCGTCGCGAATCGCGCTGCTCAACTAAATAAGACAGCTCACTTAGCCGGCTTGAAAGCTTCGCGAGCTTGTCTTGCTCTTCGCGCAAGGCCTGAAAAATAGCCCATCGCTGCTGGACCGTTTGCTCCAGCCCGGCGCGGTCAGGAATCCGGGCCAACTGCTGGCGCAGCTCGGAAAGCCGAATCTGCACGTCCTTCAGCGAAGCCGCAACGGCCTGTTCCTGTTTGTTCAGCCCGTCTATCGTATTAATTTCCGGCAGCACACGATTCATAAATGGCGCGCTGGCAATATCGAGCTCGTGAAGCAGCGGCTTCAAATGCTGCAGCCATTGCCCGATTTCGTCCAAGCTGGCGTTTCCATCAGGAATTGGATAGCTTAACAAGCAATGCTTCATCCATTTATGGATCTGCTGCAGCTGCGCGTGAGCTCTCTCTTGCAACAGCTCGCTATCTTGTATGCCTTCATTATTTTTATTATGTATGTCGGCGGTCAGCTCTCCCTGCTCCTTGCTCAAGCTCCTGGCCTGCCTTTGAAATTCTGCAAGATACTGCTTCCAGCATTGCTCGAAACGCTCCAGTTGTTCGCCGAATATAACGCGGGCGAAAGCGTCGCGATAATCGACTTTACCAGCTTGGCTGAAGCAAAATTGATGGACGGCCTCGGAAGAAAAATAGTTGTATTGATGAAAGGCGCTGTTCAACAGGCTCTGTCCGCGAGGACCTACTTTGTGTTTGTAATAAGCAATTTCCCGCTGCTTCTTTTCCTCCGAATTCGGGGTTCCTTGAAAAGGTTCTTCATCGCCATCCGCAAACCATATGCTGCCGTTCCAGCTCTCATCCCCATTCCGGTCAACAAGCAAATTTCTCTGAATCGAGCCGGTAAAAGCAAGCTCGATGCCTTCCAGCACCGATGTTTTGCCCATCCCGTTGGGGCCGGACAGCAGGTTGACTTGCGTGAAACGGAGCGGCGGCGTATTGGCCAGCACATGCGGCCTGAATTCACCGCCGAACTCCAAAGCGGCGATAGGGCCGATCGGTTTTGCTACTGGTATAGGGCTGGAAATGCGTTCAAGCGGAACATCCTCTGCATGATCGCTATCTTCCAAATAGTTCCTCAGAGACTGCGTTTTGAAATCATCCAGACAAAACATCAACCCCGCAGGAGCCAGCTGGTTTTGCCAATCCGCCAGTGGGTCTCCGGCCGCCGCTCCGCCGAGACGTTCCGGAATTTTGGCCATCGGCAGTTTTTCAGACAGTTGTTCGAACGTGACTACCAGCTTTTTGCCGAACCGTTTCCCGCGTTGAATAATGGACAACCGCTCCGCCGATAAGCCGGACATGTCCGGTACCACAAATACAATATACAGATTCCAGCTCCAATCTCCTCGCAGGCGGAAATAAAAGGGCGAGACAATCTCGTCTTCAAAGCCGCGAAAGCTTTCGACGCTTTCCGTTATATCCGCGATCAGTTCCAATGAAGCAGGAATGAGCAAATAGTGGCCGAGTACGATATCCCGCCAACGATGCGACGTTTCGTACAGCACTAATGTTTCATCGAACGCATGCTTCTCGATTAATGTAAGTCCGCAACCGCGAATAGCTTCAATCCAATCCCGCATCGATCAAAAGGCCTCCTTGAGTAAATTCGGTCGAATGGTTCGAATGCACAGGCGAGGTCCACAGTTCCGAAAAATAGGGATAATGCACCGTTTCGCCCTTGGGGTTTTGCGAAAAAACGCAAATCTTATCTTCCAGAAACAGTTCCACACCTGGAAGCGCTTTATAGATGTCGAAAACAATTTTGTCCATCATCACATCATTATCGGTATAAATGACGAGTGCTCCGTCCTTTTCGTCCCCTGAGCTCGGAAGCAGGTTAATAGGAGCACGCGCTCCAAGCTGAAACAGGAAATTCCCTTCAAATTTTTTCAATTGATTCGGCAGTGAATCCTTTTGTCTCAAGCAGCGAATGAGGCGAACGATGCGGCGTGCCTCCTGCCCTCGTCCAGGCTCACATTGCTCGTCAATATGGCAGCTTAACCTTGTGCTGTGCTCCTGATCCGACAGCGATAACTGCCCGTCCTCAAGGTGGCCCAGACAATAACCGAAAAACTTGTCCAAATTTTCGACTGACGCAGTACGCGGGTAGGCAAATTCCTCAACGGCGTCTTCCGCTAACACGGCGGGGAGTTCGGAAGAGAAGGGCAGCTCTGCATGCTCCCAATTTCCCGAGTCACTGGCAATGAAAGCTTTCTCAGCTTGAACGCCGGCCCTTGGCTGAACGAGCTCTGCACCTCCATCATAAGGCTTGGTCAGCAGGATGAGCTGCAGGTGCTCCGACTTGATAGCGAACCATACCTTGATTTTTTTCGCAGGCTGAAATCCGAGTCCTAGCCCGTGCCGGAAATTAAGGCTTCTCGCTTCACGGAGCTGCTCATTCCAGCTTTGCCGCCCGTCCAAACTAATAAATCTGCGGTAAATGGAGGACCATGGGGCCTGGATCGCAAGCGGTCTGCCGTCTTCGGTCTGAATGATTGTCCCATAAGCCCAGTTGCTAGTGATGTAAATAACGTTTCTTGAGGATGTCTGATCAAAAATGCGGTTTCGCAATGCTGCGATATCCGGGCTGCGGGGAGCCGGATTCAACTGTGGGTGCAAAATGATGTAGCGCCGCGGCTCCCGATTCGGGAAAAACAGGCCGCCGCTTTTAATCTCGGGGTGAAAGGCATCGGCACACATAATCGAAAATAATTGATTGGCCGATTGATCTCCAAACATAATTACTTTTTTGCCTAATGAAAGTCCAGCTCCTTCGCAAACAAATAACGGTTCCCGCATTCGTTGCAATTTCAACTGCGGCACAAGGCATAGCTTGCTGCTTTCTTTGGAGCGAAAAACATATAGCAGGAAGTTGACAAAGCGATTTTCCCGCATCCCCGCAAGCGCTCCGCTCCCGACGATGGCACTATCTCCCCATTGCATCATATGATCGCGAAAGGAATCTAATGACATGCCCTGACAGCCGAGACACCATAATGTATTCGGGCGGGGCTGCAGCTCAGAATTTTGTATAATTTCAATGATTAGTTCGGCAGGGATGCAATATTCTGGCGTCAGCAGCAGGTCAGCACGCTCCATATGGGCTGTCCGCAGCGCTTCCCTGCATTTTTTCAGGTGATGCCCGGATGTGTGCCGTACGCCTTCGTCCGGACTTGCAGCGAGCGCCTCCTTGGGCTGCATTCGCATAAACCGGAACGGTGAATCATCTTCGATGTCCAGAAAATTAAAGTGAGGTACGACGCGGGATCCTTCCTCCGCATCCTTAAAACAATCCTTTATCGCAATGATCGAAATCGTCACCGGCAGTCACTCCCATGTATGAAAATACGCTAAGGAATTCCTGTACTTAACATAACACAAAACTTAAAGGGAATAAATGGATGAAACAAAAAGAAACGGCCTGCGCCGTCGCTTGGGGGCGCGAACAGTTTCTTTGGAGAAAATATAAGTGTGGTTATGGGCATGAAACTTATAAACCCTTATATTTGGAAAAAGTCACCTTGCGGTGACCCGTTTAGATCATTTTTCAATAGGTATCATAATGACAAATTCAGGATCGTTGGAGTACGGATCTTGATGCATCGGGTATTCCTCAAAATGGGTCACATCGCCTTTGTGCAGCTTATAACCTTGCTCCTCGATCCAAGCTGAAATATTGTGATAGGAAGTCTCGATGTTTTGCCCTTTTTGGTGGTCGCATTTCGCATAGGTTAGTGTCGGGAGCGAGATGGTCGTCATTCCGTCGGGAATATCCTCAATGTTACTTACTTCGACAACAGCATAATGGGTAAATCCATCCTCAATGTTATGATTGGACAACCCCAGCAGCGTCTCCGGATGAAGGACATGCTTGATTTCTTTTAAACGATTTTGCATGTTGGCCTGCACAGCGCGAATCCCCCCTGCCCCTGCCTCAGCGAAAGTTCCTGCCCATTTGAATCCTACTGCCTTAAAAGCCTCTTTGGTGACAAGCACAGCTTCATTTTTTTGTTCCATCGAATCGCCTCCAATATGACTGTAGCTTTATTTTCTATTTTACAAGAAAAGTGGGAGCATCTGGTATGTCTGTTTATAGATACTATCCCATATGATACCATAATAATTACGCTAACTGATCAAGGAGGGACACATTTTGGAAAATAAAAATGACAATATGCTTCCTGTATGTCTATCAATTATTTTCCCTGGCGTCGGGCAGTTCTATCAAAGAAAATGGCTTTCAGGAACGATATCTCTACTCATTCATGTTATAACTTCCTTCTTTTTGCTCCGTTATTTCATTAAGTATGTTGCATATTTTACCCTAATGCCAGATGGTGAAATGGGCGGCTCAGCTTCTGCTTTTATAATTTTTATTGCTATCATAATCATAAATATGGCAGCCAGTATTGGACTTTGTCTCTCCAAAACTCACTAATTTCCCTAATATTGTTTTCGCTCATTTGAACACCCCTGTCCGCTAGTCATGACACTTTTTCTTTAGCATACCCTTTACCTCTGTAAGGTTCAATTACAGCTGGAATGCAGCAAGCCGGCATTGCAAAGCGAGATCAGGATGGGACCTGATCTCGCTCAACCTTCCTAGCTATTCTTTTCTTGGGCTACTGTTTTTTTCGCTACCATCTCGAACGTATCGTGACCACAGTCTGCACATCCTTCATTCTTAAGCTGCTCGATGGTTGCGAACTCTCCTGTTATGCCCACATACACATCTTTTGAGCACTGCCTGCAGCGGTAAGTACGCAGTGTTTGTTTCACTTCACCTGTGTACAAAGCATCTGTGAATTTCTCCAGATATTCCGGCTTCGTCTGATCCGTTGTTCGCAGGATGAACATCTGGCTCCGGTTGGCGATCATTTCCGCACCTTCGTAGGCGTTGAATCGCGGAAAATTAGCGCTGACCGTCAGCCCCATGCGGACAAATTCGCGCTGCATCGCCAACATGAACGCCGGAGATTTATGGGCAAAAGACAGAAAAATCGGCAGCCCTTTTTCCTGCTTCAATGCCTGAACGCCGCGCGAGATGAAAAGACTCATTCCCTGGAGCGTATAAGGGGGATCCGTAAAGAAACAATCATACTGCCCGTGCAGTTTATCCGGCAGCGGCTCCCTTAAATCCAGTCGCCGGCATCGAATTGGCAGTCCCCGTTCCCTGGCAATCGTTTCAATATACTGCAAAAATCGTTCGTCAATATCCAATACATCTACATGTGTAACGGTATGCCCGTTGGCCGGAAAGAGCCGCTGTAAGAGCAATCCAATAGACACACTCACCAGATCATCATCGCCGACACATAAAATCTTTTTTCCAATTAGCGCATGCTGCTTCAAACAAAGGACGGCCCGGCGCAGGCTTGTTTCCGGCGTACATTTGGATTGATCGATTTGAACGTCTGCGGTCGGCCGCAGCGGAAACAGTTCCTCCAATATGGCGAGTACATCTTTGAGCCCCTCCGTCCATTCCGTCTCAAGAAGCAAGTCGTGATAAAGCGAACGATTCAGCCCCTCGTATCCCCATTCCCGCTCGATCCACGCGCTCCCGTCAGACGTGCAGCGGACTCCTCGGTCCTGCAGAAGCGCTCCTGCTTTAATCAATTCCCGTTTGATTGCTGCAGCTACAGGAGTCGGCAGCAGCGTTTTACGTGCCAGCTCTTTCGTAGATATCCCCGGATTCAGGTAGCATTCGAGAAGCAACTGTTCTATGGCCTGTGTCCCTTCCTGCAGACGGATGTGTTGGCTTGCTTGTTCAATGTACATTTTACCTAATCCCTCCAAAATATTTATCCATTTCTGATTCTTTCGATCTGCTTGTACGGTAACATCAACGTCGACATATACATCACTCCTGTAAAGAAAATAGAAAAAGGGCAGGAATGAACATACGTCATCCCTGCCCTTTTTTAGAACGCGCCTAAACATACACCATGAGAAGAAACGGCTATCCGTCCTTGACGCTGTCGCCAAGTTTCGTCGCCAAGTTTCTTCCCCTGAAATTTTATAGAATTCAACTTGTAAATTCTATAAAACCAAAAAAATCCGAGCTGAACACAGCACGGATTTAGGTGTACATTGATGGCACCCTAAGGCTTCGATTTTATCCGTTGTTCTTAACTAATTCCGAAGCTTTCAAATGCCCATAACAAAACAAACCATGCTATTTTTAGCATTTGGTCCTGTGGACTGTTTTGAAAACCTCAAGTATGGAATTTGATTAGTTAAGAACGACCCCGGACATCAAAATCTCCCCTTAGAAAAGTTGCTTAAAATTTACCACATACGGTAGCCACAGTCAAGTCATACGTAAAAAACGACTGATCCCCATTATTAGAGGAATCAGCCGTTTCTTAAACTAAATGCTTAAAACAAGCTCTTTACCGCTTCAATCAGTTGATCTTTGGTCAGGTTGGTGGAATCGGTTTGTAAATGATAGACGACCAACTTATCTCCACTTTCCTTGAGCCACATCACATCCTGTTGAATATTGCTCTGCCCGAACAGCGCTTGATCATTCATCATATAATGTGCGTTTAGGCCGTCTATATCGATATCCTCGTATACAGTGTTCGGCGTAGCTGCAAGGAGCATCTTAACATTGGTTTCGTTGTCGGCAATTTGCCAGGTCAAATAGATCGTGTCATTGTCCGAATTGCGATATACGGAAGTGTAGGGGACAATAGGGTTGGATGCGGATGTATTTGTCTTACGCCACAACACCTTGCTTCCCGTCTTCTTGCTTTCAGCTTTCATTTCTTCCAGGAGCCGGTAAGCATCCGTGCCGAAACTGAATTGGTATGGGGAAGTTTCCATGCCTTCCACGAATTTGAATGTTCCGAGGATGGATTCAGGAAGCTTCTCCTCGATATTGTGCTGCTGCAATGTCGCTTTCCATGCCACTAACGGGATAGGAACCGGTTGATGAATACCAAAGACAACTGGCGCTCCTTGAATCCTGAAGTCATAGTCTTTGAGATAGACGACTGCCGTTTCTCCGGGGTTTAATTGTGCTTTAACCTCCTCCAACGAACCGCGAATCATCTCCACATCGCCTTTTTCAAAATGCAGTTGCTGCTCCGTATGATAACTGACAGAGAATTTCTCCTTGCTTTCTATGAACAGGAGCTTGTTCCCTGCATAGCCGAATCCGCAAATTACCATAATGATGACCGCGATCAAGACCACTTTCGGCATTTTTCTTTTTCGCATGAACGGCATTCTCTTTTGCTGCATCACCTGCTGCCTGTATTCCGCCGCTATTCGGAGATCCAGGTCGGGAGAACATTTTCGGGAATCCCGTTTGAACTCCTCTGTCAGCTGCTGCTCAATAGACAAAGCCATCCTCCTCCTTTCGCAAACCCTCTTGATCGAATCGGCGGCGCAAATGCTTAAGTGCATGATGATGTCTGGATTTTACTGTTCCTAACGGAATCTTCAGCAATTCCGCAATTTCCTCCAGGGAGCAATCCTGATAGTAGCGGAGAACGATAACCTCCTTAAATTTGAGCGGCAGCGTTTGCAGGATCGGAAGCAAGTCCAACCGGTCTCTCAGAGCCGTCAACCGTAACTCTGCATCTTCGCCGGATGATTTGGAGGTGCTAAATCTTAGCTTTTCCGCGATGCGAAAAAGGCGCCACTCCTTCCGCTTCCAGTTTCGTACTTGTCTAATAATCAAACCGTTAAGCCATGAAACGAAATTTTTCTCCGGATCATACTTGTTCAGACTTTTGAACAGCTCGAGATAGACTTCGCTCATAATATCTCCAACATCTTGCTTGCGAGGAGCAAGATAGCTGATTAATCTGTACGTATGATCGCGTGTTGATTCGTATACAACTTGGAATGCTTGTTCATCTCCCTGGCTCATCCGGATAAGCCACGGATTCAAGTCTAAGTCCTTCATAGGGCCGGCCTCCATTCGGGTCTTACAACGGATATTGGCTCATTTTACTAAAAAGGTTCAATTGGCAATGAGAAAACCTTGCGCTTATGTGTACGGTTCATCCGTTTTTCTATGATGTAACGCGCCGCGGCTGAAAAATGAAGGTTACCCTAATTAAGGTTCGTTGGGCGCGTTCAGGGGAAAGCCTGGCATATGGCCTTTACACGTTGTATGAGATGGTATGACGTGATAAAATAAAGCCAAACTCACTAATAGACGTTGTATTCTCAAGTATAAGGTTGAGACATTAGGCCGTATACTGAAAAGAGCCTTCACCGCTGGGAACGGTAAAGACTCTTAGGACTTGAAAGGCTGTGGATCACCACGGCGCGCTAAAATAAAATCTTGGTTAAGCGAAATCCACCGTGTAGGGCCTCAACCTATTTTGCGGTGGATTTTCGCTTGTTACGAAACTTGCGCAACCAACGGTAAAGCTTCCGCATACCAAACACAAGGCTTAGTACCGTAGCAATCCATCGCAGCACATCACTGCCACTGCCCTCATGTTACCAAAAAGAAAAGATCGCCGTCCATCTCCGGCAAGGAGTGTGAACGACGATGTCTTTGAGCGCTCGGCTAGGTGGGAGCCTTGAGGCATGCGGACATACGTTCCGCTTGGGTCTGCTCAACTCCGATTCGCCCGTACTTAAGCTAGTAGGCCATTTCCGCCAGTACTTTGCCAAGCCGGTCGAGGTTCTGTTCATTACCTTCAACGCAGTATGCCTTGGCTTGTTCAAACTCCTCTGTTATTTTGAAGTTCTGACGGAAAGTAACTTTGGTACGCCCTTCCAGGTCATCAAAGGTGGCTGTTACCCGAAATTCGTGACCAGATAGATGATCAAGCGCGACCCGCTCATGCGGCACGATCTCAACAAAGACACAATGGTTCGGGTAATCCACGCCATCCGGTCCGTGCATGGTGAATCGCCACGTACCGCCTGGTCTTACATCGCACTCATGAAAAGTGTTCGTGAAGCCATGCGGTCCCCACCAGCGAGCCAACAGCTCGGGGGTTGTCCAAGCTTGAAACAGCAGCTCCCGCGGCACATCGAATACGCGTGAGGCAATAATCTCATTTTTGCCCATTGTCATGTTCATACCTCTTCTTCAAATAATTTGCCCAGTGCGTCCAACATGAGGTTTGTACCGTGTTCCCGTACTTCCGGCGTATCGTGACCGTCAAAATACGCTCCTTGCTCCGTAAAAATCAGTTTTGTACCGCCCTCCACCTTGATAAGCTCGACCGTTGTAATCGAGACGGAGACGCGTGTGCTGCCCGAATCCAGGGTGTACGTATAAACAATGCGCTGCTCCGGAACAATTTCCTGGTAACTGGCATCGAACGTAAAGACCGGCCCTTCCGGCGGCCCGCCGCTGCTGTACTCGCGTCCGCCAACCCGGAAGTCGAAGTTGTCCGGCTTTGAAAACCATTTGGCTTTGACAACCGGGTCGGACCAGGCTTGGTAAACCCGCTCCGGCGAAGCGGTATAAGTCCGCTCGATGACAAAGGTCGCATGCTTGATGAATCGTTCGTTCATTGATTTTCCTCCTTTTGTTTTGGCATTCCGCTCTCTTCGGCAAGAAAGGCTCCCAACAGATCCAAATGCCGCTCCCAAATCGTTTGCCGCTCAATAACCGGCTTCTCAAACTCCATCTTCATCGCTTGCAAAAGACTCGCAAAATCTTCAACCGTTAATTGCGCCTTGTCCTGCATGAGCTTGGATACATACTCGAGCTGCTCCAATAGCTTCTGCTGCAATTTGATCTGCTCTTTGATCCGGCTTTTCTGCAAGTTGACGGTCTCCAACGGACTGATTAGCCCGCCGCTTAAGACCGACTTAATCTCCTCGAGAGAGAACCCCAGCTCCTTAAGCGATAAAATCTGATGTAAACGCGACAAGTCCGATTCACTGTACAGCCTGTGGCCGGATTCCGTCTGCCCAGACGGAGAGAACAGTCCGATTTGATCATAAAACCGCAAGGTTCGGACAGTAAGTCCCGTCAGCTTGGCGAGGTCCCCAGTCTTCAAATATCCTTTCATTGATCATCTCCACTCTTTGGCGCTAGCTTTTTACCGGTAGCTCTATTATAAAACCTTACGTTACGTAACGTGCAAGCATTAAATATTAGCGGAAAAATCACTGGAACTTGAGAGGCCTATAATATCGTAGTAGAATATGGGCAGCAGAAGAAGACCATCTATACAACAAGAAATTGAATATACGGAATTCAATGAGTACTTGAAAGAAACGATTATGAAGTCGGATTGCCAGGTTTACTAGCTCATAGGTCAGGTTCCAGCTTGGCGAAGCCATTGGTCTTTTGGCATCCGCATCGACCTGCTCAAACAAAATAACCCGCACCAATTGATGCGGGCAGATCAGCAGCCGAATTCTGGACAAGCCTGGGAGGCGACAAGCAGAGCCCCATTTCACTTAGAAAATTACCAGGTGATCCATCCATAGGTCCGGTAGTCATGCGGTACGGGCTTATAATACTCTTCAAGAAGTATTACTCTTGCCATTTTTCTTCTAAAACGGCGTTGTGTCAATTTTCGAATATACTTACTCTCATGACTATACCAATATTTCGTTCTTCGGTGATTTCGATACGCTTTGAGTTTCTTTACGCGAGGATCAAAAGCACGTCTGTACTCTTGCTCCCTTAAGAGTCTCTTCTGATTTAAACGCTCTTCCCATCTTTCAATCTCATCTACATCAAACAAAGGAATCCCTGGCAGCTACTTTAAGATTTACCCATAGGCATGAAGTAACGTACCTAGAGGTCTACAACATAAGGAGGGATCATTTGAAGGACACCTCCACATCGTTTTTTCAATTTTACCATATTATCGGCAATTTGGAAATTGTAATGCTATTGCAGCGCGGCAAACCGAATAAGCATCAGATCAGCTATCGTTTCCGCCAGCTTGCCTCAAGCGCCGCCGCGCCTTGTCGTCTCCATCTTCTTAACCTTCATTCAATTGTTTCTTGTAACGATCGTAAGCTGCCATATATATTTCTTCCATCTCACTATATCGCATCGACTTAACTTTAGCGACGTAATCGTCGAAATTGTCTAGCTTCTCTGTCCCGATAATAAATTTCGGGATCATTTCGTCGATGTATGTGAACATCGGCGTCCGAATATCATTCAGCCGCTTTTCCTCTTCTTCCGTGAAATTGAGCGCGAGGAAGAGATCATGGAAATAGTTGTTCTCCACATAAAAGAACATTTGCTTCTCCACATCTTTGGTTACCGCGTACTGCCTTTCGTACTGTTCGTCTTGGCGGAACCCAATCAGCGGGACGATGCCGAGCCGCCATAACGCCTTGGCCGGCCCCTCCGGACTCTTCATGATTTTTTCCGTGAATACAGGCTTGTCGCCCTCCCCGAGCGTGAACGTATCCTCTTCGAACCCGAAGTTTGCCAGCCGCTGACCCTCCTCTCCGTAGATATAATCGAACAGCTTCATCGTCTCTTCCGGATGTTGGTTGTTCTTGCTGATCGCCCAGCCGATCCCGTGGAGCGGTGCCTGCTGCCGGAATGTCATCGGCTGATCTCCTTCCCGCAGCACTGGAGGAGCAACAACCTGCAAGTTGAAGCCCTTGATTTTCTCCGCCGCAGGATTGGCGTTGTAGGCAGCCATATAACCGATCCAATGCTGGCCCGCGCCCATTCGGTCAGAAAACATCATCCGTTCGAGGTCCGGATCCTGGCGCGTCAGAAACTCCTTGTCAAGCAGTCCTTCCGCATACCACTGATTCATCGTCTTCAGATAATCTTTCAGCCGTGGGTCGATCGGAGAAAATTTGATCGTGTCATCCTCTTCGATCCAGCGTGGTCCGGACGGATGGATGTGAATGCCCCAGGCATCGGCAAAGGTGGTATAGGCTGCGTAATCGGTCATGAGCGGAATTTCGTCGTTTGGATCGCCGTTGCCGTTCGCATCCTGATCCTTAAACGCCTTCAAGACGGTGTGCCAATCGTCAATTGTCACCGGCTTCTTAAGACCGAGCCGATCCAGCCAATCCTGGCGGATCATGTACCCTTCAGACGCCCGAATCGCGGTCTGCAGCGGCACACCGTATAAATTGCCGTCACTGGAAAGCGCCATCATCCGCTTTGTCGGATCGTCCAGCAAATATTTCTGAATGTTTGGCCCATGCTGCTTCACCAGATCGTTAAGCGGAATGAAGGCGCCTTGCGGGCCGTACTTCTTGAACAGCTCGGTATTCAAAGCAACAATGTCAGGGTAATCGCCGGAGGCGAGCATCAACTTGAACTTCTGCTCAAGCTGATCGTAATCGCCGGTTACAAACTCGAACTCGATGTTCAGCCGCTTGCCGAGTTCTTTCCAGAACGGCGTCTCCATCGTAAGCGGCGAGTCCGGCACCCTGCTCGTCACCATGATCGAGAGCTTGACCGGCTCCGTCGGCTTGCCCGTTCCGTCGTTACCGCTCTGCCCGCTCGTCTGCCCGTCATTCTTCTTCTCTCCATTCGCGTCCCCGCTGCCTGTGCAGCCAGCCAATATGGCCAGCAGCAGCAGGACGGCGAGCAGTCCGGAAGCAAGCGGTATGATTCGGTTCACCTGTTGCATATCGATTCCCCCATCTTGTTTTTAAAGTCGAAATTGCTTCAAGGCCTCCATCGGTCAGCTTTTGATCGCGCCGATCATAACCCCTTTCACAAAATACTTTTGCAAGAACGGATAAACCAGCAAAATTGGCACGATCGCTACAACGATCGCAGCATACTGAATCGTGATTGGCACAACGTCAACACCTTGCGTAATGGCCCGCTCAATCTCCGAGCCGAACGACTGGTCCTTGACGATGCGCACAAGCAGCACCTGCAACGGCAAATAGTCGTCCCGGTGCAGAAAAATCATTTCCCATAAGTACGAATTCCATTTCCCGACCGCGTAATACAGTCCGATGACGGCCAATACCGGCTTGGAGAGCGGCAGCACGATTTGGAACAACAGCCTGAGATCGCTCGCGCCGTCGATCCGCGCCGATTCCTCTAGTTCCTTGGGCAGACTGTCGAAATACGTTCGCATGACGAAGACAAGAAACGCTGACAGCGCTGCATAGATAAGAATGATAAATCTGGTGTTTAACAACCCCAAATCTTTCACGACCAGATAGAACGGAATCATGCCGCCTCCGAACCACATCGTCACGGCAACGATCAGCGTGGCGGCTGGCCGGAACCGCCAATCCTTGCGTGAGAGCGGATAAGCGGCAAGTACCGTGAGCAGCAGGCTCACAATTGTTCCGATTCCCGTATAGAACAGCGTATTGCCATAGGCGACCCAGATGCCGTTGTAACGGAACACCGTCTCATATGCGGCAAGGTTGAAGCCTTTCGGCAGCAGCGTCACCTCGTTGGCAATGACGCTCGCGGTCTCACTGACAGAGACGGATGCGACATAGACGAACGGGTATAGCGTCACCACGCAAACGAAGACGATAATACATCCCACGATCAGATCAAACAACCTGGAAAACCAATGCTTTCGTTCGCCGGCGCTCAAATTCATGCTCTCCCCCTACTTTCTCTTACCATAGCGAATTTTCCGAAACTTTACGGCTGATTTTATTGGCGGTCACGACCAGCGCAAAACCGATGAGACCCTGAAACAGGCCGACCGCAGTAGCATAGCTGAAATTCGTTTCGAGAATGCCTTTCCGGTACACGTAGGTGTTAAGCACATCGGCGGTTTCAAAAATCGTCGGATTGGAGAGTAAAATAATTTTCTCATAATCCGACTGCAGCATGCCGCCCATGCTCAGAATGAGCAGCATGACGGCGGTTGGCATAAGCGCCGGCAGCGTAATGAAGCGCAGCTGGTGCCAGCGGTTCGCGCCGTCGATGCGCGCCGCTTCATATAGCTCCGGACTGATGCCGGCAAGCGCGGCCATATAGATAATCGCTGAGAAGCCTGCGCTCTGCCAAATGCTCATCGTGACAAAGATGCTACGAAAATAGTTCGGGTCCTGCAAGAAATAGACACTTTCGAACCCAAGCTTGTTCAGCGCCGCATTGACCAGTCCTGTGCTGGGCGACAAAAAATGAATGACGAGCCCGCATACGACGACGGAAGATATAAAATATGGCAAATAACTGATCGTCTGGGAAATCCGTTTGAAAAAGCGCCCACGAATTTCGTTAAACAACAGCGCAAGTACGATCGGGACCGGGAAGCCAAACACGAGTCCGTATACGTTCAAAAGAATCGTGTTGCGCAGCAGCCGCAGGAAATACGGATCGCCGAAGAACGTCTCGTAGTTCTTCCATCCGACCCATTCGCTCCCGCCTATCCCCTTAACGATGCTGTAATCCTGGAAAGCGATCATAAGTCCGTACATCGGCCAATAAGCAAAAATCGCATACCAGATCAGTACAGGCAAAAATAATAGATAAAGCCAGCGATTGCGGATCAGATCCGCCTGGAACGCATGCCGTTTACGCTTCATGCCGGCCCCGGCCCCCTCTCCTCTTATTTTAGCAGCGCCGCATAATCGGCAACCGGCGGCTCGCCATAGCGCTCGAAATAACCGCGGTCCAGAAAAACACCGAAAGTCGTGATCGAGCGGAAGCCCTTTTCCCGGTAAAACGCAATATCGCCGGCCGCCGCTGTGGCGTCGAACGCCAGCATTTCCGCCGGCTTCCGCCACCCAGAGAACAACGAGGCATCGAGCCAATAGTCCAATACCTGCGCATCCTGAGAGCCGAATACACCCAAATTCCGCTCCAAAGCCTGCTTGAACCGTTCATCGTCGTGCATGGCCATCCCGTGCTCGCGTTGTTCAGGGGTACGGTGGATAATCGGGCCGGCCATCTCGAGGAAGATGCCTTCAGCCGGCTTGACCTTCTCCGGCGGCGTATCCAGCGTAAACGCATAGGCCAGATACGCAAGCTTGGCATCGGCATGCACTGAGCGAATCGCCTCCAAGATCGCGTTCATGACTAGCAGCGTCTGGTCGCTCGCCGAATATTGGCGGCAGCGGTCGCACAGACACCACGGCTTGTTGTCATCCTGCCACAAATAATACCGGTTCGTCGTTGACGGCAGCATCCGGACCAGCTTTGCGCTGTTCAGGCGGACAACCTCCATCGCCTCCTCGTTGGACGGACACATGTTGTCTGCAGGCGTGCGTTCACCGTTTTCGTCCATTCGGAACCATGCCGGATACCGCCGGAACCACTCCCTCGGCAGGAGCCAGCTCATGGCATGCAGTTCATATTCGACGTCTATGCCCCGCTGGCGCAGTGATTCCAGCACCCGGCCTCCCTCTGCAGAGCGTGCATGGGCGATTAAGGCATCGATCTTCTCGTCAAAGCGGTTGTCCGGGATCCAATTGTGAATCCCGAGTACGTTAATGCCGGAGCGCTCCAGCAAATCCGGCCATCCTTCATGCAAATCGTCCAAATCCAGTATAATGCCTCTTCTTTCGATCATCTGCAACCTCCCGGCGTACATATGCTGACTGACAGCAAAATTCGAAACGGCCGTTTCATACTCTCATTATAGGTGGTCCATACAAGTGAACGCATTCCATCTTTTCACTTCCGTATCTCATTTTTTTGGTATAATGAAAGCGTATTCGCATCCGAATTCAAGGAGGACGTCATGGCCGATAATCCGATTTATCTTACCGACTACCCGAACATGGACACGGCTTTCCCGTACAGCATCAAGATCGAGACCGTTACGAACGTTATTCCGCACCGGCACGACTTCCTCGAATTCATTCTCGTCCTGGAAGGGAGCGGCGAGCAGATCATCAACGGTATAAGACACCGTATGGAGCCCGGCACGCTGATCTTCCTGCTGCCGTACCAATTTCACGCCATCCAGTGCGAGCCTGGAACCCGAATGCTTCTGTATATTTGCAACTTCGACCTTGAGCTGCTGTTTCATTCTAGGGAAGGCGAATGGGGGCTAGCTTCCATTGTGCTGGACGACTCGGAGGGTCTGCCGCCGTTCGTGCAGTTGAACGAACCGGAAATGACGCTGGTTGCCGGGCTTTTCGACAGTATGATGGAGGAGTATGCCGGCAGTGAGCGGATGCGCAATATTTTCATCAAAGCGAAGCTGCTGGAGGCACTTGTCCTGTTCGACCGCTGCCGATTCAAACGTCATGCAGAGCACGGGAGCGCCTCGGCCGCAAACAAGCATAACGCTCGGCCGGAGAACGTCTGGCAAGTGATTCAATATTTGCATCTGCACTATCGGGAAGATATTACGCTAGAACACCTCGCCCAGAAGTTTCACTACAATATCTCTCATCTGAGCGAGACGTTCAAACAGCGTTTCGGTCAAAATTTCATTCATTTCCTTCATGGCCTGCGAATCCGCCATGCTTGCGGGCTGCTGACCTCGACTGACCTGTCCGTCTCCCATATCGCCTATGAAGTCGGCTTCGGCTCGTTCCAGACGTTCTCCCGCGCCTTTCAGAAAATGAAAGGGGTATCGCCAACGGCATACCGGAAATTAATGCAGAGGGGGATGCCATCTGAAGGCTCGGCCGGATCGGAAATATAGTACGAGCGGGCCAACAGCCTCAAACCGCTTGCAAACCTGACCTCTCGCTGCCTGTGCCGTTTAACGGCTGATGTCGGTCAAATCGGCAACGATCGCTGTTTTAAGGGCGTTGTACTGGCTCTGCTCAACGATCAAAATGATCTTGTTCGCCTGTTCAGAGCCAACGTCGAACTCAATAAAGCCCCCGGCTGCCGAAGCTTGCATCTCATCGTTTTCGATCCATGCGCCATCCTCTACCTGACCGGACACAACCCGCATATTCGTCCACGATGCATCGTTCTTCAGCTTGAAATGGCCGGGCTGTTGCGGCAGGATCGTGACCTGCTTCGAGTCCGTCAGCTTTGCAGCATCCTTGGCGAACACGAACGCATAAGGAGCATTGTCGGCAATCGTGACGTTGTTGTCCTTGACGACTCCCCGGTTGAAGATTCCTTTCAAGTGGCCGCTGCCGTCCACCCACACCATATCGGAATAACCGCCGCCCAGCTCGTGCCGGAAACGCCCGTTTACCGTACCGATATAGTCGGCTGACGGGCTTACGTTCGTCACCGTATATATCCGCCCAGCGCCGTTTTTCAGCGGCAGTTCAAACATCTTCACCCGTGAACGGTCCGGCTCCAATACGGTCGTCGTGCCGATGCCCGCCAGATCCAACACTTTCCGGTACAGTGCAACGTCATGTTCAAGCGTGGACGGGTCGCTGTTGAAAATGCCGGAATTGTAAAAAATTTCGACAGGCACTGTTGAATAAACCACTTTTCCCGCCCCAACATCGTTCTGAACGATAACCGGATTGTCGTTCTCGTCTCTATACAGCACTGTAACGTTGGCACCGAACGCCACCTCCAGATTCGGCTTGACGATATACGGCGTCATTGTGCTACGTCCTTTGTCAGGCGCAGCGGGATCGTAGGCATAGTACTTTGGCGCATAAGGCGCTTTGTGCCAGTTCAGGCCCGTGTAATATACTGTTGGCGCCGCGCTAGTCGCGCCCGCAAGCTCAATCAGCCGTTGTCCTTTTGTGCGCTCATAGTTCTCATCGTACGAAATATCACCCGACAAATACAGGACACCGCCTGCCTGTACCCAGGCTTTGAGCTTGTTATAGACGATGTCGCCCGGATTGTACGGCACAGGATAAAAAATTACCTTGATAGCCGGGTCGATCGGTTCGTTCGGGTCATTCTCCAGTACGTTCTCGTTCAGCGTGCGTATTTGTGTAACATGCGCGGATTGCAAAATATCGAAAGCGTTGACGGATGCCCAGTGTGCCGCAATGCCGAATGTCCCTCCGCTCATTCTCGACCGGTCAGGCTGAATGACGGCCACCTGCGCCGGCTCATAGACCGGTTCGACCTGGCGCGTAAACAGATTCATATTGCGGAACCAGTACAGCAGATCGCGGCCGACGCGATCGCCGGTGAACCGCATACCCCAGGGAAATACGAATCTGGACTCGTCCGCCCAGCTCCACGTTTGCATATGGTTGGCACCCATCGCAAAACCCATACTCATGTAGCCGAAGAAGTTGTTGCGGGCTTCCTCGTAGGATGTCGACGCGATCGTTTCGTACTCGACGTTGGAAAACAGCGGATGCGTGCGTTTGCCGAATTCGCCTACGCCGAACGATTTGCCGATCGCCCTGAGGTCGGCATACTGCAATTGCTCCGGGAATGTGTAATGCAGTTCAAAATTGCCGACATTCGAGTAGGTCAGATTTCCAATCGCCGTGGAGATATCGAAGCCGTAAGCAGGCCAGCGATAAAACTCGCACACAATCGGATGGTTGTCATGTGTCGGATCGCCTGCCCGGATCGCTTCGATCAGCCTCTCTGTCCACCTTGTCACAAGCGCGGTTTTGAACGTATTGTAATCGTAGGCCTTGCGGTCTCCCCATAGCCCGTAGCCATTTGCGTCTTGCGGATCGATTCCGGCATCCGGATAATTTCCTTCCAGCGGGACCTGGCTGAACGACGCATAATTCGTCTTCCAAGCGATATTCAGCTTCGCAACGCTTACGTAGCGGGTTTGCAGGAAGCTACGCCAGATCGGCAGCAACTTTTCCGTCAACGTCGATCTCATGTCCCCATTCAAGTAATAAATCAGGCCGGGTACATCCTTGTAGCGAGCGGCCATCTCCTCGATGAAACCGGCCGTCTGCTCCAATTCTGCATCGGCAGCACCGACATCGTTGCCGATGGCCAGCCCCATTTTGTAAATTTGCTTGTATTTTTGGGATAGATAGACGATATGATCCACCCTGCGTAAATAGGCTTCCTTGGTGTCCGGATCGTCGAAGATGTCGGACCAAGGCGAGAAGGCCGGGTATTGCTGCAGCAGTTCGTAAATAGACATCCCTGCATCGAGATGCTGCTTCATATCTATTTTCCATTGCAGTGCCGTCTGATCCATCGCGAGTGGCAAATTCGCCCCATCGTCCGAGCCGGCGGCGAAGATCGTCTTCACAGTGTTATCCGGCCGCTTGATCTGAAGATAATTGTCCGTATAGCTGATATGCGGGCCAGCATCGACAACCGCCTGATCCCAGATCGAGAAACAGTTCGTAAATTGGTCGATGTCGTTGCCGGCTGCATCCTTCAAAATGGTTCTTACTGTATAAAAATCATCAGTAAACGCCGGCGTGTTCCAGGTCGCGGTTACGGCTGCATGCTTCTTGGCATTGACGCTGTAAGGCACATCCTGCGAGTAGACAAGTTGTCCGGTGTCTTCCGTTATAACTTCGAACCGAACCATCCCGGAGACGGGCCCCTTGCCGCCGTTTCCGATGTAAGCAGTCATTTGCGGCGATTCCCCTTGCTTATAATTGTCCCATCGGTTCGCAACCGTTTCGATGTAGACATCGCGGACCAAAGCTTCAGTCAGCTTACGGAAGCCTGCGCGCAGCGCAGTATTGGCGGGATCGAGCAAATTCCGGTTCGTAACGCCGAAGAAAGCAATGCTGGCACCGGGGTAATCGTGCCACTCGTTGATATTCTCGAGAGCGTACCGCTCGTCCGGTTCGGGGAACAGGCGCATAATCGCGCCGATCGTGCCGCGTGTCTCCCCGTTCTTGTCCTTGGCCGTAATGAGCGGCTGCCAGCGGCCCCGGTTATTGCCCGTGACGGTTACAGCCGAGTAACCTTCGACCGGGGCGGTGAGACTCAGGTTCCCGGCGAAAATTTTCTGGTCCATGGCCGGTTCGATTACAGCGACGTTGCGAAGTGCATGTTCCATATCGAAGATCGGGATGGACGAGGAATCGTATAATGCCTGATCTCCGACATAACTCGGCCGGTCGGAGCCCAGAAATACAGGTTGGCTCGTCTCGACCGGTGCTTCACCGGACAGCCCGAAGACCGGGGATCCGCCAAATGTTACCCGCCGCCAATTCCGCTCCGGCTCGGTCTCTTCGAAATCGTCGGCATAGATCACTTCCGTCCCGGAAGCATTAGTCAGCTTCACTTTATCAAAGTAAGCGATCCCCGATGTGCCTGACAAGCCCAGATTGAGGTCCACCCGCGCCGTTCCGGCCGGCACCTGGAACATATACTCTTGCTTGAACCAGTCTGTTGTCTTCTTCGCTTGCCGCAAATCTTTCCAGCCGAGCCGGGCACCTGATGCGTCGTAAAAGTACAAAGCCGCGAATGCATAACCGCCGACATCGACCTGGTGCGTCTTCATCCAAAGACTCAGCTTGTAATCCGTATTCGGGGCCAGCCTGTAAGGATCGAAAGAAACACTCCATTGCGCAGAGCTTTTAGTCGCTGCGGACAGAGATAGCGAATGGTTCGACCCCTCCAGCTGCGCGGGTACGTCCGCGGCGGTCAGCTCCAGGACAGCGCTGCCCGCGTATTTGACCGGCTGCCAATGGGCAGGAATGCCTTCTTCGAAATCGTCATAGAGCAGTACGACATCGCCGCTTGCATCCGTCAGCAGCACCCGGTCAAAGCGGACCGTCCCTTTGGCCTGGAACAGGCCGAGGTTGATCTGAATCGAGGCGGCACCGGCCGGAACTGAAAAATCATTCTCGTACCGGGCCCAACCGTTTTTCCCGGTCGATTTTTTGAAATCGTTCCAGCTCAGCATGTTCCCGTTGCCGTCATAGATGTAGACCGAGCTATGGGCATAGCCGCCACTCCCGGAAACATCATCGGTCTTCATCCACACAGACAGTTTCAGTTGAGTGCGTTGTGCGAACTTGGCCGGATCGACAGTCGTGCGCCAATGGGCCTCAGCGGGTGCTGCTGCCGATACGGACAAAGCATGATTTGCATTGTTCTCGTTCAAGCGCGAGAATGCATAGCCGCCAAGCGTAATCAGTTTGCCGCCAGCCGCCATGTACGCTTTGAAATTGGGGATCGACTCCAGCGGAAACTTCGGTCCGTAGGGCAGGACCAGCAAATCGCATAAATCGGCATTAAAGCTGGCATTCGAGGATAACTGCGCTCCGTCGACGAGCGTGACCGTATGACCGTCATCCTCATAAAACGCCTTTAATCCGCCGATATCGACCGGTGCCTGCGCATCCTCACTGAGTAATGCGTCGTCGTTAAGAATAAAGATACGATAACCCGCATTCGCCCCTTGTGCCTTACCCGGACTTCCCGAAATCGCCAACACCGCCGCGAAAACCAGCATAACAAGAGGCATCGTCCAACGTTTCATGAAACTCCTCCCGACTTTGATATTGAAACGGCCGTTTCACCTCTTATTATAAAGATAATTGTAAGCGCATTCTTTCCATCTTTTCAGATCAATATCTCATTTTTTCGGCTGGGAGAAAATCGCGGAGGGCGATTTTGCATTCCCTGATGGTTCCGTGGGAGCTGCATGGTGTCTAAATGCAAAATCCCTTTAGTCGTCTTTGTCCCTAATAAAGATCGAAGCGTATAAGGGATATCCATTACATACCTCCAACTTTATGGCATTATCCCGAGTACTCCCCATCTCACAAAAAAGGACTCTCCACATAAGAGAGCCCTGCAATAACCTTCCTTTTGAGTTTCAAAAAAGAAATCGCGGTACAGCCCCTACTCCACCGACCCATACCGAATAGCGTAAACATGTCCCGGCTCATCCATCTGCAGCTCGTAAATACCGTCTTCGATGCAGGCAATATCCCCTTTATTCGCTTCAGGAAGCACATCGCTCTGAAATCTCAAGCGCCCTGCGCCATACGGAACGGATACCTTAATCTCCTGCCGATCCATATAAACGGTTACCTCGCCATGAGGAGTCGGCACGCAGCCTTCCATCCAATCCAATCCTCCGAGACGGGGAACGATCAGCGTCTCTTCATAACCTGGCTTGGCCGGCGTCACACCCAAAAAGTACTTGCCGAGCAAATAAAGCGGGCTTGCTCCCCAGGCATGACAGAGGCTCTTGCCATATTTGCGGCCGTACATCGCATACTGCTCCGGCACGGATTGCTTCGGATCGTACTCTTCCCAGAAGGAGGTCGCTCCCAGCTTGAGCATCCCGCCCCAATAGGCCAACATTTCCTCCCTTACAGCCGATTGTTCGCCAGCTTCACACAGCGCGGCCAGCTCGTAGAAACGCATGTAAGGCGTAGTAATAGCCGGAACATCGGGATTCATCAGCACATTTCCCTTGACCGCTGATCGCTCGTTTGTGTCCAGGAAGTCATACAGCAAAGCGAACATATTGGCATGCCTGGTTACAACTCCGTCAGGCTCGCCATTTCTCCGAGAATGAATGAACAGTTGGCGCTCTTCATCCCAGAATGCCTTCTTCAGCTCCCGCTTCAGCCGCTCGGCCATCGCCCCGTACCGGGCGGCGTCTTCGGCATGTCCGAGCTGCGCTGCGAAGCCGGCAACCGTCTCCAGACTCATGCAGAAAAGTATTTGAATAAAGGACAGCTCGCCGTCCTTGCTCATATCCGCCCAATCGACGAATACCCAATCCTCCGGCTTGCCCTCAAGCATCCCGTTGCCATTCACTCTGGACAGGCAAAATTCAAGCAGGCCAATGATGTTCTCGTACTGTTGCGCGATGAACGCCAAATCTCCCGTGTAGAGATAATAATCTTTCAGCCCGACAAACCAATACAGCGAGTAGTCCAAAATCGTATTCAAATGATGCTCGATCGGGTCTTTGCCTCTCAGTGCAACCATCGTCCTTTGGGTGACAGGGAGCTCGAAAAACAGATAATAATTCATCAGGTAGCTTTGGTAAGCATCTCCCGACCACACCCAGCGGTCTCGCTTGATTCCGTCCAGAAACAGTTCTCTCGTATTCAAATGGAACGTATAGGCCGATACGTCCCAGATCCGGTTCAGCTCTTCATCGGATGAACTGAACTGTCCGCGGTACTGTACGGGCAAATATTCATGCAGCAGGGCGATATTCGCCACAGACATGCCCTGCGAAAACGTCACGCGGACATATCTCATCGCCCGTGACCGTTCAACCGTCAGGACCGAAGCTTCATCGGTCCCGACCGTTAGCTCGTCGAACGTCTCGCAGCAGGCCGAATCGCTCGCCTCTTCCAGCGACTCCCCATAGTCGAGCCGAATCCTCCCTTGACCGCTAACGCCGCGCAGTTGCACAAATCCGAAGGTTTGTTTGCCGAAGTCGGCGAGGATCGTCTCCTCTGTCCGCTCTACATTTACTGGCTCTATTTCCACCGTAGGAAGACGATAATCGGCTGGGGCAATGCCCGGGTCCGTGAAGCCGCCGCAGCCGACTGGCTTATAGCCGTGCATCGTATGGCTGACTTCCCAGGATCCATCTGTCGCAAACGTACTGCCTTGTATGTACAAAGCAGGCAATCCCGTGATATGGCTGACCTCCGCAAGGAGCGTATGCTCGCCCGCTTCAATCCAAAGCTCTTCCGTTCGCTCCATCATTACGCCATCGACTGTCAGTCTCAGCGATCCGTATGTGCAAATCCGCACTTTCTCCCGCTTCGGCAGATCGATTGTTTTCCTGAACCTGACGGAGACATACGGACTATCTACCTTCCATATCGGCGGAGTGACAACGGACCGCTCATCCCGCCTGAATTCCACCTCTCTGCGCAGCCACACCTCGAAATCTCCGGGATACCAGATCCATTCCGCCTGTTGGACACTCATCACACAAACATTCCCTTCCTAGAAAAGTAGCAGGACTTATCCCTACAGAAGCCCATTTTCCGCATTCTGTGCATAGCACAGCCCTTGCGTGTTAAGTTGCACTGTCTGTACCTTGCCTCGCCTTCTTAGCTTTATTATAGAGGACAGCCCGCGCTGGGCTAAAGGAGACAATCATGCTAAAAGGGGGGATTTATTGACGGATGATTGTAAATGGACAGGCGGACAAAACATTCAGCATAACGGGAAATGGGGGAGAGCGCCGCGCGGAGCTCAAACTGCCAACCATCCAGGAACTTACCGACCCCCGAAAACTTGGCTCCCTGCAATGATTTCTGCAGCCGGCAACTGTGTAGCATCATAAACAGATGTCCCTGTCTTTTGCAAAAACTGCTGAACAATATGATCGCCTACCGCATAACCAGCGGCAGCTGAAAGCCCGACAGGCTGATAGCCTTTTTCCTTAGCGATTTCATCACCGAACATGTAACTGCTAACCTCGGCAAATCCTTTTACATCCAAAGCTTGGAGCATAACCTCTATTGAATAGAGCAAGTCTTCTTCATCGAATGAGGACACCCAAGGCCCCATCATATGCTCGCCATATACCGCACTTGCAAAAGAGTCGGCCAGTCCTTCGATAAACATCTTTACAAATCTATAAAAGTAGATATAATAATGGACATGGACCCTTTATTGATTTATAAAGCTTTGTCTAACGAGACGCGCTGTCAAATTATGCAATGGCTAAAGAATCCTGAGGCGTTTTTTGATGAAAAGCCCTATTTGCAGCAGGGGCTAAATTTTCGCATTGGTGTATGCGTGGGCGATATTCAGGCCAAATCGGGACTTGCCCAGTCTGTCATTTCAAGCTATTTAGCCACCATGCAAAAAGCTGGTTTATTGGAATCGGAGCGCATCGGGAAATGGACGTACTATCGCCGAAACGAAAAGACCATCCAGCAATTTTCCGAGTACGTCCAAACTAAACTATAACCGAAAGGAGGCTTTTTTTCGCTTATCATATCTATAATTCTATATATGAATATTAATGGAGGCATACATTTCAAATGAAAAAGGTTCACTCTTCACTTATCATTTTTCTGGCTTTAGGTGTATTTGGCATTATTACAACGGAAATGGGGATTATCGGCGTTCTTCCCCAAGTGACGCAAAAATTTCAGATATCGCCCTCTCAGGCCGGGTATCTTGTCAGTATCTTTGCTTTAATCGTTGCCATTTCAGGTCCATTCCTGACCTTACTCGCGTCCGGCATTAATCGTAAGTTCATCTTATTGACCGCTGTGCTTATGTTTGCCATTTCGAATATTGTCTATGCCTATACAACCAAGTTCGAAATCATGCTGGCTTTCCGGATTGTCCCTGCTATTTTTCATCCTGTCTTTTTTTCAATTGCACTAGTGACCGCGGCCAGCCTTGTTCCTCCGGAAAAAAGCAGCAATGCCGTCACCAAAGTTTTTGCCGGAATAACCGTCGGGTTTGCGTTTGGCGTGCCGCTGACTTCTTATCTCGCAGAAAAAATTTCGCTGGAGGCTGCTTTCCTGTTCGGAGCTGTTGTAAGCATGGTCGCTTTTATAGGGATACTGGTCTGGCTCCCATCCATGCCGGTTAAGGAAAAAATGTCTTTTGGCAAGCAGCTTGGCATATTGCACAAACCTGGACTATGGCTAACGATCTTGACCGTTATTTTCATCTTTTCAGCTATGTTTTCGGTGTACAGCTACTTTGCCGAATATCTTGGACAAGTCACCCATATGAACGGATCATGGATTAGCATGATGCTGATGGCCTTTGGCGTCATCATGATTGTTGGGAACTTTTTGTTTGGGGGCTTTCTGCACAAAAGCATGACAAAGACCGTCATCCTGTTTCCTCTAGTATATGCGGTCATTTATTTATTCACTTATTATCTCGGTTCATATTTCTTGCCGATGGTCGTCATCGTATTTATTTGGGGGGCCGTGCATTCCGGAGGGCTTATTGTCAGCCAAGCCTTGTTGATGACTGAGGCGAAAGAAGCGCCTGAATTCGGCAACAGCTTGTTTGTCTCCTTCTCCAATGTTGGCATTACGGTCGGAACTGCGATCGGAGGCTGGTTTATTTCTCAGTTGGGCACGCATCAGCTCATCTGGTGCGGCATTATGTTTGCATTGCTTGCTTTGGTGCTGATCATCGTAAAAATGGCAATTTCCAAAGCAAAACCGTCCGCCCATTCATGAAGCGAGGGCTGCAGCGGACTGCTTCCTGTCTGATTCATTTCGACTATGTAATGCGCCGCGGCAACAGATGCGGCTGCCCGTCGTACAAAAAAAGGTCTTGGCACATAGCTCCAAGACCTCTTAAATTTGAAATTCTACTTGCGAA
This sequence comes from Paenibacillus sp. GCM10027626, assembly GCF_042676285.1. Taxonomy (NCBI): domain Bacteria; kingdom Bacillati; phylum Bacillota; class Bacilli; order Caryophanales; family Paenibacillaceae; genus Paenibacillus; species Paenibacillus sp. GCM10027626. The sequence continues at coordinate 22,865 of NZ_JBHTHC010000018.1, read as the reverse complement.
CAGCTTCAAAAGTGAATGTCTGATTCCCGTTTGTCGGTTCCTTACCGTAAACATAATCGGTAGAGCATACAATATCCGAGAACCCGATGTTCTCCAGCACAAGCTTGAATTCCTCAATACCGTACCAGCGCAGCGCAAAACGCTGCAACTCGGATTGAATGAGCTTTCCTTTGCGCCATTTCTCATACTTTAGGTAGGAAACCGTATAAGAATGGAGCATATTAAATTCTACTAGTTTGTCTTCTAGTGTTATAACATCCCCTGAAGGGAGAGTGTAGGTTGACGTAGAAATCTTTCCTGCCTTTAGGCTATCGGGTAAAATCAGGTCAATAATTACCCGTCCCCCAGGAACCAGGTGATCGTAAAAACATTGCAGCGCGTTAATCGAGTCTTTACGATTTTCAATCAAACAGAAAGAGCCGGTTGGAATAATAATGGCCTCGTACTTATGAGGCAGCGAGAAATTTTGTAATTCTCCTTCATACAAATCCGGCTTTAAGTCCCGCTCTTCGCATCGTTTATGGCACGAAGCCAACATTTCCGGGGAATAATCAATCCCATCCACAAGCAATCCTGCCTCAAGCAGCGGGATAAGCATGCGACCGGAGCCTACGGCCGCTTCCAGAATTCGACCTCGGCAAGATTTGAGTCTATCGAGATAATATTCGATATCGCCATCGATCGAGTAGCCGACTGGTTTGGTAAAATCATATAATTCCGTACACAGATCACTGTAATAACTAAACATTCATTTCTCCTCCGTTTTATAAGACACGGAAGATTCGTAATATGGGATAAACCGATATTATGCCTTCCGTACCTCTGATGTAGTGGTTAGTTGGAAAGAGCTGACTGTCATTTAAATCGCCTACTTTCATTATAATTAGTCCAGATACTACCACAGGTAAAAACAATATGCAACTTTAAATACCCAATTTCCGATATTGGCCAATCTGTTCCTCCGTCACCCATTCACGTAGCGATTCGAATAACAGCACACATCTTTTGAAACATCTATCATTACCGATCTGGTGGGCCAAGGCCAGTGACTGCAGAACCGTGCATGGAAAATCCAATCCCCCTTTTAAGCCCACTTTCAACTGATTGTATAGTTATTCGAAGGAATGGTCAATATAAATTGTACATTTAAGTACTAATATTGTTGATTTTGATTTTGTTTTGATTATCTGTTTTGAGTCCCTAACCTCTTCTAACCTTGAATAGAGGTGATTTCAATGAATTTACCAGAACTTGTTGGGAGCAGGATACGCGAGCTTAGAAAAGCAAAAGGCTGGACGCAAGAACAACTGGCTGAAGCCGCGGCACTTCATTACAGTTATATTGGTGGGGTGGAGCGAGGAGATCGCAATATTTCTTTAGAAACACTGGAGAAAATAATTGCAGCTTTTCAAGTTCCGGCTATTGAACTTTTTCGCTTTGAAGAGGCTTCGGAACGCCGTAAAACTATAGATGAACATATGACATTGATTAGCAGCAGGAGTACGGAAGAAATAGCGGCTATTACTAAGGTTAGTAGGGAGGTTATTGCGGCTATTGAGGTTGGATTGGAGAGGAAATAAAAGATGGAAACCAGGAATAGTGTAAGCAAAGGAACGCCGAGATAGCATGTAGCCACTTACGGCTATATGCTATTGTGTAGATTCCAAAATAGACTTTCGGAACAAAAAGTTCCAATGTCACTTTCCTCGTGCAGAGCCTCTTCGATGGTAGTAAATGCTTGGAACATTCAGATTCCCCCTCACAACGGACACCCTTGCTCTTGGTTAACGGTAGATGCTCGCCTCCCCCCGTTTGGGGCTTTCACCTTAGAGATGGTCGCGGATGCGGCGCACGTAGAAAAACAGTTCCGGATCGGATCGGATCGGGACGGGTTTCTTATTCTTTTTTAATGCGATCCACTAATGCATTTAAAGCTTTTACCTTACTTCGGTCAAGCATATAGCCTTGTTGGGCCTTAATATCTATGAAGGCTGCCCCATGACTACTGAATTTAAGCTTAGTTTCAGAACCATCTTTCATGCTGAATGTGAATAAACCATAGAAATCAGCGGTTGTAGCACCTGAATAGGGACTCGCATTGTTCAAAATTTCGGATAACTCTTTTATATCTGCTTCCTGATCGATGATCCCTTCAATTTCCTCGGTGAGGTCAGTGATTGTCACCCTTACGATGTCTTCTGCATTTATTTGGAAAGGCTTACCTTCTAGTTCCTCCGATGGATCGGGTGGTTTTGGTAAATCAGATGAACTTCTAGAGGCTTCACTACAGGCCAGCAACAGTACAGATAACGTCAGTAAAGTGGCGATCACTCCTAATATTTTTTGGCTCCGCATACATCATCAGCACCCCTCATTGTATTTATTTTATCTAACGGATTCCGGGGTTGAAATGTTACTTCTGTATCTCGATCCGGGTATTGGTTCATCGATTCGTCGGAAGGATTTCACCTCGCTCCTTCCGAAAAGGTTGGCACAAGTGAAACAGTCCCACCCGTACGGCACACAAGCTTTGATGGTACGGAGACTTTTAGGCCATATACATGACTCCGGCAGTACATCCCGCCTTCCGTTCAGCGCCAATCCATTGAACTGAATTTCACCGTCAATAGCAGCCGGACCTAACGCGCGCCGCGCATATCCGGATGCCGAACTGGAGAATTGGCGCTTGCTAGCAATCATTCTTCGGAGATTCATTTCCTGAGCAGTGTTTCATTCATTTTGAACAGTTCTTCATTCAATTTCTCACACCGCTGCATGAAAGGCTTCCAGCTATTCTCAATGCCAGTGTTCAGCTTAAAATTGGCATTGATCAGTGCTTTCTCAACTTCGAGTGCTGTTCTTGTATTATCACTGGTCCAAGAGGCCAGTTCATACAAGGTGTCATTCGGCAATCGCTCCAGGTGGAAGTAGATACCCATTAGCAACTTTTTCTCATCATTGCTAAGAATCGAAAAAGAACGTGAAGAGTTTCCGTAAACGATCGTATTGCGAATCTTGTCCAACTGCTGAATGACTAATCGGGGACTATCCCAATTGTGTTCCTTCTGAGATGCGATGATCCCCTGTAGTTCTATCAAGGATAACTGGATATGATCCAGAAAATATTGCTCTTGTTGAGCTCGATTGTTAACAATAGTATAGATGAGTACAGTTGATACGCTACAAGTAATAATTAGAAGTATTATTGATACTCTTTTCCAGCTCAAGCGAGTCATGACCCTCATCCCCTATCTGCTTGGGCATGCATAAAGTTCCCAATAGCCAATCGGCATTATACAATATTATAAAGTAATACTAAGTGTTCCTCATTCCTTCACAAACAACCCGATTATCCCTTTCGCACGAGCCTGAGGCTTCTATTTTTCTCTATTGGCACAAATGGATACCAATCGGATCACGCGGCAGCAATCAGGCCATGCTGAAGCCCGGACAGGCATCCTGCCTTCTAAGGAAAACTATAAACATTGAAGTATGCTGTAAGCTCAAGGGATGCGAGCAAACGCTATATCACGAAAATTGCCAAAAACCGGCTATTGGATTTTGGATCTCATTCATCCCGATTTTGGCGAAAATATAGAGAGCACCAAAACTAAAAGGATAATTTCTGCAATCATCTTGAAGGAGCGTTTCGGGATAACCGTCTTCATCTACTTGTAATAAAAAAGAGTATGACTCCTCCTGCAGCTTCGTAAAATAATAGTTTTTAGGTTGAATAAGTCTCGGATTTCCGCCTAGTTTGATCAAAAAAGACTCATCCATAGATTTTTGGTCATCGCTTAGTTCCCCGTCTGAAATCGCATGTTTAATAAGATCTGGGTGTGTAAAAATATTTTTGACGCTTTCAGGTGAAATTGGATGTTCAATCACCTTTATCGAGCAATGAGGATAAATATTGTTTTCCAAGTATTCCTCAAATTCTGCGGGGATGAATATCGAAATCATGCTTTTTTTGAAGGGAGTAATGATACTTAAGTAAAAGTAATATTTTTGATCGCCTTCATTTATGAAGTCCGCCTTATCATCAAAGAATTCGGGTGCATTTCCGCCTATCCAGCTTGTGCAATTTTCCGCAGATGGGTTCGGGGTCGCATGATATATTATACAGTCTGTTCTTTCGGTCAAAATTTTAGTGAAATTTTCATGCAAAGGATTCATTCCCCTTCCTTATCAAGTAGTGCCAGGACTTTGTTTTGCCGGTTCCCAAAGAGTCCCCAGCTTCATTTTATATGTCATATTCGTGATCCAGTACCAGTACTCCTTTTTCATTTGCTTGCGCCGCGGCGAAGCACTGGTTTTACACCTCAAAGATAAGCCCTTCTTTTAAACGTATGATTGGACTCATATGTTAAGATAAGAGCATATGCAGTTTCGTTGTAATTTAACTTTAGCGGAGGTGAATGACATTATGAGTAAAGGGGTGAGGCTTATGACAACAACGAAAATTCGGATAGAAGCAAGAGAACTTGTCAGGGAGATTGCCGAGAAACCCGATCATGAACAGATCACTATTAGCGTTGGTTCGCTAAAAAGCTTGGTCAAGTTAATGCGAGACTATGTCATCATTAGGCATGCAACGAATCCGGAAGCCGAGGTTGTGACTGCACTGGAATCGTTAATCGAATACGTGGATTTTAATGAAAGTGAATCTGTTGTTACACAAGGGAACCACTACTTTTCGGACTACCCAACTAGCCGAGATTTTTGATGTATCGGTAACCGCAATCAACAACTGGATTGATGAAGGCCGATTTATTGGTTACCAACGGCAGCCGCACACACACGCACAAATTCCGCATTTCATGCCTTTCAAGCATCGCGACGGAAGTGTTGAACCTCTTGGATTTGTTGTTGAAAGATATAGAAGTCGAGCAAGCGAATCATTCGCTGATAATGACGAAAGAGCAATGCTGATAAGTGAGATCGAATTTCTCCAACAAAAGTACGGTGGGAAAGATTTCGAAGGAGCATTTGATTTTGAAAATCTTACAAGCGAACAGGAAAGTGACGTATCCCGATGGCGGTTTTACCGAAAGAGGCTTGAAGAACTTTCATGAGGTGTGAAACAAACAAGGCATGAACCCTACCTTGAGCATCGTCTGTTTAACTATTCTTTGGTTGCACTTGCATTATGATTGCAATCAGTAACTTTTCGGGAGGAGTAATCGAATATGGAGAAAACAACAGCTGTGGATTGGGGAGGACATCATGTTAAATTAACCTGGTTACCCAGTACAACGCTTCCCGATTTAAAATATGTGACAAGTGTTCACGGTGTTTGTATCCTAGATGGTAAAGTCCTGCTCGCTCGAGTAGCAAGCAGAGGTTTCAATTTGCCCGGCGGTCATATTGAAGAGGGAGAAACGCCAGAAGAGACGCTAATTCGAGAATGTATGGAAGAAGGCTACGTGAAGTGTGATTCAATTTCGTTCCTCGGAATGATTAGAGTCAGCCATGAAGAAAATCCTTTGTTCGACCCCAATGGAAAATACCCGCTAATCGGTTACCAGCTATTTTATCGCACCCGTGTAGTCGAATACTTGCCTTATAAGCGTGAAAACGAATGTCTGGCAAGAATATGGGTTGAACCCGAAGAGATTCCCTACGTAATCGATGATCATGAACTTTCACATTTGATTGTGAATGAAGCATTTAAATCGTAAGGGGCCTATTTAGTGAATATTCATTGGAAGGATATACGGTACCTATCCCAGGGCACAGAGAAGCAGAGACATGCTTTTTTGTGTTTCTCTAACCTAAACATCTTTACGGACCTTGCTGCTTACTCTCCATTATTAGTCGGTACAAATCCCATAATAAAACATTCTTGAATGAGCTGAAGCAATCCGTTATAATCGGTATATTCAACTGTTGAAGGGGATCAAAACCATGAATAGAATCATGCTAAATCAACTTCATCATCACAACCAGCGTTAGCACACCTGTCTAATTCAGGGTGGGCTAACGCTTTTCGCGTTGGCCTCCCTGCGGCATATCGAACGCGCAGGACCAAGAGGTCCGGCGCGTTTTTTATTTTATCAAAAGAAGGGAATGATCTTTGTGCAAAATGTAAAAGGGACCTATGATTTCTTCGGAAAGAAACAAGCTCTCAGACAAAAAGTTCAATCCACACTTCAAGAAGTATTTGAGCTGTATGATTTTGATCGAATGGATTCCACTATATTGAATGAACTCGATCTTTTGACATCGAAGTATGCCGGCGGCGATGAAATATTGAAGGAAATGTACCAATTAACGGATCAAGGGATGCGAAAGCTTGGCCTTCGGTATGACCTCACAATTCCTTTTGCAAAGGTGATCGCCCTAAATCCAGGTATTGAATTTCCTTACAAGAGGTATGAAATCGGGAAGGTTTTTCGGGATGGACCTGTTAAACGAGGTCGCCTGCGTGAGTTTTTACAGTGTGATGTCGATGTTGTTGGCATTTCGGGTCCTGAAGCTGAGGCTGAGTTAATGCAGCTAGCGGTTGAGGTTTTCAACAGGCTGGAAATTCCGATTGTTGTTAGGTGGAACAACAGGCGTTTTTTAGGTGAAGTGCTTGCAGCCATTGGCGTACCTTCTGATGAAAAGTTATCCGTCATGCTGACACTCGACAAAATTGAAAAAATCGGAAAAGACGGGGTCATCAAGGAGCTCGTTAGTAAAGGGCTGGATGCTCAAGTAATCAATGCCATAGCGAATCTAATTGAGTTAGATAACCCAACGTTTGAAAATGTAGCTAGAAAATATGGAATCCAAGAAAACCCCGGTGCGCTGGAAGTCCAGTGCCTTCAGGATATCATTCAGAAATTAGGATTAGCGCAGATATGTAAGTTTGATCCCTTTCTGTCTCGCGGACTATCGTTTTACACTGGAACGGTCTATGAGATCTTTGATGCTTCTAACGCTTTCACTTCAAGCTTGGGTGGCGGCGGTCGTTATGACGCCATAATTGGACAGCTAGTCGGCAGAGATGATATGCAATATCCAACAGTAGGAATCTCTTTTGGCATGGAATCCATCATGGAGATGCTTGAGAATCGCCCAGTGCAAACACCAGGCGCTTTAGTTGTTGTCATCCCTATTGGCCAAACTGTTACAGAAGTGCTTAATACAGCAGCAATGCTACGGGCTAGCGGTATTCGTACAAGTATCGACACAAGTAAACGGAAATTGAAAAAATCACTTGCCACAGCTTCATCTAAAGGAATCCGGTATGTCATACTAATAGGGGAAGATGAAAAAAGTGTTGGGAAAGTGCGTTTGAAAGATATGATCGAGACGACAGAAGTGGAGTTGACCATTCAGGAAGCAATCGGCATCATATCTGAAAAAGCCGCTCATTGAATAGAGGTATGCGGACCTACGATCCGTTATTTGCTCGGAAAACAGGTGATTGGAAGCTTTCGCGGACAGAGAATCCGTTATCTGTGGATTTTGCCTGATTTTCGCGGCGATTTGAGGCCAATAACGGAACCACGGTCCACAGACATACCGTTTTGGCATATTTGTTCACAGATAACGGATCGACGGTCCGCTTAAGTCCGCTTAGATCCGCCTTGGTCGCCTTATTCCGTCCATTCGCGCACAGCTTAGAAATCTAACGAACCCCAGCGACGCTATTCAGCTAAAAACGCACGGATTGTTCCTGTTTTACAGGCCATAGCGCTTCCGGGGAGGCTGTCGATTTTCTATGGACAACGAATTTTTGCCGCAGAAGCGGGCAACTTTGGGCCATGCGGACACAGGATCCGTTATTTGCCGATTTTGCTGGTGTTTAGCAGCGATTTTAGACGTATAACGGATCTATTGTCCGCGAACCTCTCGTTTGGGCACATTCGTTCACAGATAACGGATCTACGGTCCGCTCATGCCCGCTTCGCCTGCGCTTACAGATGTCCATACTTAATCGACAGCCTTCCGGGGTTCGTTACGTTTTTCAAAACGCCATTTTTCCGTGAATAAGCGCACTGGGGTTCGTCACACCCATCGGATCCAAACTCAACCTTCCGGCTGCGCCGCCGTCTTGCTGCGGGCCGCCTTCAGCTCCGCTTGCGCCTTCTGCTGCAGCTCGGCCAACGCCTCGTCCGCTGTTTTTACGTTGTCGGCCACCGCTTGCAACGCTTCGTTCGCCAGCGCTGAATACGCCGTGAAAAAACGATCCGGAATCCGCTTCTTCACGCGTTCGTTATATTGAGCCGCCGGCTTCAGCATATAGAACACTTCGGTATCGGCTTGATTGCCGCCTGTGAAATAACCGGGTATGGCCGGCAGTTCGCTCCCGACCGTGCGCGATCTGGCTTTGGCCACTGCGGGGCCGTTCATAAAGCGGATCAATTCCCAAGCAGCCTGTTTGCGGGGCGAGTCGGCAGCAACCGCTACAATTTTAGGCACGCTGATAAAAGCCGACTCATCCGGCCGCGCCGGATCGACCGGAATCGTCACCATCCCCCAGTTGAATATATTGGGCCGGTTGCGAAGCTGAGCGGCAAAGGAATGATCGCTGAGCAGCATGGCCGCTTCGCCGCCCAAAAACTTGTTTTGAGCAAGAAAATAGCGGGCGCCTTCCGTCCCTTCCCCGGCTTCCTTGGGGGAACGAACCGAGATTGCCTGGTTCCGGACCGCATCGGCCGTCATCTTGAAAGCTTGTTTCCATCCATCCGTTTGCAGCATGATGTTCTCGCCTTGCGAATCGAACAATTGCAGCCCCAAAGTGGACCCAACCTCAGACAGCACATCATACGCCTCATTGCCCATCAAGCCGTAGACAGGAGCGTCCTTGGTTCCTGCATTGGCAAAGCGCGCCGATAGCGCGAACAGTTCGCCCCACTGCATCTTGTTGGAGGGCGGAGCGATGCCATACTTTTGAAACAGATCGGCATTGTAATACAGCACACGCGTCCGGATGAACGGAGCCAGTCCGTGGAGCGAACCGCCTCCTTTTTCCCGCAGCATGTCGATGACGCCCGGCATATAACTGTTCATATCGAATTGGCCTTGCGTCGCGATTGCCTCCAGATTGTACAGTTTGCCGGCCTGAGCAAGCCGTTCATATTCATCCTCGTCCAACAGCAGCACATCCGGTTTGTGTTGCTCGACGAGCCGCTCTATCGCCCCCTCGTCTCCCTGCTGCCGCGCTTCTTCGAGCCATTGACGCGCTCGCAACACCTCGATCTCGATATCGGGGAACTTGGCGGCAAACATTTGCCCATACTTAAGCTGAAAAGGCTCCACGTCCGGGTACCAGACCTTCAAACTTCCAGGGGCATCCTCGCCCAATTTCGACTGTTCGGGCTTGTCTGCGAAGCAACCGTTCAACAGGATTGCAGCGCCAAGCAGCAGCCCGGTCATTTTCCATCTCCCTGTGAGCTTCATCTCTTTCCGATTCTCCCTTGACTTGCGGCGGCACCCCAGACAGAAGAAGCGCCTCCCGCAAGCTTCATTAATCTGCAAACGTAATACGAACGACGCATCGGAGCTTCGTCCGTCCGCCTGCATGTTGTGTATGGATCCGCCGCTTCGCACCGACGGCGTTCGTTGCCGCGTCCCTGCGCCTATTTGCCATTGCGGGCGGCCTGAAGCGTCGCTTGCGCCTGTTGCTGCAGATTGGCGAGCGCCTCATCCACCGTCTTCGTCTCCCCAATCACAGCTTGCAGCGCTTCGTTCAAGAGCGGCGTATAAGCTACCTCAAAAGATTTGGGAACGTTCTTTCCCGCACGCTCGCCGTTCTCCTCCATAGGCGTCAGCGCGTACAACGGTTCCGCGCTTTTCCCGTTGATGTCCTTGACGATCCCGATGCGGGTCGGCAACTGGTAGATCATACCTTGCGCATCCGCTCTCGCCCTATCCGGTCCCGCGGCATACTTGATGAATTCCCAGGCCACCCGATTGTTCGCGGCTTGCGCCGATATGGCGAAGGTTTCCCTGTAAGATGCAAACGGCGTTTTTCCGGGATCCGCACGGTCGACAGGGACCGAAACCATTCCCCATTCGAACTTTTTGGCTTTTTTGCTATACGAGGTATCGTTAATGTTGTAAGCCAGGCTAGGACCCGCAATGACCATGGCCGCCTGCCCATTCACAAATCGATCGTCTGACGGGAAGTAGCTGACGCCCTCGCCTGGCCCGAGAACCTTCACCGCCCCGCTGCGGACAGCGTCAGCCGTCAGACGGAACGCCTCTTTCCAGCCTTCGGATTGCAGCAGCACCTGCTGCCCTTGCTCATCGAACAGTTGCAACTTCATCGTCCGGGCGATACTGTCCAGCAGCGCCGCCGCATCGCCGTCGCTTGCGTCTAATCCATACACAGGCGCGTCTTTCGTCCCCGCCTTCGCGAAGCGCGCAGCCAGCCTGAGAAGCTCTTCCCAAGCCATCCCGTTGTGGGGCGGCTCGATGCCGTTGCCGGTGAAGAGGTCGGCATTATAATACAAGACCCTGGTGAAAAAATACGGCGTCAGCCCGTAAAGCGAGCCTCCCCCGCTCGCCCGCAGTCCGTCGATCAAGCCGGGCATGTAGCCCTCCACATCGAACCGCTCCTGCTTGATGATCGACTCCAGATTATACAGCTTGCCTTCCTGCGCATACGCTTCATAGTCATTCCGGCCAAGCAGCAGCACGTCGGGCTTGTGGAGTTCGATCCATTTCGTCAGCTCGCTTCGGTAATCGAAGCTTTCGTCGTTCGCCCTTTTTTGCATGAGTTCCTTCGTACTTACAACGTTGAGCTCAATGTTGGGAAATTTGGCGTTGAACGCATTCCCGTACTCCAGGTAAAAACTGTCCTCGTCGTAATAAAGTACTTTCAAGATGCCCTTGTCTTCTTCGCCCATCTCTTCCAAAACGGGCTTGGCCCCGAAGCAACCGCTCAACACGACCGCAACGCCAAGCAGAAGCAAACTTAATTTGACAATGGCGGATGATCGCATCATCGTTCTCGTTCTCCTTTTATCTTCATAATTCCCCTCTCCGTCGTTTACGTTTGACGAATCATCGTTTTCGAAGCCGCCCCGCATGTCGTTGCCGACGGGATCCCTTGGACGCGAGCTTCTATATTATGAACACCGCAGGACGGCAAATGGTTCGCTTTCTCAAAAAAAGAGACCAACCCGAAATGATCAGGCTGGTCTGGAAATCCGGTGAATAAGCGGGCGCTATGCGTGTGGACCGTTCTTCCGCCCGTCTCGCGATTTTTCACCAGACTCCTGTGTCGCTATTGCAGCTTCACCGTCAACTTCCGTTCAGGATGGTTGACATAATACATGTAGATATATAGCTCCGCATCCGCGCCTTCGAAGCCAGGGTAGCATTCCACCCGCTTGTTGCCGTCATGGGCAGCGCCGGGGGCTTCTATATAGTCGTATATCGTTTGCCCCGGGATACGCTGCTCGCCCTGGTAGTAGAACGTCTGATTGATCCCGCCGAACCGATCGTCAGGGCTCTCGCTTTCGATATAGAGCTTTCCGTTCCGTTTGTAATACGTCCAGTTGACGGTGTAGCCCCCGACATCGGTCGTGAGCGTCCGCTTTTCATCCGAAATATCGGGCAAGCGCACCGGCTGTTCGTAAAACCATTTCTCTTCTCTTTCGTCCTGCAGCAGCAGTTCCATCGGCATATCCGGCGTCAGGAGCAGGTCGGGCGGAGCTTCGAACAGATAGGTCTGCCTATAAGGAGAAGAAGGCTGATTGCCCGGATCGATTGCTCTCCATTCGCCTTCCAGCTGCCGGCCGGCGACCGACAAATAGACGCGTTTATACGGCAGCCACCCAAATTCCCGCCGATGCTCAATCTCAAGCCGAATCCCGGTCGGACGGATGAACAGCTTGCGGACGGCGGCGTCTCCGTCCGTCGTTCGGAACGGCAAGTCCAGTTCCCGGGTCGCCGACGCTTGCAACGCTTTCTCCTTGTTCAATCGCAACGTCCCGAACGTCCACTCCCCGTCGACCTTCCGTCCGGGCGTCATGTAGGCGAGTTCGAACGTGACGCCTGGCTGACGGATATCGTCCCATTGGTAAATCTCCTTTCCTGTCCATTGCTCACGCAGACGATCGACTCGAATACCGGATCGCTTGATGAGCTTGCCGTCCTTTTTCACTTGAATTTTGGGAGGGTCGTTATTCGCCGTCCGTTCGTCGGTATACGTAAAAAAGGACTTGAGCACCGCCTGCCCGCCTTCTTCCCGCAAAATCTGAATATTCGCCGTTTCAATGCCACCCGCCCGGATCGGAAACGTCTGCACGCCGGTCTCGGACAGGTCAAGTGCAAGCGTCGCCTGATGGCCGTCATACTGTTGCAGTCCCCGTACGATCAATTGCAGTTCGGTTTCCTTGCCGTCGAAGGTCCAGTTGGTTTCCAGAAAGCCGTTGTATCGATTATTCTCCTTATCCCAGGCATGCGAATAGTAGCCTTCGCTCAACTTCATCCCGATCGTCTGAAGATCGTCGATCTTCATGACAGCCTCCCCGTCCGCCTTGCGCAATTCTACCCCGGAAAATCGCCATTCCCGCGGCTCCTTATCCCCCGGATCGAAGCTGTATAACAACGTCGTTCCGTTGTCATCCGCCATCGCCGAATCGATCGTAAACGTCACCCCGCCGTTCCTGATCGACTGGCCGATGGTCTGCCCAAATCCATGATTCAGCGCCGACTCCACTCCCGGCCGGAACGAAAAATCCCACTGTCCCGCCATGGAAGCGAGCACAGGTGTGGCCAGCATCACAAACGCCGCCGTCGCAAACAGCGCTAGCCGGCGTCCGCGCGGCCGTACCGCCCGGGCCTGCCGACCTCTGTCAAACTCCGCTTCGGGCTGATGTTTCGCCGCCTCGATTCTGGCCCACATCGCCTCAAAATCAGGATAGTCGCAGCTTTCCTCATCGCCCATCCGCCGGGCAAGGGCGCTCTCCGCGCGTGTCTTCTTGTCCACTCTCCACACCTTCCTTCCTGCCTCTCGCCGGCTTATGCGCGATGCGCTCCTCCGTCCTGCCGTCGCCGCCGATCCCGTACTGTTCCAGCTGACCGGGGCCAGGCGCCTCCAACATGACCTTCATCAGCTTCACCCCCCGATTCATTCGCGATTTCACCGTACCGACCGGGATATCCAAAATGTCCGCGATTTCCTTGAGCGCCAGATCGTTCGTGAAGCGGAGCGTCATGACCACCCTGACTTTATCCGGTAGCCTCGCCATACGGTCAGCCCATTCGTCCTCCGTCTCCCGCCGCTCCACCGCGGCGAGCAGCGACGGCTCCGTTTGTTCACGTTGGAACAGCTGCAACAGCTTCTCCTTTACCCGCTTTGTCTTTTGGCGGCGCAGATGGTTCAAACAGTGGTTGACGGCGATGCGCATCAGCCATGTTTTCAGATGCTCGACTTGCCTCCAGCCCGAAGTTAACGCCTTCATGAACACCTCCTGGCATATGTCTTCCGCATCCGACGCATCGCGCAGCATGTAGTAGCAGGTCCTGTATACATCTTTGTTATACCGCTCGAAAAATTCCCTGTCCGTCAAAACAGGTCCTCCACCTTTCCCACGCTCTACTTCGACTACATGTACATAGACAACTGAGCGGGGCAAAAGGTTCGATGTAAATTTTGCAATTTCCTTTGCCAAAAAAACGAAGCCGCTCTCACGAGCGGCTTGTTGCAAATTTGATCCATGGGTGTTTTAACCGCCTCCGGAAACTCCCTCTTGCTAACAACCGCCGCGGCATGTCATCGTTTTAATTGTTCGACGCGGCTGCTTGACTCTCCTGTCACGGGAGACTTTATAATGAGGCAGAGGAGGGCAAGCTACATGATGAAAACTTACTACACGATCGGCGAAGTAGCGAAAATAACAGGGGCGACGATCAAAACCATTCGGTACTATGACGAAATCAATCTCCTGCCTGCTTCTCATATTAGCCCCAATGGCTATCGTTACTACAACCACGAGGATATCTGGCAGCTTGAATTGATCTTGTTCCTTCGTTACCTGGGCTTCAAAATCCAGGACATTAAGGGAATGCTGCATCACGAGCTTCCTGTATCGACTTCGATCCAATGGCAGATTGAGGCGGTTCAACAACAGCTGGAGCATCTTCAGCAGATCCAGCTCATCCTCATTCAGGCAAGTCAACAGGGAGATCAGGGGACGCAGCTGAGCTATCTCCACGATATTGCGGAAATGTTGAACAAAAGCCAAAAACAGCGGGAAAACTTCATCGCCTCCAAAATGCAGGATGTGATTGTGGATCAGCATCTTCCGGAGGATTGGCGGGAACAGTTTCTTGCCGCATATATCGGCTTTGTACCCAAAGAAGAGAATTTGACCGCGGCGCAGCTCGCAGCTTGGGCGGAAATCAAGGCGATGCTGAACGATCCTTCCTTTGGGCATGAGATCAGGAAAAAATTAAATCCGCTTTGGCAAGCGGTTCAGAATCAGCAAATTGAGGCATCACGATGGGGAAGGCAGTATAAGCAAATTACGGATAAAATTCTTGCTTTCATAGAGGGCGAAAAAAATGAAAAGGATCCAGATATGCAAGCGGCGGTTCTCGAATACGTCTCGTTATTTCAAAATCAGAGCTCGCCGCTAAAGCCAGACAAACAACTAAAGGCTTTCCTGCAAAATGCCGAAGCGATGTCATCCGCTCGCTTGCAGAAATGGTGGGAGCTTGTTCTAACGCTCAACCCGTCGCTAACCCCGTACGTCCATTTGCAGAACATGATCAAACACACGGCGGAATGGTTAGTGGACCATCCGGACTATTTTACAGCCAGAGGTGTTTCCTTATGAGTGCATCCTTAAACATACCTGTTCCGGAAGGCAACTTGCACATTTCCGTCTATGGCGAAACCAACGCTATTCCTATCGTTCTGCTTCATGGCACCGCAGCTTATCATTATTGCTGGAGAAATGTCGCTGCCGCTCTGGCCGCCAAATATCGCGTATATTGTCCTGACCTGCTCGGTGCAGGCTTCAGTGATAAACCAAAGGATGCCCTATATTCCAAGCACGCGCAGTCGCTGCGGATCATTTCATTGGTGAAATCACTGGATTGCGGGCCCATACATCTCGTTGGACATTCTATGGGCGGAGAAATCGCCGCACATGTCGCTTTGGCATCACCCGAACTAATCCGGAGCTTAACATTGATTGCGCCCGATGGCTTCAGGAAGGGCGTCTCTCCCCTTCTTCAATGGGCCGCTCGAAAAGGCTGGATGAACAGAATATTCCGCCAAGCGATGCGCAGTCAAATGAAACCGAAGGTACTGGCAAGAATCATCGGCATCCCCGCCCAACAGATCACACCCGAATTTATGGCGAACTGGACGAAACCGTACGGCCACCCGAACTTGCCGTATATTATCGAAAGAACATTGGCGGACGATGATACCGGCGTTATTTCAAACCGGATAAACCATTTGATGACCCGGACCCAATTGATCTACGGGACAAATGATAAGATGATCCCGAAACGCGTTTTTGAACAATATCGGCAGTCCCTCCCCAACCTTTGCACCGAGGTTTACGAGAATTGCGGTCATGTACTGATGGAGCAATGCCCCAGTCGATTAGCGGATTCGATTGACCGATTTATTGCAGTTGATAAGAGCTAAAGCGGCTGGGTTAATCATGGGAAATTCCGTAACTCCTGCGGATATATTTACAACTTTCTAAAACGGAATATTACCGCAGGGGGGAGTTCATACCAGTCGAATCGGTTGTTGCTATTTTCATCTTTTTGAAAGCTGGGTTCTTCCCATCCATCCAGCACAAAATTCGAACTTAAAAACAAGTTCACATAGTACGATAAAGGTCTGTGGAATATGATATGCGGGACAGGCTGACCTTTTATTCCTATCGTCTCAAATGGCTCCGGAGCTAAATATTTTGAGATTTGCACACTATTTCTCGTTACAATCTGCCCATTAATATCTTCCGTTTCATGTATCTTCCTTGTGTTAGGCGCTTGAAAACAGGGGTGCGGTATAGAAAAGACAAAAACTCCATTTTGTTTTAATAATTGCTGCAATGCTCTCGTTAAACAAGTGATATCGGCAATATCCATTAAAGCCATATTGGCTACCGCTCTATCATATTTTTCAGTTCCAAGTTCAATTAACGAATCATAGTTTGTAGCATCCACCACTTGATAGTCAATGCGATTTAAATAATCTTTTGACCTTAACTTTGCTCTTTCAATCATTTTGGGACTGTAATCAAAAGCAACCACCTTTGCGCCTAAATCAGCTAATCTTCGCGAGAAATTTCCATTGCCACAGGCAATGTCGAGTATAGTCTGACCCTCAACCACCGCTAATAACTCTTCAGTTTTTGGTCTGACAATTTCCCGATGGAAGCGGTTGCTGTGTTCACCCATATATTCATCCCAAAACTCCGCAATTCCATCCCATCTAGTTTGCGATTCGTTCGTCAACTCTTTCCATTCGCTCAATTTGCCATTCCCCTTTCACCAACGATGGATACGGAATAAACCGTAGGACTACTCAAACGATTGTTCGAATCATACCCAAGCTTTACTACCCCTGCTTCAACAATTTTGCCTCTCTGAGGTCTAAAATCCTTATAACAATATTTCATAGCTTCGACTGCTTGTTCTGCTGACAATTTGATTGCTAACGTACAATGGGGATCCCAGTTCCCGGGAATATAATAGCGGTCTTCATATTCAAGCAGATCACTAAATTCCTTATGATACTGTTTGTGCATGCTAATTAAATCCTCTGTCACTGTCGGCCCAAAAAATAATGTTCCAGTAGTCGGAAAGACGGCTAATACATCAAACTTTATTTCGATGCTCGATACAGAACCAAAAAATGAATAAAAACGTTCTTTATAGGTCTCCAAATCTGAAATATCATTATAGACAGCTAATGTAATATGAGGTCTTAATTCTACGATTTCATACATATTTGAACTGATGTTTTCCTCATTCAAACCTTTCCAAATCTCTCTCACATACTGTTCGAATGGATGATCAAAAAACAACTCAATAGCGTACATAATCATCATCTCGCTTTCAAAAGGACACCAGGCTGATTCTGGAGACAGTGCTGCGGGATCTGGGTAAGCCGCTTTGTACAAGTTGAACAAACCTTTCACACAACGGCTAGAAGGGGTATCACCTGTCATCTTCGGACGACGAGATCCCCCTTCTTTGACGTGCGTGCAAGATTTAGTCTTCTTCCTTTGGCCAACCGCCCCACAAGTTGCCCATATGTCCATCCGGGTCACGGAAGGTAAAGCTGTAGCCGCCTTGGGGTTTGTACACCATTTCGCCAACTTCCGCCCCCTTCTTCTTTAACTCCTCGTATGATTCGTGAATGTTGTCCACCTGAAGTGAGATAATCGGCTGAAGCTGACCCCGGCTGTTCGTAAAGTCTAACTTCGGCACCTCCGGGCAGCTAATAAGCCCTAAACCGACACCCCCGACGTTGAGCCAAGCCTCTTGGTCGCCAGGGGTATATTCGAACGTGAACGGAATGCCAAGCATCTCCTTGTACCACCTTACGGAAGCTTCCAGATCACAAACAGGCAACTGGATGACCGCGAAGTTCTTGATGTTGACTGCCACAAAGTATTCCTCCTTCAAATTGTTCTTCGCCATTTATAATGAAAGCTAATGCAAAAAAAATTTTCAAACTGATATCATATTCGTGATCTCGTACCAAGACCCCTTTTTCGAGAAGTGAGGGAAACTTCCGAAGAGGTCTATGCCCTTTAGTTGAAAAAAAAGTGGAGCAGATGCCGCGGCATTACTGCACCTTGTTAATAAAATAGAGCCATCGTGTTATTTTCATAGAGCCAGGTTTGGAATAAAGCTGACTGGCAGGATAGTGAAAGGATGATGGAAAATATTGGACATTATATTGACAGCATGCTGTCATATTGTTATGATGCAATCATGAATACAATAGACAAACCAGAGTATCCCTTGAGCAGATTTTCATTGAGTATATTCCACATTAATGGGTTACTAATGCGTTCCGGGGACATAATCACGCGTTCAATTAATCAAAGCAGTGCCAGGTGGCAGGTTCTTGGTCGTCTTGGATCCAAACCTCAAACAGTGGCAAAGATCGCTCGTGATATGGGACATGCACGTCAGAGCGTGCAACGTGTTGCAGACGTATTAGTAAATGAAGGCCTGGCTATCTATAAGGACCACCAGACCGATCGACGCACAAAGCTGGTTGAACTTACTCCGAGAGGTGCAGAAGTACTGGGTGCTATCTACGAACAATTAGCTGTATGGAACCAGCATCTAATTACCAAACTTGACCCAGAGCAATTGGATAAGATGGCAGATGCTCTTGAGAATGTCGGGCGAATTCTTGAGAAGGAGGTAAACTTCTTTAGTAATGGGAATTGGAAAAGCATTAATACTGGAGAAAAAAATGATAGTGAGAATAAGTGATTGTTGGTGGTTAAAAGGGGCGTAAGTATAAATCAATAGGAGATGAAGCATCATGCAGCGTTTATTTATTTGGGTCGAAATTCCCGTAGGTAACATGGAACGAGCCAAAACGTTTTACGAGCAGATTTTTAAGATTGAAATGCCAAAAATGGCGATGGGGGATTGTAATTATGCGTTTTTCCCTGTTCAGGAGCAGTTTAATGGGGGGGCTCTGGTTCAGGGTCCGGATCACAAGCCAGCAGTAGATGGCGTCACTGTATATTTGGACGGAAGCCCTGATCTAGCAACAATACTGTCACGAGTTAACGAGGCAGGTGGAAAGGTGATCATGGAGAAAACGTATACTGGTGAGACTGCCGGTTATTTGGGGATGTTTCTAGATTCTGAAGGAAATCGCATCGGACTACAGCATTTGTGAACTTCCGCAAACGAGATATTTTTTCCTGGTTCCCGTTCCAAATTGGAACTTGATGCAGGGATTTTCCAAGTTAAATTCACGAGTGAAAAAGGTAATTTTAATGGAGTGTTGTGCTAATGGAAAATATATACAACCAATTGCATACAGCGGAAATACTGAATCGTATCGAGAATTTAAGTCCAAATTCAAAACCACAATGGGGAAAAATGAATGTTGCTCAAATATTGGCTCACTGCTCATCGTTTCAAGATATCGCAATGGGCAATTCCTTTCCCCCTAGAGATTGGCTAGGAAGGTTAATAGGAAGGTTTGTGAAACCTATTTTTTATAATGACAAACCGGCACCACACAATATGTCAACAATTCCGACCATACTTATTTTAGATGACAAAGATTTTGAGACAGAAAAAGAAAAACTGAAACAAAAGATTTTAACTTTCCAAAGTAACGGTCCGGAAAAATGTTCATCCCATCCACATCCTTTTTTTGGGAAATTCACCCCTGAGCAATGGGGTATAGGAATTTATAAACATCTAGACCATCATTTAAGACAATTTGGTGTTTAGTATTTTTTCGCAATGATTAATAAATGTTCAACGGGTACAAGTGCTCAATAAGCTCCAAAGAAGGCTGCCAGGTTGGCGATTCCGAACGGGAGTTAAGCGTAGTAGCACCACTTCGTTGTGCTAACGGATTACGATAGTTAAATGTTGTCAACAGGAGAGCCATCTTTATTGATGGCTCACCGTACAAACGATTTCCGATCGTGCAGAGCTGAACCGGGCAACCTTCTATTTACATTACGACAACATAGAAGACTTACTGGAGCAGTTGATCGACGAAGTTCTTGATGAGATGTACCACACCATAACGGTGGACGCGATCAGAAATTCACCCTCCTCTTCACATCCTGCTTTGACTGCCTTCCTTGAACATATCTATCAAAATGCGGGATTGTATCATGTCATGTTTGAAAATAAGGCCTTTTATGAGCGGGTTTTCACCATGCTTCTGGATATCATCACCCAGTGGGGGGAGGAAAGAAAACTACAGGGGAGGCCGTTTCATGTCCTTTATGAGGTCATAGCGTCTTCAACGCTTGGGATCATTACTTGGTGGCTAAGCAAAAAAAACGCCATATAGTCCTAACTATATGGCCAGTCAAATATCGTCGTTGGTTAATGGGAGAGATAACAGCTTAGATTGAGCGCATCATTCGATGCTGGCAGGTCATGACGCCGCCGCGCACGCGTGAACTAGAGAAGCTGCTGCCGTGGCGGAACACGTCATCGAGCAGACCGTTGGCCCATATCTTCTCCGCCGCGCCGCTACAAAAACTACAAAAATTCTTCCATTTTGATTCAATTATCGTGTTACGTTAACCGCAATATATATGGTTTAATGATCTAACAATAATTCAAATTCAATTTCATGGCGAACAGGTATCCCATCGAATCCGATCAATGGAATTGATGGCTTCATTTTTCTTGCTTCAGTGATGGCATTCTGATGAACGGCTTTTATGTCAAAACCCTTTTTTTGATAAAAGCGAATAGCCCTTATATTATCGTTAGACGTAATCAACCATAATCTTCGGCATTTTCTTTCTTTCGCTTTTTCAATAACTAAATTAACAAGTTTGGATCCTATACCTTGCCCCTCCACCTTGCTATCCAGGGATACAATTTCGCACTCGTTATTACATATGTTATAAGTTATCAGTCCTTTTATCTCGCTATCAGTTATGACAACATACCCTGGCAGCTTATCCAATGAATGTACTTGTCCTCTGGATATTATAATTGACCCTCGAAAGCTTGTAATCCCTGCTTTGGGAATACTGTCTAATTCTTTTATCACCATCGCACCAACCTCCGTAAGAATAAAAGGTCCGAGAAGCTTCAATCTGCAATTTATTATATCACGGAGATCATGAACCTACAGATCAGTAATTTTTCTTACAGCAAACCATAATTCAACGTAGTTAAGCCCGTCTTGACCGCCATAAATTTCGAATTCCATTCCATCGACCTGCTCATATCCCGCAGTTGGCAGCCATTCTGAAAAAAATCTCCTGTATAACATCTCGATGGTTTCATCAAACTTATCCCATGTGAATGGGTCTGAGGGGAAAATGGCCCAGGTGTGAGCAGGTATCATTATGGCAGTATATCCGTTTGTTTTACTGGATTCACTCTTAAATGCACACAACATGTACGGAAAAGTATCATCTCCAGTTTTTTTGTAGCTGCAAACCGCATGTACTTTATATAAATCTTGGCTAATAAATGAAGGCAAGTCACCAGCATTAGCGGCTAGTCTCTCAACCTCGCCATTTGCATGGCATTGCTGCCAAAATTCTGCCGGCGTATTTGGCGTTTCACCGCCTCCATTTGTTTGAAACACTCCCTCGACTCCAAATACTTGAAAATTCTCCTTTGTTTCAATACGATAATTCATCGCCTCTGCCCCTTTAATTGAGATAAGGAAGGAGAGCCGAGGATAGGCTTTGAGCGCGATTCCTTCTTGACGGGCCATTGCCGGATTGACACCATGTAGTAATTGAAATGCTCTCGCGAAAGAAACCGGCGATTCATAGCCGTACTTAAGAGCAATATCAATAACTTTCGCATCGCTATTTTGCAATTCAATTGCCGCAAGAGTAAGTCGCCTGCGCCGTATATATTCTGCGAGCGTCACATTCGTAATGAATGAAAACATTCTTTGGAACTGATATGACGAACAGCAAGCTTTACGAGCAACTTCAGTCAATTCAATCTCGCCGAATAAATTCGTTTCAATGTAATCCATCGCCCGATTCATCCTCGCAAGCCAATCCATCTGTTTCCCTCCTCTCAATCCAAGTTTAGAGCAGCTGCAGTGTTGTATCGCAACTATTTGTGCACAAGTAAGTTGTCTCTTTCTTTAATTATACGATTTCAATGTAATAAGACTTTTTAGTGTTTTATAGGCTCTCCATTCTAATCTCGCCATCTCGCCTGGTGGCTCCCATTGAATTTGCCAGCCGCCATCCTCCTCTTGCTGTGACTCAAGCACCTTTAAATGATCCTGAATGGTCTTATCTGAGAAAATCCTTCTGCAGTATGAATCTGAGGTGGGGGAAAAATCTAGCGGAGTGAGACCATATGTCTGAGGTGGAGCCTCTAAACTGAAAAATTGCGCTTGAAAAAGTTCATCGGATAGTTTTGTGTAAATCATCTTAATTTCATCAGTTTGGGGTAAGCTTTCAAGGAGACAAAATGCATTAAGTATTGTATGGGAGTCCTCATACCTCGCCGAAGAAATATTATTCAAGCAAATATCTACAGCTTTATCCAACCAAGGATGCTTAATATCTTGCCATTTCAAAAGACCAACTAAACTAGTCAGCCTGCTAAATGATGGTTGTTCAGATACTGGATTATTCCAATGTCCAGCCCGAGGATAGCTGCTTGAAGAAGCAGTTATAGTTGCAATCCCTTTCTCAAGATCTGCAATCCGTGAAACGTAATCGCAAACTTTATACGCTAAATCTGAATCTTGTATCTTCGCATCGTATAGCGTTCTAAGGCCAAATTCCACATAGAGCGGTTGACTCTCCGGTGCTCGTAAATCCGGTTCCAGTGCGTGCCCAAATCCGCCATCTTCATTCTGATATGCCTTAATTGCATCCAGTACACTACTTTTGGAACCCTCAAAAAAGAAGTATTCAAATACTATTCTTTCCAAAAGTCTTCCATTTTTCCAGATGAAATTTGCCGCTTTCTCAAAGTTCATATGCCACCTCCAAAAGTGTATATTATCACTGTATAAAGCAATCATATCACGATTTGGAAAATGATGGACCAGAATTACTTCAGTATCGCAGATCCTTTTTATATCTTAACTCACTAGCGTTGCATTAATGTTCTCTGAATCTTCATAACTTTCTGTCATATCCGAATTTTGACATGAAAAAATCCTTTACAATAGATTGGAGAGGTAGACCTGTCCATAAATCCATTGAAAAGGATAT
>NZ_JBHTHC010000017.1:0-188820 GCF_042676285.1 Paenibacillus sp. GCM10027626 | reverse complement strand
TACCGCCAAAAATGCGGCCTGGAACCGATCTAACAATCCCAAATCCATGAGTAACGCGGAACTTATGAACTAGTAATTTCAGTTAGAGGGAGCGCGGAGTGCGGGGAAACTCGCACGCTCCGTGTGGGGCAGGGGAAAAGCCGGAGATCGCATCAAACGCTTACCTATTGCTGACGATAGTACAACGATAACAGGCTACCGTCATGAACAATAGCCTATGAAAGGGGTGCCGCGTGGCACCCCTTCATTGCATTAACGGGATACTAAAGTTGAATCCGGTTTTCATATATGTTGTTGCTAGATAGGCTTGCCTGGCTTTTAAAGATGCGAACCGCCGCTTGCGTCGATCAACTGACCGGTTACCCAGCGGCTGTCCGGAGAAGCGAGGAAAGCGGCGATATCCGCAATGTCTCCGGGTTCTCCCCAACGGTTGAAAACGGATAGGCCTGCCGCATATTTTTGTCCGTCGGGATCGCTCAAAGTTCCTTCATTCATCTCAGTGTTGATGATGCCGGGTTGGATGGAGTTGACCGTAATATTCCGGCTCCCCAACTGCTTGGCCAGCAGCAGCGTAAAGGTATTGATCGCTCCTTTTGTCATGCTGTAGGTGAAAACACCCGGTGAAGCCACCCGCGTCACGAAGGAAGAAATGTTAATGATGCGCCCGCCGTCCTTCAACCGCGGCAAAGCTTGCTGCGTTACAAAAAACGGCGCTTTGACGTTAATCGTCATTACTTCGTCAAAAGTAGCTTCCGTCGCTTCTTCGAAAGTAAGAATTTGCCCGATTCCCGCGTTATTGACCAAAATATCGAATCCGCCGCCGTCCCCGTGCTCTCGAATTGCTTCGTCTAGCGCCGCGATCAACTCGCGAATGCCGTCAGGCGTGCTTAAATTGGCGCCAATCGCACAGGCGTTTCCTCCGTTTTGGGCGATTTGTTGCACGACTGCTTCCGCTTCATGGCGGCGTTGACCGTAATGTACGGCGACAAAAGCGCCCTCCTGCGCCAGACGCAACGCGACGTTGCGCCCGATCCCCCGGCTGGCCCCCGTTACTAACGCTATTTTTCCTGTCAATTTGCTCATCAGTACTCAGCTCCTTATTCTCTGTTCCTCTATAGTTGTAACATAGGAGCGGTTTTGAAATGTTGCTCTCCTATTGCTTCGGGTAGCTGCACTGCCGTTGGCGTTAGCGTCAAACTCATGTCCTCGTTATCCGTATCGACGAATGCTGCTGGTGAAGCGGAGCGTTCGCTTTTGTTCCCCGATTTCGACCTCCATCCTTTACTGTCTTTCAGCCCGAATGCTGTACAAGCTTTATTTTTGACCATATAGGCCCGAAAAGCGAAACAAAGCGATGGTTTTAAGGCAACTGAAATTACCCTTGGAAGCTTATGGTGGCACCAGCCAAGAAGCTCGGCCAGATCGGATATCACATGTGGTTACTTTGGCGACTGCCGACCAATAGAGGTAGATGTCCGACTATGTTGCGGATCCCGAATGGAGCGGTTGAGTTGAAACAGACGCCGGCCGGACATTCAATATGTGGTATAATATAGCTAAAAAATTATGGATGTGAAGGTGTGTATGGCTAAAAGGGATGCTGCGGAGGATCAGCAGGAGCACATCGAGACGCTGCCGCTGTTCTCCACTACGGACAGGGGCGGACGGATGACGGTGCTCCGGCCGGGACGTCGCGTCGGACGCGCGGCTCCGCTGTTGCCGTGGCTGCTCGCAGCCGCTGCACTGTGGGCGCTGACAGGCTCCGTGCCGTTCGGCGCCTTGCTCGGCCTGGCGCCGACACCAGCGATCGGCATGCTCCTCGGTCATCCGGTCACGGTGGGCGTCGCTGTGGTGCTGCTGTTCGTCGCGATCGGAGCGACCGGCGGATTGTACTCGCAAGCGGTCGAGCAGTTCGGACAGATCAGGGTCGCCGGCCTGTTTGCGAAGCTCGCGGTCGCAGGAGGACTCGCCGCAGACGCGGGAGTCCTCCTGCTCTGGATGATGACAAGCGATCCGTCGCGCCCCTTCGACCTCGAGGCCATCGCGACGTCGCCGACGATACCGCCAGAGCTCGGCGCCGCCGTCGGAGCCGGCTTCGCCCTCTGGGCCGCCATCGCGCTCCTGCGGTTGCCTGGCTCGATAGCCCACGCCCGGCGGCGTCAGGCGGACATCGAGCGCCTCCGCGTGGAGGGCTCGTCATTCACCGGGACGCTGACCGTTGTGAGCTTCACGAACAGCTGGCTCTTCAATCTTCCTATATTCATGGTCGAGGTAGGTTACATCGCCGACGGTGCCCCTCGTGTCGTCTCAGCGCACATGCGCACCAGCGCCGACCGCGTCCCCGTCGTTGGCTCGCGCATGCTCGTGCTGACCGACGATCGCGGAACCACCCACGTGGAGTTGGACCCGTCCTATGGAGCGTCATTCGAGCCGGACGTGTGGAAGTACACCCCATCGGACGGCTGATGCTGCGGCCCTGATCGCTTCGGCCGGTGCACTGATCGGGAGCGGCGAGCGCATCTAGCGCAAAACTACGCAGCGATCCCGAGCTACCGGTCGAGTGTGAAACGAGCGATGCTGCAACTGCTCCCGTGCCGCCCGGTCGAGAAAGGGCGGCACTGGCGCGGGCGCTATTGATTTTGGTTTAGTATTCTCGTGATGGCCGTGGCCATTTCGGTTGTAGCCGACCAATAGAGGGAGGGTCCAGATATGCTGAGGATCCCGAGCGGAGCGGTTGGGTCCGAAACCGGGGAAACCAGCAGCTGCTCTGATGGCCAGGCCAGCTGTGCAGCCGCGCAGTGTAGACCGATTCGTTCGATAGAGTCCGGACCGCACGCGGCGCGAGTAGTTGCTCCGATGCCAGCAGCGCGCCGGCGAATCGCAGCCAACTTCGCAGCGATGCCGTGCCCCAAAGATACTCCCGACGCAGCCAGGCGGACGGCTGGATAGTTCAACTGGGACATGAGCGCAGCCGGTCACTACGATCGGCTGCTTTTTTCATTGAAGTAACGGGCAGTTAAGTTGAAGATCAATTGCGGTGAACCATATCATAAATAGGGCGAATTAATTGGCTTAATCCCCCAAGGTGTGTGGTTATTCTTATCATAACAGCAGTAGTAGTGAAAAGGAGTGTACAGTACGGTTTCCGGGAGGCTCGCTTGCGTGCTCGAGGCCCTCGGCTTGACGGCACCTAGAAATTACCTTTGAACAACAAACTCGCGAAATTCCAAGTAGGCATTTCTATATAATAGACATAAAGATATCTCTATCGTCCGTTTCTCTTCTATATTAACTGTGATAAATTATGGAGAGTAAGGACTTATTTAAATGTCTTAGAAGAAAATGACTAGGGGAGAAATACTTCTTGGAAACTCACTCATCCAAATATCAAATGAAAAAGAGCTATATTATATTATTGCTAGTCTCCATATTAGTTGTTTTAACCGGTTTGCGCATTTTGTGGATAGAAACGTTTCATGTTCCCAAACAGGCGTCAATTTATAATGGGCAATCCGATTTGCGTAATTGGAATGCAGAAGATGGCAGCATTCTCTTACTTGATGGCGAATGGGAGTTTTATCCCTCGCAATGGTTGATAGATGGTAGTCGGCAACAATTGTTAGGCGATAATGCGCCAAGGCATATTCAGGTACCGGGAGGATGGAGTGAAGCTTTGCATGCTGACAAGCCATCTCCATACGGGTATGGCTCTTATCGTTTGCGTCTTTATGTAGACCCGGCAAAGCACCTTAATTATAGTATTCGTGTACCCAGCGTACGCACTGCATCAGAATTATATGTAAACGGTCGATTGCTTACTAAATCCGGACAGGTAGCGACAACAAAGGATGAATATATTCCGAAGGACCTACCTTATTCTACAACCTTTACAGCAGATGACAACGGTGTAATCGAACTCGTCATTCAGGCGGCAAATTATGTGGATAGTCGAAGCGGGGGCATTGTCCGATCCGTTAAATTTGGTTCAGAAGAAGCCATTGCCAAAGAGATGAAAGCATCCACTTTTATGCAATTTTTGGCAGCGATTATATTTATTATGCATGCTGTCTATGCGCTTATTTTGTATTTGCTAGGAAATAAGGAAAAGAAGCTGCTTTATTTCAGTTTGCTTGCATTATGTGTAACGATCATGAGTGTCTTTAGTACGGATGAGAAGTTGTTCCATCAATTATTTTACATTGGGGTTAATTGGGATTTCAGGGTGGCTAATATTGCTTTCGTTATTGCAGCCTATGCTTTGCTCCAGTGTACGAATCATCGCGAGCTTCCATATTGGCGTAGGATGTACCCTGTCTATAAAGTAATGAATCTAGGGACTGCTGGCATCACTTTGTTTTTAGATCCAACTCAAGTGATTATGCTCTTTCCGGTTTATTATCTATTACTTGGTACTGCTGGAGTTATTACGCTGATTACAATGTTTAAAAAAGTAATCAAAGGTTTAAAGAGCAATCTTTTACTGCTTTTCTCTTTTTTTGCGTTGATGAACCATTCTCTTTGGTCGTTAATCTTGTTGGATAGCGGTTTGAGTCTTGTCTACTATCCGTTCGATATGATTATTGCGATGGGTTGTTTAGCCTCTGAATGGTTTAAGGGTTACTTTATCATGCATGCGAACACCAAAGAGCTTGCTGCAACCTTGCAAAGAATGAATGATCATAAGGATCAATTTCTGGCAAACACTTCGCATGAATTTAAAAATCCGCTGCATGGCATGCTTAACATGTCACAATCTGTTTTACAAAGGGAGCAGCATTTATTGCAGGAACGGAGCATCAAGGAGCTTGAAACGGTCTTATCTGTAGGACGTCGGCTGACATGGATATTAAACGACTTAATTGATGTAATGAGCTTACAGGAAGGCAATCCGCGTCTACAGAAAAAAGTCATATTTATTCAGCCGATCGTGACCGGAGTAGTGGATATGCTGCAATTTAATGCAGAAGTAAAGTCTGTCCAAATTGCAAATCAGATTTCGGAAGATTTTCCCCCAGTAATTGCGGATGAGAATCGAGTGATCCAAATCGTGTTCAATCTACTTCATAATGCTGTGAAATATACGAATGAAGGGACAATTTCGATTCAAGCTTTTGCCAAAGACGGAAGAGCGTATATTGTGATTGCTGATACGGGGATCGGAATGGATGAGCACATGCTTAAGCGCTTATTCCGTCCGTATGAGCAAGGCAGTACGAGTGTGACCATGATTGAAGGCGGCTTTGGGTTAGGTTTAAGCATAAGCAAGCAACTGGTTGAGCTTCATGGGGGTACGTTAGATGTGTCTTCTGCTTTAGGAGAAGGCTCAACATTTACATTTTCATTAGAGCTAGCAGACTTGAAAGTGGTGGAAGAGAATGATGTGACGAACTCATTTGATTCTTTACCATTACAATTCAAGCCGATTCAAGAAAATGTTTCGATAAAAGCGGAAAAGGCAGATATCCCGATGGCTGCGAAACCAACAACTTTATTAGAAATGAATCGTGACCGTCCGATCCTATTAATTGTTGATGATGATCCTATCAACCTTCAAGTGCTTGAAGCCATACTACCACCGGACGAATATGAGGCAATGATGGTAACGAGCGGTAAAGAAGCGTTGGCTGTACTAGATACAAAGGAATGGGATCTGGTCATCTCCGATATCATGATGCCGCAAATGTCCGGTTATGAGCTGACACGAATGATTCGTGAGCGGTTTACACTTACGGAGCTCCCTGTATTGCTCCTTACCGCAAGAAGCCAACCGAAAGATATTCAGAGCGGTTTTATAGCGGGGGCAAACGATTATGTGACGAAGCCAGTGGAAGCAATAGAAATAAGATCGCGGATCGAGGCGTTAACTACGATTAAACAATCCGTTCGGGAACAACTGCGATTAGAAGCTGTATGGCTGCAAGCGCAAATCCAGCCTCATTTTATATTTAATGCGTTGAATGCTGTAGCAGCTTTAAGCGATATTGATTTGGATAAGATGCGTAATTTGCTCGATGAATTCAGCAATTTTTTGAGGAATAAATTTAGATTTCAAAATATGGATAGGCTTGTTCCGATCGAAGAGGAGTTAAGTCTAGTGCGTTCTTATCTATATATTGAAAAGGCTCGGTTTGAAGAAAGGTTACAGGTTATTTGGGAGATAGATGGCTGCGGGGACATAAAAGTCCCATTTCTTACGATCCAGCCTCTCGTTGAAAATGCGATAAGACATGGCATAATGAAGCGCAATCGTGGAGGAACGATTCTAATTCGGATTCTTGTCTATGAGACGCATGCAGAGATAACCGTTGAAGACGATGGGGACGGAATAGACGAGGCTCAATTGCAACGAATATTAGAAAGAAAAGCAGATAGTCGTTCAGGCGTCGGATTGATTAATACGGATCAGCGATTAAAACGGCACTTCGGAACAGGACTTCATATCACAAGTACGTTAGGTACAGGGACAAAGGTAACTTTTCATGTACATAACAGGTGGAATAGCGGGGATAAAGCTAGGTGATAAATAAGTGATTGAATGAGGAGCATCCTTGGCTGCTCCTTTCTTAATTTTCGCTGATAGCCCCGTTAAGCTGAACCGTACCATAAGTGACGGCAACGTTTTTTTGGGGAAACTCGCATGAATATTTTAAAAGGGCGTTAACCGCAGTTTTTCGTAATAGTCAAAATCATTGGCTGTTACGTGCCGCGGCGCCTGTTCGTTTTATTAAGCTAATGGGCAGTTTAACGCGGAAACTTGGAAACTTATACCTGAGAATTGCGTATAAATCAAGACGGAAAAGAGTGTGGAATGACATATGAAGCGGATTTGAGCATTTGAAAAACCTCAAACGTGTTTGCTATATCAGCATGTGTGATGAAGAAATTTTAAATCCATTGAGCAATAAGGGGATTGAAATAACATAAAAAAGACACCGTTGAGGGAGGACATACGATGAGCTGGTTCCGATGGTGGAACAAGTCACGCAAACCGGACACAACCGCATCAGACGCTGGTACGATGGGGCAGGAGACATCCGCCGCCAATCCGTTGGGAGGACAAGCAGCCGCTGACAAGCGGGAAGCTCTCCTCGCATTGAGCAGGAAACTGTCCGGCGGCAGTGAGCAAGTGGCAGGAGAAGTTGCGCAGGCGCTGGATCATCCGGACGCGTATGTAGGGCAGTGGGGAGATCGGCTCTGGAACCGAGGCATAGAGGAACCGATTCCGGATTTGGCGTGGATTGCGCTTGTTGATGCGTTGGGTGAACTAGGACTTGTGTGGGAAATCGATTGGAAGCAGGAGATAGAGACCACCTTGTTCGCCGTTCACTCGCTGCTGGACCGCAGAGGCTGGCTGCTGCCGGCGGCAGATCGGCGGTTGGAGCAGGCGATTCAGACGGATCATGACACGTTTCAACAACTGAATGAGCTGCACGACTGGCTGCGGCCGCATGGGATCGTGTTGGGACAGTTGGACATCAATAGTGACAGCTATGTTCTGATTGTTGTCCGAGAAGACGATTTTACCGAAATGGAACAGCTGGCAAAGGCAAGCGGATACACCTTATGCAGCTTTTGACCCGGCTTGCGACAACGACATAAAGGACAGAAAAACCTTGATGATTCCCGCACAATGGATTCGGCCGTTTCGGGCAAAGTCATCGCCTTAGAATTACCAATAGTGAAGGAGTGGTAATGATGTTTCAGTCCGAAACGATAAAGATAATGACTTTGAACACGTGGCATGGCGGTGAAGACGTCAATTACGGAATAAACAAGATATTGAAAGCCGTAGAGTTGTCAGGTGCCGATATTGTAGGTTTTCAGGAAATTCCCGACCCTGGCAAGGAAGCTGCGGAAAAGCTCGGCTGGTACTATTATCAGAATCAAGAAGGTCGGGGAAACTGCAGCATTATCAGTAAATATCCGATAATCGAAGCGTTTCATATCGACGGGATAAGTGCCGTCGCGGCCCTTATTCGACTTCCTTCCGGGCAACAGATCCTAGTGGCGGACACTCATTTATATCACGATCCATACGGACCGTACTGGGCGATTTTCGATCGGAAATCGAACGAAGAAATCATCATGATGGAGAACGAGGTACGCGCAAGAGGAATGTCCATCGTGCTGCGCGAGCTAATGTCGTACATGGCCTCCGACATACCTGTTTTCCTTATGGGTGATTTCAATACGCCTTCACATCTGGACTGGGGCGATGATACAAAATCGGTGCATGACGGACGTATAATCGAATGGCCGGTTAGCGTACTGGCGGAGGGAGCGGGTCTGATCGATTCCTATCGCGCCATCCATCCCGATCCAGTGGCGTCGCCGGGGCATACATGGTCACCGGTTCATACACCGGAGCATCCTTGGGGGGATATCCCGCATGAACCGCAGGATCGCATTGACTTTATTTATTTTCGGGGAGGCCGTGTGGAGGTTGTGAATTCCGAGGTGTTTGTCGTTGGCAATCCGCAAGGCTACGGCAGCCATGAGGATAATGAATGGCCGTCCGACCACGCCGCAGTTATCTCGACATTCCTCATCTCGGTGCCAAACGCTTAATACGCAGTAAAATTAAAAGGAGCAAGCACTCCTAATAAGGATTGGAAATTAGTATAGTAAGAAACCGCATCCCATAGAGATGCGGTTTCTTACTATATTCAATCTATTAGGTGAATACGCCGCTTGATTTTCCTGCTCGTGTTTAGTCGTCTATGAACCATATTGCAACTTTAAACAATCTTAACAATGATCTGTTATGCTGAGATAATTAGCCGAAAGGAGAAATCTATAGATGAAGAAAGCGATTGTAACTATAGCGCTGGTGGCCTTAGTCATTTATGGGGTATATGATTTAACGAAAAAAAATAAGCCGTTGGCTACTCCACTGGCCGAACAGGCACAGCAAGAGGCTGCTCAGCAGCAGAAGCCTGATGCTATAAACGATCGGGCTGAGCCGCAGCCGGAGTCAGAGCCACAAGATGTTATCGGACTGGAGCGCGGTAATATTGCACCGGATTTTACTTTACAAGCATTCGAAGGTGAGGATTTGACGCTTTCAAGTTTTCGGGGAGAGAAGGTAATTTTGAATTTATGGGCGTCCTGGTGTCCGCCGTGTCGCGCTGAAATGCCTGACATGCAAGCTTTTTATGAGGATCATCAAGCAAATGGGATTAAGGTGCTGGCGGTCAATTTAACAGCGGCGGAAAAAGCGGTTGAAGATGTTGCCGTTTTTGTGGACGAGTATAAGCTGACGTTTCCAGTCGCTATGGATGACCAAAACGCTGTAGCGGAGATGTATCGGGTTAGAAGTATTCCGAGTACCTTCATTTTGGATGAAGAAGGGAAAATCATACAAAAAATTGTTGGCCCGATGACATATGAAATGATGGAAGAGTTCATGCAATAGATGGAGTAAGGAGGGCACCTTTAGTGGAGTCCAAAGGAAAAGCGATCCTTATCGTAGAGGATGAGCGAAAAATTCGCCAGCTGCTGCGGATCTATTTTGAAAAAGCGGGATATGAGGTGTGGGAAGCCTGTGATGGTATCGAAGGCCAGGAAATGTTCGAATGGTATGATCCTTGCTTTGTCATTATGGATCTCATGATGCCGCGGCAGAGCGGGGAAGAGTTATGTCAGTGGATTCGTGTGACACAGAAAAGCGATGTGCCAATCATTATGCTGACAGCAAAGGTGGATGAGCAAGAGCGGATTCACGGGCTGCAGCTCGGTGCAGATGATTATGTTGTAAAGCCGTTCAGTCCGCAGGAACTGGTCGTTCGTGTAGAAACGGTGTTGCGGCGTTCGATGAATCATTGCAGCAAAATTAGCTACAAAGGGCTAACGATTAAGCCGATACGCGGTGAGGTGAAATTCAAAGGCCAGCCGCTTACCTTAACACAGCATGAGTTTCGTTTATTGCATTATTTGATGAAGCATCCAAATCGGATTGTAACAAGAGAGCAGATATTAGAAGAGCTGTATCCAAATGATGAGAAGCTTGTCATCGAACGGACAGTCGATGTTCATGTCAGCAAGCTGCGCGAAAAACTGAAAAAAATCGAAGGCACTCCCGAGTTTATCGAAACGGTAAGAGGAATAGGGTATCGTTTTGTGGTCTTTTAATAAAGAAGCGCTGCCGTTCAGGAAAACTAGCTTTATCTGGAAAGTGATGCTTGTGAACAGTATGGTTATTGCGGCCGTCATATGGCTGGTAGGCGTGTCTGTCAAAGATTTCGCTTGCGCGTTGGTGGGACAATATGATTTTGTCGACAAGGAGCAGCAAGTGGCCTTTAATGAAACGATGCATATTTATTTATTGCGCGCCAGTCTGATTGCTTTGTTCGTAGCAGCCCTTATTTATTATGTCTGGATGAGAAGAGTGCTAACGCCATTGAGAAATTTAACCAAGTCGATGCGCGTGATGGCAGAGGGACAATTTCCTGATCCGATTAAAGCTGTATCTGAAGATGAGATAGGGCAGCTGAGCCGTCATTTTAATCATATGATTGCTGTTTTGAAACAGGCAGAGGAGAGCAGGAAGCAGCTTTTCAGCGATATTTCCCATGATTTGCGGACACCGCTTAGCAATTTGAACGGCTACCTGGAAGCGCTCAGTACAGGTGTCATTGAGGGAGACGGGGAGCTATATCGTTCGCTGCATGATGAATCGAAGCAACTGACTCATCTTGTTGATCAGCTGCATCAGCTTGCTGTATTGGAGGGCAAGAAGCTTGAGGTACAAAGGGTTAACGTGGCAGAAATGATTCGATCAACTGTACACTTCTTTGAGCTGGAGCTGAAAAATGCGAATATCGACTGTCAGACTGCGATTGCTGCCGGCTGTGTGCATGCTGATGAGGCCGGATTGCGGCAAGTGCTTACGAATTTGCTCAGCAATGCGGTTCAATATCGGACAAGCAATGTGATTCGGATTACAGGTGAAGCGTTGTCTGGGAAATATCGTGTCACGGTAACGAATGAGGGAGAATTCATTGCTCCAGAACAAGCCGGTCGTATTTTTGAACGGTTTTACCGGATAGATGCCTCACGCAATCGCGATACAGGCGGCTCTGGGCTAGGTCTTTCAATAGCAAATGAAATTATTAGACAGCATGGCGGGGAAATAGGGCTGGCATCGGATGGTAATAAGCATTCTTTTTGGTTTGAGCTGCCCCTTGCAGACGGAAGCGTGTGATGTGTGAATAAGAAAGTGAAGGTGAATAGTTGATGGCCAATACAACGGTATGGGTAGCGCTTGTGGCAGGCGTTCTTTCTTTCCTGTCACCATGCGTCTTTCCGCTCATCCCGGCCTATGTGTCACATTTGACCGGGTCGATTATACAGCATAATAAAATCAATGTAGAAAAACGGATGCTGATGATTCGTTCGCTATGCTTTATTCTCGGATTTAGCCTCATATTCGTTGCGATGGGGGCATCGGCAAGCTTTATCGGGCAGTTTTTTGCAGGCAACAGAGCGATCGTAGAGAAGATTAGCGGTTTTCTCATTATCGTATTCGGCTTGCAAATGGCAGGCATGCTTAATTTACGTTTTCTGATGATGGAGAAAAAACTAATTTCAAGCGAAGCAGCAGGCAAGGGCAGAAAAAAAGGCATGCTCAGCTCATTTATTGTGGGGCTAGCATTCGGCTCAGGATGGACACCATGTGTTGGCCTTGCACTTTCCTCGATCTTACTGCTTGCCGGATCAGCAGAAACGATGTATAGCGGTATGTTCTTATTGTTTGTGTATTCACTTGGTCTAGGCTTGCCCTTTCTTGTATTGTCATTATTGCTGACATATTCGCTCGGTATTGTCAAAAAAATTAATCGCTGGCTCCCTGTATTGTCGATTATCAATGGCTGGATACTGGTTGGACTTGGTCTGCTGTTATTTACAGGGCAGCTGCAAATAATCAGTGCTTATTTGGCGCAATACACGCCATTTGTTTATTGATCGTGTAGTGGCCCGTACAAGTCAATTACAGAGCGTAGACAGGGATGTCGGCCGTACTGAGCGCCTCCATATCCCGCATATTCGTGCGCTTCGATACTTTGATGCGCCGCGGCGGATGGGAACACAACAGCCTATGTTTCCGCATACCGGGCATGTAGAGTCCGTAATATTGATGGTTGAAAATGCGATGTAATAGTATCGCTTAATTGTATTGTTTGTGAAAAATGTCAGGTGTTCTAGTTCAGCTGAGAGTGTGCATTGCTGGCAGCGATGAGGTCAGGGGTTCAAGCCACTTAGGCTCCATAACTATTTCGAATTGACAACTACAGCAGAGTAATATATAAAGTAGGTATTTACATATCAAGCTTGTCTAGTCAATTTTTTTTGGCAGCGGAATGAGGAAGATAGCCATTGAATAATTGGAAGAGAGTAAGGCTTCTAAAAAAACTAATTTTGTTCTTTATTTTTTTTCTGATCGTTCCAGTTCTGGCTGTTGGAATATATCTATTTTCGACAAGTATGCCTTTGGCGCAAAAGGAAAGCCGAGAAATGCTGGAGAAGGTGGTATATCAGCTCAACGAAAATATTGAGTATCGAATCATTGGCTACCAGAACATACTAATGCAAATGGCTTTTGACCCCCGTATTTCAGCTGCACTTACCGGAAATTATAATAGCTTGCGGGAAGAGGTGGAGGCGCTTCAACAAATAAACGCTGTAATCAGCCGTGTACGCGCTTACTTTCCTATGCGAAAAATTGAGTTTTATAAATCCAATCCAAGTTTGCATGAGGATGGAGGCGCTATTCTTAATTTAGAGAATGCCGTATCTAAAGATTGGTACGCTGCAATGGAGAAGGAAAATCGCCAATTTTATTGGCATTATGAGTGGAGCGGCAAGCCGCAGCCCTCCCTTCATGTCAGCAGGTGGCTGGTTGACTATCTTACTAATGAGAAGTTCGGAATTATTAATCTGGAAGTAACAAGCATGGCATTATTCGATAAGCTGACGAACCCGCTGGCCTTTAAAAACGGCTGGATTGTTCTGGCAGACAGCGAGGGGAGAGCTCTCATTGATTTTATGGATAAAAAATCGGGCGACCATGTGCTTGATCTTCCATATTTGCACAAAACCTATGAAGATGAGAAGGGATGGTATTCCACCAAAATAAACGGCAAACCGAGTATGGTCGTTTTTGAAACCAATAATCTCGGATGGAAAATCATTACGGTTGTAAGTTTGGAGGAGCTTTGGCAGAAGTTTCAAAAGATACAAAATGCGGCAATCATCGTCGGCATTCTATTTGTAGTACTTACCTTTGTTGTCATGATTAGCTTTGGCGGGACGATTACGAATCGCCTTAACTCTCTTATTAGAAGTATGCGAAAGGTGCAGGGAGGCGATCTCGGGCTAACGGTTAAAGTTTATGGCGATGATGAGCTGGCTGAAGTTGAGGAAGAGTTTAATAAGATGTCGGTTCAATTGGAAGGAATGCTGAGGGAAATAGCCGCTGCAAGAAGCGCGGCTGAAACGGAGAAATTACGGCTGCTGCAGGCGCAGATCAATCCCCATTTTTTATATAATACACTTGCCCTGGTGAAGAGCATGGCGATGGATGTCGGATCGGCGGAGATCAGTAATACGATGGATGCTTTGGCCAAGTTTTTCCGGCTTGCGCTGAATCGCGGAATCGATGTATTGACGTTCAAGGAGGAATTAGAACATATTCAGGCTTACCTGGATATTCATGAGCAGCGTTATCCCGGCAGAGTTAGAGTGAATTTCGAGATTGAAGAAGAGGCCCTGTCCTGTCAAATCATTAAAATCACTCTGCAGCCCATAATTGAAAATGCTTTATTGCACGCATTTGAAGATACGGGGGGACGCGGGGAAGTTTTTGTTCAGGCTGCATTTCGTGAAAACATGCTTCATATCACGATTCGGGATAATGGAAAAGGCATGTCACCCGGGCAATTAAACGACTTAATGGAAGGAAGCTCAAGCGCTCGAAAGGATCAAGCAGGCTTTGGCCTTTATAACGTCAATGAGCGATTAAAACGATATTATGGCGAATCTTACAGCATGCGTATCAAGAGCGCTGTAGGAGAGGGTACTTCCATTCAATTCATAATTCCGCAGTACAGGAATAATAACCCAAGTAATCGAAGGGAGGATAAAGAGGCGAAATGGAGCAAATGAAAGTGTTCGTCGTAGATGATGAGGGAAGACAGAGAGGCTCGATCATCAGGCATGTGGATTGGAAATGTTACGAAATGACTGTCACGGGCGAGGCTGAAAGCGCCCAGGCAGCTATTGAGCTTGCGGAACTGGATACTCCGGATTTGCTCATTACGGATATTAGGCTAATGGGCATGAGCGGATTAGAGCTTTCCTCCCGTATGAGAGCCATGAATGCCAACCTTCATATTATTATGGTGACTGGCTATGAGGAATTTGAATATGCTAAGACTGCACTTGATCTGGGCGTTGACGCTTTCCTTGTGAAGCCGGTCGATTTCAATCAACTACACGCTATTCTTGCGAACATAAGCAGCTCCAGACAACTCTCGTTGAAGCAGCAGGAAGAAGAGCAGCTGATGAAGGAGCAATTGAAAGAGCAATTGAAAGAGCTCAAGTCTATTGCGCGCGAAAAGCTGGTGAATGAGCTGCTGCAAGGGTTAATTATTGGAGCGGACAGTATAAAGGCCCGGGTGCAGTCGATTGATTTATTTACCGCTGAGATCGGTCGCAGAGTCATCATAATAGCAATTGACGTAAAATTTCCTCCATCGCTTATGCAAGAGGATAAACAGACGATTGGGGAACTGGTCCGTAAACTGGCGCAAAGCTGTTTTGGCTGCTTGCTTGAGGAACTGATATGGACCCCGCGCGGAGATATTGCGCTAATTTTGAAGGATGAAATCGAAACTCCCATTCGCGGGGAGACCGAGCAACTGCTGAGCAGTTTGGAAGAAGAGCTTGAACGCATGGAGCCTGCCAAATTTATCGCGTATATCGGTGCAGGTCCCGCTGTCGAGTGCCTTCAGCAGCTAAGCGAGAGCTTTCAATTCGCACAAAGGGCTGTAAATCAGCGGCTTTTAGGCGGAGAGAATAAGCTCTTCTTTTGGGAGAATCAAAAGGAGCAGATCCTTGTCCCAGAAAAGGCTGTGGATGAGCTGATTCGTGATTTTCTTGAGGTGATGAGCTCTGGAGACAGCCAGGTTAGCCGTGAACTGCTGGGAGAATTAATGCGAAGCATCGTTGGTGATATGTCAATAAAGGGGGCTGGTCTAAGAAGCATCTGTCTGGAGCTGGTGAATGAAGCTATTCGGGCCGCTGGAGAGATTGGCGATGTCAGCCGGCAGCTGGGGCCTGAAAAAGAACTGCGTAAGCGCCTATTGGATTGCGAGCAGGAGCTGGAGCTGCTGCAGGAGACGATACGCATGCTTACCGATTGCTGTGACTTTATCGCTGATCGAAAGAAAAGCCATGCGCAAGTTATCGTGCATAAGGCAATCGATTATATGAACATGAATTATAAACAAAATTTAACGCTACGATCCGTAGCCGAATCCGTATTTTTAAGCCCTAATTATTTAGGCGCATTGCTAAGATCGGAACTCGGTTATTCCTTTACGGACCAATTAATGAATATTCGGATCAATCAAGCTAAAATATTGCTTCAAGATCCCCATGTGAAGCTTTATGAGGTTGCCGAGAATGTTGGCTATAAAAATATAGGTTATTTTACAAGCTTGTTTAAGCGAATGACCGGGTGTAGCCCCAAAGAATACAGAGACTTTATGGGTGTTGCCAGTCAGGATTAACTACAGAGCAGGAACGGCTGCTAAAGAACGGCTAATATAGGCCGTTCTTTTTTGTACTTAAACAAGATAGTGCGAGAGCAGCAGTAATAGTGTCTTTGGAATATTGTAAGCGTTTCATTGAATTTCTATACTTGAATCAGATGCTGTGACCTGGGCAGCAAAGAGGCAAGAGCAATCAAAAGGAGGATGTAAGGTGGTGCGCTACTCGGCAGCAAAGTGGAAGGGATTGCTTCCCTTATACTTATTTATTGTACCTGGGCTTGTACTCGTAATTTTGTTCAACTATATCCCGATGCTTGGGCTGCAAATGGCTTTTCGGGATTACAGCTTCAGCGAAGGTATTTGGGGAAGCACTTGGGTTGGACTAAGGAATTTTAATGAATTTACAGCGAGCACCGATTTTTGGAGAGCGCTGGGCAATACTTTTCTGCTGACAGGACTGAGGCTTGCATGTATATTCCCGACAACGATTCTGTTTGCCTTATTAATTAACGAAATTAGAGCAAAATCGTTCAAACGCCTCGTTCAATCCATGAGTTATTTGCCGCATTTTATTTCATGGATTGTTGTCGTAGGATTTCTTGATGCTTTCCTTTCACTGGATGGGGGGGGAGCAAATTCGCTGCTTCGGAGCCTGGGATTTGAAGCGATTCCCTTTATGGGATCGGAAAGCTGGTTCCGCCCGATATTTCTCCTCAGCAGCATGTGGAAGGAGATAGGCTGGGGGACTATTTTGTACCTTGCCGCTATTTCCAGCATTAACCCTGTTATTTATGAAGCTGCCGTTATCGACGGCGCGGGGCGGTTTGCCCAAATGCGCTATATTACAATTCCCAGCATATTGCCAATTATCTTTATCGTATTCATACTTACTATTCCGAGTCTGCTGAGTGTAGGGATTGACCAGATCTACGCAATGATCAATCCTGCTAATATCGGCGTGGCGGAGGTTATAGATACTTATGTGCTCCGGCTGGGAATCGGACAGGCGCAATATTCGATGACGACTGCGATAGGGCTTGTTATGAGCTTAATGACGACAATTCTATTAATACTAAGCAATATGATTTCGAAGCGTATTGGCGGAGAGGGCATATGGTAATAGAGGTGCTATTGTTATGGTAACGAGAATGACTGTAAGCGACAGAGCATTCACGGCAATAAACACTGTTTTAATGATTGTCTTTGTCTTTTTATGCGCATACCCATTATGGTATATTCTTATCCTTTCGTTCAATGAAGGGCAAGATGCAAGCATGGGCGGGATTTACTGGTGGCCGAGAGCTTTTACGCTGGGCAATTATTTGGTGCTATTGTCCAATGAAACGATTATTCAAGCGTTCTGGATTTCAGTGCTGCGAACAAGTATTGGCACATTTGGCTCTATACTTGTGACATCGATGGTTGCTTTCGGCTTGTCCAGAAGAGAGCTTCCGGGCAGAAAATATTTAACGCTTATCTTTTTGTTTATTATGATTTTTAACGGTGGAC
Organism: Paenibacillus sp. GCM10027626; assembly: GCF_042676285.1. Taxonomy (NCBI): domain Bacteria; kingdom Bacillati; phylum Bacillota; class Bacilli; order Caryophanales; family Paenibacillaceae; genus Paenibacillus; species Paenibacillus sp. GCM10027626. Next base: position 171,538 of record NZ_JBHTHC010000017.1, on the reverse strand, counting down.
TTATTCCTCTCTATATACAGCTCATGAATCTGGGATTAATAAATAATTTTTGGGTGTATATCATTCCAAATCTTTTTAGTGTGTGGAATATGCTTGTGATGAAATCTTCCTTTCAAAATAATATTCCGGAGGGGATTATAGAATCGATCAGAATCGATGGAGCCGGCTATGCGCGAATTTATTGGAGCATCATCTTGCCTTTCTCCATGCCTTTACTTGCGGCAATTGGATTGTTCACAGCGGTATTCCATTGGAATGATTGGTTTACGGGTGCCTTCTTCATAAATGAGCTTAAGCTTCAGCCGCTGCCGACGTATTTGCAGCGTGTCTTGAGCACTGTTGAAGCAAGTAATATGATTAGCTCCAGCCAGATGACTAACTCCAGATCAGCAGGCATGTATAATCCGCAGGCCATCACCTCGAAGTCAGTAAGGATGGCAACGATTATGGTCACAACTTTGCCGATTCTGTTTGTATATCCGTTTCTGCAAAGATATTTCGTTAAAGGGGTGTTAATAGGATCAGTGAAAGAGTAATATTGGAGAGTTTGATTGATCAATTTTGGCAGCGGCTTAAAAACATTAGGGGAGGTTTTTCAAATGTATAATCGTTTAACCAGGCAGGCAGTGCTTGCAATGGTATTAACGCTAATGGTTTCGTTATTTGCGGCTTGCGCGAATACGAAAGAGAAAAATCCGGCAACAACAGGTGAAGACAGCAGTACCGAAACTCCTTCCGGGACAGAAAAATCGAATCATTTTACTTTGTATCACCCGCTGCAGACAACTCCAATTAATTTGGACGGGGCCGTTACGAAAGCGGTCATGGAGAAAATGGGCGTTGTATGGGATAAAGTAGAGATTGGAAATGGAGGGGATGTGGCACAGCAAATTAATTTAAAGCTTGTAGGCGGCGATTTGCCTGATGCAATTATTTTGAATGCCGATCATATTATGTGGTCGCGGCTTATCGATGAGAAACGTTTGCTTCCGCTGGATAAATATTTTGACAACGCTGAGGAGTACCCGAACCTCGCCAAAATAGATAAGCGAATTCTTGATTATTGGCGAGCGGCAGATGGCCATATTTACTTTGTGCCTACTGGTTATGAGCCGATAATTGACGAGCCTTCTGCATGGCAAGGCAATGCGCAGGGACTATGGATTCAAGATGACATCTTGAAGAAGTCGGGAGTTTCGAAGGATAGTTTAAAAACTGTAGCAGGCTTTGAAAACTATTTGGAAGCAGTTAAAACGATGAAAGACAGTCAAGGGCGCAACATGATTCCGCTTTCTCTAGGCGGTGAAAACTTTGCCGGACTTGAAGTGGTGATGTCGATGTTTGGCGTAAAAACGTTATCAGGCGGAACAGGCTGGAATGAGCAGGCAGACGGCGCGGTTATTCCAGATTATAAAACGCCAGGCTTTAAAAAAGGCTTCCAATGGCTTCATAAGCTGCAATTGAAAGGATTGCTCGACCCTGAAACCGCCTTTCATAAACGTGATTTATTTATGGAAAAAGTTAATAATTTGCGTTTTGGCGCTACGCTTTCCAACGGATGGGATAATCCGAATATTGCAACGTTGAAGAATAATGGCGTACCGGATTCAATTACGTATAAAGAACTGGAAAAACGAGGGTTTCCTAAGGGCTGGTTCTCTCCTGTTTATCTGCCGGCTAATGATGGGGTTCCATTTGCCCAATATGCCAATTTCAGTCCGTTCGGCGGCTTGGGAACCGGTATTAGTGCGAAAACCGAAAATCCTGACATTCTGATGAAAGGATTGGATTGGCTGCATACAGAAGAGGCATTTATTCTGATGGAGTATGGTCCACAGGAGCTAGGCGCCTACAAAATGGAAGACGGAGTTGTCGTTGTTGATGATTCTGTATTCCGGGGGCCTGAATTTTGGGGCGGTGACGCAGGCGGCATGAATAATGTGACGGAGAAAGGGTTCTGGTGGTGGAAGAATCTGGGCGGTGCCTTAAATACGCATATCAAGACGATGGAGCCGCCTTGGCCAGCTACGAATGCGATGCTGTATAAGGCTGAGGAGATCAATCATGAGCAGGGCACATTTGGCTTAATTCCTGTTGCCAATCGCGTTAAGCCAGTGGTTGGAGGGAGCGTAGAGAAATATAGTCCTGTGCAAAATGATATTAGGCTGCAATATTATGCTAAACTGCTGCTCGCCAAAAATGACAAGGAATTTGAATCGGCTTATGAGCAATTTCTGAAAGAAATGAAGGTTCGCGGGCATGATGAGGAAACGATTGCGGAGTTTAATGAGCAGTACAAAGCCTATGCCAATACCCCTGCCGGAAAAATTGCAGTTGAGGTTAAAAGATCGCTGCCTCGCAATGTGTACAGCGATAAGGCGGAAATTATCGGTCAATAAAGATTATAGCACTCATATAAGAGGAGAGCCTGAATGACAATGGAGCAGCATGTTTACCCCAATCGTGTTCATATCATTAACTTTATTCGCGGAGCAGAACCGCGGCTGCCTATAGATTTGCTAGAGGCATTAAGAGAGCAGTTGGCATTAATTCGAAAGCATCAACTAAAGGCAACCTGGCTTATCCAATACGATGCACTTATTGATGCGAAATTTACAGAGCTTCTTAAGCGGGAAACAAATGAAGCCCAAGAAATTGGCGCCTGGTTTGAGGTTGTGCAGCCGATGACGGAAAAGGCAGGAATACCGTGGAGAGGTCGATATTCATGGGATTGGCATGCCCATGTCGGGTTTTCAATTGGCTATACACCACAGGAAAGAGAGCGGCTTGCAGATGTATTTATGGAGGAGTTCAAGCGGCAATTCGGCTATTATCCGCAATCGGTAGGCTCGTGGTTTATGGATGCGCATTTGCTCGCTTACTTGTCGGATCGCTACGGCATTCAAGCTTCCTGCAACTGCAAGGATCAGTGGGGAACGGATGGCTATACACTTTGGGGCGGCTATTACAACCAGGCTTATTATCCTAGCCGATTGAATGGATTCATGCCCGCTCAGACGGCAGAAAACCAAATTCCGGTGCCCGTGTTTCGCATGCTTGGGAGCGATCCTATTTATCAATATGATGCAGCCGATCATGGCGATGGGCAATGTGTCGTTACCCTGGAGCCCGTCTATACGGGAACTGGGGGCGGGGGAGGCATCCCTGCGTGGGTACGTTGGTTCTTTGATGTTAACTTCCGCCCCAGCCAGCTTACTTTCGGCTATGCCCAGGTAGGACAGGAAAACTCCTTTGGCTGGAAGCGGATAAAAGAGGGCCTGACCGATCAGGTGGAACTGCTGGTTCAGAAGCAGGCCGAAGGTGTGCTGGTCGTGGAAACGCTGGCGGAGACCGGCAAATGGTTTAAACAGCAATATCCGCTTACACCCGCCTCGGCGATATGCGCTCTAACGGATTGGAAGGATGAAGGCCGTCAATCGTTATGGTATTACAATCGCAATTATCGGATCAATTTCCTTAGGCAAGACGGCAATATACGTATTCGCGATATTCATATGTTCGATGAATGTTATGAAGAGCGCTATCTAAGGGAGGTATGCACGACGGAAAATTGCCGTTATGATACGCTGCCTGTTATCGATGGTTCAAGATGGAGTGACGAGTATACACAAGCAGGAATCTATCCTGTCATTTTCGATGAGGCGGGTAATGCTGCTCGTATTACAGTAAAGGCGTTAGAAACGGATGAAACGGTTGCAGGCGAGCTGTCCATTGTTTTACATATGGAAGGTGAAGGCGACGTCATTAAAATCAGGTGCTCAGATGAAGCTGTTACATTCCAGAGCGAGCTAATAAATTGGGGTTTAATGATGGAGTGGGGAAACACTCAAGAGCAGCCTGGACTTGAAACGGTCTCAAAAGGCGAAATTGCCTTATGCTTCCACGGACATCGCTATGCCGCAAGTATAACTGGCTGCGAAAGTCTCGAAATGAACAGGAGTGAATCAAATAGCTCAGCACTTGATTCAACTGAAATTCGGCCGGCCAATTGGATCAAGCTTCGCTCCGCCTGCAAGGAAATAAGTTTGAAATTATGCCGGTAATCATGGCTAATAAACGAAGGAGATGAACGTTATTATGGCTAAACGAAAGCTTGTTATTGCGCTATTTCTCTCTATCATGATTGCATTGCCATCAACGAGTATGGCAGCTCTCTCGTCGAATGAACCCTTTCATATCGGAATCTTCAATCCTCCTCCTCCAGAGGGGACGAATGCACAATCCTACGCAGAGATCGCCGGGATGAATGTGAATTTTATCGTTGGCGGAAATAGCCACTATACGTATGATGTAAACGGTACGGCATTAAATCTGGCAGCACAGAATGGATTGAAAATACTGGTGGCCGACACCAAATTTGGCTGGGTTGAACCAGAACTTCATCAGACTTCGGGAGATTCTGTAATCACAGTGAGCAACACGAGCGCATGGGGGCAGACAATTTTATCGCCGGACAGGGGAACCGAATGGGGGTTAAATACAATTGATCTGCTTATTGATAAGAACAGTTGGCCTGCGACCACAACCTTAACTGTAACTTTATATGATAGTCCGGCTAAAACAACAACATTAGGCGCGGCCTCCTTGACTGGCCCGGGAACGATCAATAGCGAAGCCGTACGGTTCCGGCTTAATGCCGGCATTCAAGCCAATACAGAGTATTACTTGGAGCTAACGAGCAACGGCAGTGAGAATATTGGCTTGACTGCCAGCAGCTCGGATGTTTACACGGAAGGTCAGGCTTACCACAACAACGCGGTTGTCAGCGCTAAGGATTTATGGTTTAAAGTGTTATTCTCGCAATCGGCTTTCTATAATGGCGCTCAACCGCAGCCGGCAGCTTTGGCGGATGTTGTTAACAACTATTGGAATCACCCGGGGCTTATGGGCTATAACCTGTACGATGAGCCTTCCTCCGCACTATTTACTAGATTGGGAGATATGGTTCATTCACTTAAAGCTCTTGATCCCAACCATATGTCGCTCGTTAATCTGCTTCCAAGCGATGCACCAATGAATATGCTCGGCATTAACGAGAACAAGGATGGAAGCGTCTTATCTGCTACCTCTCCATTAGGACAAAGTTTTAGGACGCGAGCACATGAGACGAGAATTTCAACGGTTCAATGGTATGTACCGTGGGATCAGATGCAGTCCGGGGAGCATATCACCTTAACCTTATGGGATTCACCGGCGAAAACAACCAATATTGCTTCCTATACGCTCACAAGTCCTATTGCAGGCAATAACAATCCGCAATTCATGCTTGATGCCGACGTTTTGCCCAATACAGACTATTATATGGAACTGACGCATAATGGCGGCGGAGATAACTATGTTGGCATTTATCGTTCAGCAGAAGGCGTTAATTGGTATAATCATTCTACTGCGTATACAGGAGGGGCGGCTATAAACGCTGACTTTTGGTTTACGATCAACCAAAATATTGCTGCCTTTACGTATGAGGATTATGTGTATCGTTGGGTTTATACAAGCCCTGATGTTCTATTGTTTGATTACTATCCGTTCCTGGTGAACGATGAGTTTTCGGATGAATACTACGATAATTTGGAAATTATTCGACGTCAAGCTTTAGCGGGTTCCATTGATTTCTGGACATTTGTTCAATCGGTTGGAATCGACAATTGGAAGCGTTCCCCTTCACAGGATGATATGCGATACAACATTTATACAAATTTGGCATACGGCTCCAAAGGATTAATCTATTTCACTTATTCTCAACCGATTTATCCTGGTTTTGACGGCTCGATTATAAATGCTGACGGTTCGCAGAATCCTTCCTATGGCTGGGCAAGAGATCTTAATGCAGAAGTGTTAAAATTGGGCCCTACCTTAAACCGTTTAACTACAGAATCGGTTTATCATACGGGGACGCTGCCGGCTTCAACAACAGCGCTTCCAAGTTCATACTTTTGGCAGCCGGATGATATGGACGAACCGTTTATTATTAGTTCATTCAAGGATGACAGCGATCGAACATATATCATGGTTGTAAACCGGGACATGGATCATTCCCGGACCTCATCTTTCACCTTATCGACTAAACCCGGCTTGGTTAAAGAGATTTCTAAGGTTACTGGCGCTGAAGAGGATACCAATTACAACAGTTTGACAGGCGCTTTGACAGCTAGCTTTGCGCCGGGCGAAGGAAGATTGTATGCAATTGATGCATAGCCGCCGGGTGAAGCAGAGCTAATTTGTTCGCCGCGGTGAACCGTATCATAAGTAAATGAGGTTTTTGCGAAGAAAAGCAACAGCACCCTCCAATATTGATGGAAAGGTGCTGTTTTGTTAGTTAAATGCCTGGAGGAATATTGGCTGCATGAAAGGTAGTTTTTACTCATGCGATGATTAATATTCTCCTTTAATTACAAAAAATGAACCCCGAATGGTTCCGGCTAATTTAGACTTCTGCCTGGCAAACTTAAATTTCCCTTCCAACTCCTGTGGTACCTCCATCCCCTCAGAAAGCTTAAAGCCAACAGCCCGCTTTTTCGGGTCATCAACCGTATACATGACATTGAGCCCAAGACCATCCTCATAAAAAACATAGGTGAATTGGATGTTTTCCACTTGAAAATGCGACGTTTCTAAAGGTTTGGCCGCAAACTCAATATCACGTTCTTCTTTCAAAATTCGGTTCACATAATCAATGGTCTCCTGGCTTTCGCTAGCGGGTACGACCGTAAATTCATGCTTGTACTTGTTCATAAAGTAACGGGCTTCATTCGCACGCAAACCGGCAAGCGCTTCTGCTGCAGGTGAAGACTCTAAACCAACCGTAGACACATTTTTAAAATCAACGATATAGGACAATTCTATCCCTCCCAAAAAGTTTAGCGAGCGTTGCATCGTTGCAGCCTGCTTCGAGCAACACTCGCATCAATACGGATCGTTTTATTTTTGAACAACAGGAATCCACATTTCACCAAAAACCATGCCGTCCCGCTGTCCCATTTCAACTGCCGCATTTGGTCCGCCAACATAGGCAAAATCCTGTACTTCCGCCAAGGCTTGACCAAAGGCAATACCGGCCAGCTTATTGCTCAACTCATCGGAGGTTCTTCCTTCCCCTTTAACAACGAGATATTTCCCTTTAGGAAATTGAATTACTCTGGTTGCTTCGGGCAGCGATGCTTCCGTCATGACGCCGGCATAATGCATCATCTTGTTATTCACCGCTTCGTTCACGGCAAAAATGTAGTCATTCGAAGCGATGGCTTTTAAAGTGTCAAGCGTTCCATCTTGTTTCACTGCCTCCCAAAAGTCTGCCTTTTCCTTGTTTATGCCGGCATAGTCTGTGTAATCGCTCTTTAGCTCAGTTCCAATCCCCAAAACGATAAAGCTGTCTTTTTCCTCAAGCGTATAATTTGCCATATTCAAAACCTTCCTTTTTTTAAATTTTATCAAATGGTTTGTCTTTTCACTTGATGGGTTTATAATAACCTTAAATCATGTCAAAAAATGATACTGTTTAGGAGGGCCCGATGAAAAAAGTTGAACGGATTAATATCATCATGCGATATATCAACAACCGCGCCCACTTTACCATTTCTGAAATTATGCGGGAGTTTAACATCTCTCGTTCGACGGCTGTTCGGGATATTCGAGAAATTGAAGCCATGGGGATGCCGCTTGTCGCGGAAGTTGGCAGGGATGGGGGTTATTTTGTCATGAACAACTCCGTTCTGCCCACGGTCCGCTTTACCGATAATGAGATTAAAGCTCTTTTTATTGCCTTTATGGCCACAAGAAATCAACAGCTCCCTTATCTAAAGAGCCGTCAGTCTTTAGCGGAGAAATTACTGGGCCTCATCTCTGAAAACCAGCAAGATGACCTTGTCCTTTTAAATCAAATCTTGCTTTTTGAAGGGACCAACCCCTATAATCCCGACTTGCTTGATCTGTCCGACCTGCCTCATCCGATGTTAGAAAAACTTATCCAAATCCTTCTCTTGGATCGCCATTTATTGATTACCATCACAGAAAAGAAGGTGATCAAGTCTTATCCAATTTATCTTTTGCACCTTTATCATGAAAAAGGCCTTTGGATGATTGAAGGCTTTGACTTAAAGGATGAAATAAAGCGGATTTTCCCAGCCGACACGCTCACCGATGTCAAACCATACCCTGCGAAAAAAAGGTTAAGCCAGAAAAAGATTAGTGAAAAGCTAAGTAAGCAAGAAGAACGAATGAACCTTGTCCTTGAACTTGGTCCAAAGGCGATTGCCCAATTTAAAAAATACCATCCTTTTAAAGTATCCATTTCTTATACCAATCCTTACCAAACCACAGCCCTACTAAAGACGTTTATCAATGTTCATAATCCCGAAGAATTGACCGAAATCACAAATTGGCTGCTTTTTCTAGGCGGGGATATTAAGGTCAAGGAAGTGCCAGAAGAAGTCCGGGAAGTTTTGCAGGAGAGATTAAGCTTATTCTGCCCATAAGCCGTGCTCGTAAAACGTTAACGGGTACAAGAAGTTCGATAAATTGCGGCATAAGGCTGCCTCAGTTGCAGAAGTAGTCCTCGATCTGACCGAGGAGTTCCTAGGGAAGTGTTCCGACGCGACGCATAGCGTCAAAGTTCTGCTGTGTCCTGATGAGCCTCATTTCTCCAAGCCTCCTGAAAGGGAGTTGTTTTTATATTACAATGAAGAACGCACGAGTTCATTCTGTGCTACCCAAAATGTTGATCCAGGGCTTATTTACACTATTGATGTTTATCGTTTTGATTAGTTCCGTTTTGATCGGCAGAGGTATTTTTCTTCGATACCATATCAATAGGTGATGTAGGGTATTTTGCAAAATTATTGATCGGGCAGTTTGCGCTTCACTGGGCATTTTCCATCTTAATACTGTGTATGACCATCATAACAAGAAGCATGCTAGCAAGTTTAATTATCGGGATGATTTTACTGCTGAATGTGTTAGGCATGGTGGTTGGCGCTATAGAATCGCTAATCGGCAAAATAGATGTATCTAAATACTGGTTAGTGAACACGATCACTACCATACTCGATTTCAATAATAGGCGTGATCTTGTCCACATCTCCAGTGTCGCGATTATTTCAATTCTGTTATTCAGCATCATTGCGATAAAGTATAAATTGAAAGAAGACTTACGATAGACGTGATTCAATGGATCAGGAAGCCGGCAATTATATGCCGCGGCGCAGGACTACAAAGTGTCCTGCATGTCGCGTTGAAGGTCGATGCTTCGATATTTTGAAGCCGCATTTACGAGCATTTAATAAAGGGCCAGGCTGTATTAGCTTGACCCTTTATTGTTTGTTAAACAATTACCTGCTGATATTCGTGGCGATATACCAATGGTTTCCAAAAGGGTCTTCCACACCTCCTGAGCGTTCCCCATAATCATGATTCTGCGGTTCATAGAGGGAACGCGCTCCCGCTTTCAAAGCCCGGTTGTACACATCATCTGCGTCTTTCACAAACAGATGGATTGCATTTTTCATCGGCGGAAAATCTTTATTCGTTCCTCCACCGATCTCTATGATGGAATCTCCGATTCGACATGCAGCATGCTGAATGCTTCCGTCAGGCCGGGTATGCCTTTCAAGTTCCTCAGCATCAAAGCAATTGTTAAGAAAGTCAATAAATCGCTCTGCTCCTGCGACAATGAAATACGGTGTGACAGCGGAATATCCTTGCGGTTTAAAAGTTGTTGTCATAACTAGTCCTCCTTAAGTTTTGTGAATTATAGTTACCTCATTAGTATAGCTATATTAAATCAAACCGTATTGTATAAAATTGATCTTCATTTCGTTTTATTAGATGGTATAATTTTGAAATCGGGATTCGTTTAAATTAAGGGGGAGATTGCTTGAATTTCCATGCTCGCAAACCTGGACATGCTTTAGCAAGATGGATTGATAAGTTGTGGATATGTGAAGGCTACCACCCAAGCCATCGGCTTGAATTTAAACTTCCCGATGCCTCTTTAGCATGGATTATAAATCTCAAAGAGGATCAGATCCGAGTGTTTGAGGGTAATCGGATGGATCGTCTTATGGCTCTGCCCGGCAGTATTATCGCTGGTCCACGGTCATCCTACTACTATCTGGACACGATATGTCAAGAATCATGTATGGGCATTCAATTCAAACCAGGAGGAGCGCTGCCATTTCTCGATAATTTGGTAGGCAAACTAAAGGATGTTGACATGCCTCTTGGGGATGGTCTGGGTCGTCATTCCCGTGTGGATGATTTACGGGGAAGGCTGCAGGAGACTTCTGTGGCGGAGGAACGGTTTCAATTAGTCGAGCATTACTTGCTGCGCTTACTGGAGAAGAAAATTATAGTTCCGACAGGACATCCAGCCGTAGCTTATGCGCTGCAAATGTTTGAGCATTTCCCCGCGGCTGCACCTTCCATTGCCGAAATCGCAGACCGGGCTAATCTTAGTACGGAACGTTTTATTCGTGTATTCAAGGAAGAGGTAGGACTGACGCCAAAAAATTATGGAAGTATTATGCGATTCCAGTTGGCACTTCGAATGATCAGGCAAGGGCGGATAAACCCGAATATTGATTTCGCTCTATCCAGCGGATATTATGATCAATCCCATTTGTATCGGGAGTTCCGCAAGTATGCCAATATGACCCCGACTGAACTGCTTCGCAAACAGGATATACTTGAGAATCATGTTCCCCTATAGGCGCAAGTCTGGATGGCAAGCAGACGGCGAAAAATAATGTTGAGGGGCTAAGACTTTTGCAGTGGAGGTCAGCTCGAGGTATCCAGGGTCGCGACATGTCTCCCGCTTTAAAATAACCCTTTGAAAAAGGGGTCTTGGTAATAGGACACGAATATAATCTATGCCCAAAATATGTTTGGAACAGATTTAAAGCTACATGGACAGTTATGTGTTATTTTGCACAGGAGGCGGGTTTATGCTTTATATATTTAGCGGGTTGCCAGGCACCGGGAAGTCCACGTTATCATCAGCTTTGGCTAGAAAGTTACAGGCCACGTATCTCCGGGTCGATGTCGTGGAGCAGGCTATGCAGGCTGCTGGAACGTGGGTCGATGGACCTGCGGGTTACATCGTGTGTTATGCGGTTGCATCGCAGAATATCCGGTTGGGCCTCGACGTGATAGCAGATACGGTCAATCCTATCCAAGAAACACGTCAAGCTTGGCGCAACGTGGCGGAATCTCTTGAAACTCCGTTTTTGGAAATTGAAGTGATCTGCTCTGACGAGCGTGAACACAGGCATCGAGTCGAAACGCTTGCAGCCGATATACCCGGCTTTGTTCTACCCACTTGGGAGAAGGTCAGAAACCGACAGTACGATGTTTGGGACCGAGATCACATCATCATCGACACAGCTCATCAATCTGTGGCCGAAAGTTTGATGACGTTGTATGAACATTTGGATCGGGAGCGTAGTAAATTAAGTTGATCTCGTTTGCGAATCCCGTAAAATTGCGGAAAAATACCACTCAAGCAGGAAAGCAGAGGAGCAAAATTGAAAAAGAGGTAAATCCGTTGAAATAGGATGTGATAGAGAAGATGGAAAAGATAAGACTTCGCGCTTGCGCGTTAATCATTGAAAACGAGGCCATCCTGCTAGTTGAGTTCAAAAATGATCATGATGACGGCGTACATTATAATCTTCCAGCAGGTGGCCTTGAACCAGGCGAAACCTTGATTGAAGCTGCGCAACGGGAAGCAAAAGAAGAGGCTTGCGCCGAGGTAGAGGTGGGCCGAGTCGCTTTTGTTTACGAATATCAACCAGCGAAAAATAACTGCATTTACGGAGATACTCACTCAATAGGAGTTACATTTGAATGTAAGTTGAAACCAGGATCGGTTCCCAAACTACCTCAAAATCCAGACCCCCACCAGGTAGGCGTCAAATGGATTCCTATTTCGGAGTTGCATTCCATTCAACTATACCCAGAGATTAATAAGGATATTGTTGATTACTTTTGCGGAGAACATTACCGCAATTATGTTGAGGAACATGATATTCAACTGAACAAGCCGTTACGCTAACAGGTACGATAATTGCATCACCTGCAACCAGGCCGTTGATTACTTCGGTGGCCTTGATTGAAAATTGATGATTATACCAGTAAATTAAATGCAGAGATGATTCTTGCAAAATCTGAATCTGATGTGGATAAATTGTATGAAGAGATGATCATAAAAAGTAATAAGGCAATCGGTCGCAGTAAAGACATGATCTTAAACAAAGTACAAAAACGCACTGCCCGCAGACATCCAGGCCGCCGAGTATTTTCGGCGGCCTTCAGTGTTCGTGATTACGGCCGCGGCGGATTTTTTCGCCGATAGACTCGTTAAACTGAACCGTACCATAAGTAACGGCAATTTTTTTCCTAAAAAGGTTTTTATACGACATCATTCCTCGCCCTGCTGATCCGCCCATTCATCTAATAAATCCATTGCCTTTAATCGGAGAGGCCATGTATGCTCCATAATATCTATCATGTTGCGGCTTCTCGGGCTTTTAGGGAACTGAGCGGCAAACCAAGCTTCTCGAGGTAAGCGGTACAAGGAAGAAATCATTTTACGTTCGGCCCGGTCTAAAGGACGGAGTTCTTCGTACCCCTTTAACAACGAATGAATGAGGACGGGATTAAAGTGAGTCGTGTTCATGAGGGCTGTTGCTACTTCAACATAGGTCGATCCTAACTTAATGCGATCCCAATCAATAATGAAAAGCTGGCCGTCATCGGCAATAATGACATTCTGTGAAGTAATATCGCTGTGTATCAATGCGGGACGAATCATTTCCTTCACGAAAAGGTCTGCAATTCCCGGGCTCATTAATTCGGTCCAGGACCGATCAGAAAACTGGTTACAGGCTTCTCCGAACCGTTTATACCATCTGCGGGTCCATTTATTCATTTGGTTTACTTTTGTCATCCGTCTGCGAAAGAGACGATCTTTGTTCTGCCATAATCGAATATGATTGAAAAAGGGACCTTTAATGGGGAAGGAACGACTGGATGTTGTATGCAAGGAGGCAAGAGCTCGTCCAAGCTTTTCAAAATCCTCTTGATTTTCCATTCTTCTCCCATTTATCCATGTGGTTATATAGAAGGGTCTTCCTCGGTTTAAAATCCATAATTTTCCCGAATTGCTCGCAAGCCATTGAGGCATAGAATTGAAGCCATTATTCATCAAATGCTGTATATAGTCTGCAGTTGTTTTTATTTGATCAATTGTACCTGAGTGGAGCAAAGTGCTCCGGAAGAAGGGCTTCATCGCATAGGTTCCGCTTTCTGTCCGTACTCGGACGATGGCGTTCTTTCGATAAAGAGACGCGATCGAGTCTGAACGCAACGGACTTAGGCCGAAGCGGCGGACAATTTTGCGTATTCGGCTTTTGGTATAGGCATTTACCATGGGCAACATCGCTTCTTTCAAGAGAAAATGTGAAGAATAGTGTTATTTGCTAGGTTATTCATGAAGGGGGGAGCGTGTATAGCCTAGCGCCTAAGAAACCGTTAAAAACTTGCCGATAAGCTCATAAAATTGTGCAAAAAAATGATCATTGCCTGTAATGCCAGGCCGAGATACCTTCTGAAAGACAAGAAATTGCAAGATCAGGAGGGAAAGGCTCATGGATAGCAAACTGTATGGAGTCGAAGAACAGCGGCAGAGAAGGAAGCACATTTTCGAACTGGTTTATCGAAACTCGGCGCCTTTTTTTGATCGAGATGGCAATTGGAGCGGAGCGATCAAGGAACGCGGCGTTCGGGAGCGGATAGGCATCGTGAGCAAGTAAGATGGAGATATGCATATGCTACCCTTTCTGGATCTCCCAATTGAGGCGAGTATCTTCCGTAAATTTTGTTTTACCGGGATTTTCTTCAGCTCTCAAGATTCTTAGATCATTGAATCTGACGATGGGAAGCATCGTTTGAGGCACTAAAAGGCGGATAGTGATTACTTTCTGTGGATAAGATACGGGCTCAATCCCGTTGCAATCAGGCGATGCCCCCGATCATTTGGGTGAATGGGCAGAGATCCGCTTAACGCATCTTCAATTTTTCCGTTGCGATATCCATAGATAAGATTGGCCTGTTTTCCTTCAAACCACATATGAGCAGGGGCTACTGTGGCATCATAACGACGGGCTGAGTCTTCTATAATACGATTAAATTGGCTGATCGACTCGACTGAAAGAGAGCTGTTCGGAAATGGATTGTACTGCGTACAGCAAATGATTCGGGCACGGCTTCTTTTTTTGATCAGAGTGAGAAGTGCGCATAAATTTCGACTATAGTTGGTTGTAAGTTGTTTGGCAGGTAAGGGGGATTGACTTCTAAGGGAAGAAATCGCGGCAGTCGCTAAATCTACTCCTCCGATCCATATAGAAACCACATCCGATTGATGAATCATTGAGGCGCCGCGCGATAACACTGCATTTAATAAATTAGTGCTGCTCCAACCAGACCGAGCCAGAACATACCCAGTAACCTTACGGGAGCGTGTGTTTAATGCAGATACTATCAATTGGGGATAAGCATTTACCATGGAGGAGGCATTTTTCCCAAATGTAATGGAATCCCCAAGAGCTGTATAGATCATAGGCATATCACCAACCCAATGTTCAAATTTGTGCTTGTTTGTGTAGTGCATCATATAGATATAATAGTGCAATCATGTACAAGTTGTGTGGGCATTAACAACGAATGCATCAATATGAGCGTTTGCTAGTACTTTCGGAATAGAGGTAAAGTAAGAGATAACACCAAAACTGTGCCTACATGCGTAGAAGCTTATGTTGGGTTCTTTTCGTAAGCGTCAAATTCTTCCCACCTGTACATAGCAGAGCCAATCCGTCAGAATGAATCCATCGAGCATACGAAAGGATGGACTCAGAATGAACGTGAATACCCTCAAATTTTGCTTTACCAGTGAGTGATATGAGGAGAACCGTATCACAAGTAACGGCAAGTTTTTTCGGAAAATCTCGCAGCGGGCTTGGAAAGATTCTTTGGCTCGAAGGGTTTGGGATGGGCCATTGGGCGGTGAATAGGAAGCGGATATAAACTAACCTACAGGAAAAAGAAGGGAACTATTGATGTCATTTCGAATACTTTCCTATAACGATGTACTAAGGAACTATTAAAGGAAGGGGGATAAGAATGACTTTAATATTGGATGAAAAATTATCAGAATTGGTAGCTAACATTGAAAACTTCGTAACTGGCACGACGGATAGTTTAACGTTGTACAGTGAGCATAAGCTTGACAACACATACGTTCTAACACCTAAAGCATATAAGGTGCCCGTCAGGATAGAAGTGGTTGCCCGGACGGATTCTAGCAATATCAGGCTCAAGTATGGTAGAGGGCAAATCATTTTTAACTGGGAACGAAATCATGATTCACTTCGTTGCTCGGAGCCGTCAAAAGGTGGAGCGTACAATAATTTGAATGGCCGCGTTTCCAATACTGCCCATATATTTAAGCGGCATCGCGATAAGCAGCAATATTAGCAACGAATAAACCATCCAGCAATCCTGCAGCCCGCAGTATGCCGATTGGATGACGAAACATAATATAACCCCAAGTTTGGTGCGAATGATGTTAATCTTAACCTATTATAACGTATATTATTTTTATATAAACCTTGTTATTTTGACAATGTTGAAAACAGTAAGCTTGATTAAACCACGGGCTGATCGAAAGGAGCGACTATGCCGACCTACAGCTGGCTGGAAACCGTATTATTTCCTCAAGTGCGCGTAAAGGAACAAAAGCTGCTTCAGCATTTATCAGGCAAAACGATTATCATTACAGGAGCCAGCTCAGGAATCGGCGAAGCGCTTGCTGTAAGGTTGTCCAATATGCCTGTTCGTCTTGTCTTGATCGCTCGTAGGGAACAGAAGCTGATTGAGCTTAAAAACAGCATTGCTGCAAAGGGAAAGGCGCAGGTGTCCGTTTACGCTGCAGATCTTCGTCAAGCTGAAGAGATGGAAGCTTTGCTGTCTTGGCTCAAGGCTTTGCCTGGCGGTATTGATATTATCGTAAGCAACGCAGGCAAGTCGATCAAGCGCTCAATATTTTCCAGCCTTGACCGGTATCATGATTTTACAAGAACGATGGCCATTAATTACTTGGCCCCTGTGCAGCTGCTGCTTGCCCTCATTCCTATACTGGAGCAAAGAAAGGGGCAGATCATCAACGTTTCCACCATTAATATGCTTATGCAGCCGTTTCCGCATTGGTCTGCTTATCAAGCCTCCAAATCGGCCTTCGACCAATGGCTGCGTGCGGCCGCTCCCGAGCTTCGTACCAGAGGTGTGAAAGTAACGACTTTTTATTTGCCTTTAGTACGTACGCCAATGATTGAGCCAACTGCTGCATATAAGTCGATGCCTGCGATGTCACCCGAGCATGTGGCGGCGCATATTGGAAAGGCTATGTACACACATAAGCGAGTTTTCAAGCCTTGGTGGATTTGGCCAGCAAGAGTGGCTGTCTTTTTTTATGCGCCGCGCTTGGGAGGCTGGCACCAAGATGGATGAAGGGGGAGCGCTGATGGACTTTTCAGAGCTGCTTCGCGTTATTCGTAGGCTGAAATTACATACACCGATCGGCTGGCTAAGACTGATTAGAGCCATGCGTCAGTATGGCATCAACGTTATGGCGCTGCTCTGCTACGCCGGTCAGTCTTATGGCAGCCAGCCCGCGATAAGAGATGAGCAGCAAGCATTCAACTATAAGCAATTATTTGATCAATCGTTAACATTGGCCTATTGGCTTCGTGCCAAATACGGTTTGCAAAAAAAAGATCGTGTTGCAATTTTGTGCAGAAATCATACCAGCCTTGTCCAATCCATTTTTGCAGGCTCCGGTCTTGGTGTTGATTTGTATTTTATCAATATTGAGATGAGCAAGGAGCAGTGGCAGCAGCTGGCAGCCCAATATCAATTCAACTTTGTCATTTATGATGAGGAGTTTGCCGAGTTTCTTATTGCGTCTGGCTATTCTGGAAGCAAGCTGCTGAGCTATCATGACGAAGCTGATTCGGTCTATAGGCTCGCTCATATGGCCGCACCTGAGAGAATAAAGCTGGCAAGGGCAAGTGCAGGAAAATTAATGCTTTTAACAGGAGGAACGACAGGCCATTTCAAGACTGCTGCTCATAAGCCTTCGTTATCTCAATATATAGGCCCATTTGTGTCAATTATGACCAGACTGAAATTAGCCGTTTACCAGCGGGCTTATATCGCCACGCCGATTTTTCATGGTTATGGCATTGCTCTGCTGTTCGTTATGACGGCGATGGGGGGAGAGATGGAGATTTGCCGCCGCTTCTCTGCCGAGCAGGCTTGTACGATCATAAAGAAGCATCAAATAGAGATGGTTTCGGTTGTGCCGTCAATGCTTCACCGCATGCTGGCACATTCCAAGGAAAGCCTGGTCACGCTGTGTTGCGTCGCTTCTGGAGGAGCGGAGCTTCAGCCGGCATTTGCTGAGCACGTATTAGAGCAGCTTGGCCCTGTTCTGTACAATTTGTACGGCACCTCAGAGGCTGGGTTAAATACAATTGCGGCTCCGAGAGATTTAAGCTGCAACCCAGCAACGATCGGACGTAAAATATTCGGCATTCGATTAGCGGTTATGGATGAAAGCAATAAGCCTGTGCAAGCAGGCATGATAGGACAGCTTAGTATTTCCCATGATTTATTTCGTATGAGGTCAAGGAAGCGCTGGATCTATTCCGGGGATATGGGCTATCAGGACCAGCAGGGCCGATATTACTTATGCGGCAGAGTAGACGATAGAATCGTGTCGGCAGGAGAGAATGTTTTTCCGATCGATGTGGAACGGGTGCTTTTGCGCCATCCTCTGATCCAATCTGCAGCAGTTGTGGGCGCAGTGGATGAGCTGTACGGTCAGCGTCTGCACGCCTGGATCGTACCTGTAAAAAAGGCGGACCTGGCAGAGGAGCAGCTGAAGGAATGGCTGCGCAGCAGGGTGGCAAGGTATCAAATGCCTGCTCGGTTTACATTTGTGGAGCAGCTGCCTTATACTGCTGTAGGCAAGCTGGATCGGAAACAGCTGAAAAGCTGGAAAGGTGAGAAGGATGAAACACGCAATACAACTAGAACAGAAAAAAACAATGGATCATAATGAATCGAACACCTATATGACTGAACAAGCGCAATCGTTTTTTGCGCGCAAGCAGGCGGAAACAGGCATAGAGCTTAATGATGTGCAAAGGCGGGCTGTCGTATCGATTGATGGGCCGATGCTTTTGCTTGCTTCCCCCGGCTCTGGCAAAACAACAACGATGGTTATGAGAATCGGCTATCTTATAGAAGAGAAGCGGGTTAGTCCTGCGCATTAAGGCGCTTACCTTTAGCAGGGTCTCAGCGGCGGATATGAAGCAGCGCTTCCAGCGCTTTTTCCTTATTTGCCGCCCGCTCATTTCTCAACGATCCACAGCTTTTCCTTCGAAATTATTCCTTTAAAACTTGCCGTTACAGACAGCGTGGTAAACCATACCATAAGTGACGGCAACGGTTCTTGGGGTGAAACTCCCAGGAGCATTTAAAAAGGCGCTCCCTGTGGTGTGAGTTTCCGCGGGGTGTCCGGGTAGTTACAGATCGGGATGGCGCGCTGCTTTCACTTATCGGGATGCCCGCTCAGCCTGTCAAGGGAGCTATTACGTATAGAGGGACTGCATACCCGTTCGAAGTGAAGGGCAATGAAGTGCTTGCCTTTGAAGGCAGCCGCATCTGCACAAGTAAATCCGGGGCGGTGAGCCTTGTTTATCCGAAGACTTGATGGATTTCTGTTGGCGGTTTGCTTCCAAAACCAGTATAAACAAGGAAGAGGGGATTGCGGTGAGAAAACAACCAAATGTCATTTATGTGTTCAGTGACCAGCACCGGGCCGATGCGGTCGGTTATCGGGGAAACCCGGACCTCAAAACGCCTAACATGGATCGGCTGGCCCGGGAAAGCATTGATTTTACAACTGCCGTAGCCGGTTTTCCCGTATGCTGTCCGTCGCGTGCCTGCCTGATGACTGGCCAGTATGCGCTGACTCACGGGGTGTTTGTCAATGATGTGAGCCTGGGCGGCGAGGCCGTTCCGCTGGCCGAAGCGTTCAAGGAGAATGGATACGATACCGCCTATATCGGAAAATGGCATTTGGACGGCAACGGACGAAGCAATTGGATTCCTCCGGAACGCAGGCAAGGCTTCGAGTTTTGGCGGGTGTTGGAATGCACCCATAATTATCTTCATTCCGACTATTACGGCGATTCTCCGGAGAAGCTGACCTGGGATGGCTATGACGCAAAAGCTCAAACCGATTGTGCCATAGCGTATATTCGTTCGCATAAGCAGCAAAATCGTCCCTTCTTGATGGCTCTCTCCTGGGGGCCGCCGCACAGCCCGTATGATACCGCGCCACAGCAGTTCAAGGATCTTTACGATCCGGCTGTACTTACTCTCCGGCCGAATGTCCCTGAGCATTGCGAAGCGCTGGCCAGAGAGGAGTTGGCGGGCTATTACGCGCACATCTCTGCATTGGACAGTTGTCTGGGAGAATTGATGCGTGTGCTGGATGAGGAAGGATTGACCGGCGACACGATTTTCATCTATACATCTGATCACGGAGACATGCTCGGGTCACACGGCGAAAGGCATAAGCAAAAGCCATGGGACGAGTCCATCCTCGTACCTTTTCTGCTCCGCTATCCGTCCTTGTTTGGAACGGAGGGGCGAAAAGTGAGTGCTCCCATTAATACGCCGGACATTATGCCGACGCTGCTTGGTCTATGCGGCCTGAATATCCCGTCTACGGTCGAAGGGGCGGATTATTCCCCTTTTCTGAGAGGTGAGCAGGCTCCGCCGGAGGATGCGGCCATCCTCGAATGCATCCATCCGTTTGGAGAATGGTACCGTGACATCGGCGGCAAAGAATATCGGGGCTTGCGCACAGAGCGTTACACCTATGTTCGTGATTTGAACGGCCCGTGGCTGTTATTCGATAACGCTGCCGACCCGCATCAGATGAACAATCTGTGCCAGGAGGAAGCGTACCGCGACTTGCTCGCCGAGCTTGACTTGCGATTGACGGAACGGCTACGGAGAAGAAAGGACGATTTTCTCCACGGCACCTTCTATATCGAGAAACACGGATACAACCTGGACGAAACAGGTACGGTTCCGTATACCTGGTAAATATATTGAGGCGGCTCTTTATATCATTTTAGATGATGGAGCGGCCTCTTCTTTCGATAAAGAGACGTGTTCGAGTCTGAACGCCACGGAATTAGGCCGAAGCAGCGGACAATTTTGCGTATGCGTTCTTATTTGCGCCTTCTATAATGCCGCCCCTACAATTCGTCGATAATACCCTACCCGCTGTAAAAATGAAGAAACATTAACTTTTCCTTCGCCTGCTCTCCCGACGATTCAAGATCACCAAAGCGTATCGAATGTGACATTGACCCTTGAACGAAAAACCGGGATAATTAGAACTAAAAAAGCAGGAAGGAAGTGGAAGTAACGAACCCTCTGGATTATATTGAATATTTGGGACACAGCAGCGTTTATCCTCCTTTGGTCGATCAGCTTTCGAGGGACAAGATAACTTGGCGGCCGAATGTGCGGAGGAATCTTGATACGACCTATTTTGTGAGTGGAGAGGGTGTCGTTCTCCATTTCGATATTGGCGCTGTGATTTGCGATTAATGGATATTAGTCAGTATAACAAATAAGATGATGCAGTAAGGAGGCTCAGAGCCAATGGAACACGCAAATTGCATGATAAACGATGAAGCAATTTTTCTGAATTCGTTTTTTGATAAAAAGAATTCATGGGAAAAACTGAGGGAGGAAGCACGTAGTCAAGCCGTTACATGGCGCTGGGCGACCGAATCGATGGCCTTTGAAACGCCCTTCGCCCGCGAGTTGTACGGCGGCTCCATTCCGCGATGGCTGGCCGACGACCGTGCCAACCCGAAATCGCACGTCCGCCATGGCTTGGATGCGCAAGACCGCATCGTGATCGAGTGCGGACCCGGCACAAGGGAAACGGTCTGGCTGCATGAGCCGGAGCGGCGCACAGGCGTGCAGTTGTACGTTCACAACGATGACGTGAATATCGGATCGGTAACGCAATATTGCTATCAGGATGGGCGACTGGCTGCGGATCACTTGCACATGGGCTATCGCGGTTCGGATACGTGCATGGAGTATGAGGATGGCCGCCTGCTGCGCAGTTTCAGCCGCCACTGGCAGGAAGGGGATGAGCCGTGGTTCAGCCAATACGTCTTCAGCTACGATACGCAAGACCAGTTGGAACGGATCGTGTTGCAGTACACTGACGCGCAAGGCCAACCGACAGGTCAGGAACGGCTCACCTATTTGCGCCTGCCCAAGGGAGAAACGCTTGCCACCGTCGAGGCCAGGGTGCAATCGCTGTTCATTCAGGCCATTCCGACCACACTAGATAACATTCCGCAGGATGAGAAGCTCTACTGCCTGCTGCTGTGCTACACCCATGAGGATCTGGGCGCCGCGTGGCCGCCGTTCCTGGTCTGGGGCCGGGAATCCTATCGGCAATCGGTTGTCGAGCGCGGCGAAGACGTGCCCTACTACTTGTGGGCGCCGGATGAAATCCGAGACGTGCAGGGCGAAGGCCACGAATACTGGTTCGATGACCGGGAACTCCGGGAAGCTTGCCTGCTTCATGCTCAACTGATGAACATGAAGCAAAGCAACGCATCGGCGATGCGTGTGCTGAAACAACTGGCGCCACAGATTCACCGAATGGCAAAGCAGGCCGGACTGCCGCTTACCGACGATTTCGTCGTGGCCTATGCCGACAATACCGGTGAGGTGAACCCGCTGAAGGCGATGAAGTCCGGCCTCGACGCTGAATCCTGGGCGTTGCTGAAGCAGCGCGGCTACGTGTGACGGCCCGGAAACGCACAACGATTTCATCGCGTTGTGTGCATTGAGCGAAGCGAAAGGAATGGGTATAAGCATGAAAGAACCATCTGAACAGCTCATTGAAATGCTTGGGCATCCGTATAATCCCAAGCATGTTCAAGCTTTGCTGCAATCATTCGGCGTCAAGCGGATGCCGCCCCCGAACAGCTATTTCAACGACGATATTATCTGGTCTGTGAAAACATCGGTACGCATCGATATTTATCGCATACCAAAAATAAATGATCTGACTGGACTCAAATATACAAATCAAGATGAATGGATCATTGGCGCCATACATTTTCTTGCGCCCGGGTCGGATGACAGAATTAGAGCTCCGTTTCCCGGAAAGCTTCCCAAGGAAATCGCGATGAGCTCAACACCGGATGAGTCGATAAAGGCATATGGTCAACCTGAACTGGATGAGGAATGTTGGTGGCCAGGATTTTCCGGCCGAATTTTGGCATGGCGCAAGCCGGGCATCAATATCGTAATTGAATATGCGGACAGTGACAGTAATAGCGTGATGAGAAGCTACACGGCCTGTTTAATTGGCTGCATAGGCGCTTGGCGAGACGATAATCCGGAAGTCTTTGCTCCCTGATTGCAGGTCATGAAAGATTTGCCGACGTTATCTAGAAGACCTCATCGCTGGTAGCGAGGTCAGGGGTTCGATCCCCCTATTCTCTACCATAAATATGACGACTGAAACGGCAGAGATGCCGTTTTTTTGTAAAGATAAGCAAAACCCACCGCGTAATGTTGATCCTTCGGTGGGTTTTTGCATTTAACTTAATATCAGTATGTTGAATCAATTTATTTTTCTGGTAAGCACATCCCTCAAATTAAGCAGCGTCTCCTTGCGGATACGGTAGCCAGTGACGCAGGATCGTTGATTAAAGCAATCGCTGCTTTGACTTTTTCCGTCAGCTCGAAACTTTCAATCTTGCTTTCATAGTTGGGAGCAAAAATTAATCAGATCGAGGATTTGGTCAACAAAACTTGTACCGCTTCATGATAGGTAAGAATTGGATCGCACGGCGTCGCGCTTGCCCGCCAGAATTCCCTTCTAAAGTATACTTGAGACGAACTTGAGACAGAAATGAGATACCAATGCAATCATAATTTTATACAATAAAACGAGATGATGGGCTTGGAAAGTAAGTGCTAAACGGAGTCATGGTCTGGTTCTTGAGGAGGCATGACATTAGGACTGCAATAGCTATAGCCGAAAAAAACTTTAAAGGGAGAGAGAAAACATTTTTAAGCAGATAAAAAGGTTAATGGCCAGTATGCTGGCTTTTTTGTTGATCACAACAGTGATGCCAGAGCTGACAGGGGGAAAAGCCTACGCTACAAGCGGTTATTCCATTTCAACAAGCCGTGCGACGACTGTCAACGCGGCAGATGATTTAAGCGGTGTTGAGACAAGCGAAGATCAATGGACATCGAGCGTTGCGTTTGCAGGAGGAGATGGCTCCCTTGAGAATCCCTATTTGATCGAAACAGCAGAGCAGTTGAACGCTGTCAGGGACGACTTGAATGCTGACTATCAGTTGATAAGCGACATCGATCTATCGGGGTACAACTGGGAGCCGATTGGAAGTCTTGGTAATGAGTTCAACGGCAGCTTTGATGGCCAAGGAAACGTGATCACCGGATTGAGCATCAATCGTAGTAGCGGAGAAAACCAAGGGCTGTTTGGAATTGTTGACAGAGACGGGATGATCAGGAATGTCGGCCTGGAAGGGGTGAGGATACTTGGTAAATATCAAGTTGGTGGTCTGGTAGGAGTTAACTATGGTGCAGTCGAAGAGTCGTATGCTACCGGAACCGTGTCTGGGGATAATTTTGTCGGCGTTCTGGTTGGGCTTAATGGGGGCCCTATTAGGAAATCGTACGCTGTAGGTACAGCAACAGGTAATTATAGTGTCGGCGGCCTGGCGGGGATGATCGAGAACCTGGACCTTGTCAGAGATGTGTATTTCTCTGGGCAAGTATCAGGCCAAGCGGCAGTGGGAGGTTTAATAGGAGCAATAATCCGTCCCTCAACGATTAAAAACTCTTATTGGAATGTAAGTGCATATGCTTCCAACCCTCCCGACAACGGGATTGGAACACCTGTGACTGAGGAGAACATGACACAACGTGTTACGTATGAAAATTGGGATTTTACGGACACATGGTATCTATATAATGGTGAGACTTTTCCATTTCTGCAATTGAAAGATCCATTGGAAATGGTGGATGTGCAAATTGACTCCACAACATTGAATATCGGTGAAACCGCCCAGATTGAGGTTACCGCACAGCATCTGCGAGATTCGTACCATGCAACGCTTACTGCTGAATATGCGGTTACTGGAGGTGAACAGTTCGTTGAAGTTAACGAAAAAGGACAAGTGACGGCGATTGCCCCTGGAGAAGCGGAGATTACCGTTATACTGCACGGCTTGACAGCAACTGTAGACGTAGTGGTGGGCGATCAATTTGCAGGAGGAGATGGCTCCCTTGAGAATCCCTATTTGATCGAAACGGCGAAGCAGTTGAACGCTGTCAGGGACGACTTGAATGCTCACTATCAGTTGATAAGCGACATCGATATATCGGGCTATAGCTCAGGAGAGGGTTGGAAGCCCATCGGGAATGATACCGCTCCGTTTCAAGGTATGTTTGACGGTCAGAATTACGTAATAAAGCATTTGACAATTAATCGCAACGAACAGGATCAAGGTTTATTTGGAGTAGTGGGGAATGGTGGACAAATTTCGAATGTTGCTTTGGAAGAGGTGAATATTCACGTATTTGATCGCGGCATCGGTGGTCTGGCAGGAAAGAACAACGGGGAGATTAACGAGTCTTACGTAAAAGGAACCGTTACAGGGGCTGATGAAGTTGGCGGCTTAGTAGGACACAATGCGGGGGAGATCCATCATACATATTCGACTAGCCGAGTGACTGCAAATGTTAATTTTGGGAAAGCTGGTGGATTGGTAGGATATAATGACGAGGGAGAGATCCATCATTCATATGCTGGAGGAGAAGTGACCGCTAATAATACTGAGGGTGTCGCAGGCGGACTGGTTGGGGTTAATGAGTCTTCAGGTCGCGTGAACAACTCATATTGGAATATAAGTGCCTATGATACCATTCCCCCGGACAACGGTGTTGGAACACCTGTGACAGAAGACGAAATGAAACAACGAGGAACGTTTAATGATTGGGATTTTACAGATGTATGGTATCTATATAATGGAGAAACTTTTCCGTTTCTGCAGTGGGAAGATCCATTGGAAATGGTGGATGTTCAACTTGACTCCACAACATTGAATATCGGTGAGACCGCTCAGATTACGGTTACCGCCCGTCATCAACAGGGTACATTTAATGGGACGTTCAGTGCTGAATATGCGGTCACCGAGGGAGAAGATATTGTTGAGGTTGACCTAGAAGGGCAGGTGACTGCTAAAGCGCCTGGAGAAGCGGTGATTACCGTCTCACTACATGGTGAAGTAAGCACAAAGAAGGTGAATGTTCATCCGTATACAATAAAAAGCGTAGAACATCCCAATCCTATAACCGTTGCTAATGGAACGACGGTAGAGGAGATTGGCTTACCGAATACAATAGAGGTGACATTAAGTCCCGGGGACGGCACGCGCGAGATTTCAATAGAATGGGCGGATGCGGATGAAAAAAATCCGTATCACGCCAATGTCCCTGGAACCTACACCTTCACCGGCACTTTGGTCAATTTACCGGAAGACGTAGAGAATCCGAACGGTTTGACAGCAACTGCGAATGTGACATTGGACAATCCGTTTATCACTGGAGTCGCCGACTTAGACGATATCAACGTCGCCAACGGTACGAAACATTCAGCCCTTGGTCTCCCTGAAGAGGTCGAGGTGACGTTAAACAATGGAAATGTAGCCGAAGTAAGGATCACTTGGGACGACGGTAACCCGAAATATGATGGGATGAAGGCAGGCGCCTACACCTTCACAGGTAAATTGGAACTACCAGAAGGTGTTCTCAATCCGGATGGCTTGTCAGCAGACATACATGTCACCGTTCTGGAAAAGAGTCCTATAGGCGGAGGTTTTGAAAGCATTGGTGGTGGGAATGATCTTTCACCTTATACGTATGTCGTAGGAAGTAGCGGAAGAACGATTACCTTTTCCGGCGGTCAGCTCATCATTCCGAAAGGCGCGTGGAACGGTTCATTTTCCCTAACCATTAATGTCATCGAAAACACGAGCAGCCTACCTTTGGCTGAAAAAGAGAAGCTTGTTAGCCAGGGGATTGGCTTCACGAAGAATCAAACAGGGTCTTTTCTAAAAGAAGTCACAGTCATCCTGCATTTTAGAATGGATGAGGTCAGAGAAGAAGAGGCAACTGTAAGTCTTTACGGGCTAAACGAAGAAACGAACAAATGGGTCGAGTTAAAGAACATCAGAGTTGACTGGGAGAAAGGAACAGTGAGTGGTAACATCGACCATCTCACCAGGTTTGCAGTAATTGCCAGCAAGAAAGAAAATTATGAAAAGTTGGCGGAAGATACGAAGCACGAGGTTGAGTTAACTGACATCGATGGGCATTGGGCGAAGGAGAGCATTCAGCAGCTAGTGAGAATGGGAGTGATCAGCGGCTACTCGGACGGTACCTTTAAGCCCAACCATCCCATTACGAGAGCGGAATTTGTCTCCATTCTTGTCCGTGTCCTGAACCTGAAAGAGAGGAGCGGAGTGATCTATTCTGATACAAAAGATCACTGGGCACAAGACGTGATTGCCACGGCTCAGGCTCACGGAATCATCACCGGGTATACGAATACATTGTTTGGAGCGAATGATCCGATTACCCGAGAGCAAATGGCAGTGATGCTCATGCGAGCCGCGGAACTACCTGCAGGGAAAAAAACGATAACGTTTAACGATCAAGGGAACATTTCCTCATGGGCGCAGGAGGCGGTAGCTGCACTATCGGAGCAGGGAATCATTCTGGGCCATCCGGATGGCAGTTTCCAGCCTCAAAAAAGCGCTACCCGTTCAGAAGCAGCGGCTACTCTCGTTCGAACTTTAGAAAAAGTTAAGTTAGTGCAAAGCGATATGTAATGACACTATCTATAAAAGATGAAGATTCATACATTCCCTTGGATCCACCAAAATCTAACACAAACGGCAGAGATGCCGTTTGTTTGCTTTTAATTTATAAATATTCTGGAACTAGTGGAGATCTGATGGTAATATCGATTCATACAATAAAAACATGAGGCTGACCGATTTTTTTTCATAGATAGCAAAGGAGTAATCAATGAACAATCCGATTCATATTCTCGTTGCCGAGGATGATAATGATATCAATCGATTGCTTTGCAGCATTATTAAGAAAAGCGGTTATATCCCCCAGCCAGCTTACTCTGGAACAGAGGCGCTTCTCTACCTGGCGCAGCGTGAGTGGAGCATGTTGCTTCTCGATTTGATGCTGCCGGGTATGACAGGAGAAGAACTGCTCGATCGGATCGACAGACGTGACGATATGCCGGTTATTATCATTTCGGCCAAAGGTGAGCCAAAGACCAAAGTATCTGCACTGCGCGGGGGAGCGGACGATTTCATTACGAAACCATTCGATGTTGAGGAAGTATCTGCGCGAATCGATTCCCATCTACGCATGTATGCGCGAATTGCACAACCGGTTTTTCCTAATATGCTGCAGCATAAAGGGATTGTACTTGATCGAGACGCCATGTCGGTTACAGCAGATGGGGCTGAACTGACTCTCACAGCTCGAGAATTTGAGATTCTTTCGTTGCTATTGTCGGCACCGAAGAAGGTATTCACGAAATCCAATCTGTACGAAAGAGTTTGGCAGGAACCATTCTATGGCGACGATAACATCATCAATGTTCATATGAGCAATTTGCGAAGCAAGCTGTCAAAAGCCGCTCCAGAAAGCGATTTTATCGAGACGGTATGGGGCATGGGCTATCGGCTAAAGCCTTAAGACATTCTTAAGTTTTGGCTTAAGTTCTACTTATGCTTTGATTTCTATACTTGGTCTATCACATAAAGGAGGCCAAGAAGATGCAGGAGTATGTATTAAAAACTAATCAGCTCTCCAAAAAGTTCAAAGGCCATAGAGCGCTGGACAAAGTCAATTTGTCCATCCGCAAAGGCTCAATTTATGGATTCATTGGGCAAAACGGAGCGGGAAAATCAACGTTGATCCGCCTTGTGACGGGACTTGCCTTTCCGACCGAGGGGTCGATTGAGCTTTTCGGAGCCAGCGAAGAGAAGGCATTAATCCAGGCTCGCAAACGAATCGGCTCTAGCATTGAGAACCCTGCTTTATTTCTTCATATGACCGCCAGCGAGAATCTGGAAGCGAACCGGATTCTGCGCGGTATTCCCGGTAAAGATTGTGTTCCCAGAATGCTCAAGCAGGTGGGGCTGGAAGGAACCGGGAAGAAAAAAGCGAAAAATTTTTCACTCGGCATGAAGCAGAGGCTGGGTCTGGCAATCGCCTTGCTGGGCGATCCGGAATTCCTCATTTTGGATGAGCCGACCAATGGATTGGATCCGATGGGCGTTATTGAAATGCGGGAGCTGCTCAAGAAATTAAATCGGGAGCTCGGCATTACGATCCTAATCTCAAGCCATATTTTAAGCGAGTTGCATTTGATGGCAAGTCATTATGGCATCATTCATGGCGGCCAGCTGCTGGAGCAGCTTACTGCCGAAGAGTTGGACGGAAAATGCCGGCAGTATGTGTATATTAAAGTAAATGATCCTGGCACGGCCACAGCCGTTATTCAGAACGAGTTGGGCACAACCGATTTCGAAGTGATGCAGGATGGAGCCATCAAATTGTATAACCGTATTGAGCAGCCAAGTAAAATTTCTTCTGCGCTTTTCTCCGCGGGCCTGGAAGTTGAGAAGTTTATGCCTATGGGGGAAGACTTGGAAAGTTATTTCACAAAGCGGATTGGGGGTAATCCGCATGTATAATCTGATCAGAGCCGAGTTTTTCAAGCTTCGCAAGAACAGATCGTTCTGGACATTGCTGATTGCATTTGCAGCAGTCTCGCTTGCTTACCCCTTGTTATATTATTTTGATCATCAATCCAGTGGAGAGCCGCAATTCACGGGAGCACAGTTTCTGAGCACCTTTATTGCAAGCAATTCCTACGCTATCAAATTCGGCGTAGCTGTGTTAGCCGGGTTCTTCATTTGCAACGAGTATGCTACAGGTATTATGAAAACGATCGCTTCGTCAGGCAACACAAGAGGGCGGCTGTATGCGGCCAAGCTAATCGGATTCGCAGTCGGTGCCATGTTGGTTTCTCTTGTTTTTCCAATCGTCAGCACGGTGGAAGTTACGTTTCTGTCGGGCTTTGGTCATTTGCCGGCGGAAAGTAGCGGGTTTTTCATACCTAGAGTGCTGGGTCTGACGATGCTGTATACGGCGGCCTACGCAGCCATTGGGGCGCTGTTTGCTGTAATCCTGACTGACAGCGGCAAAACGATCGGGGTTTCGATCATTTTCTTTCTGATGATTGATATCGTTTTGGCCGGCATAGGTTCGAAGGTTGAATTCTTTGGCAAGCTGTACGATTATTCCATTTTCAAGCTAGTTGGGGATATCAGCAAACCGAGCATCGATAGCGGAGATTGGCCAGCGCTCCTGCTTGTGCCGTTGTTGACAATTGTCTTATGTGCTATGCCAGGCATTTTCGTATTCCGGCGAAAAGATATTAAATAATGATGGGAGCGAGGAAAGTGTTGCTTGTCCTGACGATCTTATCAATGGCGGCAGCAGCTTTCCTGCTTGTCCATCTACTGATGCTGAGGCGGGAATTAGGACGGATGACGGAGCAATTGCGAAGCTACAACGAAGGAGTAACGGGCAAAAAAATCGACATCTCCCTATTCGATCCGAAGCTCGAAGCGCTTGCTGGGCAAATCAATCGTCAGTCTCATTTAATCGTCGAAGCGGAAGCACATCGAAAACGAATCGAAAACGAATTTCGGCAGGCGGCCGCGAACATTTCCCATGATATCCGTACTCCGTTAACCTCTATCTTCGGTTATATCCAGTTGTTGGAGGCGGAGAACATAACGCCTGTAGAGAAACAAGAATACATCGCTGTCGTGAAAAATCGAACCAAACGCTTGCAGGCATTATTGAACGATTTTTTCGAGCTATCCGTGATCGAATCGCCAGATTACCCGCTTACAACCGAAAAGCTTGGATTGACCGCCTTAATCTCCGACATTGTGGTCGAATTTTACGATTCGTTCAACGAACGCGGCATCATACCTGACATACGGCTGCCGGAGGAAAATGTGTCCGTATACGCCGACGAATCGGCTGTGCGGAGAGTAGTTGAGAACTTGCTTGTCAACACGGTAAAGTATGCTTCCGGTCAGGTTGAAATCTGGTTGGAACAGCAGCAGGAGACAGTAGACTTGACCATTAATAACGATGCGAGGGAACTGGCCGGAAGTGACGTTAACCTTTTGTTTGATCGGTTCTACACGGCAGACCGTGCTCGATCCTCCCAAACATCCGGGCTTGGCCTTCCTATCGCCAAAAGCCTGATGAACAACATGGGCGGCACGCTGACGGCCGAACTGAACGGTGAAAAGTTGATGCTCGTCTGCCGCTGGAAAAAAGCAAAACGGCATTGAAACCGACCGCGGCGGTAGAGCGCATCGCTGGCAGCGATGAGGTTGAGGGGGTGCCCCGCCGCGGGCGGCCGGTGGGACTTGGCCCATGCCGCCTTCCAACCATTGTGTTGACGAGTGTTGGCCGATAGCTGGAGGTGTCTTCAAGAATGGCCGTGGCTGGGAGACTTCACGTTCAGGGTAGCTGCCTCGATATATTCTCGAAGCATCCTGATGAATGCGCGTATGGCGTATCCGACAAATCTGTCACTGCGGTAGATAAGGCAAATGTCTTGACTGGGTATGGGATTGATCAGGGGTATTGTCCTAATTTCTTTACTGCCCAAATTATCCAGTAACATACGTGGAAGTATACTGACACCGACTCCACTTTCAACCATGTGAATGAGTGAGGACAGCGTCGTGGCTTCCATCTGTGGCTTCAAACGGAAGCCCTGTTCCATGCAAAATTGGTCGATTACTTTGCGACAGTGGTGGTCTGGCGGAAATAGGACGGTCTTCATGTTCTGCAACATCCTCAATGAAACGGAAGACTCCTTTGAAACTGGATCGTGAACGTTTACCGCTAATGAAAATTCCTCGTGAAATAGTGGGATTTTCGTAAGCCGTTCATCGGAGATCGGCTCAATTGTCACGCCGACATCGATGCTGCGATCCAGAACCTGTTCTGTCACTTTGGTCGTTTCCAAAAGGGAGAGGGCAATTTGCGGATAGGTCTGGTGAAATCTTAATATCAACAAATTAAACAATAGGTCAGCGTCTCCAGGCAGAACGCCGATGGAGAACGATCCGCCTTTCGTCTTTTTTAGGTCAGAGATGGCGTCGTTTGCTTGCTGAAGATGTCCAAATACGGCCGCAGCGTGCGCGCGGAGGATTTCCCCTGCATCGGTGAGCGTGATTTTTTTTCCGCTCCGATCAAAGAGTAGAACCCCAAGCTCTTCCTCCAATCCTCTCATTTGCTGACTGATGTTGGGCGCACTGACCCCCATCTTATTGGCAGCTCTAGAGAAATGAAGCTCCTCGCATATCGCCAAGAAATACTGTAACTGTTTCAGTTCCATCACGCACCTCCATTTTGGACGATTCTTCTCTCAAGCTTTATTATACTGGGAAGCCCCCTCAAAACAAGTGTTATTGTTAAGTCACACTTAACGTAATGGTAATGAACGTTGCATTGACCGGAACTTCCGATCGGCTTATTCTGGACACATATCAAGGTTTCCCTATGAAAAGGAGGAGTTTTCCATGTCCGAGATCATCATCCACACTGCGCAAACTTTGCGTCAAATCGTTTTGCAACAGGTTCAAGCGATCCCTGAGGAGCTGTACGACATAAAGCCGGATGCGTTCAACAATACCATTCGCTGGAATGTCGGCCATATCGTTTTTTGGATGGATGCCTATATGTCGCTTTGCTTCCAGATGGAATCTGCAATTCCAGCATCGTTTAAAGCATTCTTCGATTCGGGGACAAAGCCGTCAGACTGGACAGAAGCACCGCCGTCCAAAGAAGAATTAATTGGGGAGCTCACCCGGCAGATGGGGCTTTTTGACAAGATTGATCCTCATAGCCTGAAAAATCCTCTCACACCGCCGCAGCAATTTGGGCCCTTTACTTTCAATCTTGCGGGCGAATTGTTCAACTTCGGACTTATTCATGAAGGGCTGCATCTCTCGACCTGCGGCAGCTTACTGAAGGTAATTAAAGCTGAACGGTAGCTGCCTACATGACATTAATGACGAACAAATGTGCCACCTCATGAGCTTGAGAATTCGGGTTTACAGACTGTCGACATAGTCATTGTCGGCAGTTTTTGGTGCGCTTCGCCATTTCGACAGCAAGGAATATGAGAATACAATGTCGAATAAGAAAAATATGTTAGTTTCCTTTCGTCTGCTCCGTAAATACATGGCAAATAAGACGTGATCATTATGGTGCCTTATCTCTGAAGCTGAATAGGGTAGGTGAGTTTACGATGAAACATATCGTAAGGATATGGGGGGCCAACTTCTCTTCCGAAGAAGAACTGGAAGCGTTTGTCGAGACCGTTTACGACGATGACGGAGGTGCACTGCCTTCTGCCTTTCTAGTAAGCACAGGGTATTCCTGGATCGATGAAGATTTTTTAGAGATGCATTTTTTCAACAATGCGGAAGAACATATAGCCTTTATACAATATTTGAGGTCGGAATATTCGCCGCACGATTCGTTCGTTAAACAACTGCCGGCAACGATCGATGAGTCTATCCGAGCTTATAATTCGATTATTCTCCTGTACGGTAACGATTCACCTTATGGAGCCATAAACGATGAATTGTTCCAAATCGTCGAAGCAGACTTACCGACAGGTTCTTCGACCATTCTTCTTGCAAGGGTCGAGTACGAAACCCGATAGAGAAATTGGGGCCAGAAATAACGAACAGCAACGGCCAATTTTATCAAACGAAACTCGTCATCGAGACAGCGCATTTCAAGGAGGAAACAACGATGCAATGGACCGGACAGAAACGAAACGATTTGGAGACGAAACTGCGTGACAACCAATTTGCACATGCGATTCCGTATTTGTTGGAAACGACGAAATTTGGCATTCGCTGCGCCAAGACAGGTCCGGCAGATTACAGCAAGCCTGGCCGCTCCCGTGTAGGAGGAGATCCGGATCTGCCGCCGGATTGGGAATGGCCGATGACCTCCGATGGAGAAGCGATGACGTTTCTTGCCCAATTGAATTTGCAGGAGCTGGCACAGCATGACGAATCTTCCTTGCTGCCAAAGGAAGGGATGCTGTCGTTTTTCGTAGGTGTGGATGAGCCAGCATACCATATTGAGCACCGGGTGCTGGTTATGACGGCGGAGCAGCTTGCTGCAGCTGTGCATCGTCCCTCCCCGGAAGAGACGACGATGGAAGAAACGTTTGAAGGGTTTGCGTTGAGCGCACGCGCAACGCTGGAACCGCCGAACTATGCGTATATCGATTATGACCGGATCGAGACGGATGACGTCGGTTACGACGAATTTGAGGCGGTTTACCAGGACATCCGGGACGAGGGCGAACAAGATATTTTGCAGTTGTTCGGCTATCCCACATCCCAACATGACGATGCGGAATACGAAGCGGCCTTGATGCTTCTCACCGGAAAAAACTACGATTACAAAATGGACTCTGCTTTGAACCAAATCGCGAAGAAGCTCGGCGGGGATAAGGACAAGGCGAAGCAGGAGATCGGCGATATCGTGATGCTGCTCGAGATCGATACCGATAACGACGTCGGATTTTGCTGGTGGGATGCGGGCGTTCTGCATTATTTTATTCGTAAAGAAGATTTGCTGGCAGGACGGTTTGACCGTACATACTGTTCGCTCTATTCCAGCTAATGCTTGTGCAGGGTTCGACCAGGAGATGATCGATTCGTCCGCAACATGCCAAAACGCCAGAACTGAAAAGAGACGTGTGTCATCACGCCTCTTTTTTGATTTTATAGCATTTATATGTTTTACCTGATAAATTCTATAAAATTTTAGGGGAAGAAACTTGCCTCGCACCAAGGACGGCGTCATCCGTTTCTTCTTACTGCAGCGCGTACCCAGCCAAGTACGAATCTTCTAGCCGGTGAAAGTCCGGTCGGGGTAAGGGGCTAGCATCCCGAGACGTGTATTGGAGCCGGTGCTCTCCGGTTCCTGTTCACCACTCTGCCAGGACAGCCGCCAAATCTTCTTTTAACCTATCTGTCTGGTAGGGCGTCTTCTTCTTTTTCAGTTTCTCGTCTAAGATCGCGACCATTTCCAGCAGGTCCTGCTTAAACATCTCCTTCTGTGTCTCAAGTGGAAGCTCTCCCTCCTGCCGGGTAAAATGCCGGGTGATTTCCAGCTTCAGCTCTCCGCGGCGTTTTGCCAGTTTGCCGATCTCCAACCGGGGACGAATATAGAAACCGCCAGCGAAACCAGGCGGGACGTCCTGCTCCGCATGAAAATATTCGTAACGTACACTGGGGGAAGGATCGTCGTGATGACTAAACCAGCAGCAAATGCCCAGATAGCCAAAACCGTCGCCGTACATGTCCTGCCGCATATCGCAGTCAAGCCGCTCTCTAAGCTCCTCCAAGCTGTCTACAAACGGTTGTGCAGATCGCTGATAATTGCCCGATGTGACCAGGCGAACAGGATTTTTGGGCAATGGATTGCGTTGCGTAGCCAAAGCAGCGATTCCATAGTCAGCGCGATCGTCTCCTCCGTCTATGACAAACGTATTGCCGCGCTTGTTCCAGCCCTTGGATGTGCCTTCCACTGTCGTAAAGGTTCGGGTACGCAAACCGGAATAATAGGAGCCGTTGATCCATTTTTCGGCAATCGCCTCCACAGGCTCACGATCCCCCCACCCTACAATGCGCAGCGCCTCACAAACACGAACCAGCTTGTTCCATTCCTCTATGTTCGCATATTGGAAATAGCGGTCATACTCTGCAAACAACGTCTGACGCAGTAAGTCCGGCGAAGGCTCTTCCTGAATACTTGCGGTCAATTGTTCTATCGTCTCCATTTGATATAGATCGTTCAGCAACAGGATTCTCCTTTATTTTCGTTGTATGGGAATGATTATTCCTATTATCCGCAGCGGCAAGTTGACCGTCAAGTACCTTGTTTCGCAAGCAAACCATTGGTGGAGCTGTGTACTGGAGCAACTGGAAGATGGTGTGTTTGCCTATAACTTGCTTCGTTTGGCATCAAATATATTAACGCATATTCGCTTAATTGCCTATAAGGGGGCTTTTTAAGGTGATGAATAGATACACTGAACGTAGGTCTGTTGATTTACCACAATATGGACCGGAAACTTGTAGAATAGCCCCATTTGGCTAGAAATATATTTATATTGGCCGACTAAATGGATTTTCTACAGTTCATTTTTTGTTTTGTTCGCTAGATCGTCGGACTAGATGGAAAACCTACAGTTAGAATGGGAGATAGAGAAGGATAGGCT
This sequence comes from Paenibacillus sp. GCM10027626, assembly GCF_042676285.1. Lineage (NCBI taxonomy): Bacteria > Bacillati > Bacillota > Bacilli > Caryophanales > Paenibacillaceae > Paenibacillus > Paenibacillus sp. GCM10027626. The sequence continues at coordinate 135,858 of NZ_JBHTHC010000017.1, read as the reverse complement.
CGATTTGGCCCCAACTAGCTGGATGATTTCCAGTTAGACCGCAAAAATCGTTCTGTTCCGGGTATTTACCTACATAAAATCCAGTTAGTTTTGGGGGAAAGGAAGTCAAGCACAGATTCTAAGGTTGAGCAGTGCACTAAATGATCTATCGGATTCAATGTATTTCCAAAAGCATGGTGATGAAAACTCCTAAAAACCAGGGCTTTAGCGCGCCGCGGCGGATGGGATTATTGTCATTACAGCAGGACAAAAAATATATATCGAGTGATAAAGTTTACACTTATAATATCTTTATTGATTGCGGTTCACCTTGTGGACAGATAGAATATATTAAAACGGTTACACAATCATGAGGTAATTATCGATGACTTTGAAAAAAAGAATATTTATTATCTTTTTATTTAGCTCGCTCGTTCCAGTTACTTGTATCGGCATTATATCGTACTATACGATCAACTCTATTTTGTCCAACAAAATCGAAAATGGCATTCGCAGCAACCTCAAGCAAGTCAATTTTTCTTTGGAAAATTCCATTAGCAATCTCAATCACATTTCCCAACAATTGGCATATGAAGGGAGTATCGTGAGAGAGCTCGATGAGCTTATGAAGGCCAAGGATCCGTTTAGCCGGATGAAATTGCAGCATCAGTTCAAAGGCACGCTAAATCTAATCACCTTTACGAACCCGGATATTGGACTTACGCTGTATTATTTTAATAAAGATCAAACGTACCGCTTCGAAAATTTGCCGGTGAAATACAGCTTTTCACCCGATAAACTTCCGCTTTTTGCGCAATATTATGGGATTTCCTATTATGGGCCGCATGAGAGCTTTAACCGTCTGGACAACAAGCTTGTGTTCTCAGCATTACGAAAAGTAAATTTTCCGGGCCGCGACGATGTATATGTGTATATGGAATCCGAATTTCAATTGGTCCAAAATATGCTGGGCAGCGATCGACCCGAAAGCAACCTTTCCCATATCATACTGGACAATAACGGCAGGATCGCCTACAGTGAAGTTTCACGTTTCCGCAACGGCGCAATTCCCGCCGAATTTTCGGGGGAGGCCACCTCCGGCTACACTTCAGGCTATTACTGGTTCAAGCATACGAGCAGCCAAGGATGGAGCATGGTGTCCGTCATCGCGGAGGCGGATTTTAACAAGGAAAAGAACCAGTGGTTTCTGCAAATTTCGCTTTTTTCCTTATTTTTTGTAGGCCTGACCTTGCTGCTGGCGTGGCTGTTGTGGAAGATGGTGTACAAGCCTCTCAATCAGTTCCAAACCGAGATCAAAATGATTACGAATACGCAGACGAAAGCGCACCCGGAACGGACAAACATTCCGGAATTTGATTATTTGCTGTTTCGTTTCCAGCAGATGAAAAAACAAATTTGGGACTTGTTTGACGAAATCAGCGAAAAGGAGAAGCAGCGGGTCGATCTCGAGGTGGAGAAGCTGCTGTACCAGATTAACCCTCACTTTCTGATGAATACGCTCGATACCGCGCACTGGCTGGCTGTCATGAACGGACAGCACGAAATCGACCGTCTTGTGCAATCGCTCAATAAATTATTGTATTATAATTTGGGAAAACTGGGCCGTCCATCAACTGTTGAGGAAGAGATTGAAGCGACAAGGCAATATTTGATCCTGCAGCAAATTCGTTATGATTATCATTTTGACGTGCGAATTGATGTTGATGATGGTGTACTGAAAAGCGAGGTCCCGCGTTTCATTCTGCAGCCGCTAGTAGAAAACTCGTTGTACCACGGATTGAGTGATGAAGGATACATCTTGGTGGAGGTCAAATTGAAGCAGGGGCTCGAGATCGCGGTTTACGACAACGGTTCCGGAATTTCGGAGGAAGCCATTCAGGAGCTGCTTCATAACAAGGGGAGCGACCAGCGGAAGATCGGTATGGGCATCGGCATGAATTATGTCAAGCGCACGCTGGAATCGCGTTACGGCGACAGGGCGAAGCTTGAAATCCAAAGCAAGATTGGACAGGGGACGAGCATATATTTAACATTGCCGATCGAAGAGGAGGGAACAAGTGATGATTAACGTGCTTGTCGTCGATGATGATAAATTGGTGAGGAAAGGCATTATTTCCGTATTGCCTTGGCAGCAATTTGATATGCAGGTTGTCGGCGAAGCGAACAATGGGGAAAAAGCGCTGGAGCTGCTGGCCGCGCATGACGTCGATTTGCTGCTTACCGATCTCGCGATGCCGGTCATGTCCGGCATTGAACTGATGCGTCTTGCACGCGAGCGCTTTCCGGAGCTTCATATTGTCGTTCTTACTTTACACCAGGATTTTGCATACATACAGGAGGCGCTTCGCTTGGGAGCGATCGACTATATCGCCAAGGTGGAGCTTGAGAAAGACCAGATGGAGGAAGTGCTCGCAAGGATTGCCGCACGGATTCGGGAGAGGACGAAGGAAAACCCGGTTCAGCGCACTCTGCATCATGCGACTGAATTGAAGCAAGGCTACGCCGTCATATGCCTCGATGAGGCTTCCTATAGCGATTGGGGTCGGAATTTAAAGCTGCCTGCATATGTCGAAGTCGTTGAAGTCGATCGCAGCGGTTGTTTAATTTTTTTCGAAGCCGACGATGATAGCGATCTCCTGCAGGAGCTTACCGGGAAAGTGAACGAATTGCCGAACAGCGTGCTGGTCAAGCTGTCGGATTTAGAAGGGTTAACGCTGAATGACATACGGCGGTGGATGAGGGATTATATGGAAAGAGAGTTGTTTTATGATTTTCAGCCGGACGACAAATTCATCTCGGTATGCATTCATCGGGAATATCACGCCCCGTTTGAGCCGGCCGAAGAAAAAATAGGTCCGCTCAAAGATTTCTTGATGTCCGCGGAGTGGCTGTATAACGATTTATTGTTTATACGGCTTGTCCGGGAATTAAAATGGCTGCGAATGCCGCAAACAAGGCTTTTCGGGTTGCTGTATGCTTTTGTCAATGAGTGGAACAACATCTTCACGCAAACGATGCTGGGGGAAATCAAGCTGATCCAGCCCATATATTCATGGTTTCAAATTGAGCGGTGGATGAAGGAGGATGTTCGCGGAATGGCGCGGCTTTCCGCTGAAAAAGCCCAATATTCAGAAGAAATCATTCACTGCATTTTGCGAGCGGAAAAATTGATGCATGCCGAAATGGAACGGCAGCTGACGGCAGCTGAAGTAGCGGCAAGGATGAATATGAGCCGAAGCTACTTTAGCCAATGCTTCAAAGATATTATCGGCATCACGTTCAACGAATATATCCGAAAAATTCGCATGGACAAGGCAAAGCAATACTTGCTCAGTACGAATAAGACGATCCAATGGATTGCGGAAAATATCGGGTATATGGATGAAAAGTACTTCAGCCGCACGTTTCGCCTCCAAACCGGTATACTGCCCAGTGAGTACCGGCTGCGTAAACGGACAGAGCAATCATAATAGCCGATCAAACGAGGAGAAGGCATGTTGAACAAAAGGATAATTCTTTCGATTGCCGCAGTATTGCTTCTGATCGCCGCAGGTTGGCGAGTCAGTATGCTTGATACTGATTCCGCCCGGGAGCGGGACGAACCGGCTCCGTTCGGCAAATTTAAGCAGCCAGTCGCATTAAGAGTCGGCATGGGAGTGGACCCCAATTTCAAGACGTATACAGGCGAAACCCCTGCGAATAATCCTTGGGTACAGGCGATAAAAGAGCAATTGAATGTGGATATCAAGATTGCCTGGATTGTCGCCAACCAAAATATGGATCAAAAAATGGATTTGGCCATTACGAGCAATACGCTGCCCGATGCGATGGTGGTGTCGCTGTTCCAGCTGAAACAAATGATCCGGGCAGATGAGCTTGCCGATTTGACCGGCGTGTATCGCGACTATGCATCGCCCGTCATGAAACGCATTATTGAAGGAACGCACGGAGAGGCGCTTGAGGAAGCTGTTGTCGATGGGAAAATGCTGGCGCTTCCGTCGGTTGGTGCGGAGGACGTCAGTATGATGTGGATCCGCAAAGATTGGCTGGATCGGCTTGGTTTGCGGCCGCCGGCTTCGATGGAGGAATTGGAGCTGACGGCGAAGGCGTTTGTCGAACGCGATCCCGACGGCAACGGCCGGGCGGACACGATCGGTATAGCGGCGGACGCCTCGCTTTATGACGATTTTCAATCCGGTCCCGGAAGCTTTAATTTTAATCCGATATTTTCCGCTTATGACGCTTATCCGGGGTTTTGGCTCAAGGGCAGCGATGGAAAAGCGGTATATGGCTCCATCCAGCCGGAAGTTAAAGCTGCGCTGGCGAAGCTTCGCGATCTTTATGCTAAAGGATTAATCGATCAGGAAATGGGGATTCGTGAATCGGCCGCCGAAGTCGTAATCAACGGAAAAGCCGGCATATTTTTCGCGCCGTATTCCGGAGGATATTGGCCGGTGCCGGAGGCGCTGAAGAACAATCCAAGGGCCAACTGGCAGGCTTACGCGCTGCCGCTTGATGAGAAGGGCAAGTTTAATGCCAAAGTTTTTAACCGAACGCAATCGTTTATTGTCGTCCGCAAAGGATATGAACATCCGGAAGCCGTCATTCAAGTGGCGAATTTAATTTTGCGGGACGAGTACAAATATGGGACGGAATTTCAGCCGTTGCGCAATCCGCTCGCTCCGCGGGATGAGATATCGGTTTCGGCGAAAGCGATAGTTGACGTGCTGGCAGGAACCCGGAAGCTCGAAGATTTTTCCGGTATGGATGAATACCCGCTGCTCGCCAATGATCTGGCCGCCATTCGCGATGCGAAGCTGCCTCCCTACGATAACACCGATATTACGTATTGGAAAGCAAGAGATAAAAACTTCAAAAGGGCCTATTCGCTTATGGTAGGCGGGAGGAATTTGCTCGATCCGCATCTTAATCGCATATACAGCCTCTATCATTCATTTACACCCGCGATGGAAAGCGGATGGAAGCATCTGAAGGACACAGAAAACGATGTCTTTACGCAAATCATCATGGGAATTGCACCGATCGAAGCTTTTGATGAATGGGTCGTCTCCTGGAAAGAGCAAGGCGGCGAGCAAATTACGGCTGAAGTTACGAAGCAACTCAATAAGGAGACTGGCAGCGGAAGCTAACCGCTCAGCCTCCCGAAAAAACAACCGTTTCCCGTTTCGGGATCCGGTTGTTTTTGTGTAGGGTAGAGAGTTGTACGGGGGCGACGGAGAGAAATGTCGTCTCTGGCATACAACAGAGGTCAAATGTCTACCCAAACTCGCAACCGCTCCCTATCCCAAACCGGTGTACAAACGTTGTAGGTTTGTTATTACAGCCATCGAATCACAGAGGGGGGATTCATCTGACGAAAATGAAATGCATGGCCATTGTGCTGAGCAGCTGGATGACCGTTTTTGCTGCCGGATGCCAAGACAAACAGGAGATACAAGCGGATCAGGTAACAAGCCTTGGCGTTGCGGAATTTCTTGCAACCGACAAAGCTGCATATCGTCCAGGCGAAACCGTTAAATTTTCGTTGCGGTTAAAAGAAGCGGCAGGCGATATGACCATACGCGTTCAATATCGGCATCTTGGCGAAGTCATTGGAGATCAGCAATTGCAAGCGGCCGGTGATAAAGCGGAATGGGAGTGGACGCCGCCTGCGGACGATTTTAAAGGTTATATGGCGGAAGTGTTTGTAGCGAATAAGGAAACCGTCGTGGACCACCTCAATATTGCCGTCGACGTTTCCTCGGATTGGAGTAAATTTCCCCGCTACGGATATTTGGCCGATTTTCCGAAGCTGGGCCGGGAGCAAATGGAGAACGTGATTGAACGTCTGAACCGGTTCCATATTAATGGCATTCAATTTTACGATTGGCAGTACAAGCATCACGATCCGTTAAAGCTGGAAGGCGGCAAGCCGGCGGCAGAGTGGGCGGATATCGCCAATCGGCCGGTGTCGTTTGATACGGTGAAGGGCTATATCGATCTGGCCCACAGCAAAAATATGAAGGCGATGAATTACAATCTTCTGTTCGGCGCATATGCGGATGCGGAAAAAGACGGTGTAAGCAAGGAGTGGGGATTGTTTAAGGACCGCGATCAAACAGAGCAGGACAATCATCCGCTGCCGGGATGGGCCAGCGATATTATGCTGTACGACCCGGCAAACCCGGATTGGCAAAATTACTTGATCGGGAAAGAAAAAGGTGTATTCCAGCACCTGCCTTTCGACGGGTGGCATGTCGATCAGCTGGGCGGCCGGGGGACACTATGGAACGCAGCGGGGAAGGCTGTGGAGCTGCCGCAAGCTTATGTTTCGTTTCTCAAGTCCGCCAAACAGCAGCTGGACGTCCACTATGTGATGAATGCGGTCAGTCAATTCGGGCAGGGATTGCTTGCAGCGCTGGCGCCGCTTGATTTCCTGTATACCGAAGTATGGTCGGACTTTCCGGAGTACAGCAGCCTGAAGGAAATTATTGACCGCAACGGCGACTTTAGCGGGAACCGGCTCAATACGGTGCTCGCCGCTTATGTCAATTACGATTACTCCAATTACGGCGCCATGTTTAACGCGCCGGGCGTTTTGCTGGCGGATGCGGTCATCTTCGCCTCGGGCGGCGCCCATTTGGAGCTTGGGGAAAATATGCTCTCCAAAGAGTATTTTCCGCATAAAAAGCTGTCCGTTTCGCCGGATTTGGAGAAACAGCTGATTGGCTACTACGATTTCCTCGCCGCTTATCAGAATGTTTTGCGGGATGGTCTGCAGCCGGCGCAATTAAAGATGGAGTCCGAGGCCGGCGGGCCAAGCATTTCAGCCGAGGCGAAACAGGGGCATATTTGGTCTTTTGCCAAAAAGAAAAATAACAGCTATATCGTTCACTTTATTAATTTCACTGATGCGACGACGATGAACTGGAACGACAATGAAGGAAATCAGGCCGAGCCGCAGGAGCTTAAGGACGTCGCCGTCTCTTTCCATACGGACCAGAAAGTAAACGGGATTCAGTTCGCTTCTCCCGATTATTACAACGGTTCTATGGTGTCCGTGCCGCTGGAGCAGAAGGACGGAAAAGTGACCTTCAAGCTTCCGAAGTTGAAATATTGGGATATGGTCATGATCGATCTGGCCGAATAATTGAAGGGAGGCAATTTTATGCGAAGAGGAAGACTTCTTATGGTTGCGCTAGTGATGCTATTATTATCATCGCTCGCCATAACGCCCCAAGCTGCCAACGCCGCCGGCAAAGGCAGCGTCGCCATCGCGGATTTGTATACGGATAAGGCCATGTACAGCCCGGGAGAGGCCGTTACGATCTATGCCGAGCTAGAGAACAATACGGCATTCAACATGAACAAAGCAACGATCACTTTGACCTATAAGTATTTGACGACAACGGCCGGCGCGCCTTCAACCCAAACCTTCACACTAAAAAAAGGCGCCAAGTCAACGCTTACCTTTACATGGACGCCGCCAGCAACGGATTTCACCGGATATATGGTAGAAGCGGCAGTCAAAGACGCATCGGGCGTTACATTGGACAATATGAACACCGCAGTGGATGTGTCTTCGACCTGGACCAGGTTTCCGCGTTACGGATATTTGGGCGATTTCCCAGAACAGCCGAGTGGAGTCTCCGGCAAAAATATAGGCGAGCTAAGCAAGTACCACCTCAATGCGATGCAATATTATGACTGGCAGTGGAAGCATCATGTACCTCTTGCAGGGACGGTGCAGAACCCGGCTGCTTCATGGAACGATATCGCGGCCAGGCCTGTTTCCCGTCAGACCATACTCGACTATATTGCGGCAGGGCATGGCAAAAATATGGTGGCCATGAACTATAACCTGCTGTACGGCGCCTATAACGGTTATGGCGAGGATGGCAGCGGCGTAACTCCCGAGTGGGGGCTGTTTACCGACAACAATCATAGCCATCAGTGGAATGTCGGGTTGCCATGGGGCTGGGCGGCCTCAAATCTTTTTATGTTCAATCCCGGTGATCCAGGCTGGCAAAATTATATCAACGCCAAAGAAAGCGACGTATTCGCGGCATATCCTTTTGACGGCTGGCACATCGACCAGCTTGGGGATTGGGGGACAATGTACGATTATAACGGCACCGCAATAAAGGTGAAAGATACGTTTGCCGGTTTTCTGAACAGCGCCAAGGCGGCGCTCAACAAAACAATCGTGTTCAACAATGTAGGAAATTACGGGCAAATCGAGACTGCGGGAGCCGATACGGACGGCTTGTATACCGAAATGTGGGAAGGCAACGGGCAGCGAACCTACTACGATATCAAAAGGGTGATTGACGCCGGGGCTGCGAACACGAACGGCACAAAGCCTGTCATCCTTGCGGGCTACATGAACTATGATTACTCCAAAACAAAGTCCGCACAGATTCCCGGCAGCTTTAACCTGCCCGGCGTGCTGCTGGCGAATGCGGCGATTTTTGCCGGCGGCGGCTCCCATATCGAGCTTGGCGAGGATGTCCGCATGCTCAGTCAGGAGTATTTTCCGAACCGCAATTTGGTGATGACCGGCGCATTAAAAAGACAGCTGCGCAGCTATTACGACTTCCTCGTTGCCTATGAAAATTTATTGCGCGGCGGTCTGGACAATATTTGGAACAAGACTGAGCTTGTCGGCATTGAAGCGAGTGAAGCGGCGGAGCCCGATAAAGTGTGGACGTTTGCCAAAACAGGAAACGGATTCGATGTGCTTCACCTCATCAATTTGCTGGGGGAAAGCTCGAACAACTGGCGGGATACGAACGCCGATTATCCGGCTCCGCTCGAGCAGACCAACATAGCCGTAAAATACTACTATCAGGGCGAGGTGAGCTCGGTGACATGGGCTTCTCCCGACTACGCGAACGGCAGCAGCTTCCCGCTCAGCTATACGACAGGCTCGGATACGGACGGAAATTACGTATCGTTTACGCTCCCGAAACTATCATACTGGGATATGGTTTACATCGGCAAAGTGGCTTCGCCCGCATTGATCGATCTGGTAAACCCGGGATTTGAGAGCGGTAACATCAACGGATGGACGGAATGGCATCCGGCGGATCAGGAGCCTTCCTACGGCGTAGATTATAATGACAATCACAGCGGGTACAACAAGCTTTATTTCTGGAACGACAGTGCATATCAGCAAAGGGTGCGCCAGACGAAAACCGGTCTTGTGGACGGTTCATACACGATCAAGGCTTGGGTGAAGGCGACAGCTTACGGCGGCGTTCCCGAGACGGTCAGGATGGAAGCAACCAATTTCGGCGGTACCGATATGTATAGCGATATGATAGCCGATGGCGTGTGGAGGCAGTACAGTTCAACGATTGAAGTAACCAACGGCCAGCTTGATATCGGCTTTTATGTCGATTCCCCGGGCTCGACGTCCGTGCAGATCGACGATGTCCAGCTCTACCAAAACTAGGGAGACCCTGTCGATTCTGCCAAGGGGGTACAAATGACCGGCAATGAAGGGGAGAGATGTATTCCGGCATCGAACATTTCTCCCCCATAAGAGAAGACCGCTTTCTATCTTGGCGGGATGCTGTTTGCCTGTATACTATAGACTGTGTATAAGGTGAAACTTATACTTTCTTATAATTAGAAAAAGACGATGGAGGGTCAAATGAAAAAGAGGATTGCATTACTCATTTCGATTTCGTTGCTGCTTTCACTGCTGCTTGCCGCATGCTCCACAGAATCGGGCAATACGGAGCCGAGGAATGAACCCGGACAGGTTTCCGAGGAGAAAGGAACTGATCCAGAGAGCAACGAGGTCCCCGAATGGCAGACGAAGCCGATCGAGCTGACTTTTGCACTGCGCTTCTATGGCGAAAATGACGACACGAACCCGATCTATTTGAATATTAAAAAGTTTACGGAGAAGTATCCGAATATTAAAGTCGTCCGCGACCGCCAATTCGCCGTTGAGCAATCCGATACGGATGAGCTTGAAATTCTTACGGCAAAGGCGATGGAAGGAAAACTGCCGGACATCTTCTATTCCCCGTTATCGGCCGAAGCCTACGATAGGGAATTGACGCTCGACTTGACGCCTTTTCTCGAGGCTGACCCGGAATCGAAATGGATTTCCGAACATGCAAGAAGCTTTATGACCACGTATGACGGCAAAGAAATTTACGGGATTCCGTGGATGTCCGTATCGCAATTCCCGGCGCTGAACCTGGGGCTGCTTAAGGAAAACAACATCGCGATCCCGCCGTATAACTGGACGTATGAAGATTACGAGCATTTGCGCAAGGAAGTGGCGAAGCTCACGCCGAATAATCCGATTTTCCCAGGCATGATCGAATTTATTGATTTTGGTCCGCATTATTTCGACAGTATCCCGAACGGCTGGAAAGGCTTTAACGTCGATACGCGCAAATTCGATTTCACGGACAGCAAAAAATTCGGCGAATGGCTTGACCTTGTTTCCAAAGAAGGGAAAGAAGGGCTGCACTTCTGGGACATGAAGGAAGGGGACCGGAAGAAAAAAGTCGGCAACCTGGCATGGCCATGGGGCGACGGCTTGGAGGCTGTCAGCAATGTTTGGATGTACGCTTTAAGCTCGGACGTCAATGAATTAATCAAAAAACGGAAAATGAATATTGATATTTACCCGATGCCGCAAGCGCCGGATGGCGGCACGACCAGCTTGCACGGTTATTATGACACGTTAAGCTTGTCGAGCGCATTGTCCGATGATCCGGTGAAAGCGGAAGCGGCGTTTCAATTGCTGAAATGGCTGACTTACGGCGTGGAAGGACTGAAATCCCGCTGGGCGCTGATCGACGAGTATACCGGACTGCCGGAGGACGCGCCGTTACGGGCAGAGGATCGGCTGATGGACTTCATTCAAGGCTGGCCGGTCACGACCGATCCCGAGGTGCTCAAAAACCATCCGCTTGTGAAAGGATTTAAAGAAGACAGCGAGCTGGCGATTTTTAACTTCCCGGCGTTCCAAAACGTTGAATTCCAGCAGATGCTCTCAAACCCGGTTCCTTTCCCGAGAAATATCCCGGCTGTAGCCAAAGCTTATGAAACGCTCGATCCGTGGAAAATCCGCAATCAAATTCGGGACGAAGGCAAAAAATATAGCGATATCGCGCCGGAATGGGATGCGCTCATGAACAAAACGCTCGATGACTATATGCGCGAGTACAATAAAAAATAAACAAATCTTAAGCCCAACAATCAACAGCCGGCTTGCAGCCGGATGCTGCTGATTGTTGGGCGAAATTTGGAGATATAAGGTTGTGGTCAAGTGACGGCAAACAAGAAACTAATTGCCGGTATTTTCGCAATCGCGGCTGCTGCCTGCCTGCTCGTCATAAGCCAGCGCCCGGGCAGCGTCCCCGTACAGGCATTGTCCAAAGCCGAGCAGGAGCTTCATATAGCGAAGCTGGAGGCTTACACGAAAAGCTACGACGAGGACAGCAGCTACTATCGTGTCAGGAAGAAGTGGGAAGCGGCGAAGGTACCTGTTCCGAAACGGCAGTATACGATCCCGCTTGCGCAGCTTGACGGTGGCAAAGTTTATGATCAGCTGCAAAGCGGCGGCTATGGAAGCGATGTCATCTATCTGGAACCGAAGGACCCGTTTTCCTTCGAGCTGAACGTCGACGATGAGGGCCTCTATGAAATCTGGCTGGATTATTGTGTTTTGCCGCAATCGGCAATCAACCCGGAGCTTGCCATCGAAATCAACGGTACGAAGCAATACAATGAAATGGACGAATTAAGGCTTGCGGTCGATTGGAAGGTCGAGGAGGGCCGCAAGGTGGACCGTTTTGGCGACGAATTGGCGCAAAGATCGGAGATTCTGTCTATCTGGAAGAAGTCGGGCCTCACCGATCCGAATTTCTTTTTTACCGACCCGTTGAAGTTTTACATGAAGAAAGGAAACAACCAGGTCCGCATCACGCTGCGTGAAGGCGCCGTGCTGATCGGAAAGATCGGGCTTTCCAATAGCGCCAGCTCCGCTCTGCCTTACGAGACTTACCGAAAGAACAGTAAGGGATCGTCGCAAGCAGGCTCAGGCAGCCGGATCATTACGCTTGAAGCCGAGCGTGTTTCTGTGAAGAGCAGGCAAAGCATTCGCGCGAAATATATGAGGGATCCGCAAGTAACGCCGTATGATTACAAGCATAGGGTGCTGAATGTGTTGGACGGTTACTCCTTCGGGGAGAGCGGAGACAGCGTCTCCTATTCATTCGACGTCGCGGAAAGCGGCTTCTATCACCTCACTTTCAAATATTCGCAGGATACCAATAACGGCATGCCAACGCACCGGAGAATCGAAATCGACGGGGAAGTCCCTTTTCAGGAGATGGAGTGCTACAATTTCGACTACTCCGGCGGGTGGACGAATGAGACGCTGGGCGATTCGGCCAGCGTGCCATATGAGATTTATTTGGAGAAAGGCAGCCACACGCTCACGCTTTCCGTTGACAATTCCAATATGCGGGATATTTACCATGAGCTGTTGGCGACGACGAAAGCAATCGATTCTATCGCTCAGGATATAAACCAGCTGACCGGCGGTCTCGTTGACAAGAAACGGAAGTGGCGCATCGAAAAATATATCCCGGACATCAAGGTCTATTTATCCGGAATTGCCAGCAAGCTTGCGGAACAGAAAAATGCCTTGATCGTACAAACCCGGAACGAAGATTTGCCGGCAATCGGCGAGCTGGAAGCAGCCGAGCAATTGGTACGCGAATTTATTGCAGACCCGGAGAAATTGCCGCACTATAGGAGCAAATTCAGTGAAGGGGAGCATTCCGCCTACGGGAAAATCAAATCGGTGCTGCCGATGCTCATCTATAATCCGATGCATCTCGACAAAATATACGTGCACCAGGGCAGCGATCTGCCGGCCCCCAAAGCCGGCTTCATCACGGGCGCCGTAGAAAGCTCCAAGGCGTTCATGTACTCCTTTTTCAATAAAAGATACAGCCGGTCAGATGACACGGACTCGGATGCGGTCGAGGTGTGGGTGAATCAATCCCGGCTATATGTCGATGTGATGCAGCGGATGATCGATGAGAAGTTTACGCCGGCAACGGGCATCAAAATCAATTTGTCGGTTCTGCCTGATGAAAACAAAATTGTGTTATCGAACGCAGCGGGCAGTACGCCGGATGCAGCCATGGGAATCGGCTACGGCAAGCCGTTTGAGCTTGCGCTTAGGGGAATCGTTGAAAATCTTGAACCGTACGACGGGTTCCATGAACTCACGAAAGAGTACAATCCCGGTTCGTTCATATCCGTCATTTATGACAAGGGCATCTACGGCTTTCCGGAAACGCAAGACGTCAAATTGCTGTTTTACCGCAAGGACATTTTGAAGTTTCTGGGGGAAGACCCGCCGCAGACGTGGGACGATGTCATAGGCCTTGTGCCGATGCTGCAGCGGTACGACATGAATTTCTATACACCGCTCGGGTCCAACAATGCGTTCAAAGGCTTTGACAACACCACGCCGTTTATTTACCAGTTCGGCGGCCGGTTATACGACGAGACAGGAACCAAGGCTGTCGTGAATACCGACGGTGCATACAAGGCGTTCGAATTTATGACTGATCTCTTCACCGTATATAATGTGCCGATCACGACTTCGGAATTTTACCAGAGCTTCCGCAACGGCACGACGCCGGTAGGGATCAGCGATGCCAACACCTATATCCAATTAAAATACGCTGCGCCTGAACTGGCCGGCCAATGGGGCATTCTTCCGATTCCCGGCGTTGCCAATCAGGACGGCACCATCGAACGGTGGGACCCGACCTACGGAAGCTCCAGCGTCATCTTCAAGAACAGCGCCAAAAAAGACAAAGCGTGGGCATTCATTAAGTGGTGGGCAAGCGCCGAGACGCAAAGCGTATTTTCGTACAATATTAAAGCGGCTTTGGGCGACAAATTTTTGTACATGACGGCAAATCTCGAAGGATTCAAGAAGAGCGCCTGGCCTTCCGATTCCAAAGACGCCATTCTGGAGCAGTGGAAATGGATTCAGGCAAGCGGAAGAGTGCCCGGAGATTACGTGCTGGAGCGCGAAATCAGCAATGCTTGGAACAAGGTCGTGTTCGGCAAGGAAAATCCGCGGGTTGCCATTGAAAATGCGGTGAAAACAACGAACAGGGAATTGGAACGGAAGTTAAAGGAGTTCGGTTACGTGAAGGACGGGAAGCCGGTCAAACCGTATGTCGTGCCAACGATCGAAAATGTGGAGAATTGGGTGAAAACGGATGGAAACTAGCGGCACAGGCAGTCGGCAGCTGAAGCATAAAATGAAAAGGTTGGCGGATTCTCCGTATTTATTCATATTGCCTTATGCGGCGATGTTTTCCTTATTAATCGTACTGCCGGTCATGGTCGCGATGGCGCTGTCTTTTACTTACTTTAATACGGTTGAGTTTCCGAGGTTTATCGGCTTTCAAAATTATATCGATTTATTTACGGGGGATGCCGTGTTTTTGCAGTACGCGGTATCCAATACGCTGTTATACGCGATCGCCGTAGGGCCTATCGGCTACATGCTCGCGTTTTTCCTGGCCTGGATGCTGTCGCAAGTGCCCCATAAAATCAGAACCATCTACACGGTCATCATTTATTCGCCTTCGATAACGGGAGCCATTATGATGACTGTCGTGTGGAAGGTGTTGTTCAGCGGAGACCGCAAAGGCTATTTAAACTATTGGCTGATGAATATGGGCATTATCCAGGAGCCGCTGCAATGGCTGCAGTCGCCAAGCCTGCTTGTGCCGATTATGATCTTTATTGCATTGTGGGGAAGCATGGGCGTAGGGTTTTTGGCGATGCTGGCGGGGCTGCTGAACATTGACCGGACGATGTACGAGGCAGCCTGTATCGACGGCATTCGCAACCGGTGGCAGGAGATATTCTATATTACGATCCCTTCCATGAAACCCCAGATGCTGTTCGGAGCCGTCATGGCGATCATCGGCACCTTTAATGCATCGGGCGTGGCGGCTGCGCTCAGCGGAGGGTCGCCTCCGCCCCAATACGCCGGCTGGCTGATCGTCGACCATGCCAACGATTTCGGGTTTGTCCGGTACGAAATGGGGTATGCGTCCGCGGTAACCGTTGTCCTGTTGTATGTCGTTGTATTATTCAACAAGATCAGCTACAAATTATTCGGAGACAAATAGTCTCCGCACTTTTATACCGTGTGGTGAGATGATTGGTTAAATTCAACCCGATGAAATTTCATAAGGATCAGCTCGGTTTCCATCTCATATTGCTGATTATGTCACTGTTTTTGACCTTGCCAATCCTGTTTATCGTGAACCATGCGTTTAAGCCGTTTACGGAGCTGTTTGCGTATCCGCCGACATTTTTCGTGAAAACGCCCACTTTAGAAAATTTTCGCATGCTGTTTCAATTTTCTTCGGAGTCGGGAATTCCGATGTCGAGATATTTGTTTAACAGCTTGTTCACAACAACCGCTGTTATTTTGCTTATGCTGTTCATTAGCTCACTAGCGGCGTTCGCCTTGTCGAAATTGCAATTTAAGGGCAAGCATACCTTCAATAAAATTAATACACTCGCCCTGATGTTCGTGCCGATCGCCGTAATGATTCCGCGGTTTCTCATTATTGAGCAGTTGGGCATCTACAACACCTATCTCGCCCATATTATTCCGATGCTGGCGATGCCGGTCGGTATCTTCCTGCTAAAGCAATTTATGGACCAAATTCCGGACGATTTGATCGAAGCGTCGAAAATGGATGGAGGCGGCAACTGGCGGGTGTATTGGAATGTGATGCTGCCGCTCGTCAGGCCGGCGCTCGCGACGGTTGCGATATTGACGTTTCAGGCCAGCTGGGGCAATACCGAAAGCTCCTCCATCTTTATGGATGACGAGTCGCTCAGGACGCTGCCTTTTTACATGAATACACTCATCGGACAATCGGGGAACATTGTAGCCGGAGCGGGATTATCCGCGGTCGTAGGCTTGATCATGTTTGTTCCAAATTTGATTTTATTTGTTATTTTACAAAATAAAGTCATGGACTCCATGGCTCATACGGGGATCAAATGATATGAAAAAATGGGGAATACCGAATCCGCTCCGCTGTTTTGCGGCTTTGGTGCTGCTGTATTTCCTTGCTTCGCACGCTGTGGCGGAGGCTGAGACGCCTTATTTCACCTATACGAGCGACAGCGAAGGAAAGACGATCAGGACGCAAACCTCTTACATTCCGGCTGGGCAAATCAATGCGATTAACGGTCAAAAGCTAAGTACGCCCGAGCATGTCTTCGTCGATGAGCAGGACTACGTGTACATTACGGACAGCGACTTAAACAAGGTTTTTGTGCTGGACCGGAATTACCGCTTTGTGAACGAGCTGGCGAGCGACCAGTTTTCCTCCATCAAAAGCACGTTTGTCACGGATCAATTTATTTATGTAGCGGATGGGTCCAAAAATGAGATTTACGTCTTTGACAAATCGACCTACGAGCCGGTACAGACGGTCGGCAAGCCGGATGCGCCGATTTTTGCCGAAGGCTATGAATTTAGCCCGACGCATCTTGCGGTTGATGTGCGGGGCAACATGTATGTCCGCAGCACGGGGTCCATCAACGGCTTGATCATGCTGAACCGGGAAGGGGAATTTATTACGTTCTTTGGCGCCAACCCGATGAAGGTTCCGTTGATCGACCAATTGCGCTCCGTTTTTTTGACCGAGACGCAGCAGGCGAAAATGGAGAAGGTTATGCCCGATGTCCCGAGCAATATCGCGATCGATAAAAAAGGCTTTATTTATACCGTGACGTCATCCGTAGAGACGAATCCGATCAAGAAGTTTAACGTGTCGGGGACGAATTATTTCCCGGACACGATCGTGGGGACATTCGCCATGGAGAGTGTATGGTGCGGGAAGCATAACAATGTGTATGCCGTCAATACCGACGGCTGGATCTTCGAGTACGACGCGAATGGCAATTTATTGTTTTTATTCGGGGGCAAAGACTTCAACTCCAGCCGTCTCGGCCTGCTGAACCGTCCTGTCAGTATCGCCTCCAACTCGGCTGACGAGCTGCTCGTCGTCGATCAAGGGATGAAGCTGATCCAGACGTACCGTTCCACCGAATTTGCGGACACGGTTCACCAGGCGATGGATGCGTATCAGGACGGCGATTACGATAAAAGCCAAAAGTTGTGGGAATATACGCTGAAATATAATTCGATCTTTGACAAAGCGCATATCGGTTTGGGCGACGCCTTGCTACGGGACGGAGACGCTGCGGACGCTTATGAAGAGTATAAGGATGCCCGTTATAAATCCGGCATGTCGGAAGCCTATTGGGAAATTCGCCAAAACTGGCTGACCGGCAACTTGGACATTATTTTTCCGGTTTTCCTCGCGCTGATTGTTATCGGTTATTTGTATAAGCGGCTGAGCGAAAAGTTCGGATACGGGGTCATTGTCAAAAGGAAGCTCGCTGTCGTCAGAAAGGTTAAAATCATCGACGATTTGCTTTATATGTTTACTTTTCTGCGGCGCCCGCTGGAGGGCTTTTATCAAATCCAGTATGAGAACCGGGTTTCAAGGCTATCATCTACGGTCATCTATATTTTGGTTGTCGTGATGCTGATCTTGCAATATGAATACACAAGCCGGCTGTTTGTTTCCGGGCAAGGATATTTTCTGTTTGAACTATCGATCATCGTCGGATTCGCCGTGTTATGGGTGCTGTCCAACTACCTGGTCTGTTCCATCGCCGACGGAGAAGGCAGGTTCCGGGATGTGTACAACGCAACAGCCTATTCCTTGAGCCCGATGATTGTCATCATGCCGCCGCTTATCATATTCAGCAACGCGCTAACATTGGAGCAAGCGGTGTTTTACCATTTGCCGGTTCAGGCGATGGCGCTCTGGATCGCCGTTTTAATGTTTTTTAAAATCAAGGACATCCAAAATTACGAGGTGGGCGAGACGGTTGGCGTTATTGTCAGAAGCGTGTTTACGATGCTGATCATCGCGTTGTTCCTGTTCGTCCTCTATTCGATCGGCTCCGGGCTGCTTGGATTCGGGTATGATGTCGTGACGGAGGCGGGGAAAAGATGGTCGTAAAAAGATTGAAAATTGCAGTTGGCTTGCTGCTCCTTGCCGCATTAGGCTTATATATGTTGTTCAATCAGTCGGAGAAGGCGGAGTTCAGCATGGCCGCAGCGCAAGGCAGCGCTAAAGATATCGTCGTGAACGATGGATCGGGCCCATGTACCGAGCCGGCTGCCGGCACGGCGGCGATACCGTCTTCGTTCAAAAAGGCGGCCGAAAGCGGACAGCTGGAGCTCTATCTGGAAGAAGAGAGCGTCGCCATAGCGGTCAAAGACAAGTGCAACGGCTATGCCTGGTTCTCCTACAATGTTGATTTGGATATGCAGAAGGCCGGGTACAGCCCAGACATCATCGGGTACATCAAATCGGGGGTTTCCATCGTAACCTACGATAAATTCAAGCCAGGCCGGCGTACAATACTGGGCGATCAAGCGAAAAAGACGTTTCAATTTCGTGATGACGGCTTTACCGCGACAATTGACTTTACGAAAGTCCAGCTTAAGTTCGACGTCGTGGTTACGCTGAAGCAGGGGGACTTAATCATCGAAATCCCCCGCGAGAGCATTCAGGAATACAATCCGGCTTTGTGGAAGCCGGGGAACAACGATATTCTGCTCAGCGAAATGATTGTTTACCCTTTTTTCGGAAGCGTGCCGCAGAAGGAAAACGGCTATATTGTCATTCCTGACGGCTCGGGAGCGATCGTCAGGCTGGATGAAACCCCGAAATATGCAACCGGATACTCGGCTCCCGTTTACGGCCAGGATTATGGTTATGAAACAACCGGCGCGCTTGGCCCCAAGCATATGGCGGTCAAACCGCTGGAAAGGGTATCCCTGCCGATTTACGGCATGATTCATGATGAAGGCCGCGTCGGCATGCTCGTGATCGCGGAAGACGGGGCCAGCTATGCGACCTACAATTATGTGTCGAAAAATTTGCAGACAAGCGATTATCAGTCGTATTTTACCTACAATTACCGCAAGGCCTACGCCCAGATGCAAAGCCGGGTCAATAAGGATCAATATGTGCTCGGTTTTCAGCAGCTTCCGAATCAATTCGATCTCGTTCAGCGTTATGTTTTCTTGAGCGGCGCAAAAGCGGATTACGTTGGCGTTGCCAAAGGCTTTCGCGATTATTTAGCCAAAAAAGACGGCCTCAGCAAAAAAACGGAAGCCGACCGTAAGCAAATTCCGCTGAAAATCGATTTTATCAATAACGAAGTGACAATGGGAACACTCGGTACGGAAAATGTGCCGGCGACGAAGTACAGGCAGGCGCAGGAACTGGTCAAGACGCTGATTGAGAAAGGCTACCAGAATTTGAACGTTACTTTTAAAACATTTGTGAAAGAAGATTCTGGCTACCGGTTCAAGGTCATGGATCAGCTGGGGGGAGAAGACGCTTTTAAAGAAGCGATCGCCGATTTCCATTCCCGCAACGTGAGGTTCAGCTATTATATCGACTATGCCCAATCGTATTATGAAAAAACGAAGTATACGGCAAGCAAATTGAACCGGCAGGATATGCAGGTGATGAACGACAGCAAATTGTTGTACAACTACCCCAACAATCCGAAATATGTGCAGTATTTGGCGGAGCGGGATTTGGACGCGCTCAAAAAGTACAATATCGGCTCGCTTGCTTTGGGCGGCTTAACGGAAACGTTGTTTACCCATTACGATCAGGGAATGATCGGTTATGCGAACGAGGGAATGGCTTATATGGAACAAGCTTTGCAGGATTTGAACGATAACGGCATCAGAACGGGCATTTATTTGCCTGACGCCTATCTTTATAAATACGCCGGCGAGTATTACGATACGCCGATCGTTTCTTCGGATCTGATCTTTATCGACGCGACCGTACCGCTCATTCCGCTTATTCTAAGCGGTTATGTCGACATGTTCTCACCGTATATGAATTTTTCGTCTAATGACACTGACGTCATGCTGAGAATGATCGAGTTCGGGGTATTTCCATCCTTCATTTTGACGGGGGAATCGACTTATGACATTAAGCGGACGGCATCGAACGACGTCTACGCCTCCGAATATCCTTATTTGCAGGATCGCATCGACTATATGTATGCCGGGGTCAACGAAGCTTTGCATGAAGTGTCCAACAGCGAAATGATCCATCACACGATTTTGGCGGAGGGGGTCGTTCGGGTCGAATATGCGAACGGCAAAACGATTGTGATCAATTACAATAACGAGTCGTACAGCGACGGGAATGTGAAAATTAAAGCAAAAGGGTTTGTGATACTATGAGGAACAAGCAAGCGTGGACCGGCGTGCTGTTTATCAGCCCTTGGATTATCGGGTTTTTGGCCTTTGTCGCTTATCCGCTGTATCGAACCGTCTATATGAGCTTCTATAACGTCTCCTTCGGGCTCAAGTCTGGATGGAGGTATGAATGGGTCGGCACGGAAAACTACAAAAGAATTATGTTCGAGGATACCGACTTCGTCATCGAAGCGCAAAATTTCCTGGCCGGCACCGTGCTGAATATTCCCGTCATCATTGCATTGTCGATGATTATTGCCGTGCTGCTGAACCAGAAATTAAGGGGAAAGGCGTTTTTCCGTTTGCTGTTTTTCTTGCCCATCGTCATTTTGAACGGCGAACTGATGGATAACATGAATACGTATGGGGGCATGTCGATTACGGCAAACCAGTTCCTGATGGACACACTGCGGACCATTATTCCATCGGATAATGCGGTGCTGCTGATCAGCAATCTGTTCGGGCTGATTGTGGAGCTGTTGTGGTACAGCGCCGTTCCGATTCTGATCTTTTTGGCGGGGCTGCAGAAGATTGGCAGAGATATGTATGAAGCCGCGGCAATCGACGGGGCTTCGCCCTGGAGCTCATTCTGGAAAATTACGCTGCCGACCATTTATCCGATGGTCAGCTTATGTGTTATCTATCTGGTCGTGTTTCTGGCGAATTTCGAAGCCAATCCGATCAACGGCATCATTATGGCGTCCAAGTATGACGGCTCCCGGCGTGAGGGGTATGCTTCCGCGCTGGCCTTACTGTATTCGGCCGTGCAGATCGTACTGATCGCCGTTCTCTATTACGCAACCCGCAGCAGAAACCAGAAAGGGAGGTGAGGACAATGAACGTGATCTATAGCCGCGCGAGACAACAATTTTTTAAATATGCCCCATCGGTAAAAAGGCTCTTTTTCGGGATGCAGATCAGCGACGGCCTTGTGTACCGTGTGGCGGCTTATGCGATTTTGATCGTATTCGGATTCGTTTTTTTGTTTCCGCTGCTGTATATGCTGTCGACAAGCTTCATGTCCAACCTGGACCTGGCTGATACGACCGTCGAATGGCTGCCGACAAGCCTGTATACATTCAACTATGAGATGACATGGAAGGCGCTGAAGCTGCCAGGCTCTTACATAACGACGATCGCAGTGGCAGGATCTACCCTGCTCTGCGTCATCCTGTCCTCCATGCTGGTCGGGTACGGGCTGGCACGCTTCCAGTTTTTTGGCAAAAATATGGTGTTAATCCTGCTGCTGTTTACGTACATCGCCCCGAAAACGTTATTTTTCATTCCGAGATTTCAAATTTTTATGGAGCTGGGGCTGAAGGGGAATATCGGGGCGCTGCTCGTGCCGGCGTTAACCGGCCAAGGGGAGCAGGCATCGCTTTTTATATTGATCTTTTATCAATTTTTCAAAATGATCCCGAAAGCGTTGGAGGAAGCAGCCTATATGGATGGAGCGGGAGCGTTACGGACCTTTTGGAAAATAGCGATTCCGATGGCCGGGCCCGCTTTTATTATTGTCGGCGTATATGGATTTTCGATCTATTGGAACGAAACGTTTCTGACTTCTTTTTACCTGGACGGCAAAATCCAGACGATCCCGATGCTGCTCGGCAATTTGCAGGAATCGTTCGGTTCGGCGGTTACAGCCAGCAAGGTAGGCGATGCCAGCAAAAATCCGAACTTGAGCTATACGGAAGCGAAGGCTTTCGCGGGAACGCTTTTATCCATTATCCCGCTGACGGTCATGTATCTCGTCGTACAAAGATGGTTTGTGGAAAGCATTGATAAATCAGGGATTACCGGCGAATAAAAGCGCCGGGAACGAACCTGAAACCCCTTGAAGCGGGTAACTGCGGGTCATGCGGACACAGGATCCGTTATTTTGTCGAAACCCGGCTCATTCGGAGGTTTCGCGGACATACGATCCGTTATTCGTTGAATTTGCCGGGTTTTTGGGGCGATTTGAGACAAATAACGGAACCACGGTCCGCGGACCAGTCGTTTGGGCACATTTGTTCACAGATAACGGATCCACGGTCCGCATAGTCGATTGAAAGCGCATACAGCCATTTCATCGGCGATGCGGCACAAGCTTATCCGGCCGCTTCAACGCTCAAAACGTATAAACGGCATCTGCTTTATCTCAAGCCCGACGTCTTGATCGTAGTCGATGATATCGAGACGGAGCAGCCGCGGCAGCTGGAGCTTCGATTTTTCCCCGAGGGTCAGCAAGCTTATCCGCTCGCGGACGGCAGCTTCTGGATACCGGGCAGGAACACGAACTTCGACATTAAGCCGTTGACGCCATCGTCCGGAACTAGCGTGGCCGCAGAGAATGTCCCTACCTACGACTATTACAATACGCCTGTCGACAAGCTGGCCGGCGCGTTCTCTAAGGAGTACCCCAAAGGAAGCGTATAGCGGATAAAACCGCTTTTGCAGCCCGAGCAGCAGAAGCGAAGGCGCTTAATGAAGCGGATTACACTCCTGAGAGCTGGCAAGCCTCATCTTCTCACTCTAATCCAAGAAAAAGTATCCATAAGGGCGGTCGAAGTGGGCCGTAGCGGCG
Source organism: Paenibacillus sp. GCM10027626 (assembly GCF_042676285.1). Taxonomy (NCBI): domain Bacteria; kingdom Bacillati; phylum Bacillota; class Bacilli; order Caryophanales; family Paenibacillaceae; genus Paenibacillus; species Paenibacillus sp. GCM10027626. Next base: position 112,873 of record NZ_JBHTHC010000017.1, on the reverse strand, counting down.
TGAACGGGTACGAGCACGATAAACGGGCTGCGGCATTATCCAAAAAGGTCTTGTATACACAGATTTTCGTGTACAAGACCTTTTTTTTCTTCCAGACATGAGAGACCATGAACTGCAGCAACTCGGAAGCCACAGAAACAAATGTTAACTGAACGCAACAAAACATGTTATCTTCGGTTGGTGGTGTAGTCGGAAAAGTACTCTATAATGATATCAAGAGGTGTGAAAAATATGATTAGTATGAATTTGAAAAAATTGCGAAAAACGCATCGCTACACGCAAGAAGAAATTGCCGATAAGATCGGAGTTTCAAGACAGGCTGTTGCGAAATGGGAGAATGGAGAGACCGTGCCGGATATCAATAATTGTATCGCTTTGGCAGAGTTATACGGAGTAGTATTGGATGATTTGGTCCATTATTCCGATGACAAGGAAGAATTGGGCATTCGACCGAAGGGGAAACACATATTTGGACTCGTTAAGGTTGGTGAACGAGGGCAAATCGTAATCCCCAAAAAAGCTAGGGAAATATTCAGCATCTGTCCTGGGGACAGCTTACTGGTTCTGGGCGATGAGGAGCGGGGAATTGCTATTGTAAAGAGCAAGGATTTCCTGCAGTTTGCTCAGGATATATTTAATGCACAGAAATACGAGGAGGAAGACGAGTGATTGCTGTTCAAACCATGAATTTGACAAAGAAATTCAAAGATAAAACTGCTGTGAATTCTCTAAACCTTTCGATAGAACAAGGAGAGCTCTTTGCTTTGCTCGGAGTGAACGGCGCAGGCAAAACGACAACGATCAAGATGTTGACTTGCCTTAGCAAGCCTACTGACGGCGATGCAACACTGCTTGGCGGCAGCATCGTATCCAATCCTTATGCAGTAAAAGAAAAGATCAATGTTTCCCCGCAGGAAACTGCCGTCGCTCGCAATTTATCGGTCAGAGAGAATCTTGAATTCATTGCCCGCATTTACGGGTTCAAAAGGAAAACAGTAGAGAAAAAAGTGGATGAGATGCTGACAACTTTTAGTCTTATGGAAGTGTCCAAAGATAAAGCAAAAACTTTATCGGGCGGAATGCAAAGGCGACTTAGTATTGCCATGGCTCTTATCTCAAACCCGCAAATACTTTTCCTTGATGAACCAACGTTGGGACTGGATGTCATCGCAAGACGGGAGCTCTGGACTGCTATTAAGAAATTAAAAGGAAAAATAACCATTATTCTCACGACTCATTATATGGAGGAAGCAGAAGCGCTTTCGGATCGGATAGGAATCATGGCGAAAGGAAAATTAAAAGCGGTTGGAACGGCGGCGGAATTGATGGCAAAGAAGAATGCCAAAACACTCGAAGATGCCTTTATCTCGCTAGCGGCAAAAGAGGAGGCAGAATAATGAAATCGATAGCATTTGCTGCACGAAACCGCAAAGAGATTCTTAGAGATCCTTTGAATCTAGTATTTGGTATAGGTTTCCCATTAGTTATACTATTCCTGCTATCTGCAATACAAGCGAATACCAAAGTTGAACTATTTTCCATCGATAACCTTGTTCCGGGAGTTGCCGTTTTCGGCCTTTCTTTTGTTTCTCTATTCTCCGGGATGCTAATCGCTAAAGATAGAAGCACCTCCTTTCTGACGAGGTTGTTTACGGCTCCATTAACAGCCCCTGATTACATCATGGGATATACATTGCCGCTAATACCCATGGCGATTCTACAAATTGCCATATGTTTTATTGCCGCATTCTTCTTAGGATTGCCGGTCAATTCCAATGTTTTGCTCTCTATTATTGCGCTTCTGCCAACAGCTGTTCTTTTTATAGGAATCGGCCTGCTGGCAGGCAGTATATTAAATGACAAGCAGGTAGGCGGCATCTGCGGAGCGCTCCTGACGAATCTAAGCGCATGGCTTAGCGGCACCTGGTTTGATTTAAATCTGATTGGCGGCTGGTTTAAAGGGATTGCCTACGCCCTTCCCTTTGCTCATGCTGTAGATGCGAGCAGAGCTGCCATTTTCAAAGACTATTCATCGATTTTACCGCATCTATGGTGGGTCATTGGATATGCGGCTGTCATCATCGTTATTGCAATTTACACGTTCAAGAAAAAAATGAGCGGCGATACCGCTTCATAGTGGGCAAATAGGCTTTAGCGCGCCGAGGCGAATGGCAGCCAGACAGCCGACAGCAGGTAACCTCTTTTTACGCTTGTGCTTTTCAGCTCTCCCGATCCCGGGAGGGCTTTTTTGTTAATATAGAGTTTATAAAATAAGCCAAGTGGAACAGACGATCCGTTAGGTTGTCGGCGCCCAGTACATTTGGAGGTTTCGCGGACAGACGATTCGTTATTTGCCGATTTTGCTGGGAATTAACGGCGATTTGAGTTACATAACGGATCTAGGGTCCGCGAGCCAGCGGTTTTGGCACATTTGTTCACAGATAACGGATCCACAGTCCGCTAGGGGCCGCGTGTTCACGATGAACGAGGGACGGATGTCACAGCCGCTATTTGATGACCAGGAGCACGATTTCGGCCAAAAATGTGCCATTAAGATCGCTCACATCCGCTAGACTGATCGCGATATCCGTCCTTAAGCCGAAATTCTGTCGGACTGACTCCGACGATCGTTTTGAACACGCGACTGAAGTAATTTTGGTCCGTATAGCCTACGATCTCGGCGATTTCCTTCACCAGCATCTCGGGGTAAGCAAGCATGAATTCCTTGGCTTTGCGCATGCGAAGTTCCGTGACATACTCCACAAACGACTTGCCGCTGAAGTTGCGGAACAAGCTGCAGATATATGTGCTGGATACATGGAAGTTGCCGATCAAGTCCTGCAAGCTGAGCGGCTGTCCAATATGATACGAAATATAAGTCTCGATTTTGGCGAAAATCTCAGCCGCATTGTTTATTTTGTCTTCCGCGTCTTGCTCGAGTGACAAGGAGTGGGCGAGCATGGACCAGAATGCCTGAAATAACTCCGCATAGGAAGAGGCTGTCATGACCATCTCCTCCACACGCGCTTCGAAGGATCGGTTATCGGGATCAAGCGGCGGTTGATGGGTACGATCGATGATTCGAAGAATATGCATCAGATTCACTTTCAACACTTTGTTGGATAGACTGAGCTTTTCCCAAGTTTGCAAGCTGGTGTGGATCATCGTTTTAAGTGCGGCGTAATCCTGTTTTATGGTCAAATGCCGGATTCTCTGGACCTCCAGTTCGGACAGGGTTCGGGCCGTTGATAGACCTGACGACGAGGCGGTCGTGACGAGCTTCGGCTTGCCGATAGCGATATGTTCCGATAGGAGTACCTGCAGTTTTTGGACGGTCCGGCGCAGGTTCTCCGGTTCGCGGATCGGTTCGCTATAGGCGATCGATGGGAGCTGGTTGTTGTTCCTGAAAGTGTTCTGCAAGCACGTCAAGATCTGTTCCATGGCGGCGGGGCCGTCTCCGTGCGTTCCGATCACGGTGATGACGGTGCTCCCGTCTTCTATGGGGAAGAGCCACGCCTCTTCGTTGTGAGCCAGCAGCTGCACCAATTGCGAGCGGCATTCCCCGAAATGAACCAGGTGGGGCGGCATCAAAAAAGGAAGATCATATCCAGCGCCCACTTTCTGGATGAGAAACAGCCGATACGACGAATAGGGCAGAGCAGCCGGAATCACACTTTGGGGAACTTCCTCGAAGCGCCCGGAACACAAGTGCCCCCACACCACCTCACGGGTTCGCAAGTAATGTCGACTTTCAAAGGATTGCAGTTGCTTGTCCAGCACGTCCCTCAACGCATCGGCATCCAACGGCTTAAGCAGATAGTCCGCCACGTTGGCTCTCATCGCTTCCCGAGCGTATTCGAAGGATGGATAGCCGCTGATGACGACGACCTGGATATTGGGCCATCGCTTCTGGATGGCGTGCGCCAGCTCTATGCCGTCGCCGGAAGCCATGCGGATATCGGTAAACACCACATCGGGCGAGAGGGAAGGAATTTGCGCCATCGCCTCGTGGCCGCTGTAGCATTCCCCGACGATTTGCAAGGAATGGACGGATTCGTCATTATGCAAGGTCAATTTTCGCTTCAGCTGATCCAGAAAAAGAGGCTCGTCATCCACTAACATGATTCTCATGTGTCGTTGCCCTCCTCAGAGCTTAATGGTTCCCCTGACGGTTACGTAAGAGCCGGAATCAGGTCGATTACCGAACTCGTATTGAAATTGTCCTTTGTATAAAAAGTTGAGACGCGCAATCGTACTCACCAAACCCATCCCCCCGATATGAAGCGGCTGAACGTCGGAATTGGAGTTGATCGTATCCAAATAATTTTGAATATGTTGCTTCATTTCGACCAAGCGATCCGCACGAAAACCGGAGCCGTTGTCCTCGATCGAGATCTCCCAGTCGTTTCCGTCGCTCTTTCCGATAATACGAATATGCAGGGGGTGCTTGATATCCGTAAAGGCGTGCTGGATGCAATTCTCGACCAGCGGCTGAAGGGTGAGCCTCGGGACATGCATATATTGGATTTTCGGATCGATTTCAACCGTGAATACCAGACGATGCAAGTATCGGGTTTTCATCAGCTCCAGGTATTTGACCGTGATGGCCGCCTCTTGTTCCAGTGTCGTGATCGATTTGCTAGCCGTGATAGCGTACCTGAGAAAGTCGGCGAGGTTACGGCTGATATACTCGACTTGCTTGATTTGACCGTTTTCCGCCGTGGCCTGGATCACGCCGAGGATGTTGAACAAGAAGTGCGGGTTGATCTGAGCCTGCAGCGTATCAAAGTGCGATTGCAGCTGCATCGTGCGGAAACGGACGGTTTCCTCCAGATTGCTCTGCAATCGTTCGTTCATTTTGCGGAAGGACCGATTGATTAACTCGATCTCGCCAAGATGATAAGTATTGTCGATATCGAGGTTTCGATCGTCCAAATTGATGGAATCGATGGCCTGCTTCAGCTTGTACAGCGGCTGGGTCAGCAGACGTGACAACAGGTAAAACACCGTGGTGGACAATAGAATCAGAAGCAGCACGGCTGCAAGTGTGACGTTGCGAAACAAGCGCAAAGGGGCGAATAATTCCTTCTCGGGAACCGACATGTAGATAGTCAGACCCGTGCTTGGCGAAGTAAGGTAGAAGGAATACTCGTCGAGCGAACGATCCTGAAGGATGGAAACGCCTTCATTCGTCGTTTCGGCAAGCTGCTCCAGCTTCGGCAATCTTTCCTCCGTCTCGCGTTCTCCCATTGTCGAGTAAAGCACATGATCATGCTCCCGGATCAGCAGCTCGGTCCCCTTAAATTCGGTAACCCGGCCAAGCGCCAACAAATCGGCGGCGTTAACCTGAATTTCGAGATATCCGACACGGTTTTCGCGCGGCTTTAGCAATCGTCCGAGCGTAAACACGGGCGTATCGTCGCCGGATTGCCAATAGTCGCGCGAATGGTATCCCCAGATCGCTTCGCCCATCGAGCTTCTTAGAGGGTCGAACTGTTCGGATCGGACTCGCGATCGAATGGCATCAGGCTCGCTGTCCAAATTGGAGAAAAAGTCGCTGTTCTCCGTAAAGATGCTGATCCGGTGCATCCGGGTGTAGATGTTGGATATCAGGAGGATAAAATTCTCAATGGCATTTTTCGCTTGAAAGGATTCATACCCGCCCGGGTTGTAGACAACGTCGTCCATGTACTGGGTAACCGTTTTTCCCGTGGAATCCGCATTTAAATAGAGCTGCTTGCTAATACTATCGAAATCATGGAAAACGCCCTCGAATCTCGCGTCCATTCCGGAGACGGATTCCTCGAAGGTATGGATGACATTGCGCTCAATATCCCCTTTCAAATAAAAGTACATCGGAATGCTGACCGCAACGGCGATAAGGATCATAACCAAGGAATATGCTGCAAACAGCTTCGTTCGGAGATTTCTCCATCTCCATCTCCATCTCCACATACTCATCACCTGTATCTATTTTATCACAAATAAAATGGCGAGCTATTGATTGTGTCAAATTATCCAGAGGCTCTTTAAGATTTTCTATATACCAGGCCGTTCTGCTCTGTTTACAATAAGAAACGTATCACCCGTATTCAAATCTAAGGGGGGAATCAGGCAATGAACAGACGGTTAAAGCGAATCATTCCGGGAATCGCGATCTTGAACATGGTCTTATGGACCGCCGCCTGCGGAAACAACACGGCCGGCAACAGTGCGCCGAATGGGCAGGAGCAGACACCGCAGAAGGAAGCCGTCACCTTGACGCTGGCCACCTTCAACGAGTGGGCCAAGGCGGAGGGACTGAACGAGTCGATCAAGCTCTATGAGGAAGCAACGGGAAACAAGGTGCAATTGGATGTGTATCCGGACGACCAGTTTCTCAATGTTTTGAAGACCAAGATCTCAACCAATGATGCGCCTGATTTATTCTTGGCCAATATTGGCGAATCCTATGTACCCTACACGTTGTTGGAACCGCTTACGGGTCCATGGGTGGATGTGATGGAGGACAGCGTGAAGAAAATCGCCTCCAAAGAAGACTCAATCTATATGGCTTACGCCTTCCCGCTCGGATTTCTTGATGTGATCTACAATAAACCCGTGTTCGAAAAAGCCGGCATCAGCTTGCCGCTGACGACCTACCAGGAGCTGCTGGAGGCATGCGAGGCGCTTCAGGCCATCGGCGTGACGCCGATATTCATGCCGGGCAAGGACAGCTGGACGTATGAGATGATCCCGGCCCTTGGAGGCGTATACGCCTTGAAGAACAACCCCGATGCGGCGAACAAGATGATCGCGGGCGAAGTGAAGCCTTCCGAGGTTCAAGCATTAGAGGAGTTGGCCGATCGCTCACTGGCGCTGAAGAAGTATTTCAATAAAAATCACATGTCGGCGCAGACCGCGGACGGGTATGAGGGGCTATTGAACGGCGAATACGGGATGGCCTTCCTCGGGGACTGGCTGTACGACGACTTCGCCAAGGTGGGCCCCGACAAAATCAGCGATCTCAGTATGATGCCCGTTACACTCAGCGACGACTATATTAGCGCCATCTCCAACTTTACCGGAAGGGCGTTCGGCGTGCCGGCCAATGCCAAGCATAAGGATGATGCGAAGCAATTTATCAACTTCATGATGGAGCCGGAGCATTTCAATACGATCGTGAAACCGTTTAAGGGCGCCAGCCCCTATAAAGGCTATGCGAGCGAGATGAATCCCTGGCAGCAGGATATGATGGGCATGCTGAACGAGCATGACATCCCGATCACCGATTCCTATCTGAAGGAAGAAGTGGGGGCCTTCCAGCTGGGGGAAACGTGGAAGCCTTGGCTCGACATGTTCGCCGGCAAGGCGGTCGACCGAGCGTATGACGATTGGTACAAGGATTATCGGCGATTGAATCAGGCACAGAAAACGCCGGGATGGTAATACGGCGTCCGCTTTGAGCATCAAGGGCGGAATTTCGCGGTAAGCGGCATTCTGCCTATAAGAAAGGTGAGACTCATGAAAAGGAGAGAGAGTCACTACTCAGGATGGTTCCTGCTGCCAGCCGCCATGCTTTTCACCCTGTTTTTCGTATTGCCCAATCTTGCCGGACTCGTGATGTCCTTCACTGATTGGTCATCGTATCATCCGCTCCAGCCTTTATTTAACGGGCTGCAAAATTTTATCGATCTGTTCCAAACCTCGATCTTCTTTACGGCCGTCAAGAACACGATTTTATTCATGGCGCTCACTTCGGTCGTCAAGTTGGTCGCCGGTCTGCTGCTCGCCATCGTCCTGAACAATCAACTGAGGTATAAAAATATATACCGGACGATCATTTTTTCTCCTTATGTCATCAATCCCATGGTCGTGGCGATCGTGTTCAGCGCGTTGTATAACCCCGACTACGGTCCGATCAATATCTTTCTTCGCTCGATCGGCCTCGGCTTCCTCGCCCAGCATTGGCTGACGGATCTCAAGTTCGCCATGCTCTCCATAAGCGCCATGGATATTTGGATGGGGATCGGCGGGGTTGTGGTGATTTTTCTGGCGGGGCTGCAGGCGATCCCAAAGGATTACGTGGAATCCGCCATGATTGACGGGGCCGGCAGCGTGCGTCGATTTTTACACATTACCCTGCCGCTGATGGTATACGCCATCGCGATCTGCACCATATTGTGCGTGATCGGGGGGGCCAAGGTGTTCGCCCAAGTATACGGCTTGACCAACGGAGGGCCGGCCGATGCGACGCAAGTTTACGGGACGTTTATTTTCAAGTTTTTTTCTCAGGGCTTGTTCGGGTTCTCGGCTGCGGCGGGACTGATCTTCACGATTGTCATCAGTGCGGTCAGCTTTATCCTGCTCCGTTTTTTCCGAAGATTGGAGGCTGATTATTGATCTATGATTGCACATAACAAACCCCGGGCTTTTGCCGCCAAGCTGGCCTTGGAGCTCCTGATGCTTGCGGTGGCCGTCATCTACCTTGTGCCGGTCTGGATGATCGTGACGAACTCGCTGAAGCCGGCAGAAAAGGCGAATCAATTGAGCATTCAGCTGCCCGACGTGTTTCTTTTTCAAAACTATGCGAACGTGATCGAGCAGTCTAATGCGCTCAGAGGACTTGGGAACGGCTTGCTGCTTGGCGCTGTGGTAGTTGTGCTGACCGTGCTGTTCTCCTCCATGGCTGCTTTCTATATGGCCAGGGCCGCCAACCGGATGTCGAGCTTTTTCTATAGCTATTTCGTATCCGGCCTTATTATCCCGATCGCCATTGTACCGACCTACTTTACACTCTTGATCCTGCATTTGAACAACACCTATACCGGACTGATCCTGATCTTCGTGACCTATACCTTGCCGCTAAGCATCTTCCTCTACACGGGATTCATCAAGTCGGTCCCGCGGGAGCTCGACGAAGCGGCGATCGTGGATGGCTGCAGCTCTTTCCAGATGTTTGTCAAAGTGATCTTTCCCTTGCTCGGTCCCGTCTCGATGACCGTGATCGTCTTTAATTTCATCGGCGTGTGGAACGAAGTGCAGGCTTACCTGTTTTTTGCCGGCGGGGACAAGTGGCCTCTGCCCATGACCGTCTATCTGTTTTTCGGCAAGTACAGCCAATCCTGGAATCTGGTCTTTGCGAACATCCTGCTCTCGATCATCCCGAGCCTGCTCCTGTTTATGTCGGTTCAGAAGTATATCGTGTCCGGTCTGACGGCCGGGGCCGTGAAGGGATAGGGGGCGACGATATGGACGGGGCTTATCTGCAAGACATGTTCGGGTTGGACAATAAAACCGCTGTCGTGACGGGGGCAAGCAAGGGATTGGGTCGATCCATGGCGCTTGCGCTCGGAAGGGCCGGCGCCAGGGTATGCCTGGTCGGGCGGCAGGATAACTTGCGGGAGACGGAAGCGCTCATGGAGGAGCATCGTTGCCAAAGCATCTCCGTAATATGCGACCAAACGACCGAAGAAGGGGTGGCCGCGATCAGGGATGCCGTAGTCGGGCGATGGGGGGCGTGGGATATTCTGGTCAACAATGCGGGGACGTTCCTGCGGAAGCCGTCCGTCGACTGGACGATGGCGGAATGGGATGCAGTGATGGACGTAAATCTCCGTTCGGTGTTCCTGCTATGTCAAGCCGCGGGGAAGCTCATGCTGCAACAGCGGTCGGGCAAAATCATCAATATTGCGTCCATTCTCGGATTCCAGGGCGGCTATACGGTCCCCGCTTACACCGCGAGCAGACACGCCGTGCTGGGGCTCACCAAAGCGTTGTCCAACGAATGGGCGGAGCATGGCATCCAGGTGAACGCGATTGCGCCGGGCTATATGGATACGGATCAGAATATAGCACTTTTCCGGGACCCGGTCCGTTCGCGCGAAATGATGGCACGGATACCCGCCAAACGCTGGGGGAGGAAAGATGAGGTCGACGGCGCCTGCCTGCTTCTCGCCTCCGACGCATCGGACTTCATGAACGGTCAGGTCTTGATCGTCGATGGGGGGTGGATGGGAAGATGACCGATTTTTCGACACCGAGGGGAGCGCCGCTGGTCCCGCAGTTTCCGATTCAGTTCCGGGACACAGCCATCCTGACGATCGTGTACCGCACCTCCCGGCAGGCGGTAGAGGCGGTCCTGCCCGAGCCGCTTGTGGCCGCAAGCGACTATGTCATGATGCATTACTACCATATGCGGGACCCGGACTGGTTCGGCCCGCACTTCGAATATGCCGTTCAGGTGGATGCCGCCCTTCCGGGGGCCGGTGTCAGGGGAGCCTATTCTCCGTTTATCATGCTGACCACGGACGGTGGCTTGGCCACCGGGCGCGAAATATACGGGCAACCGAAGAAATCGGGAAAGCCGTCGATCGAGGTCAACGGGGATTTGATCATCGGGCGGGCCGAGCGCAATGGGATCGATGTCGCGACCGTTACGCTTCCGTACAAGCAGACCCGGGCGTCGATTGATGAACTGAAGTCCTACATTCCCTTTACGAACAACATCAACTATAAGTTTGTGCCGCATATCGACGGGCGGCCGGCGATCCGGCAGCTGACCTCCCGCGAGTTCGACAATGTGGTCGTGCACGAATGCTGGAAAGGTCCGGGCACGGTGGAACTCCGTCCCCATGCTCAGTTTCCTGTCTATCGCCTTCCCGTCGAATCGTTTGTCGAAGGTTTCTATTGGAGGGTGGATCTGACGTTGGTGTTCGGGCGCATCATTCATGATTACTTGCGTGAAGGGAAGGAATAGCAGATGGAGAAGCAATCGCTTTATACGGATAAGGCGCTGCATAGCGGTGCCAGCTATTCGCAAGGCATCGTCTCGGGCGATCTTGTCTTTGTCTCCGGACAGGTACCGGTAGATCCGGCAACCAAGCAAATCAAGGGCGGCAGTATCCGCGAACAGACGCATGCCGTGCTGCAATCGATCCGGGCCATACTGGCCGAAGCGGGAGCCGGCATGGACGATATCGTCAAATTGAATTGTTACCTGACCGACCTGAAGCATTTTACGGAAATGAACGAGGTGTTCAGCTCCTATTTCAATGAGCCATATCCGGCCCGGATTACCGTCGGCGTTCAGTTGATCGGATTCGATGTGGAGATGGACTGTATCGCCAGGATTTCCAGTGGGGTGAAGCCTGTATGTATAAAGTAGTAGTAACGGATCACGGATTTCCGGATCTGCACCAGGAGGAGCGCCTCGTGGCGGATGCGGGCGGCGTAGTCGAGGTTCATCAGTGCACGACGCCGGATGAGGTGATCCAGGCGGCGGCGCAAGCGGATGTAGTCTTGACCCAGTGGGCGCCCATGACAGGCAAGGTCATCGAACGGCTGGATCGATGCAAGGCGATCGTGCGTTACGGCATCGGCGTCGATAACGTCGATCTGGCGGCGGCGGCGCGAAAGGGGATCGCGGTGGCGAATATTCCGGACTACGCCCTGGACGAGGTGGCCGACCATGCAATGTCGCTGCTTCTGACGACCATACGTAAAATTCCCCAGGTCATGCGGCAGATCCAAGCCGGGATATGGGAGACGAATCCGTGCAGGCCGATGCGCAGCCTGAAAGGCAGCGTCCTGGGGCTGGCGGGCTTCGGCAATATCGCCCGCAAGGTGGCTGTTCGCGCACGAGCGTTCGGTATGAACGTGACGGCTTTCGACCCTTACGTGGATCATGCAGTCTATGAACAGTTTGGGGTTGCGCCGGTTTCGTTCGAGACCCTGCTGCGGGACAGCGACGCCATCTCCATCCACCTTCCGCTTACATCGGAAACCTGGCACTTGATCAATCAGGAGACGCTGGCCCAGATGAAGCAGGGGGCTTTCATCGTCAATACGTCCAGGGGTGGCATCATTAATACCGAGGCTTTGATCGCTGCGCTGCAGGCCGGCACGTTGGCCGGAGCCGGTCTGGATGTGCTCGAGAAAGAGCCGGTTCACCCGGATTCGGCGCTGTTAGAGCTCCCATCCGTCACGCTGACCAGCCATTGCGCCTGGTATACCGAGGAGGCGCTGCTCCGGCTGCAGTTGCATGCCGCCCATGAGGTGGTGCGGGCGCTATCCGGTCAAGCGATGAAACATGTCGTCAACAAGCGATGGCTGGAAGGAGAAAAGTAAGAATGGACTATGCCAAAAAAGAACATGTGCCGCATTGGTTTCGACACCCGATCATCGGCGACGTTTCTTTCGACAGCTTTGAGAGATTCGAAGGGAATCCCGTATTTACAGGGATCGGGGTGTGGGAATGGCCGGTCAACGGTTTTTTGTTTATCGATCCGGTGTCGGGTCATTTCTATGTATTTGTCAGCCTGTATGCTAGGGGGTACTTTCCGATCGGGACCGTCGTCCTCTTAAGGTCGGCGGATGAGGGCAAGACCTGGGATCATCTCGGCCCCGTATTTGACGGCAAGGGACTGTCCCCCGAGTATGACGCCGGGGGAGCCGTGGACGTCTCGGTCGTGTACGAGGAAGGCAAGTATCACATGATCTACGGATGGGCCACCAGCGGCATGTATGCGGACGGAGGTTTGGCCTATGCCTCGGCGGACCGGCCGGAAGGCCCGTATTATCGCCATGCTCATCCGGTCGTGAGCGAAAGCGGACTCGGCCGATGCGTCAACCGATATTACAAGCGTTGCTATGCCCCTACCTTGCTGAGGAGACGGCACGACTGGCTCCTCCTCACGGATATGAGCACGCCGGGTAATCGGGGAGGCACATGGGGGATGGCGGCACTGACTTCGGAGCGCCCCGAGGGGCCTTATACAGGGCCAGAGCTCTTACTGTATCCGCAATCTCTCAAGTATCATCCCGCTCCGATCGAGTTTTACCCGGCCTTCGTGGATGAAGAGTATGTGTATGCGCCAGCTACCTCGGTGGGGGAAAACCGCAATTATCAATGCCTGTTTCGGGCGCCGCTCGAAGAAGCGCACCTGGACTACGCCTGGGAGATCGTCCAGGAAGGCTCCTTGTGGCACAACGAGCTTCTTTCCGGCGAACGGTACGGAATCTGGGGCCAGACGTTTTCCGGGCAGGTGTTGGGGAATCGCCTCTGGGTGATGTACCCATCCAAAAACGGCGACGATCGGGGAACGATCAACATCGCCAGCAGAAGCTGGGTCAATCCCCAAACCGATGGCTTCGTGCTTTCGGCGAACAACGCGCCGGCTTTCTCTTTTCTGTTTCAGCAGTTTACAGAATTCGACCTGTGCATACGGCTCTCCAGGCAAGCCGATTTTTCGCTGCTTTGGCAATGGAACGCGCCTGTCGGCGGCACGATTGGGAGTCATACCATCGGGAATGAGCAGCATAGCAACTGGGCTGGCGGACAGCCCCATCCGATGATGCTGACCCGCGGCTTGCGGCTTCATGTTGCGGCACAGTCCGTCATGATCGAAGAGTTGGATGCCGGGGGCAACCGATGCCGGCTTGCCGAGTGGCCGCTTGCGGACGGCTGGTGCGAAGAGATCCGAGTGCGGCAGCAAGCGGATTCGTGCCGGATTGTCTGCGGCGGTCAAGAAGCTGATCTGCCGCTGCCTGCCATACCTGGGCGAATCGGATTGCACGCGGAGCAAGGAAGCGTGCTTGAGGTTGCACGATTCTGTCTGGAGGGCGCGGGGAATCCGTGTTGGATCGACCTGCTGCCGGCGGAAGGAGCGATGTGCGCTGGACAGCAACCCGGGAAGTGGGCTTACGAAGAGTCCTCCGATTATAAATACGGCTTTGGCTTCCGCTCAACGGATCGGTTGAATTATGACTTGGACGGTCAAGCGCAGCTGAAGTGGAATTTTACAGGTACGGCATGCAGGATCTGGTCGCCTGTGTTGGAAGCCTGCAAATTGCAAATCGACATCGACGGAGAGCAATCGGAGGTCGTCGACGTGCAGCCGGAAGCATCGCCCGGGTCCCGCATCATCTATGAACGGGCAGACCTGCAGGAAAGAGCGCACGCCGTGACGGTGACCCTGTTGGAAGGGGAATTGAGAGGCGATGTGTTCTCTTATTTGACCGGGAAAGGAGCATCAAGATGTTGATCACGGAAGTGCGGGCCTGGACATTGAACCTTCCGCTCGAACGCGAAATCTATATCGGCAATCTCCGGATACGCGAGCGAGATTATGTATTCGTCGAGATCGAGACGGACAACGGCCTGAAGGGACATGGTTTTGGCTTTGCCCGGGGCGGCAATGTCAGCGATTGCGTGACAGCCAACCTGCGGCCGCTGCTTGTCGGACAGGATGCGACGCTGACGGAGAAGCTCTGGGAGGAGATGTATCTGCAGACGAGGTATCTGGGGCGCAAGGGCATGATGATGCGCGCGATCAGCGCGGTGGATATCGCGCTATGGGATCTGAAGGGGCAGAAAACCGGGCTCCCGCTGTGGAAGCTGCTGGGCGGCATGTCCCGCAAGGTTCCGGCCTACGCAGCGGGCGGCTATTACCGCGAAGGGGAGGGACTCCGCGAGCTTCGCGAGGAGTATGCGCGTTATCGGGATGCAGGATTCCGGGGCGTCAAGATGAAGGTCGGGGCCGCAAGCTTCGCGGAGGATCTGAAACGCATCGAAACCGCGAGAGAGACGATCGGACGGGACATACGGCTTATGGTCGATTTCAACGGCGTATTGGTCTCGTCGAAGCAGGCGCTGCGGATGGCGGAAGAGTTGAAGCCGTATGAAATCTATTTTATCGAGGAGCCCTTCCTGATGGACAACCTGGAGGCTATGCGGGAGTTCCGCGCCGCATCCTCGATCCCGGTGGCGATCGGGGAGGATGAGAGCGGCCGCTGGGCGTTCAAGGAACTGCTGGCGCAGAAGACGCTGGATATTCTGCGGCACGACGCTACGCTGGTCGGCGGCATCTCCGAATGGATCAAGGTGGGACATTTGGGCCTGGCGCATCAGATTCCGCTGTACCCGCATTGGTTTCCGGAGGTGCATATCCATTTGGCCGCCGCCATGCCGGGCTGTCTGGGAGTGGAGATCATTCCGCCCGAAACCGGCATCATGAATTTTCACAAGCTTGTGCTGCAGCCGGTTGCCCAAAAGGACGGCTATGCGCTGGCGCCGGAGGAACCGGGGCTCGGCATACGCTGGGATTGGGGCGCGATCGAAGCGGCCAAGCAAAAAGGATGAGCGACGCGGATCGGGAGGAGATGCAGATGAAGGAATTGGAGGGCAAGGTAGCTTTGATAACCGGGGCCGCCCAGGGGATCGGTGAGGCCATCGCTCGGCGCATGCTGCTAGCAGGCGCCAAGGTGGCCCTCTCGGACATGAATGAGGATGCCGTCCGCTCAACGGCGGCACGTCTGAGGCAGGAGCTCGGGCTGGAGGATGATCGCCGGATCTCCGCCGACAGGACGGATGTTTCGGTATCGGCCGAGGTATCGGCGTGGGTTGGCCATGTCGGGGAAACTTGGGGCCGGGTGGATATACTGGTGAACAATGCCGGGATTCAGTTAAACAAGGCTTCGGTGGACATATCGGACGAAGAGTGGCAGCGTGTGCTCGGCGTGAATCTGAATGGCGTGTTTTATTGCGCCAGGGAGGCGGCCAAGATCATGCTTCGCCAGAAGGCAGGTTGCATCATCAATATTTCGTCGATCGCGGCCCAATACGGACTGCCCCGGCGTCTGCCGTACGGCGTGACCAAAGCCGGTGTCTCCCATCTGACTCGTGTTTTGGCTGCGGAATGGGCGCCCGGAGGCATACGGGTCAATGCGATCGGGCCGGGCTATATCGATACGGAGATCAACCGTTACGCATTCTCCCAAGGCCATATCAAGCGGGAGGATATCGAAGCGAAGATCCCGATGGGGATGTTGGGCGACCCTCGCGAAATCGCCGAGGCGGCTCTATTTCTGGCCTCCGCTCGCGCCGGGTATGTAACCGGACAAACGATCTTCGTGGATGGCGGATATACCATTACAAAGTAGGTGAACCCATGTTTGTCGAACGATTCCACGATTGTCGGGGCTGTTTTTTTCAATATAAAGGACATGACATGATCGCATTGGAGAACCGGTACTTGCGCGCTGTTATTATCGTCGATCAAGGGGCTGATCTGCTGGAGCTGCGGTATAAACCGCTGGATCTGGATGTCCTGTGGCACGCGCCGCAGGAGCTGCTGCCGCCCGGGCGTAATGTGCCGCCGACCCAACGTAAAGAAGGCAGCTTCTTGGATTATTTGCACGGCGGATGGCAGGAGGTGCTTCCGAACGGACATCTGGACTGCCATTACAAAGGAGCTTCTCTGGGACAGCACGGCGAAGTCTCATTGCTGCCGTGGTCCGCCCGAGTGATCGAGGATACGCCGGATCGGGTATCCGTGCTTCTGTCCGTGCGCACCCGCCGCACGCCGTTTCGGTTGGAGCGGACGGTCACGATAGCCAAGGAAGCGGCATCTCTGATCCTGGACGAAAAGGTGACCAACGATGGGGGCGAGGAGATGCATCTGATGTGGGGTCACCATCCTACATTCGGAGAGCCCTTCCTCGGGGCCGGCTGTCGGTTGAAGTTGCCGGACGGATCCAGAATGCATGTCCCCACATTCAATGCGGGAGCTGCGAGAAGATATGCCGGCGGGCAGTCTTCGGCTTGGCCGGAGGCGGCAGCTCCCTACGGCTCGAAGCTGCGGGCCGATCTGCTCCCGGGACGGGAAGCGGGAACCGATGATAGCTTCTATGTCCGGGTCCCGGAAGGGTGGTACGAGCTGCAGAGCGATCGTCTGAAGCTGAGGCTTGAGTGGGATGCCGGAGTATTTCCCTATGTCTGGTGTTGGCAGGTGTACGGCGGAGCGGCCGGGTTTCCCTATTATGGAAGGACGTATAATATGGCCGTCGAGCCGTTCTCCAGTCCGATCGCCACGTTGGCGGATTGCGCCGCCCAAGGAACCGCCATGGTTCTGGGTCCCGGCGCGAGCAAGGAAACCCGTGTGACGGTGCACATGAGCCTTCCTGAAGGAGAGTGAGCGGATTGCGCATATTGATAGGCGGAATCATGCAAGAGAGTAATACTTTCAGCCCGGCGCGCAGCACGATGGACTATTTCAAGACTGTCTATGCGGCTGGGGATGAGTTGAAACACATGAAATACGTGCAGAGCGAGATTTCGGGATTTCTCCGAGCGGGGGAGGAGCATGCCGAGGCGGACATGATTCCGACTTTTTTTACCCATGCTTTGGCCGCGGGCAGAGTGGTCGGCGAGGTCTACGAGCAGCTGAAGCAAACCCTGCTTTCGGCGATCCGCGAAGCTTTGCCTGCGGACGGCGTTCTGTTAGCCCTGCATGGCGCCATGGCGGTTGAGGGGAATGACGATGCGGAGGGCGACATCATCGCGGCCGTGCGCGAGCTGGTTGGCGATCGGATACCTATCGTTATCTCGCTGGATATGCATGCCAATGTCACCCGGCGCATGGTTCAAGGGGTCAACGCGATCGTGGGGTACAAGACGTATCCTCATGTCGACCATGCCGATACCGGCTATCGTGCGGCGAATATCCTCATTGCCATCCTCAAAGGTGCTTACCGTCCGTCGATCGCCATGGTCAAGCTGCCGCTGATCGTACAGGCGGAGAACGCCCAAACCGATGGCGACGGCCCGATGGGGCGGTTGATCCGCGAGGCCCGGGCCGGCGAACGGGCCGGCAGCGCCCTCGTGAGCAGCCTGTTTATCGTACAGCCCTGGCTGGACATCGAGGAGATGGGAAGCTCGGCGGTGGTTGTCGCCGATACGCCCGAGCAGGCGCAGCGGGAAGCCGAACGTTTGGCCTCGCTGCTGTGGCAAGCACGCGAGGAATTCCGGGTATCGCTGCATACGGTACGGGAGATGGTGGAGCTTGCGGAATCGTCGCCCGAAGGGGGACCGATTCTTATGTCGGATTCCGCGGACAGCTCGGGTGCCGGAGCAACCGGCGACAGCAATGAAGTGTTGGCGGAGCTGATCGGGCTCCGTGCCCACGAGCGGTTGACGATCCTGCTGACGATCGTGGATCCAGAAGCGGTACGGCAGGCAATTGCGCTGGGCATCGGCCGTACGGGCCGATTATCGCTTGGGCGCAAGCTTGACCCATCCTACGGGCATCCGCTTGAGGTGGAAGCGTACGTTCGCACGATCTCGGACGGTTTGTATACCTTCGGCAAAGGCTTCTACAGTAACATGCAGGCGGATATGGGCCCGTGCGCTGTCTTGACGACAGGCAAGCTCTACATTCTCGTGATGGGGAAAACGGCGTATACGATCGCACCTGAAATGTATCGTTCGGTCGGGCTCGAACCGGCTTCGGCCGATCTTGTGCTGGTTAAGTCGGCCAATCAATTCAGAGCCTGCTTTGGCGGCATCTCCGATCGAAGCTATATTCTGGATACCCGGGGCAGCAGCACGCCCAACTTTAGCAAGCTGCCGTTTACCAAGTTGAAAAGACCCTTTTATCCGTTCAATGAAGATTTCGAATGGCAACCTGGCAAGGAGGGATAAGCGATGAGACTTTTCGGCAAAGTGGCGCTTGTAACCGGAGGCTCTCGAGGCATCGGCCGGGCGGTTTGTCTCGCCTATGCGGCGGAGGGAGCAAAGGTGGCTTTCAATTATGTCAGCTCTCGCGAAGAAGCCGCCGAGGTGGAACGTTTGATCCGCGCTGGCGGCGGGGAAGCCTTATCGTTCCGCTGCGATCTTGCCGATGAACAGGCGACCCTGGACATGGTTCGGCGGATCAACGCCGAGTGGGGCGGCGTCGACATCCTGGTGAACAATGCGGGGCTCTATCCCCGCAAGGATTGGACAGATATCACCTCGGAGGAATGGGACCGGGTGCTGGCGGTGAACTTGAAGTCGTGTTTCTTGCTCGCCAAGGCCGTATACCCGCATATGCGGCAAAAAGGCAAAGGGAAAATCATCAATGTCTCCTCCGTAACCTTCTGGAGCGGTCAAAAGCATTTTCTGCACTATGTGTCTTCAAAAGGCGGCATGATCGGCTTTACGAGAGCTCTGGCTCGTGAGGTCGGGGAGTTCGGGATCCATGTGAACGCGATAACGCCCGGAGCGGTGCAAACCGAGCAGGAGCTGAAGGATTTCCCGGGCGAAACGGAGCAAAGGGAGATGGCCGACTATTTTGCAAGCGTGCAATGCTTCGTACGGCGACAGGTGCCTAGTGATGTCACCGGCACATTCATCTTTCTTGCTTCGGAGGACAGCGATTTCATCACCGGTCAAACGATCAACGTAGACGGCGGATGGATGATGCATTAATAAATGAAACAAGGAGAGTGCGATATGAACCAACGTCCTGTCATACCGCAAGAAGAATTTTTGTCGAGGCAGCGTCAGGTGCAGGCCTTGCTTAAGGAACGCCAATTGGACTTATTCATCGCATACGCCGATGACCGGGTGGTGTTCGGACCGGCGCATGCCCGGTGGCTGTTCAATTACGCGCCGCACTTCGAACCGTGCTGCATTTTCATCCCGGTTGAGGGAGAGGCAGTCCTGCTCACCGGACCTGAATCGGAACACTATGTATATGCGACATCCTATTGCCGCAATGTGAAGGTCGTCAGCGAATTCGCCCATCCAGATGAAGAATATCCGTACGCCGAAGTGACAAGCATGGAACGGGTGATGCAACAATTCCGCAAACAGCTGGACCGTGAGATCCGGAGCGTGGGGATCGCCGGGATGGAGTCGCTGCCGCACAAGCTGTACAAGGCATTTTGTTCGATGTTCGGTGAAGAAGCCATGACCGAGATCGAGCATGATGTGACCAAACTTCGCGCCGTGAAGAGCGAAAATGAAATTCGGGTGATCGAGTATGCGTACACGATCGCGGAGCAAGGCCTGCAAGCGGCGGTCCGGAGCATCGCTGAAGGAAGATCGGAGCGGGATGTTGCGGCGGAAGCCGAATACGCGATGCGCCGCTGCGGGTCCGAAGGCATGGGCATCGACACGATCGTGGCCTCCGGCGTCCACAACACCCATCCGATCCTGGCCAGAACATCGCTGCGCACCATCAGGCGAGGCGACATCGTGCTGCTGACCCTGGCGCCGCGATACGAGGGCTATCATGGTGCATTGGGTATGCCGATCGTAATGGGAACGCCGAGCAAGGAAGTAGAGTCGGCCATGGCAGCGGCCATCGAGGCCCAACAGGCGGCGCAGGAGGCGCTTCGTCCTGGGACGGCCGGATGCGCCGTCGACCGTGCCGCCCGACAAGCGATCGAGAGGGCCGGCCTGCAAAACCATTTTGTATACTCCGGTATCCATAGCATCGGCGTGATCGAATTCGAACCGCCGATATTAACGTCCGTTTATGATGACATTATCCAGGAAAATATGGTCTTCTCGATTGATATTCCCTTATTTTTCGCTTCGTGGGGCGGAATGCGCCTCGAGCGCGGCTTTCATGTCACAAAGGATGGGGCACGTCCATTGCAGACGATCATGCCCGAGATGATCCGCTTATAAGCAAGTGTCAAATAGTCCCCATCTGATCGCCGGATGGGGACTATTTGACGCTTGCATTATTTTGCTATCGTTGTTTGCCGCAAGCACGCCTCAACGAACCCCTCGAACAGCTTGCGTGAAACGTCGTCCTCCGTCGCCTCCGGATGCCATTGCACGCCGAGGACGAACATCTCCCCGTTACCCTCAATCGCTTCAACAACGCCGTCCTCCGCCATCGCCGATATGCGCAGACTTGCCGGACAACTCTTGACTGCCTGGTGGTGAATGCTGTTGACACGGAACGTCTCTTTGCCGACCAATTGCCGCAGCAAACTGTCATCCACAGCGGATACGGGGTGAGCGTAATGTTTCAGTCTCGATTTCTGCTGATGCTGAATGGAATGAAGCTGGACATGTACGTCCTGGTACAGCGTTCCCCCCAAAGCCACGTTTAAAATCTGCGCGCCTCTGCATATGGCGAATATCGGCTTTTTGTTGCTTAGGAACGCCCGGATCAGCATCACTTCCAACGCGTCGCGTTCCGGCGTCACCTCTCCCAATTCCTGCGCAGGCGGTTCGCCGTACAGATTCGGATCTACATCGTGGCCTCCGGTCAGCAACAGACCGTCCGTCGCAAGACTAATTTGCGTTGCCGCTTCTTCATCGAGCCCCGCCGGGACCAGAAACGGAATCCCCCCCGCGCGCACTATGCTATCGACATATGCATGTCGAAGCGTGGAGCTTATTTCTTCATGATTCATGGTTATCGCAACCAACGGCCGCATGTACAGTTCCTCCGATAAAAGATTTGATGGTACCGCTTTCCCTTCTTTTATTTTACCATCTCGTTCTTTTTTGGGCTATTAGAAGTAATGCCATGGCTGTGTTAAGAAGATCTTATTTTTTGTTTCTCGATATTTCTTTAATTAAGAACAGTAAAACTCCAAAACCCATCCTGCAATAAAGTAAGTTACCTTATCCAAATGCTATCACCCCCCTTGTCTACAGGATGAAAGCATACCCAACCGCTATGTACTTTCTTACCCTAATTTTACCATATTTCAATTAATAGCTTAAGATACTTTTTGCGAATCATGTTAATTTTACGATTTAATTTGTAAATTTCACGAATAAGGTTTCTATCAATTTGCCTTTCTATCCATGACGCATGGCTCCACACTGTTGCCAATTCTTTTTTATTTCAATGCGAAGTTAAACTATCCACTCATGGGTAGCATGCTCCTTAGGTTTAATAGTCCCGCCATCCATCCACAGAAAATCAATACGCTAAATGCTACATTTGGGGAAGTGGTTTTGGATCCAGAGAGCCGGCTTCTTAAGAAGGTATTGTCACGGATTCAGGACTAACTGTATAGAAAATCAAGCCATAAAGAAAGAGTAGCTAAGGCAAAATCCATAGCTTACTTATAAAGGAGAAGAGAGTAGTAAAAGAAAAGAAGAAATTTTGGATTTCTTTTTGTTAACTCAGGATGTATGCTTAGAATTAAAACGTCTAAAAAATTTCACCTGACTTATGTAATGCCCAAAGAACATTTAAAAAAGGATGGTGCCAATGAAGGCAATAATACACATCATAATGCTATTTTTTTTGACCTCCAGTACTCCCATGAATGCAAAGCCTGTCCATTTGGAATTGCCGAAAAGCAAAAATAAATTGGGTATTGGGCTTATACATTTCAACTTAAATACCCCGATCCCTCTCTATAAATCCGAATCCGATCTAGCACCATATGATACTTTAAGATTTGTGAGAATAGAATCTGGGAAGGACAAGGGTAAATGTGATTTTCAAACGGACAAACTTGGTAAACACCTTCGGCCATATACAATGAACGAAGGTGATTCCGATAAGGAAGCAAAAGAACATATTAACATGGGTTTAATCCGGTTTTCACCTGAATTGACTTTCAGGGTTCTTAGCAAAACCGACGATGGTTTTACGGTAATGATAAATGAAGAAACATTAGAAACGAGTTTTGTAAAAGTGGATTTAAAAAATGACTTGCGAAAAAATACATCTTCTGATCCTGACTTTTTCGACCCCAACTTTGTTGATTCCAAAATTGCAGATTGGTTTTATTATGAAACCTGGGGACAGGCTTTGAAGCGGGCCTGGTATATTACTTATGATGAAAATGAAGTTTATAACCAACCTGAGGGCACAAAAATTACACCTTCAGTTGAATTTAACAGGGCAGATTCGGTTGAGGGAGATTGGGTTCGATTAAGAGAAAGATATAATGATAATAAAAATGATTTTGGCTGGGTAAAGTGGAGAGAAAATGACAGTTTGAAAATCGGAATCGTGCTAAATGGGGGATATGAATAAAAGGGAATCGATAGCTGAACAACGAAGGACCTGAATTCATTTCAGGTCCCCCTTTTTCATTTTCGTACGTTTTTTCATCAAGCAAGCTGTCCTTCAAGTGAGAAAACCTACTTTTGAGACAACTCCTAAAAAAAGCGAATCTTAAAACACGCTGCGTACTAGTCCTCCGTCAATCCGCAAAGCGGAACCGTTAATGGCCGAGGAAAGAGGGCTGCTTAAGAAGGTAACAAGATTGGCTATTTCTTCTGGCCGAATAAGCCTTTGAATGATGGATGTTGGCCGATTCTCTCTCATAAATCGCTGCTCAGCTTCTTCTGCTGTCATTGTTTCATTAGGATAGAGAGTATTTAACCAAGCCTCCACTCCTTCAGTAAAAGTGGAACCAGGCATAACGGTATTGACCGTGACATTCGTTCCTTTGGCCAACTCGGCCAAGCTCCGGGAAAGCGAGAGCTGCATTGTTTTGGTTGCACTATAATGAGCCATTTCTTGCGAAGGCATAATGGCTGCCTCGCTGGCAATAAAGATGACTCGACCTTCTTGTTTCTTAATCATTCGGCTCAGGTAGTGGCGGGAGAGCCTAACACCGCTCATGATGTTGACCTATGCACTTCCTTTTGCGTGAGACGAGGATGGTATTCAACCTGGTTGACCATGGGCTTTATTTCTGCGTCGTTCATCAAATCTTCAATATGATGAATTTGGAAATTGCTGACCCCGATCGCTTTTACGCGGCCTTCTTTATTCAATACAGACGAGAAGACTCCTTCCTCAAAGCGGAAGCTTAGGTAGGAGATGAATCGTCTTCGGACAAGGGTGGCAACTTTGCCATCTCAATTGTCCGACATGATTTTAAAGCAGTACTTCCCGATTTGAAACCGAACTGGCGTTCTGGTATAATGATAGATATGGGGGGATTGGAAATGAGTCAGAATACGATTACGATCAAACTTCCTTTGTATCGGCCCACATTGGTGAAACAAGACATGTATAGAACTATGAGATCCCACTTTTCACAAGCTAGCAATCAAGCCCTTCAATACCTGCAGGAAGTCCCAGTACGTAAGGCAACAGAGCTGGATCGCCTACTTCGTTCCATACCACTACCATCAACGCTTCTTCAAGAAGCAAGAAAACTGGCTGTCAGCCGGTATCAGGATTGGCGGAAGCATGCCAACACCAAGGGTTTTCCTTCCTTTCGAGCGAATATCTCGATCCTGTTTGACAATCAGAACTGGCGGCTCCGTTTCGATCAAGGACACCTGAAAATTGGCATCCCCACCATCGAAGGCCATCTAACCATCGATAAATATGTGCCTGCCAGCGTCAACGATTATGCTTTGTTTTGGGTGAACTATCTTCTGACCGGGGAAATGGATCCAAACAGCAAACACTATAAACCTTCTTACAAAGGAATCTCGAAACCGAAAAAAGGGAATGCGCAGCTTTTTGAGCACAAGGGGAAGTGGTATTTTGCTTTCACCCTTTCTTTTCAACTTCAGGAATCGCCGAAAACGAACAAAGCGATTGGCGTTGATCGCGGATTACGCCTCATTGCGGTTGCTGCCGATGCCGATACGGGGAGATACCTGACCTTTAACGGCAAACGTATCGGCCATATCCGGAGGCGGTATGCCCGTTTGCGAAGGGAAATCCAGCAAGCGAAAAATATGAAAGCGCTCAAACGACTCGAACATAAAGAACGGCGCATGATGCAATATTGGAATCATGTCATGGCGAAGAATATCGTGCAATTTGCACGTGCGAGCGGGGCGTCCATCATCAAGCTGGAAGACCTGAGCCGCATTCGTTCGATGAAAAAATATTGGAAGCGTGCAGATCGCAATATTCATGCCTGGGCGTTCTATGATTTGGAACGAAAGATCACCTATAAAGCCGCATTAGCCGAGCTAACCGTGGAAAAGGTGAATCCCTATAAAACCTCCCAGGAATGCAGTCAATGCGGAATCATTCGGAAAAACCATCGCAGGAAAGATCAATTCCAATGCTCTTGCGGCTATCACGATAACGCGGACATCAATGCCGCCTTCGTCATATCCCGCAGACCATCGCTTGTCATATAAGACAAAACGACGGCGTAAAAGCCGTTGTGCAGGGCTAGATACCTTGCATAAGGCACCTGACTGTGCTGAATACCTAACCGAGAAGTTCTATCCGTCACACCAAAGACGTTCAACATGGACGGAACTGAACCCCGGAGTTTGCTCGGATACAGATATGAGAGTACGAATCTCCTCTGTGATCATGGAACAAATTTCTAAGGTAACGGTAACTGAACCTGCTTCACGCTAATGAGTGAATAAGGGGAATCCCCTGCCTCTAAGCAAAGCGTAGGCGGGGGAGGATGTCAAAAAGTGTCTCCAGGGCTCTCCACGCTTCTTTATACTTGTCTTTAACCGGCCAGTGAATAAGGTATAGATCCAGATAATCCAAATTCAGTTTTGTCAAGCTCGCTTCATATGCCGCCAAAGAAGCTTCGTACCCTAAATCGGCATTCCATACTTTTGATGTTACAAATAGCTCGCCTCGAGAAATCCCAGTCTCTTTGAGCCCCGCGCGGATGCCTCGCCCGACTCCTTCTTCGTTGCCATATATGGCAGCCGTGTCAATGCTGCGATATCCATGCTTGATGGCAATTTTGATCGCATTCTCAAGTTCGGGGCCTTCTTCTACTTTAAAAACGCCCAAACCAAACCAGGGCATTTTCACGCCATTGTACAAAGTTGTTGTATCTTGCAAATTTTTTGGCATGGAAAACTACCTCCAAAATCGTTTTTTATCGGAACAGATGCGTTCCTCCTCGTGTATTACTTTTTCCAATTTTTGATGAAAAGATTCGATAAAACAGGAATAGAGCAGTCGCAGGTAACAGCAGTTAAATAACGAAGGAAAAACCACTGTTATAGTAACTCATGAGACTTCCTCTAAACGCACAACTAACTGGATTTTATGTAGGTAAATAAGCCGGATTAGATGATTTTTACAATCTAACAGGAAATGATGCAGCTAGTTCAGACCAAATCGATCCCTTTCATCTCGATTCCCAATTCTAACGGCAGTTTTTCCATTTAGATTGGCTTTCTAGCCAAACCATGCAAGAACGAACTGCAGAAATTACATTTAGTTAGCAAAGCCAAGGCCAAGAACGATCTGTCGTGGAAGCCTTTCAAGGTCAAGGACTGATTATGGTTTTGAGCCGAAATCATGGATGGAAAATAAAGGATTTAGCGCGCCGCGGCGGATGGCAGTCCAAGGGGGCGGAGATTGGAGCCCCCATTAAAATGATTTCATCTCAAGTTTTCAGCAATCCTTTGTCAAACCGCCCTCTCTTGCTAGTACGATCGCTTGTGAGCGCCCGGCTACTTGCAACTTGCTGAATATGGTAGAAACGTGATTTCTCACGGTCTTGGGACTAAGCACGAGGCGCTCAGCAATTGCCGGATTCGTGTACCCCTGGGCAATCAGAGTTAGAATTTCACGCTCGCGATCTGTCAATTCGGGAAATGGCCGGGCAGGGCTTTCAGGCAGGCATCGTCCCGGACCCTCGAAATAACCGAATAAGCGGTTCGCAATGGCAGGGCTGAATATGGCTTCCCCCTTGCTGGCTGACACAATTGCGCGAATCGCCTCATCTCCTTCCGCGCCTTTGAGCAGATAACCGCGGGCCCCCGCACGCATGGCTGCAAAGACCGACTCATCGTCGTCGAACATCGTAAGCACCAATACACCAATTTTCGGTGCTGAAGCTAATATGCGGCTCGTCGCCTCAATTCCATTCAGGCCAGGCATGTTCAAGTCCATCAATATAACATCTGGCAAGCAGGATGCCGCCATGGAGACTGCTTCCTCTCCCGTGGTGGCTTCTCCGACCACTTCTACCGTTGACGCTTCCGCCAGCAACAGGGCGCGCAACCCATATCGAAACACCGGATGATCATCAGCGATAAGGACACGTATACGTTTCATTACACGATCTCTCCTCTCATAACCGGCTCGCTATTTTCACTCTTTACGTACAAAAAAGGCAGTTTCGCGTACACCCTCGTTCCTGAATGCGGCAGATTCTCGATGATGCATATACCGCCCAATTCTTCTGCTCGTTCATGCATCGAACGGAAGCCGACACCCGCGCGCGTCGCCGGCGGCAATCCTTGTCCGTTGTCGATTACTTCGACGATCAGAGCGTCTTGTACACGTAATTTAGCTGAAGCCGCAGTGGCATGAGCATGACGGACGATATTGGTCAACGCTTCCTGAACAATCCGGTAACAAGCAATTTCAATCGCCGCAGGCAGCGGCGGGAGCAATTCCGGAGCGTCAAGCTCCATGTTGATACCGCTTGTTTGATATTGTGCGATCTGCTCCCGCAAGACAGTCAACAGTCCCAAATCATCAAGCGCAGGTGGACGAAGCGCATAAACCAAACGGCGAATATCGGAAATCGCTTCTTGGGTATGAACGATCGCATCGGCTAATAGCTTCTCTGCGACATCCGGTTTCTCCCGCAACTGCTTCTTGATCGCTGACAACGTAAACGTTTGGCTTGAAAGCATGGGACCCAAACCGTCGTGCAAGTCTCGGCGAAGACGGCGCCGCTCTTCCTCGCGCGCAGTGACGAGCCGCTCACGCGAACGCTGCAAATCGTCCGTCAGACGTCGCAGGTCGTCGGTTAACCGGGCAGAATGGACGGCGATGCCGATCTGCGGAACCAAGTCACGCACCAAACGAAGATCTGCCGATGACAGTTCTTCGCCGCGCTGGCGTGGGGAAAGAATAAGCTCGCCA
This sequence comes from Paenibacillus sp. GCM10027626, assembly GCF_042676285.1. Taxonomy (NCBI): domain Bacteria; kingdom Bacillati; phylum Bacillota; class Bacilli; order Caryophanales; family Paenibacillaceae; genus Paenibacillus; species Paenibacillus sp. GCM10027626. The sequence goes on along the minus strand of NZ_JBHTHC010000017.1, from coordinate 85,301 downwards.
ACCTGTTCACCCTGGTGAACCAAGGGAATTCGCAAATCAGCTTCGCTGTCCTTGGAGACGCCATAAGAAACGGTCCTCCGGATAGGATCTACATCAACTGCTTTCTGAGTTCGATTCCAAACGATGGCAACATACGGGAGCCTGAGCGCTTGTGCTACACTTTCGACAATTTTGGGAAGGAGGGCATCGGCGGGGAGCGACTCTTCAAGTTTTTTCCCAAGATTAGAAAGCGCGCGATAAGGATCGACACGATCGCCGAACATCAACCGGTTAACAGCCTGTTGTAATCGCAGACGCAGCGGTTGCATGATCACTGCAATCAAGGCAGTAGCCAGCGCGGAGAATATCAGATTGTTATGCACTTGCAGAAGGGAGCTGGCGCCAAAAACAACAAGAACGTATAGACAGAGGATGCAAGCCGAAAACACCACATAGACCAATGTCCGATTGATGACGACATCGATATCCCATAGCCGGTAACGCTGCAAGGCAATGCCGATGCCTACTGGTATAGGAAGATAAGCGAGCATCGTCGTAAGCGGGCCTTCAAGCTGATAGAGCGAATCCGGTTGATGGAGAGCGGTAAAGAATGCGGGCAGGAGGTTCATGACAACTATTAACAGTACGGATGTTCCGAATCCGAATGCCAGCCATTTAATTTGCTGTTTCTGCTGGGGCGAAGCGACGGCAAAAAAACGATAAACTTGCGTGGAGGCCACGCTTCCGTAAACCAAGAGCATCTCCAAGCTGCTTAGCACCGGAGGCCAATTTTCCATATTATAAGGATACGGCAGTAGAATGAAAAGACCCAATTGTATCACAAAAAGAAACAGCAGCATCCAAGACCAGCGCGGAACGAAGCGCCCATCCGGGAACGTGCAGAAAAACATACCGAGTGCAGGCCATTTTAGAATAATAAACAACATGGTAATCAACATGATCATGAAAGGCGGATCCTGTATGATATGGATTTCGTTCATACCAAATGAGCCGAAGGTGATCAAGAGCAGCGAAACAAACAGGCTCATGGATTCCGCCGGTTTTCGCCAGAAGATCAGCAATCCCGTCCCAATCAGACAAAGAGTAGCAACCATATCGCAAAATAGAGCGTAAATCGCATACCCTTGGTGTGAGATCCCGTATTTCGCGAGCGCGGGCAATTGTGAATCTAGTATTTGAAACCCGTTGCAGCTTAGACCGGTTACGTCCGAACAAGAAGTAAAAAGCGAGGCGGCAAACTTCGGATAATTGAATATTAGAACAAAGATGTCAAAGAGAACCGCAAGCAGCCAAAGGAAACGCCATACAATTGAACTTCTTCGCTTTATCCCTTGTGCTGATTCAGTCACCTCTGTTCGCCTCCTATGATAGCGGTTTTACCGCTATTTTACCACATATACCCACCCACTCGGCGACCCAAACTTTTATTTTGATATGGACACATCTGTATGGATCCCATGTCGACCCGATACCAGGTTTGAGCCAACCTTAATGAGCGCAACTCCTAAAGAAAGAGCGGCAAGCAGGTCAAGAATAGCAAAAATAGTATCATTGGCAGCGAACATTTCTGCCGTATGAAAGATAGGTGCAATAGCAAACAGCACACCGACATAGGCGGGGAATACCTTAGCCCGAAAAACGGCGATGCCGAACAGGATGGCTCCGATTATACAGAGGAAGAAGCTGCCGAGTAACCTCTGAAATGTTAATCTCCAAGCTGATGAAAAACGGTATGATACCTGTAATGACAAGAAGCACGGACCCGAACCATAAAAATATGCCGCTCAAACGATTCAGACTTGCAGTAGACATTCGTTTTTCCTCCTTGCTTTATCCCGCGATTTAGCGCATGATGCGCTGCTGGCACAAGCGCTATGGCATAAGTATACAAGTAAGAAATTCTGCTGTGATGTGACCGGCGTCCTTTTTATCCCTGACGTAATATCCCAAATAAATGTGTAATGCCGGGACATTATGTCCCGGCATCCGTCAAAGCGAGAATCCGATTAGATTGATTTTAGCAGCGTGTTCATTTTTGCCCGGATTGTAAGCAAAAGCCGCAAGACGCACCCGGATCATAGTTAGCCTTCAAGCGTAATGATGCGGCGGTAAAAGAAATACCCGCCGGAAAGGTTCTGGTCCCCTTCCAATATATAGGTTGGCGTATCCCTCCAATACGTCGATAACGGAAGCATTATATAAATAAACGGCTCTCCTCCGCATAAAGCGCCGCCGCCGTCGCCTCCTTTGACGAGACAATCCGCATCGACCGTCTCATATTTGTAAGGATCATACGCGATGATTAATCCGAACATGTTGGGATTTTCCAGAACATTCTCACCATCTTCGGTCATATAGGCATATCGCTTATGTTCATCGAAACGATTGCCGAAGGGAAACAGCGTGCGGCTGCCTCCGCCGCATAAATATTCCCATTGATCCTCCGTCGGCAATGAAAATCCTTGTTCATGGATCGTTGCCATCAGCTCTTCATTTGACTGTTTGCGAAAAACGAAAACGTCATAAATCAAACGTTCCTCATCAAATAGGACAAATCGGCATCGTCCCACTTCCTGAACCTCTGACGTGTTTCTGGTGTCGAATGTAAAAATATACTCCTTCACCTTATCGAAATCTTCCGGCGACAAATCGTGTTCATTTGTCTGTCGATTCACTTTTCCGATATGGACAAGTCCGACTTCGTTCAAATCGCATTCCACGATCATCGGCGCGATATCAACAGTCCTGACAGGGGAGGTGTTTTCATTGATGTAGCTTACGATACCCGGAAAACTATAAAATTGTTTGACGTCCTCGCTCATTTCATTCGGCGGGTTCTTCTTCAATTTTGCCATCTGATTCCGAATAAAAGCTACTTGCTCGCCGTCGTCTGCTGCCTCGGCCATTTCCAGCTCTCTTCTCCACAATTTCAACGGATCGAGCACCGAATCGAAGCTGCAGCGGATATCATCCAGAGCATTCTCGTCCAGTCCATCTATGCCGTTATTCCAGCCAAGCGTAACCCGTTGGCGGCCGGGAACGAATACGAATTGCCGGCCCTCATGGACGAGAAGGACCGTTTCTGTCGTTATGCCGTTCGACGAGAAGGTCCGGATGTCCGATAAAGTGAAAGGAATCTTGAGCTTGGCTAGTAAGGCATCGATTCTCTCTTTCTTCTCCGACTGGGAAAGTTGGCCCCATTCGGGAGCATACAATGCGGAGTCGTTCATCATCATCCCACCATTTCCAATGTTTTTCGAAAAGCGCACGCGGAATCGGATATCCGATCGCAAACTTTGTTCAGTCTTTGATTTTGAGGCTGTCCCCATAGACATTGCCCAAATGATTTCAATCATTATAACATAGGCTATTTTGATTGGAAATGTTAGCTAATCTCGGCTAGTATAGTATTGGGAGAGATCAGATGAAGAAGAACAGAAACAAGAAGAACTGGAAGAACGAACAGCAGGACCTGCGGGTGGATGATCATGTCATTCCGTACGAGCCCTACTCGAAACGTCTGGCGATCACTGGCAAGACGAGTCTGTTGCTTGCAGCTGGGGTGTATACCGTATTGCTCGTTATTGGATTGGTTGTCTCCGCGACATCGAGTGACAGCGGCTCCTTTTGGGAGCTGCAGCGCTACAGCGCATGGATTTGCGGCACTGTTTTTATATTTGTATTTATTGTCTGCTATCCGCGCATTAAGAGACGGGCCCGGAGTCTGCAGCAATTGCGTTTTGAGGGCGGAATGTTGTGTTTTCGCTTAAAGGATAAAGATGTCGCGCTGACGGGCAGCAGCATTTTAGGGGTGAATCAGCACTTTACCCGCAACCGCTACGGAAATATTATTTTGTGGCTGCCGGTCTACGATGTTCGCACTGCTGAGGACGCATATCTGCTCGATTTGTCCCGCTATGAGCTCAACAATACCGCAGCGGGCTGGCTGCTGTACTGGAATGAGAGGCGCAATGCCGAGAATGTTCGCCGATGGCAGGCGGCAGAGCAAGCGTTTGTCTCCTCGGACCGTGCGGCCTTTGGCAAGAAGCGGCAGCGTATTGTTTTCGAGCAGCAGCCCCCTGCCATCAAGCTGGGAAACAAGCAGCTCGATTTATCGGCAATTGCCCGTATTGTTGTTGATCCGACGATTGGCGGGAGCGAGCCGACGAATATGAAAATCTCATTTCTGCAGCTCGGCAATGAAAAGAAAAGCCCGGCTTTTCCTTGTGGTGATATTGGGGACGAATGGGATTCATTTCTGCAGCATTTATTTGCGTTTGCAAAGCACGTCAATGTACCCGTGGAGATAAAAACGCAGAGACAGCGGGATGCTTCTCAACCTTCATCATGGTGGGGGTGATAAAATGGGGAGCCACTTTTTCGGGTGGCGAGATTGTTCTCGCAAAACAAGGGTTTAGCACGCCGCGGCGGATTGAAGCCGCTATATAATAGGGAGGAATTGCAATGCTGCTGAAAGACACAGATCAACTGGATGATTTAAAGGCATTTCTAATCAGCTGGTACGGAGGATACGATAGCGCCTACGGTGTGCCGGAAGACGAGATTCCCGCCGGTCTGCCAAAAGCTTTGCATGAGTTATATGCATTTGCGGGACGCTGGAAGGATGGTTCAGAGGGTCATCTTGAGAACGCTCCGGAGATTTTTCAACATCAGGATTGCCTTTATCCGGTGGAGCGGCTGAAAATAGATAAGGGTAGGGTCACGTTTCTTGAGGAAAATCAGGCAAACTGGACTTGCCAAGTGGAGGCTGGCAACAACCATTCTCCTGTCTACTGCGACGAATGCCTGCTTTGGCAGGACAATGCAGAAGGACATATCATCGTAAATGACTCTTTATATCATTTTTTGAAAAGCTTTTGTTTGCAGGAGGTTGTTTTTGGCTGCAAGCATCTTTATACGCTAGAAGGGGAAATAGATCATATCCAGATGTTGTTTGATGAGCCGATTGAGGAAGTGTGGCTCAATGGGTACTATACTGGCCCCAAAGAAGAGGGCCCTACTCATACATTTTACCGCTGCGGGGACGTATTGGTGATGGAGCGTTATGGGGACTATTGGTTGGGGTATAATTGTGATTCTCCTGCGGCCTTGAATGATGATGTCCTTTCTTCAATAAAACTTAGAAAGATTTCATCTAATTGAGTACGAAATATGGCCATGAGCCGCAATTTCAAGCGTTGGTGGCAGTTGGGGCGGATATTAACGCGCAGGATGCGTTTGGCAATCGAAGGGTATTGTTCTTACATAACATGTATATTGAAGGAGCTGCCTCAGTGCGGCTCCTTTTTATATGAATGGTAACCTTTTTTATGCTGGAGAAGTATTGACAAACAAAGGCAATCACTCTATTGTATAAATATCATTGAATACGTATTCAAGTAAGTAAGGAGAAAAAGAATGGTCTCATCAAAGGATGTCGCCAAAAAAGCGGGGGTGTCGCAGCCGACCGTATCGCGCGTGCTTAATAACCCAGACAGCGTGAAGGCGGAGAAACGGGAAAAAGTGCTGCGCGCTATGGAAGAGCTAGGGTATTATCCGAATCTGATTGCACGGAGCTTGGTAACGAATACGACAAAAACAATCGCGTTGATTTCGGGAACGCTGAAAAATGATTTCTTTGTCGAGACGACGGATTCGATTATTCACACCGCCAACCAAAGAGGCTACAAGACGATCGTATACTTCGAAGATGAGAACGGGGATCATGTCGAGGATTATTGGGACTCCATCATGGGCTACAAAGTCGACGGTATTCTGTTATCGTTGATCCGGATGGACGATCCCGTGTTAAAGAAAATCGAGAACGCGCGCATTCCAAGCGTTTTTTTCAACAGGAAGCCCCAGCATAACAATCATTATGTCGTACTGGACAACGTGCTCGCCGCTCGATTGCTTACGAAGCATCTGCTGGAGTTGGGACACCGAAAAATCGCCTACCTTTCTGGTAAAACCGATTATTCTACCTTCTATGAACGCAAGCTCGGATTCGAAACGACCATGCAGGAAGCACAAGTGCAGCTAATTCCCGAACTTGTTCATTACATCGACATTACGAATGACGATATCGAGCGAGTCGTTCTGAGCCTGCTTGGCGGCAAAGAGCGGCCAACTGCGATCATTTGTGTTACAGACGCTATGGCGCTGACCTGCATGAACGTTATTCTGTCTGCGGGGCTCCGCATTCCGGAGGATATCAGCATTGCCGGAATGGACGATACGCATATCGCATCCCACCAAGCGATACAACTGACGACGATCGGCCATCATAAATTCGAAATGGGCAAAATCGCGACGGAAAATCTGATCGAGTTGATTGAGGGAGCGAACGACACAGGTTCGCTGCGACAGGTGATCTTAAAGCCGGAGCTAATCGTCAGGAAGACGACTGCAGAGCGAAGCCCTAGAGGATGACGTCCGTTGACGAACGGACGGTTCTTTTCGCCATTTTTGAATACGTATTCGAAATAAGTCTTTCAAAACAAGGAGGGCAAATTCAAGTGGTAAAGTATCTAAAGACAGGGAAAAGCCAAGCGGATGTGGAAGAACAGGATCAAAAGGTTTACGAAACGGTACGCGATATTCTTAAAAATGTAAAAGTGAACGGAGATCAAGCCGTTCGCGAGCTATCACAGCAATTCGACAGGTGGTCCCCCGAGCAATTCAGACTGAGTCAACGGCAAATTGACGAAATTGTCGAGAGAGTGCCCGAGCAAATCAAGGCAGACATTCGGTTTGCCCAAGCACAAGTTCGCAATTTCGCGGAAAAGCAACGAGCGACGATTCACGATCTGGAGGTAGAGACATTACCCGGAGTCGTTCTGGGACATCGCAATATCCCGGTCAACAGCGTGGGGTGCTACATTCCGGGTGGAAGATATCCGATGGTGGCATCGGCGCATATGAGCATCCTTACCGCCAAGGTAGCCGGCGTGAAACGGGTTATTGGCTGCACACCGCCTATAGACGGCGAAATACCGGATGCAACGGTTTGCGCAATGGCTTTTGCGGGCGCGGATGAGATTTATATCGTCGGCGGCGTGCAAGCAATGGCGGCTATGGCGCTTGGCACGGAAACGATCGAGCCCGTGGATATGCTTGTCGGGCCGGGGAATGCGTACGTGGCCGAGGCCAAGCGGCAACTGTACGGAAAAGTCGGCATCGATCTGTTTGCGGGTCCGACAGAGGTTATGATTATTGCGGATCATACGGCGGACGCGGAAATGGTGGCCTGTGACATTCTAGGTCAATCCGAACACGGACCGACCTCACCCGGAGTGCTGATTACAACTTCGGAAATGCTGGCGCATGAAACGATAGCCGAGATCGAAAGGCAGCTTCTGACTTTACCGACTGCGGACATTGCAAGCGTGGCCTGGAACGATAATGGGATGATCATATTGGTAGACAGCATTGAAGAGGCTGTCATGGAAGCCGATAAGCTGGCCTACGAGCATGTGGAGGTGCTGACGGAGAATCCCCGATATTTGCTGGAACGTCTGACGAACTACGGCGCATTGTTCCTGGGGCCGGAAACGAACGTTGCCTATGGAGACAAAGCGATCGGCACGAACCACACGTTGCCGACCAGAGGTGCAGCCAGGTATACCGGAGGACTATGGGTGGGCAAGTTCCTCAAAACGTGTACCTATCAGTCGTGTACATCGGAGGCAAGCGCGCTGATCGGCGAGTATACGGCCAGATTGTGCGAGATCGAACGATTTATGGGTCATAGAGAGCAGGCGCTTCTGCGCGTGCGCCGTTATGGCCAATCCTAATTAATAAAAGCGGGAGGTTATTGCGATGACAAATAAGAGCGTCCGGTTGGCGGTAGTCGGCGCAAGCCGGGGAGCCTATTTAACGGGCACGATGAAGTATCTGGAGGAGCAAGCCGAACTGGCTGCGATCTGCGACCGGAATGAAGGGGCTTTGGGGCGCTGGAAAGAGAAGTTCCCCGATGTCAAGAGATTCGACAGCTTTGAGCGCATGCTTGAGGATCCCGATATCGATGCCGTTTTGCTGGCTACACCGATGATGATGCACGCGCAACAATCCGTTCAGGCGTTAAAGGCGGGAAAGCATGTCATCAGCGAAGTTACGGCGGCGACGACGCTGGAGCAATGCTGGGAATTGGTAGAGACGGTAGAGCAGACGGGACTCGTCTATATGATGTCGGAGAACTATTGCTATACGCGTCCAAATATGATGTTAAAGCATATGATTCGCGGAGGACTGTTCGGTGAATTGACCTATATGGAAGGCGGCTATATTCATGATTGCCGGCATCTCATGCACGATGCGAATGGAAATTTGACATGGCGCGGGGAGAAGGGGCGGCAATATGACGGAAACAGCTATCCGACGCATTCATTGGGACCCGTGGCTCAATGGCTGGCTGCCGGCGACCCGACGGATGAACTGGATATGGCGACTACGTTCACGACCAGGAGTGCGTCGACGAACGCATATTTTAAGGAAGTGTTCGGGCCGGATCATCCGGGCGCGTCGGATGTGTTCTGGAAGCATGGCGATTCCGCATCGACGCTTATTCGAACAAAGAAGGGGACGGTCATTATGCTGCGTTTTGATGCCAGATCGGCACGACCGCACAATATGACGCATTATGAGATTCAAGGTACGAAGGGCGCTTACTTGTCGCCGCGTTACGGCGGGGATGACCATCTGATATGGCTTGACGGTCATTCGAAGGGAAGCGCTCCTGTCGGGACGGACGGCTGTGACCCCGAATGGGAGTCACTATGGCATTATACAGATCAGTGGGAGCATCCATTATGGAAAAGCAACTTGGCGGATGCGGAGAAAGCGGGGCACGGCGGAGGAGACTTTTTCGTGCTGAGGGAGTTCGCGAATGCGATATTGGAGAACAGACGGCCGGCAATCGACGTTTACGATGCGGTAACCTGGAGCTCCGTATTCCCGATATCCGTAAAGTCCGTCGAAGCCGGGGGAATACCCGTTAAATTTCCGGATTTCAAGAGAGGCAGAACCTCGGCTCCGGGAAGTAACGGATATCGGGCTTGACAGATTCAAACGCTTCTTGAATAGAACCGCTCTGTTCCTTTACTGGGGCAACAAGCGGTTTTTTCTTTTCCAGGCTGAAGCCGGACAGCGCCGCGTCGTCTGCAATCCGGATATAGTGGGATCCTGTAGTTTCTGTTATTGTAAAAGGAGGCCATTTTCAGATCAAGGGCCACCAACTTAGCGTGGAGAGTGAGCGTTATGAACGTTCTCGGAAAACGTCCGATTAAATATCAGCTGATGCTCGTGTTCATCGTATTTATGACCGCCATATTGCTGGTGATGGCCGTAACCTACCATCAATCAAAAAGGATAATTTATACGAAAAACGAAAATTATTCACGAGAAATTTTGGACAAGCTGACGCAATATATTCAATCGCGAATGGACAACATCGACAGCGTTATCAAAAATACGATTTATAACAAGGACATGCAGATGTACTTACAGGTTGAGAATGTGCTCGACAAAATTGATTTGTTCCAGAAAGCGGACGCCCAAGTCGCAGCGATCAGTCAAGTCGAAAGCGGGATTGTTGATATTACGCTGATCGGTACAAACGGAAACAACCTGAATTTCATGTCGGACATCCACAAAAGAAAAGCGGTTATGCATACGATCGAGGAAATTTCCGGTCTTGAAGAAAGGCGGGCCACACCGTATTTGGCAAGTTTTACGCGCATCAAGGAAGACGAAAACGAACATCCGTTTTTTATTATCGGCGCCGAAATCAAGTCCGTTTATCCAGTAGAAACGATCGGCTACATGACGATGTTTCTGGATCTTGACGTGCTGTTTCCGAAGTTCGGCACGATGCTGCAAGGCGGATTCGGAAATTTTTACGTGCTCGACCGTAACGGTATCGTGTGCGCCAGCAATGAGACGGCGATGATCGGCAAACGGTTGGAGCTGTCCGGCTACTCGTCCGGCGCCGATACGAAAAATATCGCGCAAGTGTCGGAGCTGCCGTCCATCCAGGGCAAAGTCGTTAACTTCTATTCGGAGAAGGAGCTGTTTCGTGGGTTGGATCGCGTCCGGGCGATGTATTTGTGGATATTGCTGCTGTTTATTCCGTTCATTTTATTTTTGTTATGGGTTATCAGCCGGAATGTCGTTAACCCGATTCGTTCTTTTATGAAATTCATCCGCCAAAAACAAATCAATAGCGTTCATCAGCGTCAAGCGCGTCTGCAGCTATCCGGTTACCATGAAATTACGGTGATGGCCGACCGGTTTAACGAAATGCTTGATGAAATCGACCGGTTGACGGACGAGGTCGTCTCCTCCAAAACGCGCTTGATCGCGCTGGGACTCATGAAAAAGCAAGCGGAGCTGGCCTACCTGAAACAGCAAGTAAATCCGCATTTCCTGTACAACATGCTCGAATCGCTCAAAGGGATAGCTAGCGAAACGGGGGCCGACGAGATTCTCGATGTCGTGACGGCGTTGGGAAAGATGCTTCGCTACAGCATTAAAGGGCGAGAGCATGTATCGCTCGGAGACGAGCTTGCCGTTGCCGAAGCGTACTTGATGCTTCAGCAGTTCAGGTTCGAAGGACGGTTCGACGTTCATATCGATGTGCCGGAGCATCTGCTGGGCTGCCGCGTCATCAAGATGATTCTTCAACCTATACTGGAAAATGCGATTACGCACGGATTGGAAGGCAGGATGGAAAAAGGAAACCTGTGGCTCGAAGGCCGAACGACCGCAAAAGACGATTTGATTTTGCGGGTAAAGGACGATGGCGTCGGGATCGGCGAAAGTATGCTCGGCGCAATTCGCAGGGAACTGCATACCGAAGATGACTTCCTGAAACGGGCTACCGATCAGGAGCATGTGGGCATCGTTAACGTTCATAACCGCTTGCGAACGATTTACGGCGGAACGTACGGCTTAACGATCGCAAGCGTGCCTGGGGAAGGAACGGAAGTCGTGCTGCGCATTCCAATGAAAGAAGGCGAATCCGATGTATAAGGTGATCTTGGTCGACGACGAGAAGTGGATTGTCAAAAGCTTGAAAAATACGATCGACTGGTCGGCCCACGGCTTTGAAGTCGTGGATGAAGCTTTTAACGGCGTTGAAGGCTACGAGAAAATTAAGACGTGGGTTCCCGATCTTGTGTTTACCGATATTCGCATGCCCGGTTTGGACGGACTCGAGCTTGTAAAAAGAACAAACGAATGGAATCGGAACATCAGCTTTGTAATCGCGTCCGGCTACAAAGATTTCGAATATGCCAAAAAAGCGATGACTTACGGCGCGCTCGATTACTGTCTGAAGCCTTTTGATCATGAGGAAATTTCGGCAATCCTGCGCAAATATTGCATCAAGCGAAGGGAATCATCCGCGGAGGCTGCGCCGGAATGGCTGCGCGTTTCCCTTGCATTGCAATCGGAAGACAAGAGCGCCCCAAATACGACATTCAAAAAAATAATCGCCTACATTGACGAGCATTACAGGGAGGATATTTCGTTAAAGCTCATTTCCGAGAAGCTGAATCTCAATTTGAGCTACGTAAGTCAGCTGTTTCGGAAGGGAGGGACCGAGACGTTCCTGCAGTACGTAACGAGGCGAAGAATCGCGTTCGCCTGCGAGCTGTTGAAGCATACGGAAATTTCGGTACAGGAGATCGCGAGTATGGTGGGATATCTGGACTACTTCCATTTCGCCAAAATCTTCAAAAAAGCGACGGGGCAAACCGCTACGGAATATAGGGAAATGCATACTAAAAAATAGACATAAGAATCACTAACGAATAGCGATACGAATCGGCGCGGCGATCGGTTAATATTGAAATGTAAGCGCTGCTAATCAGATTTGGGGGGGATCGAGATGAAAAAGTTGGGATTAAAAACGCTGCTTGCCGCAATGATCGCCAGTCTTGTTTTCGTAGCGGCTTGCAATTCGGGCACCGGATCGTCGACGGGGTCGCCGTCATCATCGCCTTCCGGCGGACAACCGGGCGAGTCCGGAGGAGCGAACGTCGGCGCCAAGGAAGAATACGTCATCAAAATGTTAACGCAGTCGCCGAACGCGGTGAAAAGAAGCGATGAATCCGCAATCGGCAAAATCATTAAAGAGAAGTTTAACATCGTCTTTGAATACGTACAAAGCCCCGGCAATATGACCGATAAGTTGAATCTGATGCTCGCCGGAGGAGATTATCCGGAAATCGTCGCCATACAGGACAACCAGACGTTCGATAAGTATGCGCGCTCCGGAGCTCTGCTGCCGCTCGACGACTTCGTCAAAGCCGCACCGGAGTTTAAAGAAAGGTACAAGGTGCAAATTCCGTTATGGAAAATGGGCGGGCCTGATGGAAAGCTGTACAAGTGGGAATCCTTCGTTCCCATTGACTTTGAAAATAACGTGGAAGTAAGCGATATCGGGGTCCGAATCGACACGCTGAAGGAGCAGGGATGGCCGAATTTGCTTTCGACGGACGATTATATCCGGTTTCTGAAACAAGCGCTTCAGGATCATCCGACCACGAACGGCCAGAAAACGATCGGCATGGTCGTCCCTTTCGCCGAGCCCTGGGGTATGCAGGGCATTGCGACAGCCATGTACGAAAAGGGCGGAAGATATTCGACGGCAGCCGGAAACATGGGCGTTCTGTGGAAGCACGTGGACCAAAAATTCGAAGATACGATGACCAATGAATATGTGAAAGAGAGTCTTGCGTTCTTCAATAAGCTTTACCGGGAAGGCATTCTGGACAAAGATTCGTTCACGGATAAGATGGATCAGGTGCAGGAGAAGCTGAACAGCGGCCGGGCACTATCGGTTTGGTATACGACGTGGGGACTCCTGGGGGCCAGCAAAGGGTTAATTGAAGCTGGAAATCCCGAGCTGCAGTATATCAATATGCCTATACGCAGCATGACGCAGGTAGAACGGAACGAAAAACGGCAAATACGCGTTGAAGACTCGCGGTCGTCCAGTATCTATGCGATTACAAAAAATGCCAAACATCCTGAACGTATACTAGAGCTACTGGGGTGGGCCGCAACGGAGGAAGGCCGAATATTGCTGCAGTCCGGCATCGAAGGCGAGCACTATACAATTGTCGACGGCAAGCGTGTGCCAACCGAATCATTCAAAAAAATGCTGACGGACGCGGAGGTGCAAAAAAGCTCGGGTCTCGGCATGCCCGGCATCGGTCAGTTTGATTTTCTCGGTTACGTGTATACGAACGCGCCGGACGGCGTCCCTTATTCGATGTATCTGGATCCGAAAACCCAGGACGAATTGCAGCTGACAGCCGAAATGAGGGACGCTTACGCCCAATTGGGCTGGAAAAATTCCAAAGATTATTTTCTGAGAACTGGCGAGGCGGCCTACACGGGCATATCCGCGACGATTGCCATCGATTCCACCTCGGAACTTGGAGCGCTGCACCAGAGAATGGTCGACTTCCGGGTGAAAAACTCGGCGAAGCTCATTGTGGAGCCGAAATCTGACGAAGAGTTCGAAAGCTTATACCAAACCGTCATCGAAGAATACGCGAAGCTAAATCCGCAATCGGTCGTCGACGAATACAACAGGTTGTATCAGGAAAAACAGGCGCAGTTGGCGCAACTGAAATAAGAATCTACAGGGCCGGTACGCAAAAAGGATTGCCGGGTATACCGTTAATTCTTTTTGCCCCGACGGGCAGAAAGGAGCGCCTAATGGCTCAAGCTGCTCTGCATGCGCAAAGGCGGAACAAGGCGGCGAAAATTGCAAGACAGAAATATTTGTACTTGATGCTCCTGCCGGCGGTCGTGCTTGTATTCATCTTCTCGTACGTGCCGCTTGCCGGGTGGATCATCGCTTTTATCCAATTCAGGCCGGGGTTCGATTTATTACCGGCGCAGTGGACGGGTTTGCGGGAGTTCGCGAATTTTTTTACGCAAGGAAACGATTACGTTTATTTGCTCCGAAATACACTTGCGATGAATATTGGCGCGCTCATCACTAATTTGCTTTCCGCATTTTTGTTCGCTCTCTTGCTGAATGAAATCCGGAACCGTTATTTCGGAAAGCTGGTTCAAACGGTTACTTTTTTCCCGTTTTTCGTGTCATGGGTCATCATCTATTCTTTTTCCAGCGCGCTTTTCGCCAGCTCGGCCGGAGCTGTTAACGAAACGCTTGTCGGATGGGGATTGATCGAAGAAGGCGTCAATTTTATGGGCGACCCGAAGTACGCCTGGTTATTCATGATCGGGCTGGGCGCATGGAAATATCTTGGTTACAACAGCGTCATTTTTATTTCCTCCATCGCTTCGATTCCCGCGGAATACTATGAAGCGGCTGAAATCGACGGTGCCGGCCGATTTCGCAAAGTCTGGCATATTACGGTTCCCGGCATGGTTCCGACGCTGATCGTGCTGCTGATTCTGAACAGCGGATGGATTTTGAATTCGAATTTCGAGCAATTTTATTTATTTACGAACACGACCAACTGGGAAAAGATGGAGGTTCTCGACATTTATATTTATAAATACGGTCTGCAACTGCTCAACTATCCGTATGCGACAGCCGTAGGCATCTTGAAAACATTTATCAGCTTGGCGCTTATTGTAGGGGTAAACGCCCTATCCAAGAAAGCGACCGGAAAAGCGATTTTCTGACGGGGAGGAGGAACTGTTGAAAACAAGGTCGATTGGCGGCATCGCGTTTGATATCGCGAACTACTTGTTCATGCTGTCCGTACTGCTTGTAATGACGCTGCCATTCATTTATGTTATCAGTTATTCGTTAAGCAGTCCAAATTTATTGAAGGGCGGTTTGATTTTATTTCCGGAAGGTTTTACGCTGGATTCCTTCAAACGGGCGTTCGGAGATCCGGCAGTATTGACGGGAGCAGGTATCTCTGTCGCCAGAACGGTGATCGGGCCTGCCGTGATGCTTTTCTTTACGTCGATGGCCGGTTATGTGCTGACACGCTCCGAGTTGATCGGCGTTAAAGTTTTTCGTAAGTATTTTATTTATACGTTATATTTCTCCAGCGGCATCATTCCGATGTATTTGTTGATGGGTTATCTGCAATTAAAAGGGACGTTCCTGATCTATATCGTTCCTGGCGCCATATCGGTTTTTAACATGGTGCTGATCAAAACGTACATCGAAGCGCTTCCGTCCGAGCTTGGAGAAGCGGCCGTCGTCGACGGAGCGAATGATTTGCAGCTTTTTTTCAAAGTCATCTTTCCGGTTTGTACGCCGGTATTCGCGGCTGTCGTGTTGTTCGATATCGTGAACCAGTGGAATGCGTTCATGGATGTGCAAATCTACAATACGATGTCTCCGGGGCTGCACTCGTTACAGTATGTGCTCTACAATATGCTGAATCAGTACAATTCAATGGAACAGTTGAAGCAGAACATGCAAAGTCAGGCCATATCGCCGCAAACGTTCAAAATGGCCACTACCGTCATAACGGTACTGCCGATCGCCTGCGTGTATCCGTTTTTGCAGAAGTATTTTATTAAAGGGCTGCTGGTCGGTTCCGTAAAGGGATAACCGGAAATCGGGTGATCACTCAATGTATGAATAATCGAATCATTGAACGCCAGAGAGTACAATTTTTCTCTTTGCAATACCGGATATGGTCAAATCGAAAATCCGGATCCGACGGATCCGACCGCTTCGATTCCGATTTCAACCGAGTTTATCGTCAGAGAATCGTGTTATCCGCTCAATAACTAATTTTTTTTCGTACGCGAGGAAACGTTTCCACGCAAATTACACACTTACGGGGGGCGGAAACATGGAGCCTGATTTATATCGTCAGATGTTTGGTCTGCAAGATCAGGTCGCTATTGTAACAGGCGCAAGCCGGGGACTTGGACAGTCGATGGCGCTTGCGCTCGGCAGAGCGGGAGCGGCCGTTTGTATTGTAGGCCGTCAGCCGAATTTGGATAAAACGAAACAACTTATGAATGATTATGGGGTTGATTATATCGAGGTGCTCGCAGATCTGACTTGCTCCCAAGGCATTCAATCGATCATCGATGCGACGATGGACCGATGGGGAAAAGTGGACACCCTGGTGAATAACGCCGGAACTTTTCTTCGCAAGCCTTCCATCGAATGGACGATGGAAGAATGGGATTTCGTCGTTAATGTCAATTTGCGGGCGGTCTTCGAAATTTGCCAGGCGGCAGGGAAAATCATGCTGCGGCGGAAATCGGGAAAAATCGTCAACATCGCCTCGATTCTCGGCTTCCAGGGAGGGTACATATGTCCGGCATACGCCGCGAGCCGCCACGGAGTACTAGGGCTAACCAAGGCATTGGCCAATGAATGGGCCGAGCACGGGATCAACGTCAATGCTATATGTCCCGGCTATATGGATACGGATCAGAATATCGATTTGTTTAACGATCCAATCCGCTCTAAAGAGTTGTTTGCCAGAATTCCCGCCAAGAGATGGGGCTCCAAAAGCGAAATTGACGGCGCATGCCTTTTCCTGTCCTCGTCGGCATCTGATTACATGAATGGTCAAGTCGTAACCGTTGACGGAGGTTGGATGGGGCGATGAATTCGGATGAGCGGTTCTCAACACCACTGGGGGCGCCTTTGGTTCCCCTATTCCCGATCAATTTCCGGGATACGCAAATCTTAACGATCGTTTATCAAACGCATCAGTCCGCCGTCGAAGCGATTTTACCCCGACCGCTCGTCCCTGGCAGCGACACGGTGATCGTTCACTTCTATCGAATGAACGATCCGGATTGGTTCGGTCCACACCATGAATTTGCGGTTCAGGTCGACGCGGCGCTGCCTGACCGGAATGTTCGAGGAGCTTACTCTCCGTTCATCATGGTGACGACTGAAGGCGGACTTGCCACCGGCAGGGAAATTTACGGTCAGCCAAAAAAACTGGGCAATCCGTCGATCGAGATTCATGGCGATCTGATCGTGGGACGCGCGAGCCGCAATGGCATCGACGTTGCGGTTGGAACAATGCCGTATAAACAAGCAAAAGCTGAAATGTCGGAGATCACCTCCTATTTTCCTTTTACGAACAACATCAACTATAAATTCATACCGCAAATCACCGGAGAACCTGCGGTTCGCCAGCTGACATCCCGCCGTTTTGAAGATGTCCGCGTCCATGAATGCTGGAAGGGCGCGGGTACGATCGAAATTCGTCTGAACGCGCAATTTCCGCTGTATCGGCTGCCTGTTCGGCGTTTCCTGGAAGGATATTATTGGAGGGCGGATTTGACGCTTCCGTTCGGCACTGTCATCTATGATTATCTGGAAGAAGAAGGAGCTGAGGCTAAGTGATCGTCAAAGAAGTTCGATCTTATACGATTTCCTTGCCGCTGGATATTCCCATCTATACCAGCAATACGACGATCAGGCAAAGGGACTTTGTCTTTGTTGAAATCGAGACGGAGAACGGTTTGAAAGGCTGCGGCTACGGGTTTGCCAGAGACGGCTTGATCGCCGAATGCATAACGAAAAACTTGCGGCCACTCTTGCTGGGACAAGATGCGCTCCTCACCGAGAAGCTGTGGGACGAAATGTATATGAACACAAGATATTTGGGCCGCAAAGGCATGATGATGCGGGCGATCAGCGCCGTCGATATCGCGCTGTGGGATCTGAAAGGTAAACTTGCGGGGCTTCCTTTGTGGAAATTGCTGGGCGGACACGACAACAAGGTTAAAGCATATGTCGCCGGAGGTTACTACCGAGAAAATCAATCGATCGACGAATTGAAAAAGGAATTTCTCTCTTATCGGGAACAGCAATTTCATGGTGCGAAAATCAATGTCGGCGGGCTTTCGATGAAAGAGGATCTGGAAAGGATCCAAGCCGTCCGCTCCGCTATCGGGGAAAACATGGAATTAATGGTTGATTTCAACGGGGTGTTGACATCCGCCAAACAGGCCGAGCAATTCGCCCGGCGGGTGGAACCTTATCAAATTAAATTTATCGAAGAACCGTTTTTGATGGATAACCTTTCAGCCATGCAGGAACTTCGCGCGAGAACGCCAATCCCGATTGCCATAGGCGAAGACGAGAGCGGAAGATGGCCGTTCAAGGAAATGATGGTTCAGCACTGCCTGGACATTGTCCGGCATGATGCGACATTAGTCGGCGGGATTTCCGAATGGGTGAAGGTGGCACATCTGGCGCAAGCTTTTCGGATTCCGATTTTCGCCCATTGGTTTCCGGAAATCCATATTCATTTGGCGTCCGCATTTCCGAGCGGCATCGGAATCGAACTCATCGCACCAGAGAGCGGAACGATGAATTTTCATTATCTCGTGCATAATCCGGTCAAGCAGCAGAATGGCTGCGCGTTGGCTCCCGAAGAGCCCGGTTTGGGACTGAATTGGAACTGGGAAGCGATCGAACGGGCGATCCGATGAAAGGAGACCTTCTATGTATCGACTGCAAGGCAAGACCGCTCTTATTACCGGCGCTGCCCGAGGAATCGGTTTTGCCATCGCGCGCAAGCTGGCCGAGTCGGGCGCCAAAGTTTCCATTTCCGATACCCGCTTGGATGCGGCGGAAAGGGCGGCCCGCGAGATCGGTCAAACGACGGGCAAAAAAATGAACGACGAGATTCATTATGCGCAAGTGGATGTCAGCCGATCGGAGCAAGTCCGCGATTGGATCGGACAAACGGCTGCCCGCTGGTCGACGATAGATATCATGGTATGCAATGCCGGTATTCAGTTGAACCGCTCTTCGCTTGAAATTTCGGATGACGAGTGGCGTCAAGTGATGGGCGTGGATTTGGACGGCGTATTCTACTGCGCGCGGGAAGCGGGCAGGGTCATGGTGGAGCAAGGAAAAGGCTGCATAATCACCATATCCTCGATCGCCGAAAAATTTGGTTTGCCGCGACGGCTGCCATACGGCGTGGCCAAATCCGGCGTTTCCGCGCTCACGCGCGTGCTGGCTGCGGAATGGGCGGAGCAAGGGGTCAGGGTTAACGCGATCGCACCCGGGTATGTTGAAACGGAACTCGTCTCCCATGCGCTTCAGCAAGGACATATTCAACAAGATGAAATCGTTTCCAAAATACCGATGCGCAAAATGGCCGATCCTGTTCAAATCGCGGAGGCGGCATTATTTCTGGCAACGGAAAGCTCGGCTTACATTACGGGGCAGGTTCTTTTCGTAGACGGTGGTTATTCCATCAGCAAATAAGATCGCAGCAGCTCTATTGGAGGCGAAGAATATGCTTACGCTGGGTACGGCAACAAGAGTGATTAATCCTTCATTACGCATTCCGCTTGCAGGCTGGGGGGCGCAAAATCATATCGTGGGAACGGCGCTGGAGGCTGATTTCCGGACGACCGTATTCGCGATTGCCGCAGACGATACGGTGGCTGTCATTATTGACGTGGATACGAGCCATTTTTCAAAATCGCAAGCGGACGAATTTATTCGCGAGATCGCCGGTTTCCTGGAACTGGATGAATCCTGCATTCGTTTATCCACCACGCATACGCATTCAGGACCGCTGCTTTCGGCGGAATATTATCCGGAGTACGAACCCGAGGTTCGGAAGTATGCTGAGGATTTGCTGCAAAAAACGAAAGAGGCGGCGCGAGAGGCGCTGGACAATCGAATCAAGGTCACCGTAGGCGCGGGAACCGGCAGCTGCGATGTTGCCGTTAATCGGCGTCAGCATCTGCCGGATGGAAGAACGGTGACTGGGGCGAATGCGCACGGCGTTACAGATTCGGCCGTCGGCGTCATCCGCTTTGACGATGAGCGGGGGAATGTCGCGGCCGCCATCGTACATTACAGCTGCCATCCGACCGTACTCGGTTATGAGAATACGCTGTACAGCCCGGAATATCCGGGTGTCGTCAAACGAATGCTGGAGC
Organism: Paenibacillus sp. GCM10027626; assembly: GCF_042676285.1. Lineage (NCBI taxonomy): Bacteria > Bacillati > Bacillota > Bacilli > Caryophanales > Paenibacillaceae > Paenibacillus > Paenibacillus sp. GCM10027626. The sequence continues at coordinate 65,399 of NZ_JBHTHC010000017.1, read as the reverse complement.
ATACGGTCGGCGGAACGTGCCTCTTTCTGCAAGGAGCCGCAGGCAATGTCGGTCCTGGATACGAAGGCTTCGGCACGAATCTGGAGGAGATGAAGCGAATCGGAAAAATCATCGGTTGCGAAGCGGCCAAAACGGTTTTGGAAACGTCGACGACCCCGGTTACCCGTCATTTTGCAGGCGTCGTGGAATCGGGCGCGCCGTTGGGGATTTGGAAGTTGCGCAAGGAAACAGCGCCGGTTCCTGTGTTTCAAATCGTCAATCGTTCCATCAAGCTTCCTCTGAAAGAACAATTGACCGTTGAAGAAGCCGTACGCATCGCGAATGGTTGCCGGGATCAATTGTGGCAGTTGCGGGCGGAAAAGGCTCCCGAGCAATTGATTAAAGAAGCGACTTTCAAGGCCAAAAGAGCGTTCATGGCGGTTGAACGATCCGAAATGTATCATGGCAAGCGGATGATTGAAGTCAACGTTCAATTTATCCGGATCGGGGATATCGTTATGATCGGCTCGCCGATCGAACCGTTCGTTCAGATCGGACTGGACATCAAAAAGCGTTCCCCGTTCCCGTTTACATTTTACAGCGGATACACGAACGGCACGCTCGGATACATGCCGACCCGCGAAGATTATCCGTTTCACGGGTACGAAGTGGATACGACGCCTTATAGTCCGGATGCCGCGGAACCACTGATTGATGAGATCGTCAACGAACTCATTTCCATATGGAAGGGAGGGGGGGAGATTTGATGGCGGAAAAAAAGGAAATCAAAACTTCAAGCGCTTTGCATTCAGGCGCGAACTATTCGCAAGCGATCTTGGCGGGGGATTCGGTATATGTTGCCGGACAAGTCCCCATCGATCCGTATACGAAACAGGTGACAGGGGAGACGGTAGCCGAACAAACGCGTTCCGTGCTTACTTATATTAAAGCAATATTGGCTGAAGCCGGCTGTACCATGGACGATATTGTGAAGATAAATTGCTACTTGACTGATATCTCTAAGTTTCAAGAAATGAACGAAGTGTTTGCCGAGTTTTTCAGCAGACCTTACCCTGCCAGAGTTACGGTGGGCGTTCAATTGATCGGGTTTCAGGTGGAAATGGATTGCACTGCGCGATTACCCGCATGGAGGAAACAGAATGAGTTGTAAAGTAGTCGTGACGGATCATGGATTCCCCGATTTGAACATCGAGAAACAAGTATTGGCCGATTTCGACGTCGAGCTGCGGGAGTACCAGTGCAAATCGCCGGATGAAGTGATTCACGCCGCGGAGCATGCGGATGCCATATTGACCCAGTGGGCACCCATCAATGCCGATGTGGTTTCTTCCCTTCAACAATGCCAAGCGATCGTCCGGTACGGAATCGGCGTAGACAATGTCGACCTTGAAGCAGCGGGAGCAAGAGGCATACCCGTTATTAACGTACCCGACTACGCGCTGGATGAAGTAGCCGATCATGCCATGGCCCTGATGATATCCGGGGCAAGAAAACTCCCGCAAATCAGGGAGCGGATTAATCGCGGGATATGGGAAACGAACCCTTGCCGGCCTATGTACAGTCTGAAAGGCAGGGTGCTGGGACTGGCCGGATTCGGCAATATCGCGCGCAAAGTGGCCGCGCGGGCGTCAGCCTTCGGACTTCAGGTTATTGCATACGATCCTTATGTGCCGGAGGCGTCTTTCCGATCGTTTAATGTCCGGAAGACGAATTGGGATTCGCTGCTTGAACAGAGCGATATCATTTCCGTTCATTTGCCTCTTACCCCCGATACGAAGCACTTGTTCCGGGACGAAGCTTTCCGGCGAATGAAGAAAGGGGCGTTCCTCGTAAATACGGCAAGAGGCGCACTGGTGAATACCGAAGATTTGATCCTACATCTGCGCAGCGGGCATTTGTCCGGCGCCGGGTTGGACGTGCTTGAGCAGGAACCGGTTTCCGCAAAATCCGAGCTGCTCGAAGTTTCTACTCTTGTGCTTACCAGCCACTGCGCATGGTACACGGAGGATGCTCTGCTGCGTTTGAAGGCATTCGCAGCGGAAGAGATCGCCCGGGTATTCCGCGGAGAAACGCCAAAACATATTGCGAACCGGCAATATCTTAAGAACCTATCCCCATAAGAGGTGCTTCCACAATGAGATTAAAGGGCAAAGTTGCAATTATTACAGGCGGAACATCGGGGATCGGCAGAGGAAGCTGTCTGGTGTTTGCGCGCCAGGGGGCCAAAGTGGTCGTGGTCGGGCAGAACGAAGAGCGGGGCCGCGAAGTGGCGGAGCAAATCCGTCAGGAAGGCGGAGAAGCGATTTTCGTGCCAACCGATGTTTCCCGGACGGAGCAAGTCCAATTGATGATCTTGGGAACCGTGAAACGCTTTGGCAAAATCGACATTCTTTTCAATAACGCTTTCTGGTACAAGGTAGCCCCTGCATTGGAATTAGCGGATGAGGATTGGAACAGGACGTTGGATGTGACGCTGACGGGCAGCTACTTGTGCTGCAAGTACGCGATTGAGCAAATGATTCAGTCCGGCGGAGGTTCGATTATCAACAACGCATCCGTTGGCGCTGTCGTCGGATTTGACGCCCACCCCGCCTATAATGCGGCCAAAGGCGGCATTGTCATGCTGACGAAGAACTTGGCCATCGATTACGGAAAATATCAAATCCGCGTGAATGCCATCAGCCCAGGCATCATCGAAACGCCGGTCAGCGAAAAGGCGATCCAGGATCCGCAAATGTACGCTCATTACATGACCAAGTGTTTGACGGGAAGGGTCGGGACACCGGAGGATGTTGCTTACATGGCCGTTTATCTCGCATCGGACGAATCCGCTTTCGTGACGGGGGCCAATTTCATGGTGGATAACGGTTGGACGGCCAGATAAGGCGGATATTGTCTTCCGGAGGTGATGCTATTTGATAAGTAAGAAAATTCAATTTATAAGAAGCGGTAAGCAAAACTTTTATCATTCAAAGGGAGGATCTACCATGTCGGTCGTATGGAGAAAAGTCGTTCTATTTTCGGTTTTTATCGCTTTATTGACCGCAACCGCCTGCAGCAGCAAAAATAATGCCGATTCCTCGCAGCGCGCCAGCGCAGCTCCGCCAAGCCCGGCTTCGAGTACCGCGTCCGGGTCGGCTTCGCCGGATCGAAGCGAGTATGTTATCAAAGCTTTTTCCGAAGATGCGAGTTGGAAGTTAAAAAGAAGCGATGAAACTGCCGTCGGCAAAATCATCAAGGAAAAATTCGGGATCGTGTTGGAATACGTTCCTTTTAGCGGAGATTACCGCAATCAATTGAACCTGATGCTTGCATCGGGCGACTACCCCGAAATATTGAGATTGGAGCAAAACGATCTGGTTCAAAAATATATCAAAGCCGGAGCCGCATTGCCGCTTGATGAATATTTGCCGAATATGCCGAACTTTAGTGAAGCGTATCAAAACCAGATTCCTTATTGGAGATTGGCGGCGGACGACGGCAAATTGTACAAATGGGAAATGCGCATGCCCCAGGAATTCAATCCGGCCACATGCGATTGTCTAGATATGGCCATCCGACACGATGTGCTGAAAGAAGCAGGATATCCGACAATTGTGAATTCCGACGACTATATTGCGTTCTTGAAAGCGGCACTTGAAAAACATCCGACGACGAATGGCAAAAAAACGATCGGAATGACGCTGCCCTTGGCGGAATCGTGGGGCGTGGCAGGATTGACGCAGGCGTTGTATCAGAAAGGAGCGAACATTGCCGGCGTCGGCAACGGTGCGGTCGTTTTCGATCTGAAGGATCAGAAGTTCGTGGACATGTTCTTGAACCCTTATGTGAAAGAATCCTTTCAATTCATGAACAAAGCGTATCGGGCCGGTCTGATCAACGACGAATCGTTCACGGCCAAGTTGGATCAAGTTACGGAGCAAATCAATTCCGGACAAGCGTTAAGCATATTTTATACGGTTTGGACGGTAGAACCCGCGAACAGAACGTTTGAACAGGCCGGCAACAAGGACTCCCAGTACGTAAGAATGCCCATTCAATCGCCTGCCGCTCTGAACAATAGAGAGAAGAGGCTTGTCACGGTAGAAAATGTCCGTCCTTTCGATTCGGTGATCATAACCAAAAACACCAAACATCCGGAACGCATTGTCGAACTGCTCGAATATTTGTCTTCCGACGAAGGCCAAATTTTGGTGAACACAGGCGTCGAGGGCGTCGATTATACGATGGTCGACGGCAAACGGGTATTGAGCGCCGATTTCGAACAACGTCTTGCTTCAGGCGACTTTATCAACAAAGACGGCGCGATGATCTTCCAAATTTTCGGACTGATGATGACGAAGTCGAAGTCGGACGGCCAATTTTACAATCTGACGACGGATCCCGGCAATATTAGCAAGTCCATCACGCCTACCGTACTGGAAGCTTATCGCGCTATGGGGTGGAGCGACCCCTACCAGTGGTGGGAAGAGAACGCGATTGTCGTTCCGAAAGATTTGATCGTGACCGTCCAAGTGGATCCTGCCAGCGCGATCGGGGCGGCTGAACAGAAGCTGATTCAATTCCGGGTCAAAAATACGCCTCAGTTGATTTTGGCCAAGGATGACGCCGACTTCGAAGCGTTGTACCAGAAACTGTCGGAGCAGTATAACCAACTGAAGCCCCAGCAAGTTTGGGATGAATACAACCGGCAATATCAAGAACTCGCAGCCAAAGTGAAAAAATAAAAAGAGCAGCGCATGCGGTATTAAAGACAAAACCTTTAATGCCGCCGTGTGCAGATTTCATTCTTTCGGTAAGGAGTGATCTGTCAGGTGGCTCAGCGATTGATTCGGTACAGATATATTTATTTGATGTTACTCCCTGCAGTTGCTCTTGTATTTCTATTTCACTATTACACGTTATCCGGTTGGCTCATCGCCTTTACCAATTATCAGGTCGGCATTAGCATTTGGAAATCTCCGTGGGCGGGGTTGGAGCAGTTTCGCTCCTTTTTCCAGCAAAGCAGCGAGTATATGTACGTCATTCGCAATACGTTGGTGATGAATCTTTCCGTTATTTTCGTCAATTTGATCGCGGGCTTGACCTGCGCCATCCTGATTCATGAATTGCGTTCCAAAAGGTTCGGGAAGTTCATGCAAATGATATCCTTTTTCCCGTTCTTTATTTCATGGGTAGTCGTCTATTCGTTTCTGTTTTCCTTATTCGCGGCATCTACGGGGGCGGTTAACGAGACATTGGTGAAAGCCGGAGTTATCCAGGAAGGCATTAACCTGCTGGGGGATGAAAGGTACTCCTGGATATTGATTATTTGCCTGCAGCTCTGGAAGTATCTCGGATTTAATGTGATTATATTCATTTCCTCCATCGCTTCCATTTCGAACGATCAGTATGAGGCGGCCGATCTTGACGGCGCTGGCCGGTGGGGAAAAGTCCGGTACATAACAGTGCCGAATTTGGTGCCGACCTGCGTCATTTTACTGATCATGAACGTCGGGTGGGTGCTGACTTCGGACTTCGAGCTATTCTATTTGTTTATCAATCCTACGAATTGGCCTACGATGAACACCCTGGACATGTACATTTATAATTATGGCCTGCAATTAGGCAACTTTTCCTACGCTACGGCAGTCGGCATCGTCAAAACGTTTGTCAGCTTGATTCTGGTTATATCGGCCAACTCTATCTCCAAAAAATTAACGGGAAAATCAATTTTATAAGCGAGGAGATTTCAGCATGAGCAACAATTCAAAGGCCGGAATGGTATTTGACGTATTCAACGTTCTGATCATGGCGATCATTGCCGTCAGCATGCTGTATCCGCTGCTGTATATCTTCTCTTATTCCATAAGCGATGCCTCGATTAGGCACTCCGGCCTTATGCTGCTGCCGAGAGGGTTTTCATTGGAAGGCTATCGGCAGCTGTTGAACACGCCCGGATTTGCCAATGCGCTGTGGATATCGGTTTCTCGAACAGTAGCGGGGCCGATCATCATGATCGCCGCAACAGGCATGGCAGCTTACTGTCTCACTAGAGAAGAAGTGGTAGGCGTTACGTTTTTTCGCAAGTTTTTCGTGTTCACGATGTATTTCTCCAGCGGTTTGATCCCCAGCTACATTTTGGCCGTCGATTTGAAAATCGCGGGGACGTTTTGGATTTACATTTTGCCGCTGGCGGTCAACGTTTTTAATATGGTTCTGATCAAAACCTATATCGAAAGCATTCCAAAGTCGTTGGGAGAATCAGCGATCGTGGACGGAGCGAACGATGTAGTCGTTTTCTGGAAAATCATCCTTCCCGTATGCGCTCCCGTTATGGGGGCGGTTGCCTTGTTCAGCGCCGTGCAGCAATGGAACAGCTTTATCGATACGCAAATATACAATTCGATGAGGCCTAATCTTTTTACCTTGCAATATTTGTTGTATATGGTATTCAACTCAGCCCAGCAAAACCAGGCCGATTACTTAACGGCTATGAATAAGCAGCATGTCGACTTGCAAAGCTTGAGAATGTCGATTGCCGTCATCAACATTTTGCCCATTATGGCGATCTATCCGTTTCTGCAAAAGTATTTCGTGAAAGGCTTATTGATCGGGGCGGTTAAAGGCTAACATACTTCAATCGGAGATGATCATCAATCATGCTTTTATGGAACCGTAATCAGGGTTGCCGCTATATGGAATATCAGCGTGAGGGCAATCGGTTTCTGACGATCGAAAACGAAAGGCTGCGGATGACCTTTTGGCTGAACAAAGGCGCCGACATGATCGAACTATGCCATAAACCGTCAGATGTGGATGTGTTGTGGCATGCGCCGCTGCCGATCCACAAACCAGGGGATTACACCGCTCCTGCATCTTCCGGATCAGGCACATTTTTCGACTATTATCCTGGCGGATGGCAAGAAGTTTTTCCTAATTCGCATTTGCCTACAAGCGAATACAAAGACGCGCCTCTCGGTCTGCATGGAGAAGTATGTCTGCTTCCATGGTCGTATCGCGTGGAAGAGGATCAAGGGGAGCATTTGAAAATCCAATTGGCGGTACAAACCGTGCGAACGCCGTTTCGTTTGGCGAAGACAATCGAGATTTTCCGCGATCAGCCGTGGTTCTATCTCCATGAAACGATTGTTAATATCGGACAGGAGGAGATGGCATATAACTGGGGGCATCACCCGACATTCGGCGCCCCGTTGCTGGATGAAGGAAGTATTATCGATGTGCCGGAAGGTTCCGTAACCGTAACCCCGGATTATCCATATTCGGCAACCGCCAGATATGCGCAGGGACAGAGGAAACACTGGCCGATGCTGAGAGATGTGAATGGGGATGAGGTCAATGCGGCGCGTGTCAAGTCGGCGGAAACAAGAACATCGGACAGCTTTCATCTGGAATTGTCAGAGGGCTGGGCTTCGCTCCGAAACCCCAAGCTGGATATCGGGATCGGGCTGGCATGGGATATTAAACAATTTCCTTATCTTTGGTGTTGGCAAGGCTACGGCGGCAGTTGGGGCTACCCTTTTTACGGAAGGAATTACAATATCGCGCTGGAGCCTTTTACAAACCCGATCGGAAACCTGGTCGAATCGATCGCTTCCGGCCATTCACGAAATTTGCAGCCTTCCGGGTCCGCTACGACAACTTTGCGCGTCGGATTCACGAGAGGAGACCGGCCGATTCGGCGGATAAGGGTAGAAGAAGGAGAAACGTACGATTTCTAAATTTAACGCACAGCGAAAGGAAGGGGTATAAACATGAAAGTCGGCATTATCGGAACCGGACAGTTTGCACCGCATTTTGTTCCGCTATTTCAAGTGCATCCGCTTGTTACGGAAGTCGTTTTATGCGATATCGATCCCGACAAATTAGCTCGAACCGCCCAGCGGTTCGGCATCAAAACCACTTACTCCTCTTTGGACGACATCTGCGAGTCGGACGTCGACGCCGTAGCTATATTTACGCAAAATTGGCTCCATGGCCCGCAGGCGATCCAAGCGTTGGAAGCCGGAAAGCATGTATACAGCGCGGTGCCGTCCGCCATATCTATGACCGAAATCGAATCGATGGTGAAAACGGTGACGAAGTCGGGGCGCATCTATATGGTAGGGGAAACAAGCTACTATTATCCGCACGTCATCTATTGCAGGCAAAAATATAAAGAAGGCGCATTCGGGACGATCGTTCACGGAGAGGCGGAGTACTATCACGACTTCGACAGTTTGTACGATGTGATGAAATGGCGCGGAGGCAAAGATTGGTTAAAAACGGCGGGGTCGCCACCGATGTATTATCCGACGCATTCGATATCGCAGATCGTATCGGTCACGGGCGCCCGGATGACGCATGTGTCTTGCCAAGGATTTGTCGATCCAGTCGACGATCAGGTGTTCAAGAAAAACACGAATCAGTGGGCCAACGAATTCAGCAACGAGTCCGCGTTGTTCAAAATGTCGGACGGAAGCAGTTGCCGCATCAACGAGTTCCGACGGGTCGGCCACCAAGGTCTTAGCGAGCGGATGAGCTTGTTCGGAACGAAAGCGTCCTTCGAACAAAATAGCGGCGGATCCGTATGGGTGGAAAAGTATGGGGTGAAGCCGATCGAAAGATTGGATCATTTGTTCGAAGCCATACCTGCCAAACGCAATTCGCCGGACGAAAAGCGCGAAGGCATGGAATTGCTGGCAGATGACAGCTTTTTGTATGAAACCGCCCCCATACACGACACTTCGCGTCTCCCCGAGTCGTTTAAGGGATTGCCGAACGCGCACTACGGATCTCATCAGTTTCTGGTCGACGATTTTATCGTATCCTGTGCGACAGGCGAACTGCCACCCAATAACATCTGGCAAGCTGCCCGCTACTTGGTACCCGGCTTGATTGCGCATGAATCTGCTCTCCAGGGAGGAAAGCTGCTCCAAGTGCCGGATTTCGGAGACGCTCCCCGGTCGCTTTCGGAGTTGTAAATTAAATTTTAGAAAAATGGAAAATGAAAGGGGGTGAGGCTATGGGGTAAGTCCGAACGTTCCTGACGGGCGGTAAAGGAGTGCGTAACGAGCCTCGAAGGAGCAGGATTACAGGATTCTGATAGTGGCTATACATTTATCGCGAAGGAGAGGATGAGCTTGATGAGAAAAATGGGATTGATCGTGCTTATACTCACGCTTATGGCTGGCGGACAATTGTATTCGCCCGGTTCCACGGCTTCGGCATCGCCGCTTAACGTCAGCATCGGTCTGCAAAATACGACGCCTGTGCTTGACAGCGTTATCGGTTTCGGGGGAGAAGTCGACCCGTTTATGTTTTTTAATCACGAGACAATCACAGGGGTGGACGACGACGATTTGGCCGTTTTTGCAACCCGCATCAAAAAAACCGGAGTCAGCTTCGTTCGAATGTGGCTGCAAAGCGAATGGTGGGAGCCAAACAACGATAACAACGATCCGTTTGTCATCGACAACGCCGGATTTACGTGGGACAGCCCGGAAATGAAAAGCCTGTACAAGTATTTGGACGTGTTCAAGGAAAACGGCGTGAGCGTTCTGATCGACAGCATGGGGGGGAACATGACCAAGCTGTACCCGTGGTTGTATTGGTCCCCGGATATCAGCCATACGCCGCGTCCCGACAAAGTGGACGAATTCGCGGAAAATACAGTGGCGCTGCTCAAGCATCTCGTCGTGACCAAAGGTTATTCGAACGTCAAGTTCGCTTCGATCTACAATGAACCGGAAGCGTTTTTCGTGCCTCCTCCGGGTTATGACAAGCTCGAATATCATAAGACGTTGAACATGGCCGTCTATGACAGGCTGCAGGCAGAAGGACTTGGCAGCGTAAAGCTCGTGGGCGCAGAGAACATGGCGTACGACGCAGACGGCAAAGCGTTCTATACGGACTACACGCAGACGATGGGCGATTACATGGACGGCTATACGCTGCACTTCAGTCCTACATCCGCGATGATGGAGAACGGTTCGGCTGCGGCGGATATTGCCGATCTGCTGGCGCTCAAAAACACGAATGATCCGAATGGTACAGCGAAGCCGCTCATCTTCTCCGAAAACGGCGACAACGAGGTGAAAGCGACCGTCGATGCGGGACTGAACTTCGCAAGCCTAGTCGCCCACTCGCTGCGAATGGGCGTGGGGGGTATTTCGCAGTGGCGCTTAAACGACGAGTTGTATCCTCCGCTGGTCAGAGCGAACCAGACGATGACCGGTGAATCCGATTTCGGCGGGGGATGGTGGACGCATAAACAGGATAACTGGACGCCTTACTTCAAATATTACATCGCTTCGTTAATAACGAAATATATTCGTCCCGGCGCGGCAACGTATGCGACGACAAGCAGCGATGAGAAAGTGAACGCGGCCGTCGTCAAGATGGGCGCCGACAAGCACACGATACTCGTCGTCAACTGGAACACAGAGCCGGTGCAAGCTTCTTTCGCCTTGCAGCAACCGCTTAATACGACATTCCGGAAATTCGAATACGGCGGATCGGTCGTGCTCGACACGTTCGGCCGACTGCTTCCGAGCAGCGGCAGCGTCGCCGTAAACGGAACCGCTTTCACCGACAGCATTCCGGCGCGCAGCGTCGTGCTGTACACGAATATATCCGACCCGACGTCGCCTTCCGGGGTAAGCGGGTTAACCGCCTCCGCACCGTCCGCTTCCCAGGTCAATCTTGCTTGGACGGCCAACGCGGATACCGACTTGGCTTATTACAGAATTTACAGGGATACGATTAGCGGATTTACGCCTTCCGCTATGAATCAGGTCGGGGAAATCTGGATCAAACCCGGGGATACGCCTGCTTTCCATGATCGTACCGTGAAGCCCGGAACGAAATATTACTACAAGGTGACGGCGGTCGACGAAGTGGAGAACGAAGGCGCGGCAAGCGCACAGGCCGATGCTGCGACGCCGCAGCGCGGTTACAGCAATGCGCTTACCGTCACCGACGATGTCCAGAACGGGTTTTATGAAATTCATTCCGATCGCGATAGCGGTTATACGTTCCGCGTGTCGAAACTGACCGGTGTCGGACAATACGCCGCCGATATCGAGGGAACGATGCGCAATAACATTACCGTCGATTCCTACTCGATCCCCAGGGTGCTGAAGTATTCGGCGAACGCTTACGTGGATAAAATCGCAAACGGCGGTGCGGAAAGCGGCGCGTCGGCGCCCGACTCCTGGAACTGCTATATGGACGACCCGGCGGGGACATGCAGCTGGGATACGGGAATCGCCCATACGGGCGGCAAGTCGCTCAAAGTAACCGTCAACAACCCGGATAAACATGGAACGTGGCATCAGAACATCAGCGACATAACGGGGGGCAAGTATTACTTTCTGTCGTATTTCGTCAGAACCGATCAAGTCGCAAAGTCGGATTTTGGCGGTAGCGGCGCATATGCCGGAGTTACGTTCAGAGATTCATCTGGCAATCCGATATCGGAAGGCGGGGCGACGCTGTCGATCGGAGGCACCAAGGCGTGGACATACAAATACCAGCTGTTTTATGCGCCTGCGAACGCGGTCTCGGCAAATGTGGGCGTCAGAGTATGGGGAACGACAGGAAGCGCCTGGTACGACGATATTCAATTTTACGAGATTGCGGAAGCGGCGATTGACGGCAACCAAAATAAACCGGCCGGTTCCATCGACTTGCAAAGCGTGACGGCCGATCATAAACGGATCGTAACCGTGAAAGAGAGCGAGACGCTGCAGTACGACTTCTATCCGGAGCGGATCGACATTACGGTGACGGGCAGCAATCCCGGCGGATATTTTGTGGAAGACGGAGGGTTTCAGCCGCGTGACGGGGGAAGCGTGCTCTGGTCTGACGGGACGACTAGCGACCTGAGCCTCTTAAGTCCCGGAAGTTCGGTGGAAAAATCGGCGACATCGGCGGCGTTTCGGCAATGGGCTTCGCCGTATTTGGCGAAATACGATTTCGGCGCTTCGGCGAAGCAGATCCGCTGGACGAACGGCAGCAATTCAAGAGGGTACTACCCGAGGTTTCAACTGAACAGCGGTCAGACGTTTAGCATTTCTTTCCCGACCGACAATAAATTCGCGAATGCGGGAGCGGAGAACGGCAGCTCGGCTCCTTCCGGCTGGAGCTCGTGGACGAACGGAGACGGGACGTTCCAATGGGATGCAGCAACCGCTCACTGGGGGAGTAAAGCGCTGAAAATAACGAATCCGGGCGCGAACACTTCCTTATGGTATCAGCAAATGGCCAGCCCAGATTTGACACGGGAGATTTCCGCTTCCGGGTGGGTGAAAACGTCGTCGGTGTCCGGAGGGGACGGGGCATTTATTTCTCTCGTCGCGAAAGACGCAGCCGGAAACATTCTAGCCGAGCACCGGTCGCCCGTCCAGAGCGGTACGTCCGACTGGAAGGAGCTCACCGTTCGCATGACCCCGCCGCGGAATACAGCGACGATAGATGCAGGCGGCGCGCTGTGGGACTCCACGGGTCAAGCTTGGTTTGATGATTTGCGTTACCAGGCAGCGGACAATGCGGTGAAAAATCCCGGCGGCGAGAAGGGTGCAGGAACGGCTGCCGACGATTGGAGCACTTTCACGACGTCCGGAACACCGTTTGGTGTCGATGCCGCGGTTGCCCATACCGGAGGCAGATCGTTAAAAATTGCGCAGGCATCGGGCGCAGCTTCCAGTTGGAGCCAGCAGTTGTTCAACTTACAGAAAATTCAGGAGTACGAGTTCGGCGGCTGGGTGAAAACGAGCGGTGTAACTGGGGGGAACGGCGCGTTCATCGCGCTTGTCGCTAAAGACATCAATGGCAGCATCATTCAGGAAGGCTGGACGTCGATTATAACGGGAACGCAGGATTGGACTTTCGTACGCGGAAAGCTGATTTTGCCGCCATTAACGGAATCCGTGTCGATCGAGGGCAGGTTGTGGGGATCCAGCGGCACCGCCTGGTTTGACGATATAGATATCAAATTGCTTAAGCGGTAGCCGTCTCTCCCCCTGATTCCCTGAATTATTATTTGAAAATTCGTTAGATGACAAATCGCGATGCCCTGAGGCTTCGCGATTTTATCGTCAGCCATTTTAGGAGCCGTTGGTCTGAGGTTATTATGCTAAACAGAAGGTTGCGGAAATACGCAGAACAGTTCTAATAATGCAATGTGACCATAAATAAGAGTTGCCTCTGTTATACCAAAGAAGCCCTGATTTTACAGGATCAAATTTCGTTATGCTTTGGTGATAGGTCGCATTGTCAACTGGTCATCGGTCATACGCTCAGTTTAAATATCATTTACCTGAAGGCAAATAAACGCTAAATGTCGTCCCTTGATCAGGCTCACTCGCGACGCGGATGAACCCGCCGTGGGCTCTGACAAAATGATGAGCGATCGATAATCCGAGCCCCGTTCCGCCTGTATGCCGCGAACGGGCCTTTTCCACGCGATAAAAACGATCGAATAAGTGGGCCAGCTCTTCGGCTGGAATACCGATGCCGGTGTCTATCACTGAGACACATGTATAGACTGCATCCCGTTCCAGGACCTTGTCTTCCATTACAACCGAAATCTTTCCGCCTTCCGGCGTGTAGCGGATTGCATTAGTCAGCAAATTGATGAACACCTGCGTGATCCGTCTCGCGTCGACCATCACCGTTACCGGCCTCGTGTTCGAATAGAAGCGCATTTCCAGTCCGTGCTCCTCAGCCTCCATCTTCACATCATCAACGATTTGTTCAAGTCTTGCCGACAGATCGAGCGGTTTGCAATCCAATGCCAACCGGCCCGCCTCAGCTAGCGATAAGACATGAAGATCTTCCACAAGCAGGCCTAAGCGGATCACTTCGTCATGAAGTCTAAGCAGCATTTCTGGAGGGACGTATTGACCGGTCTGTTGAGCATTTTCTAATTTTAGCTGCATGATAGACAGCGGAGTTCGAAGCTCATGAGCGACATCAGCTACCAGCCGCCTGCGGGCGTCCTCAGCTTCCCGGAGGCGAAGCGTCATATCGTTGAATGTCTGGATCACTTTACCGTATTCGTCTTTTGATTGTACAGGAACGTTGACGTCCAGATCCCCCTGCGCAACGCGTTCGATAGCGGCAACGAGCTTTCTAAGCGGGATCGTCAGCACCCCCGAAATCCATAAACTGACGAACAGCCCGATTGCTAAGAAAAGTACCAAATTTCCAAGCCCCAATTTCTGCATCTTATCTGAAACATAAGTCTTCAAGATCTCGATTTGTTCCCCGGGCGGTGCGTTTAAATAGGGTGCACTGAGTTCTTCCTTACGAAATTGATCGAACAAAGACTCCATGTAAGCCTGTTTGGTTACGGCATGAGCGCCGCCAAGGATAAGAACGAGCAATCCCATGCAGACAAATATTTTTTGGCGTACCGTCAGCTTCATAATTGTTCACCGAATCGGTAACCGAAACCGTATACGGTTTGAATATATCGAGGATTGGCCGGATCGTCTCCCAGCTTGCGGCGAAGATTCCGGATATGGGAATCCATCGTTCTTTCGTATCCCATATATTCATCCCCAAGTGCTGCTTTTAATAATTGCAGGCGGCTGAAAACCATTCCGGGACGTGCAGCCAACGTGTACAAAATTTTGAATTCCGTCGGTGTCAGTTGGATCTCTTGGCCGTCCTTGAATACCTGACATTTGGCCTCGGAAATGACCAGGTTGTCTCTTTCCAACAACATCGACCTGTCTTCAGGTCCGCGCAAGCGGCGAAGTAAAGCTCGGATGCGAGAAGTGAGCTCACGCAAGCTGAACGGCTTCGTCAAATAATCGTCCGCGCCAATTTCCAGACCGACGATTTTATCCGATTCATCCGAGCGGGCCGTGACCATAATAATACCGCAATGCAAGGTTTGCCTGAGTTCGCGGCATACGTCGATGCCGCTTATCTCGGGGAGCATCCAATCAAGCACGACGAGATCAGGCCGTTCAGACCGGGCAATCGTGAGCGCTTCCTTGCCGGTACAGGCGGTCAATACCCGAAACCCTTCACGTTGCAGATAGGATTGCATCTCCTCAAGCATGCCCGGTTCGTCTTCCACAAGCAATAATTTCGGTTCCATTCCAATCACATCTTTCCAATTTAGTCTGCTTCCAATGCGATAATACACCGCTTACCGAAAATTATACCGTGATTTAACATGTTCTTGAAGGAATCCACGCAAAAAGAGGAAGATCTGCATAAGTTCTCGACATTTATTGTTTAAACTGACTGTGAAAGGACCGATCTTATTTTAACGAAAGCGAGGATTCAAAGATGAGCAACCTATCCGTAAATCGCAGTGAACCTGAAGTCGGGGATCGCGCGGCGGAAATAACCAATCTTTCACCGTTCGTGGTTAGAGCACGGTTGGTGTTTAAGGCAATGGTAATGATATTTGCGATTTGCATTTTGACCCAGGTGTTTCTTGCCGGTCTCGCACTGTTTTGGGATTCGGCCCAGTGGGCCAGCCATATAGGCTTTGCCAGATTGCTGATCATTGTTTCGATTCTGATACTCGTGATTTCTTTCATCGCTCGGCTGCCGCTTTCTCTTCGACTGCGTAGTGCGGGTTTGTTCGGCATCATCATTTTGATAGCGGTCAGCGCCAAATTACCGTCTGGAGTTGGATATTTAGCTGCTCTTCATCCGGTACTCGCTCTGATGTTGTTTTTTGGAACTGTGTCTCTCATACGGAAGACCGATGCCCTCAAAGAAGAAAAGAAGTAAGAGTCTACGAAGCAAAGCGGTTGAATTGAGTTTTGATCACAATCTTCAACATGGATGGAGAGGAAAGATGCCACCCTAATCTGTCCGATTATCTACTGGTCTTTCTATTCCTTATCACGTCTGGAGTATCGCTGCATCTGGTTGCGCATGATTATGAGAATAGAACTCATTGGTTTCGAATCATTGTAATGGTTCTATATGGAATGTCTGGTATCCTTGTTCTCATTATTATTTTTCCAAGGCAATGACTAAAGACAGTAAAAAACTTTTGAATTAGCTGAGTTCTGTACAGTTATTTCTTGCGGACGAGTGTTCGGATAGTTGGAAGGTCTATGCCAGAAAAGCGAATTAAGGAGGAGAAAAAAATGTCCCCTATCAGAGTACGCTACATTGTCGACGATGTAGATGCGACAATCGCATTCTACACACAGGAGCCTCCAAGCAAATGATGAAAAGAACATTCCCTATAGCAATCATCTTGTGCAGTCTGTTCATCTTTCCCCTATTCAGTTCAGCGCAAAGTGATGGAAGCATGCAAGTAGAGCGATCCGGAACTTCGGTCTTCTCTGAAGTGGATGCGTATATTGCTCGTGAAATGAAACGACAACGCCTTCCGGGGCTAGCTCTCGGGATTGTACAGGGGGATCGTATTCTTTACCTTAAGGGATATGGCCGGGCCGATTCATCGGGTCGGCCTGTAACGCCCGAAACCCCTTTTGGAATAGGTTCGATCGGCAAATCGATTACTGCTATGGCCGTTCTCCAACTTGCCGAAACAGGAAAAATCGACTTAGACGCGCCTATACAGCGCTACATCCCCATCAAGTATAACGGTGCAGAGTTCATTAGTGTGCGTCAGTTACTTAACCAAACAAGCGGGTTCTCTCAAATCTCGACTTTTAGCAACACGCTGTCAAGCATCGGCGATCAATATCAAGATGCTTTGGAGAAAAACGCCCTGTCTTATGCGGAAAAGTTTTTAAAGCGAACCAAGCAAACCGAACATCCCTACAGTTATTCGAATGCAAATTATGTACTGCTCGGCTATATTGTGCAACAAGTATCCGGCCAGTCCTATGGCGACTATGTGAAGGAACATATTTTCAGCCCTCTGTCTATGCATGACAGCTACGTTACGCTCGATGAAGCAGCTGAACATGGACTGGCTACGCCCTACCGTCGGATATTCGGATACAACGTTGCCTACGATGGCCCCTATATTTATATTCCAGGGGATGTGCCGGCGGGCTACCTCTATTCCAGTGCGAAGGACATGAGCCATTTCTTGATTGCCCAAATGAACGGCGGCCGATTCGAAGATGATTCCGTGCTCTCTTCGGAAGGCATACGACTTATGCAGACCGAACCTGTTCCGGGAACGTACGCCATGGGTTGGATGACAGGTCACATTAACGGGTTACCGGTTCTCGGTCAGCCGGGCGGCTCGATCGGCTTCCAAGCCCAAACTTATATTGTTCCAGAACAACAACTGGGAGTTATCGTGTTCGCTAACGTACTTGACGCGATCGATGCTGAATGGCCCCAAACACACGTCATTACGACTACCCACATCGCCTCCGGGGTCATAAACATACTGAATGAACAACCGATTGGAGGATCTGGCTTAAGCATTTCGCAGAAATACTGGCTTATAAATGGATTAATACTCATGCTCAGCGCATGGTTATTGTACACGACAGCTCGAACTGCGAAGCGCTGTCTTGGGCCGTGGCGTCCTGACAATTCTGGCCATATTGAAATATCTATCAAAGTTATATCAAGAATTGTTCTGAATTTTGCAGGTCTGTTTATTATCCTGTTGTTGAGTATGACTCAAGTTGTGCCGGTATGGCATATTGCAACCATCTTTCAGCCGGACGTAATCAATTGGCTGGAGGTGATGACTGTACTTATGGCACTGAAGGGAAGCATGGAAATTATTCGGTTGGTTCGGTCGAATTGGCATGAAAAAACAGAAAAGATGAAACTTTGATAAAAAGGAGAGCAGGCATGAAGGATCGAATTGGAATCGATAAATGGGTGGCAGGCCCAACAACCAGATGGGTTACTTTGCTTATTTGGTTAGTCGCAGCAGGGCTGTTAAACACGCTGGCACCGCCCATTAGCAAAGAAGTCGTAAATAATGCACCCTCATTGGCTGACACCAGGCCATCCGTGCAAGCACGTGAATTGGTTACGAGAGAATATCCGAATGCGGAAGATGCTCCTGCTCTGTTCGTATGGCACCGCCAAGGAGGACTGACCGATACCGATCTGCAGCGCATCCAACAATTTACCGAAAAATTATCGAAGCATCCCGTACCGTATCAGACATCCGTACCGCCTTTGCATCAAATGCCGCTTCAGGATTTAAAAACGAGGCTGTCGGAGGACGGCAGCACCATCGTCTCGCCAGTATTCTTCAGCAAAAGCGCGCAATCGAATGAGTGGAAGGAAGGCGTAGATCAAGCGAAAGAAGAAGCAACTGTCCTATTCGGTTCAGATCCGTTCGCCGTCGCCATCGATTCTCCGGCTGACTTGAACGCAAGAGTTACCGGTCCGGTCGGCATACAGATCGACGCAACCGGAGTATTCGGACAGGCCGACAAAACATTGCTCTTCGGTACCGTACTTCTTGTGCTCGTGCTGCTGCTGCTCATTTACCGCTCGCCGATTCTGGCCATAACCCCGCTGGTCGCCGTAGGTATCGCTTACTTCGTCATCAGTCCAATTTTGGGCTGGATGGTGCACAGCGGCATGATAACGGTGGAAAAGCAAGGAACCAATATCATGACGGTATTATTGTTCGGCGCCGGTACGGATTATTGCTTGTTCCTCATTTACCGGTTCCGTCAACTGCTCAAGACCGAATCGGATAAAGGCAAGGCACTTCGCGGCGCCATTACCGGATCGTCAGGCGCGATCGCGATGAGCAGTTTAACCGTCATTCTCTCGCTCCTTACGATGATCGCAGCGGAGTACGGTTCGTTCCGGCTACTCGCCGCACCGTTTGGGATTTCCATCTTTATTATGGGACTGGCCAGCTTGACACTTGTACCTTCTTTGCTCGCCATTATGGGGCGCGCTTCCTTCTGGCCGTTCATTCCGAGGACGCCGGACATGCTGGCTGAACGAGCCAAGCGCAAGGGACATCCGGCCCCGGCTTCAAACAAGCCCTCGCGCAATTTGATCGGTTCCCTTGTCGTACGTCGGCCTTGGCTCATTATGGTCCTGACCTGCATCGTGCTTGGCGGATTTGCCGTATTCTCGACTCAGATTAAGTTCACGTTCGATAAGTTGGCCATGTTCCCAAAAACGATGGCATCCATCGAAGGATTCTCTGTCATCGGCGAGCAGTTCTCGCCCGGCCAACTCGCTCCCGTTAAAGTGATCGTTGAGACCGAAGGCAAGGATCGGGACGTTGCCCAGACTTTGGCCTCGCTTCCTTACGTGACACAAGTATCCGCGCCGCTGGCCGGGCGGACGAACCCAGAACTATTGGCGTATGACGTATCCCTTAACATGAACCCTTACTCAATGGACGCGATGAATCTCATCCCGGAACTTCGCCAAACGATCGAAGGCGCGTTGCGTCAGTCAGGCGACACTGACGCTGCGAAACATGTATGGATTTCGGGAGAGACAGCGGAGCAATACGACACGAAAGAAACAAACATACGGGATATGAGCATCATTTTGCCGCTGATTATAATCATGATCGCAACTCTCCTAGTCGTGTATCTGCGTTCTTTGATCGCCGCGGCTTACCTTATTTTAACCGTATTGCTCTCGTATTTATCCGCTTTGGGATTAGGGTGGCTCGTCTTGCATCACTTCATGGGCATGGACATGATTCAAGGCACGATACCGCTATATTCGTTTGTATTTTTGATCGCGCTGGGCGAGGATTACAACATTTTCGTGATATCTTCCATATGGCAAAAGAGCAAGCGCATGCCGCTTAGGCAAGCGGTCTTGGAAGGCGTGGGGGAGACGGGATCCGTCATTACATCGGCAGGTCTCATTCTTGCGGGTACGTTCGCCGTTTTGATCACGATGCCGGTTCAGTTGATGTTGCAAATGGGTGTCATTACCGCGCTCGGGATTCTGCTCGATACGTTCGTTGTGCGTCCATTCCTCGTGCCGGCCATTACTTTGCTCCTCGGCAGGTGGGCTTTCTGGCCCGGACGCCGCAACTCCGTTTTAGGCACTGATCTAACATCTAACGAAAAGCAATTCGAGGCCGGTTGATCGTTTTTTTTAAAGTGTGGCCTAATCTGACGGATGCCACGGCCGCTATTTACAAACATTCGACCGATTTGAAATTGTAACGGAACTGTGGAGGCTGTCGATTAATTGTGGACATCTGTAAGCGCGGGCGAAGCGGGTGCACGCGGACCATGGATCCGTTATCTGTAAACAAAACAGCAAAAACGGCTTGCTCGCGGACCGTAGATCCGTTATTGGCCTCAAATCGCCGCTGAACCCCAGCAAAATCGGCAAATAACGGATCGTCTGTCCGCGAGACCTTCGAATGAGCCGGGTTTCGACAAAATAAGGGATCCTGTGTCCGCATGGCTCACAGTTGCTCGCTTCTGCGGCAAATTGTCCACAGAAAATCGACAGCCTCCTGTGAGCCGCTATTTGATGATGATGAGCCCGATTTCGCAAGAAAACGTCGAATTAAGATCGCTCACCTACATAAAAATTGGTTAATAATGCTTTTCGGAATTTTGCTCCGTTTCTGACCACTCCTATAATTGTTTCTCCAGAGCTTGCCCTGTTGAAATTGCCCCCTGCAAGACCATCGCGTCACAGGATATCTCTCGCACTGCTCCGTAGCCCTCTTTGCCATAAGACAGACTAGAGGATTAACCCAATGGATCTCGTACACCGCGGCGGACGGGGAAATTTTTTAACATGAATAGGCTCCTATATTGTATACTTATTTTACTTTTAAATGATTTTTTCCGATGCCGTTTTTTCTCTCGGGTAAATTTTTCCATGCGATGACGAAGTCTTTTATTATTCTAGGTCTAAGTATTACAATAAAAATTGGGGGTGAACTTACAAGTTGCGACTAAAACTCATTATGTTATTTATCGTATTTCTATTGTTGCCTGCCTTAATATTCTCAAAAATTTGGTTTGATAGAACGACGGAGACAATAAAGGAAACGACAAGGCAATTTAACGAACAACTTGTGCGCCAGTTAAATTATCAACTTAACGATTACTTTAAAGACCTGGAACGTTCTACTTTGCCATTAATTGCACACCCATTAATAAAACAATTCATGCTTCTTCATGAGGACGATTCCTATGAGAGGTTTTTAATTTCCAGAAATATAGAGAGTGACCTGTTGAGACCGGCTGTATTTGGCAGACCTGATATATTCTCCATGACAATCTATTCCTCTAACGGAATACATGTGTCCAATCAGGGTGCCTCATTAAGTAATGATGACGTTCAATCTTACATGAAAAATACGGATAACGATAATTTTAATGTAATGGGAATACGTTGGGTTAATGGCAACCCCATATTAACAGTGACCAGAAAATTCAAAGATACAACGACCTATCGTACTTCTGGATTATTAGTAATAAATCTTCGACTTAACGAGATTTGGAACATTGTCAGTCAAATCCAGCTCAGCTCAAAAGGGAGCCTATGGATTATAGACCAAAACGACCGAGTTTTATACAATTCACATAATAATCTGGAGAAATTAGGCACAATTGTACCAAACTGGTTTAAAATTGGCCAACGTGCAGGAAGTACGAATAATTTTTTCATACATGAAGAAAATGAAGTTTCAGAAATCGTTAACTACAATATATCAGACGCTACGGGATGGACGATCATCTCCGAATTCCCATTTGCTGAACTAAATAAAGACTTAATCAAATTACGTGATTATTCCATTTGGACTTTTGTAGTCATTACGCTTGTTGCCGTTTTCATAATCGGCGGGTATACCATTTACATCACAAATTCATTGAATGTATTGGAACGTTTGATGCGTCAAGCGCAAAATGGAAATTTTCACGTAAGGGCGCCCGTGAAACGCGAAAGAGGGCTTAATAATCTATTTGTAGGATTCAACAATATGATAAGCGAACTGAAACGTCTTGTTGTTGAGGTGCATGCATCCCAATTGCGAGAAAAGGATCTAGTCTTGCAGCAAAAAGAATCAAGTTTGCGGGCGCTTCAATTCCAAATAAATCCTCACTTTTTATATAATACACTCGAGATGATCAATTCACATGCTCTGCTGCAGGAAATAAGGCCAATTAGCAGAATGGCTACAGCTTTAGCCGATATGTTTCGTTATTGTATGAAAGATACGATGAATGTCATTGAATTCGAAGAAGAGTTAACTTACATTCTCACTTATTTAGAAATCCAGAAGGAGCGTTTTCCTCAAATGGAATGTAAAATCAGGTGTGAAAAAGAAATCTCAAACCAGATTTTAATTGCCCGTCTTTCTCTTCAACCGCTTATTGAAAATTGTTTTTTACATGGTTATGAAGATCACATGCTAATGCCGACTTTTATTGGGATAACAGGGGAGTACCAAGAGGGCGATTTTATTATAACGGTCTCGGATCATGGCAAAGGAATGCCGCAAGAGAGAAAGGATAAGTTTAACACGATTTTTACTCATACTGACGCAAAGGGAATCAATAATGATAATTATAATAATGGGGTGGATGGCCACATTGGCTTAATCAATGTGCATGCTCGAATTCGCTTGCTTTTTGGTTATCCATATGGACTCAGTATTGTTAAATCCGATGAAAATGGCACCGATGTTCAATTAAAAGTTCCAGCAAGCTCCACAGCAGCAGGGGGAAGGAGTTAACCATGATTACTACATTAATTGTAGAAGATGAAAGTTTGATAAGAAGAAGTCTTGTTAAACTTGTATCTGACTCTAGTCTTGAATTCAGTGTAATTGGGGAAGCTTCAAATGGCAGCGAAGGTCTGGAGCTATGCAAAAGCTTACTGCCGCAAGTCGTAATTACGGATATTAAAATGCCCCAATTAAATGGATTGGATCTTATTAAAAATGT
This sequence comes from Paenibacillus sp. GCM10027626, assembly GCF_042676285.1. Lineage (NCBI taxonomy): Bacteria > Bacillati > Bacillota > Bacilli > Caryophanales > Paenibacillaceae > Paenibacillus > Paenibacillus sp. GCM10027626. Next base: position 42,579 of record NZ_JBHTHC010000017.1, on the reverse strand, counting down.
CAGAGACCTTGGAATACAATGCGAATTTATTATCTTGTCGGGATACGGTGATTTTGTTTTTGCCCAAGAAGCAATAAGGTATGGAGTTATCGAATATCTTCTTAAACCGATAAAAACTGAGCAGCTCTATATGACCCTGCAAAAAGTTAAAAATAAATTATATGAAAGACAAGTGGACTGGGGAAAGTATGACCAATGGTTAACCTATTCTTCGGATGAAGCAACGAGGTTGTCCAATTTGATCTGGTCGATGAATGAAAACGAAGCCCTGCAGCTAATTGAAAACTTTAATCAGCAATGGATCTTGGACAACGAAACGATGGCTGAACAAAGGAACCGGAGTATCGAATTTCTAAGCAGAATTAATGTGCAACTTCAAAGTTATAGCAAAATCCAAATTCCTGAAGTCGATAAACAAAAAATCCATACCGTAATTGCGTCAGGCAAGGACTTAAAAATGTATAATACAAACTATATTTCAACCCTAGTTGCGGTTATACGGGAAAACCGGAATTTTAGCACGCATCAAACGATTAAACGAGCTATTAAATATATCGAAAACAATTATAAAGACAATGAATTGTCACAACAGGCTGTTGCAGAATATGTCAATCTCTCTGTTCCTTATTTGAGCCAAATATTTAAACAAACGGTTGGAATTTCGTTTTCGCAGTATTTGATTCAATATCGAATGGAAGTTGCCAAACAATTATTGGCTGATCCGGACCGTAAAGCGTATGATATCCCTGAACTTATCGGATATACGGATTATGCCCACTTTACGAAGTCTTTTAAAAAAGTGTATGGCGTGACACCTAGAGAATACCGAAAATCACTTGGATTTACAAACAGCTAGGCATGCAGAATGCGGAGATGTATCTAAAATGATAAGAATCTACCCACGTATTTAACAACTTGGGTCAGATTCTTTTTTTTAACATGTTTTTTATCCTTATGTAGAAAACCGCTTACATTTACGCTTAAAAAAACACATTTATCTAAAGAATAATCATGTACGTTATTCATGCATTCACCTATTATTAAGTTATCAAACATCACATTTGGAGGCTTCTATGAAATCTGGCACTCGGTCTTTAACGATCAACTCCCTTGAAGCAAACAGAAAAAGTCGAACGTCGTACTTTTATAAGCATTGGCAGTTATATTGTCTGGTAGCGCCCGGGGTCTTGTTTTTCCTGCTTTTCAAATACGTCCCCATTATGGGGAGTGTAATTGCATTTCAGGATTATAATATTTATAAAGGAATTACAGGGAGTGAATTTGTTGGAATTAAACACTTTTTGACTTTATTCACTTATCCTGAGTTTGCAACAATACTCACAAATACCATTCTCATTAGTTTATACCAGTTAATTTTTGGCTTCCCTGCGCCAATTATACTCGCATTACTATTAAATGAAGTTAGAAAAATGTGGTTTAAAAGAACCGTCCAGACCATTGTCTACCTGCCGCATTTCTTGTCATGGGTTATTGTTGGCGGGTTAGTCATTAACGTTTTATCGCCTAATTATGGAATCATAAATGATTTGCTGGAGTATCTTGGTTTCAATCGAATATTCTTTATGCAGCAGCCTGAATATTTCCGTTCAATCGTTGTTGCATCGGGCATATGGAAAGAAGTCGGCTGGAATACAATTATTTATCTTGCTGCTCTTGCCAGTATAAATCCTGAAATGTACGAAGCGGCTGATGTAGATGGAGCCGGGCGACTGAGGAAAATTGTTAGCATCACCATCCCTTCATTGTTACCTACGATCATGATTTTATTTTTACTAAGAATCGGCAATCTTCTGGAATTAGGGTTTGAACAGATCTATATGCTGCTCAATCCGCTTGTAGCTGAAAAAGGGCAAATTTTAGATACTTATATTTACTCAATCGGTCTATTAGGCGGGCAGTTCAGTTATACAACGGCAATCGGTATATTTAAATCTGTAGTTGGTTTGATTCTGATCTTAGGATTTAATCGAATAAGTAAAAGAGTTACTGGACAGAGTTTGTATTAAAAGGAGTGAGAACGTGAACAAGAAACGAAGTTTGTACCCGGCATTCAACGCAATCTTGCTAGTGGGTATCAGTCTGCTAATGCTGATTCCTTTCTTGAATATCTTAGCAGGTTCTTTTAGCAACGGCCAAGCTATTCTTCAAGGCAAGGTCACTATTTTCCCTGTACAATTCACACTTGATAATTATGTTGCTGTATTGAAAAATGCCGCAATATGGAAAGCGTTTGCAGTTACGGTATGGATAACCGTCTGCGGTACGTTTATGAGTTTGCTTTTTACCTCTACGATGGGTTACAGCCTATCGAAGTCCCATCTAAAGGGACGAAATATCATGATCATTATGGTGATTATTACGATGATTTTTCCGGCGCCTTTGATCCCAACCTACTTGGTTGTAAAAGGCTATGGGATGCTAGATTCACTCAGCGCATTAATAATTCCCGGATTAGTAAGCGCATTTAATTTGGTCATCATGATCTCTTTTTTCAAAGGGATTCCAGATGCACTTTCTGAAGCGGCAACAATAGACGGATGTGATGAGTTTAGAACTTTTTGGAAAATCATTCTTCCGGTTTCACTTCCTTCTTTAACAACGGTTGGTCTGTTTTATGCAGTCGGGTATTGGAACAGTTATATGAGTGCTATTATGTATCTAAGAAATCCAAACCTATATACACTGCAAGTCAAGCTCAGACAACTTATTGTAGAAAGTGACGCCGGCAGCAGTGCCTCAGGCATGTTGATGTCGATTGAAGGTATAAAGATGGCAACGATCATTATTGCAACTGTTCCGATCTTATTGATTTATCCCTTAATTCAAAAGCACTTTATTCAAGGTGCGATGATTGGCTCCGTTAAGGGTTAGTCTATACAATCAAAGAAAATGAGAGGGTGTCCACATGAAAAGCTTAAAAAGATCTGCTGTGATTTTAACAGGCATCACAATTCTATCTGCATGCGGCAATCAGTCCCCAGACAACAAGGGGAAAGCGTCAAATGACGCAGAAGTTAGTAATGTTCCATCTATTAATATTACGATGAGTTCAAGGTCTCTTCCTTACATCGAGAGTTCTCCTAACATTAATGAGGACAAGTATGTTAAGAAATTGGAGGAGCTCTCAAAGACAAATGTAAAAATTGAGCTAATCCCGCAAACGGATTTTGATCAAAAACTTAATTTGCTTTTGGCAGCAAATGAGAAATTGCCTGATCTGCTAGAAATAATGGCTATCAATACGACAACTACTTCCAATGCTGTTGAAAACGGAGCGTTTTTGGAGCTCAATGATTTAATTGACCAATATGGCCCCAATCTAAAAGCGAATATTCCGCAGGAAGTATGGGATTCACCTGCAATTTCCAGTGGGGGCAAAATTTTTGCAATCCCAACCATCAATGGCGTAACACATAATCAAGTCATTTATGTACGTAAAGATTGGCTTGACAAGTTAGGCCTGCAGGTACCGAAAACAATCGATGAATACATTCATGTCTTGAAAGCTTTCCGCGATCAAGATCCGAATGGCAATGGCAAAAATGATGAAATTCCATTCTCGGCGCGTAAAAATTTCAGGTTTGGTGAATTATTTTTCGGAGCCTATGATGTAAATCCTGGCGACATTATTCCAGCCGGCGCCTGGAAATACGTCGATGATAAACTTATACCTAAGTTTATTCTTCCGGAAATGAAGGATGCGCTTAAACTATACCGTGAACTTTATCAAGAAAAACTCATAGATAACGAGATATTTGTGCTTGAAGGCAAAGACTGGGATGCGAAGATTAAAGGTGCAGCACGAGTTGGCATGTGGGTACACGAACCTAATTACCCTGATAAGTGGTTATCGGAAGTAAAACAAGGAGATCCAAACGCTGAAATTATTAATATACCGGCTCCCATTGGTCCTGATGGAAAGGGCGGAGGAGAAATTTTATCTTCGATTCGTTCGGCTTTTGCCATTCCGGCATCCAGTAAAAATGCAGTCGATGTTATAAAATTTTTAGACTGGTTTTACTCCAAAGAGGCTGACACCTTTTTAACATACGGAATTGAAGGCGAAGATTATACCCTTAATAATGGCAAAATCCAATACAACTACCCTGCTTCTGTAGATGAGATTAATAAGGAAAATATGCACTTAATGTTCCTCCAAATTACCGGTAAACCTTATGCGTTGAATGAGGAATTCATGAAAGGAAGACCGAATGGCGATTTAATAACAAATGCTTTAAAAATTGCGAATAGTGAAGGCCGTGTGAATGACGCTGTTGATATGCCAGTTCCAAGCGTTATTTTGTCCAGACCTGAACTTGGCAAAAATGGATTGTTTATGGAAACTGCCGCTAAAATTATTACTGGAAAAGAAGACGTGGACTATTTCGATAAATTTGTTCTGGACTGGAAAGCACGAGGCGGGGATGAGGCTATAGAGGAAGCGACCCAGTGGTATAAAGCAAACAAAAAATAACAAAAAATTGTTCCCTGATCTATGAGAGCTGCTTTCTCTTCTTAGGTCAGGGAATAATAAATTTTGGGGAGGATAACGAGTGAAAAGTATAATTTGTATGGAACCGTACAAGCTAAAAATGATAGAAGAAGAGATGCCTGTAAGAAATGAAAATGAAGCTTTGGTAAAGATTCGACGAATCGGTATTTGCGGTACTGATTTACATGCATACAGAGGAAATCAGCCCTTTTTTGAATATCCTAGAATTCTTGGACATGAACTATCCGGTGAAATTATGGAAATAGGAAATAATAAGCAAAACTTAAAGGTTGGCGATAAAGTTTCAATCATTCCCTATATTGAATGTGGAAAATGCATGCCATGCAGATTGGGAAAAACGAATTGCTGTGTTAACCTTTCACTTTTCGGAGTTCATAAAGATGGGGGAATGAGGGAGTACCTTTGTGTACCTCATGATCATTTGCTTTGTACCAATGAAATTTCTCTAGACCAAGCTGCGATCATAGAATGTTTAGCGATTGGCGCTCACGCCGTTAAGCGTGCAGAGGTCAAAAAAAATGATAATGTGCTAGTAGTGGGAGCAGGGCCGATCGGGCTTGGTGTTATGAAATATGCAAAGCTGAAAGGGGCAAATGTAATCGCCGTTGACATGAATGAAAATCGTTTGGAGTTTTGTAAGCGCTGGGGGCCAGTTGACTATACGCTAAACGTTAATCAAGATCTCCCCGCAGAGATTTCACGAATTACATCCGGAGAAATGGCGTCAATTGTGTTTGACGTAACAGGAAATGCCAGATCGATGGAAAATGCAATGAATTTCGCGGCTCACGGAGGCAAGCTTGTTTTTGTTGGTTTAGTAAAAGACAACATCAGTTTTTATGACCCGGATTTTCACAAGAAAGAAATGACTCTTCTTAGTAGCCGAAATGCTCAGCCTGATGATTTTCAATATGTATTTCAGAGCATTCGGGATGGGCACGTTGATACTGCATCATTTATTACGCATAGGACTGACTTTGATAATACGATCACAGAGTATGAGACATGGTTAAAACCGGATGGCGGGATCATAAAAGCGGTAGTAGAGATAAATAGCTGACACAAGTTGGCCGATGCAGCCGCGGCTGGCGATGGGGAGCAGATTCGGAACTCACTAACGTTAACGGCGATATCGAAGGGGCCGCCTCAATTGAGGCAGCTCAGTATCATAATTGTAATGTATCCATCCACAAAAGGAAAATGACGGAAATGGTCGAATTATTACCAATGACGGGGATGAACTATCTATTGAGGGGGGCTTCTATGTATCTTTCAGAAGTCAGAATCGCTTTAGAGGCTTTTTTTGAAAGGAGCGAGGGCATTGAGCTTCCGAACGACTTCCTATCAAATGACTATATTGCTCGCATCGCCACATGCCCCCGGTCTGTGGGAGTGGGATAGTTGGCGCACGCTGGTGACGCCATTGACGCCCCTTCTCACCAGTGATCGGGGACGGACCTCGCTTCGGATGCATCAGGAGGTTAGACGCGGGTGGTACGCCCAATCAGGACAGGCAAACTGTGCTCCACATTATATCATTTAGAGAGGAGGCGGAAGTATGTCGTCTGCGGTTAATACGTTGAAGAAATTCGTCGAAGGCCATATGGAAACTCGGGCATTCGAGGATATTTTGTATCAAGATCCCGACATTGAAGCTCTTCTTTCCACTGAGCGTCCGCCGCAATTTGCATCTTCAAGCCACACCCTTTATCACTACCTGATCGCCCTGAACTTCGGTAGCCCCATTGATGTGCTGAATGCTCAAACCGCTCTTGGTGAGTACCTGGAGGAACAGGGGATTGAGGTCAATGTGTCTAGCGACAAGGCCGAAATGGTCGAGTTAATCGCTGCGGCTGAGCCAAAGTGGCTTCAACTCGATCTGACCTATGTTCAAACGATTATAGAAGGAGCGCCAGAGACGCTTTTGCAGAGCGCTCTGAAAAAATGGCTCAAGCAAAGGATTTTGGAACTCTTCCGCTATGCGAAGAAACCACCTCGTTGGCTGCAAGCCCCCGCTTGGCCGATAGGAGCCAATGGACCGCTCGTGTTCCTCGGACAAATTGCAATACCAGATTACTTCCACGACGAGGCTGCCGCGTATGTCTTCCACGACCCGGTAACCAAACAATGCCAGACCGTCCTCCAAGTGTCCTGATCCGGTTGGAAGTGCCATAGCGTAGAAACGACGGCAATCGGCGGACCATGAACGATGAAGCCGGGCAATATTCTTACTCCATACCCTTCGTTGATCGCCTACTTGAGGGGGCCACCGTGTGCGGGACGACGATGCGTGTGTGAAGGTGGAGTGTTTCGCTCCCTGTGATCGGCGCTGGAAAGCGCCGCATCAAATCCCCATTGTTCGACTGAGAGAAAATCAGAGAAGAAACCAGTTCAAAGACGAGTGTTGATGCCTCCATTCGGTGTCATCTAGGGGATTATTATTATTCATAATATCCTTCGGTAGATTTTCTCAAGTGTCTGAATTGATCCGCATCATGCCCGAACCACACTTGAGAATTCGTGCGGGTAGCCAAAGTACGGATTTTCTCCACCGCATTTCTGTAGCCGATCAAATCATAAATAATGCCAGGCGGCTTGACCGGAGGACCGAAACTTTCCGCGGAATAAATGGCATCGGAAGCTAGAATGATTCCGCCTGTTTCTGGCATTTCGATCTGGAGACCCAACATACCCCATGCATGACCGCTTCCAAAATTCAAGATTTTGATGCCATCCACCAGAGCCAAGTTGTCTTCGCCCGGTTTGACCGTTTTCCACTGTAGTTGGTTTTTGATCCATGCATCGATATCAGCCCAAACATAGGCTCCTTCTTTTTCATTACGGGCGTAGGTTTGCAGTGCTCCATTAAACTCATCCTCATGAACGATAATGGTCGCGTTCGTAAACATTTCGAGGCATCCTGCATGGTCCAGATGCAAGTGGGAGGCAACGACGTACTTGATTTCCTCTGGTCTAACATTAAGTTGCTCCAGTCGGTTATGCAGGTAACATTCCTCGCTTGCCACCCATGGAGACGAAAGTTGGGTCGATGGTGTCCAACGCCCTCCAATGCCCATGGAATTTGGATTGCAGGCTGTATCAAACAAGATTTTTCCCTCAGGATGATCAATCAATACCGTATAGATTGGAAATTCCACAAATTGTGTCGTGGCGTTCGGATTATTTATTGTAGCCGGATTATGCATGGCGATTATCCAATTTTTATCCATGCTCATTCGACCGTTATCCAATACAAATAGCTTGGGACGCGTTTTAATAATATTTGTCATGTTTATACCTACCCATCGAAGTAATCCAGTACAAGATACCCCTTTCGGGAGTATATCTTCCTGCTCTTGGAACGTCCGGATCGCCCTTAAGCGGTGTCTTGTTGCGGCAGATCTTGCACAGTACTGGTATAGACATACAGTAATACAAAAATTAGAATGATATAAGTAGGCACTTTAAAGTGTCCTAGGAACTTCGTATTGCGTAGGAGGGAAATCATTTGACATATGCATCTAAAACAAAACAATCGGATATTTCGTTATCCAATTGCGGTTATAGCAAAGTTCTTGACATTATCTCTAACAAGTGGACTGTACTTGTAATTTATGCCATGGAAAACGGTAAAATTCGATATGGAGAAATGCTCCGGAGGGTCGAGGGGATATCCAAAAAAATGCTTACCCAGACGGTACGCAAGCTTGAGCGCGATGGATTGGTCCAACGACATATAATTCCTACAGTGCCTCCAAGCGTCGAGTATTCATTAACGCCATTAGGGGAAACATTGCTTCAGCCGATGAAAGAGCTAAGACAGTGGGGAAGAGTGAATTATACTCAAGTTGTAGAGGCACGGGCAAACTATGACTTTGCTTATACAACTACTGAAGAAAAGTTCAGCTGATGAAGTCATGGAACTCCAAGTTTGAAGATTAAGCTCGATGAACATCCGAACTGGTGCAATGTATTCGAACAAGACGATGCTTAGTACAATCATTAACAAGGAAGAAGTTAATAAGGGACGGCATTAAGATCGACTTTAAACTTCGAATTAGTCAATTCATTGGAACGATGGGCGCGGCAGATGATACTCAGGTAGATACGGGGAGAATCTTGACGGACTGTGCCCAATGTAATTAACATGTTACGATTAGGGCTTCCTTCTGAATAGAGGGAAGCTTTTTTATTTCCTCCTTTCGTATTTATGGGACTGTGAAACCGACCACGGTGGGAGAGCGTCTCGCTGGCAGCGAGAAGGTCAGGGGCTCGATCGAGCAGCCCTTCCTGTATTTGTTTGTAATGTTCCATTCACACTCCGTTCATAGTACAAGCATAATCTGATGTTGTACCAAAGAAATGGAGGAATCATCATGAATATGGCATGGAAAGAAATGATGAAAAGCAAAGCGAAGTTTATTATATTGGGCTCGATTATTTTTCTCGTCAGTTTTTTAACCTTTATCATCTCGGGATTGGCAAACGGATTGTCCCATGATAATGCAGCCCTGATTAAGGACTTGCCCAAGGGATATTTTTATATGAATACTGAAGCGAAGAAAACGTACAATCTTTCCAAAATAGATCCCAGCTTACAGGAGCAAATGATGAAGGAGCATGAGGATGCCGCGGCATTTTCCATTCAGATGGGTTTTGTGAACGATGCAGAGGACAAGCAGCACACGGTAGCATTTGTGACTTCGACGGATTCCCCGTTTTTCGAAAAAGTTGCTCCGGGGGAAATTGTGTTAGATCGCTCACTAGAGAAGGATGGCATTAAAGTTGGAGATGTATTAACGAATAATCAGTTCAACGGCCAATTCAAAGTCGTGAAATTCGTGGATCAAAAGAAATACAGCCACGCCCCTGTCGCTTTTGTTAATATGGATAACTATAAAGAGATCTATCGTACAAAGGGTATGCAGTTGATGTTCGTTCCAGGAAAAGATACAGCTTCGATTACAGGCTTAGATTCCTTTTCAAATAATGAGTTTCTTAATACGATCTCAAGTTATAAGGCAGAGAACATGTCCCTCAATATGATCATTTGGTTTTTGATTGCCATTAGCGGCTTGTTGTTCGCCATTTTCTTCTACATGATGAATGTTCAGAAAATCGGGCTGTACGGCATTTTGAAAGCAATCGGTGTGAAAACAAGCACGTTGTTCCGCATGATGTGGTCGCAAATGTTCTTCATCACCTTGATCGCATTGGTCTTATCGGTAGCATTAAGCCAAGGTTTTAACATGATCGCACCGGAGGGCATGCCATTCAGTTTGACGTTGAGTGCGACCATTCAATTATCCGTCCTATTCCTAGTCATCGGATTTATCGGCGCTACGCTTTCCGGTCTGCAGATTAGAAAAGTTGAGCCGCTGCAAGCCATTCAACAAGGAGACATGTAAAATGACAACTTTCACCATAAATGATGTTACCAAGACGTTTACCAATGGCGAAGTTTCGGAGCAAGTGCTCAAAGGCATTAACCTCTCCCTGCAAGAAGGTGAACTGACAGCTCTCGTGGGTGCTTCCGGTTCCGGAAAAAGCACGCTGCTTACGATCGCCGCCGGCCTGCAGCGCGCTTCCGACGGGAAGGTGCATTTTGACGGAAAGAACATGACTGCGATGACGCAGGAGGAAATTCGCCAAATACGCGCAAGTAAATTTGGTTTTGTTTTTCAATCTGCTCACCTGGTACCATTCCTTACCGTTGAAGACCAGCTTATGCTAATGCTTGACGTGGCAGAGTCCAAAATGAACAAACGCGAGCAAAAGGAAGAAGTGGCCAAGATTCTCGAGCTGGTAGAAATGGGTCATCGGAAACAGGCTTATCCTTCTTCTTTATCCGGCGGGGAAAAGCAGCGTGTTGCGATCGCACGCGCCATTATCCATAAACCTAAAATCCTGTTTGCGGACGAACCGACGGCGAGTCTGGACTCAAAGCGATCCAGGGACGTGATGGTGCTCATTCGAGATCTGACCAAAACGCTGCACCTTACAACGTTGATGGTCACCCATGATGAAGAAATGCTTCCTTTTGCAGATCGCATTATTACGATGAAGGATGGATTGATTATATAATCGCTATCGGAATTTCACGAGGCTGTTCCGTGTGTCATGCCAGATCATGACGTAGGGGACGGCCTTTTATATATACGCAATAAATACCAAGTCGTAATAGCCTATTGAGATTGCGCTGGAGACAGAGCTTACGTCATGTACCGAATAAACGGAAAAATCTACAACTAAAGAGCCGTTTGACCGATACTTACTATAGAGAACTGGTTCTATTGGGGGGCGAGGGCAACTTATCAACATATTGAATGCTATTTTCGGTATGAGAATTCCATTATATCAATTTTTTCGAGTCAAGTTGCGAGAGTGTGGTACTCAACTTCTACGGTGAGGATCACTATAAATTTGGATAGCGCCCTTCGAATACTGATGTTATTTTATAAAGGAAAAACAATGAAAATTGTTGAATATAGTAAGCCGAAATAACTTACTCTTCTACCGAAAGAGGGTACTGAATGGATAAACAGAAGCAACTTAAAAGCTTCAAAAAAAACAGTCGCCGCTTGCAAACTTCTTTGCTTGCCGGCGCTCTGCTGACTGGTTCAATTCCGGGACTGGCTTATGCGGCTGAAACGACTTATCAGGGTCAGGCCATGTCAAACGATCATGTGCCCCCAGAATTGGCCGGGACGAAAAATACGCTGACAGATCCGGCTTCTACAGACGGATTTTCTGCAGGCGAATTTCACGATTTGAACGGCATATCTTCTCTGAAAGGGAAGCTATTGAAAAGGCAAAGGATTTGGGCCTGCTGCTAGGGAGTTCTACCGGACAATTTCGTCCTGCTGACGATTTGACTCGTCAAGAACTGGCAGCTTTGTTGGCACGGGCGCTGCAATTGCCCTTGTCCGATGTACGAGCCTCATCGTTTGCCGACGTGCCGGAATCTGGCTGGAGCGCTTCTTATATTAAGGCAGTCTATCGAGCCGGCTTGATGACAGGCGGAGGAGCGGATTCGTTCCGCCCGCAAGATCCCGTTACCCGTGAAGAGCTGGCCGCGGTATTTGTGCGCGCTGTGAAAGGAGTTGACGCGCGCGGCGGGCTGAAAACAAATGTGCAGGACGCGCAACAGGTATCATCCTGGGCAACAAGTCTAGTGGATGCGGCCATGCGGCTGGGATTGATCGACACGCCGGATGAGAAATTGAACCCGCGGGGTGTGGTTAAGCGCGAGCACATCGCAAAATTTTTGCTGGATATCTTCCAAGCGGGCGAGCAGACGAAGACAATCACGAACGTGGATGGAGATGTGCTCACGATCGACGGGAAACCGTTCTTGGTGGAGGGCAAATGGAAACAGCTGCTTGGGGAACGCAATATGCAAGCGCTGGAAGGGGCCGTTGTGCAATTTAAGTTTGCGAACCGTACGCTTGATGATTTGTCCGATTTGGAGATCGTGAAGGATGGCGTCGTGCTTGATGCGCGCGGCACCCCTTATGCAGGAAGCTTGAAGATTTCCGGTAATGGCGTCACCGTGACGGGGGACACATTGGGTCAGGTCATTTTGGCGAAGGGGGTTTCGGGCGTTGAAGTTAATGCCAAGATTAAAACATTGACGGTGGACGGCGAACAAGCCGTTCAATTAAAAGGGAACGCGCAAATCGGAATCCTGCAAGTGACGAGTCAGCAAGCAAGGCTGACGCTCGGCAGCAATGTGGAAATCGGCGAGGTTCAATTGCCAAAGGATGTTAAGCTGTCTCAAGTCATTGTAAATTTGAACCAGGTAGGCGGACAGCTTAAACATGTGCGAACAGGCATTGATGACCGTTATTCGTGGATTCCGAGCCCGGACCCTTGGACTCCTCCAGCAACGGCCAACCATGCGCCGACCGTGAAAAATGCAATCCCGCCGGTTAACGCCAAGATGAAGGACGGGGTTCATTCGGTGAGCCTTGCGGACGTATTCGCAGATGAGGACCAAGACGCGTTGACTTATACGGCCGTATCCTCTAACACGAGCATCGCCGCAGTCGCCGTCAATGGAGCAGTGTTGTCCATCATGCCGGTCAGCACCGGAACGGCGGCGATCACCGTGACGGCAGATGACGGCAAGGGAGGTACGGCACAGACCGAGTTCACTGTGGCGGTCAAGGATCCCAATGATCCTCCGCAAGGCACCGGAATTCCCAATCAGACGAAAGGGCTCGGCGATGGAAATCTAATTTTGTCATTGAACGCTTTCTTCACTGATGCTGACAATGATCCGCTCTCTTATGAGGTCAACGTGGAGGATTCCTCTATCGCGACGTTTATATTGAATGCAGACCAGCTGACGCTGACACCTGTACAAGCCGGCAGCACGAAGGTTACGGTCAAAGCGTCTGACGGGCGCGGCGGCACGGCGACCCAATCGTTCCAGCTGCATGTGACAGCAGCGCCGAACCGGAATCCGGTTGTGCAGAAAACGCCGGACAATCAAACGCTCACCGTAGGGCATGCCGACTATATCTTGGATTTATCGGCGCTGTTCAGCGACCCGGATCAAGACATGCTGACTTATGAAGCGGTCTCGCTGAACCCTAGCCTTGCCACGGTATCGGTCAATGGGGCGCAGGCGGCAGTGCACGCCCTCGCCTCCGGCACGACGAAGATTCGCTTGAAAGCTTTAGATGGCAAAGGCGGGGAAGCGGAGACTGAGTTCCAAATTACAATCAATGAACCGCCTGTTATCTCGGCGATCCCTGCTCAAACGCTGCAATTGGGCGATGCACCGACAATTCTGGATCTCGACTCATATGTTGTCGACCCGGATCAAGATATGCTGACCTTTACGGCAGTATCAGCAGCTTCCGGCATCGTGACCGTTTCCGTTTCAGGACAAAAGGTGACGCTGACACCGGTTGCTGAAGGTTCAACGACAGTGACAATCACGGTGACTGACGGGCGCGGCGGCACGGCGACCCAATCGTTCCAGCTGCATGTGACAGCAGCGCCGAACCGGAATCCGGTCGTACAGAAAACGCCGGACAATCAAACACTCACCGTAGGGCATGCCGACTACAGCTTGGATTTGTCGACACTGTTCAGCGACCCGGATCAAGACATGCTGACTTATGAAGCGGTCTCGCTGAACCCAAGCCTCGCCACGGTATCGGTCAACGGAGCACAGGCGACAGTGCACGCCCTCGCCTCCGGCACGACGACGATTCGCTTGAAAGCTTTAGATGGCAAAGGCGGGGAAGCGGAAACTGAGTTCCAAATTACAATCAATGAACCGCCTGTTATCTCGGCGATCCCTGCTCAAACGCTGCAATTGGGCGATGCACCGACAATTCTGGATCTCGGCTCATATGTTGTCGACCCGGATCAAGATACGCTGACCTTTACGGCAGTATCAGCAGCTTCCGGCATCGCGACCGTTTCCGTTTCAGGGCAAAAGGTGACGCTGACACCGGTTGCTGAAGGTTCAACGACAGTGACAATCACGGCGACTGACAGGCGCGGCGGCACTGCAGCTTCGACGTTTGCGGTGACGGTCAATGCCGCTCCTGTGGAACAAAACCATGCCCCGGAAGTTGTCAGCTCCATCTATGAACAGGTTCTGACTGCCGGAGTAACCAACGCCCGGACGTTCGATCTGTCTCAACTGTTTGAAGATCAGGATGGCGACGTGCTAACCTTTACCGCGGTTCCGCAAATGTCTGACATTGTCAATGCAACGGTGTCCGGGGACCTCCTCACGCTAACACCTGCTTCGACGGCGGGCAGCACGATAGTACAAATTACCGCGGATGACGGCAAAGGCGGCACGGCAGCCTACGATCTCACCGTGCGCAACGCGCCGCTCGCTCCGAACGGACGGGTTGAGATTCGGACAAAACAGGGCGTGAATGACAGCATCACCTACGACCTGTCGAGCATTTTCCCGAATCAATCCAAGTTCCAGCTGTACGAAGGCACCCCTGATTCGACGTTTACCGGACCGTCGACGCTGAACGGGACGCTGTGGACGTGGAACAGCGGTTTGCAGGGGTTGTCGTCATGTGTAATCGGGGCTGATGGAATGGCCGCCATTCTGAACGTCGCCGTTGCTCCCCAAGGCGCTGAGGATCTGTACTTCTCGCAGTATATGGACATGGGCAGCGGGCGCACGGCGATTCAGCTGTTCCACAACGCCGTTGGTGATACCACGTCTATTTCCGGCTACGAGCTTGAAGTTCATCAATACAAGCCCAATAGCGGACAGAAGACCTCCTATACCCGAACGCTACTCTCGTTATCGAAGGGCGTGCCGTATCTCTTCATCGACCGGTTGTTTACTGATCTGTTCGCCATCACCAATGTCACATATTATAACGACGAACTGAAGTTGTATGATAATGGCAACACGGTTACCACAGGCTTTGTCTTGAAGAAAGACGGAGTTACGATTGACGTGCTCGGCGATCCGGGTTCAAACACGCAATTTATGCCTAACGGCGGGACGATCATTCGCAAGTCCGGCATCCGCGCCGGTTCAGACATGTTCAGCCTGTACGGGGAATGGAACAGCTTCCCGGCCGGCACAGTCCAGTATCTCGCCGGGCATACTCCATAAGGGGAGAAAACTTACTCCTTGGGATTTATAGAACATCATTTGGGCAGCAGCTTGGAAGCTCAGGTTTAGCAAACCTAAGCTTCTTTCTTTTTCGCTGCAGAAGCGGGCCTCAGCAAAGGCAGCGCGCCGCGGCGGATTAGAGCCCTTTAATCTTGGGCTTTCCGAAGCATGCGTTCACGCGCGATGCGGCGGGCGCGCTCTCGCAGACGACGGTTGATCTGGCAGCCTGTTATCCGGCGCTGATCGACCGCGTAAAGCGAGAATTGCAGCAGATCAATCCGGATGTAGGTCTGATTTTCAATAATGTAAGCAACTATCCGGTGCATACAACTGCTTCTGCTGACCAGGAGGCTATCTATATGGAGGTATGGGCGCCGTATGACCGGTATGGCGATTTGAAGGCGCTAATCGATCGGGCCGGGAGTTGTCCGGCGGCAAGCCGGTTATTTTGGCAGCTTATTTGCGCGCCTTCAAGGAGTAAGAAGTCGTGCACACTGGAGCTCGATTGTGACTGGTATGTGATCATGAATCCAATAGTTTCAATCGTTCGGTTTGTCTGAATGAATTTTGACCTTCAGACTTTGATTTCAGACTTTCACACTCCATTCGACACAATAATACGAACGGAGCTGCAAACGATATGGACGCGAGCGCCCAGCTTGTTTAGGCGCAGAAGTAGCCTGCAAACCCTAAAGCATTTTTATCCATCAACTGTCGAAGCCGGAAAATGCTCTGATTAAATTTCAATTATGCACTTGCTTCAATTTTTGAAGTAGCTGATAGATGGCTATTATAAAGTTTATGATAAAGACCCTTAGATTGTAATAACTCTTCATGCTTTCCTTTATCTACGATCATTCCATTCTCTATTACAATTATCTGGTCCGCGTGTTGAACTGTCGAAAGCCTGTGAGCAATGATGAACGTTGTTTTTCCGACCATTAAACGATCCAAGGCCTCTTGAACTAGCCGCTCGGATTCGTTATCTAGCGCTGCAGTTGCTTCATCTAGCAACAAAACTGGTGCATTTCTAAGTAGAGCTCGAGCAATTGATATTCTTTGTTTCTGACCTCCTGATAAACGGACCCCTCCCTCACCAATGTGAGTATCCAAACCATCGGGGAGTTCTGAAATGAATCCTAAAGCATTGGCATCTCTCGCGGCTGCTATGATTTCCTCCTCTGAAGCATCTAGCTTTCCACAGGCAATATTCTCTCGAATGGTCCCAGAATACATAAAGTTTTCTTGTGGTACGAGTGAGAAGTAGCTTCTTAAGTCTTGCAATTCCATCTCCCTCACATTTTTTTCATCTATCTGTATATGACCCTTGTCAGGTTCAAATAAACCTAATAGCATTTTAAAGATAGTCGTTTTCCCACCACCACTTGGACCGACTAACGCAATTTTCTGTCCGGCCTCTACATTTAAAGAAACATCATTCAGTATTAAGCGTTCTGAATCGTATCCAAATGTCAACCCGGCAACTTCTATTTTTTTAAATTCATGATTAACTTTCTGTGCAGGAATTTCTGGGAACTCAGTTCTTTCGTCCATCGTCTTAAAAATCCGATCCGCGGCGCCAAGTGCTTGTTGAAGCTCTCCCCATGAAGATGCTAGACCGGTAAATGGCCAAGTTAAATGATTCATAAGCTGTATAAAAACGATTAAGCCACCTACGGTCATAGATCCTGACGCTGCAAAATAAGCACCCACAATGAAAGTTATGATAAAGGATAAAAGACCAACTGCATTTGCCGTAGCAGATAGTGAAGCCTGGATTTTCCCTCCGCGAATTTCAAACTTACTGATATCTTCACTATTCAAGATAAATTTATTAAGCAATTTCTTCTCAAGACCAAAAGTTTTAAAAATAATGCTTGATCCCAAGATCTCTTGCAGTACGGAGGTTAATTTTCCAAATCGGATTTGTAATTGTTGTGAATTGTGTCGAAGAACTTTCCCGAATAATCCTCCGACAAGAAGTGTCATTGGACCAACAAGAGCACAAATAAAAGCCAGTTTCCAATTGATTGTAATTAAATAAATAAATGAGGATAATGCCAGGATCGGATTGCGAATTAAAGAAAGTATTGTATCACTGCACGCTTTCCCGATCGCCTGATTATCATTTGTCATCCGTGTTAAAAGCTCTCCGGAATGATTCTCATTAAAATGACTCATTGGAAGACAAAGTACTTTCTTAAGTGTATCGATACGAATATTTTTCCTGATTTGTGATGAGACCTTTGATTTTAAATAGGTATCCAAATAAATGTTTGCAACAGTAAGAAAAAGGATTATGAGACCTATGGTAATAAGGGATGGCCATTGTGCTTCAGTTTGTGCGACTGCTGCATCTGTAATTTTGTTTAGATACCAAGCGGTACCAAGATCCAATCCTATACCGACAAACATTGTTATAAATAAAAAAGTGTAAGTGATCTTGTACTTAAAACAGTAATCTGTAAGACGCCATAATGTTTTCCTCTGTTTCATTTAATCGCCTTCCTTTACATAAGAGATTATTATTCGTTAAACAAAAGATTCTCAAATAAAACATCCATTTAACATCTGTACAACATCCCTTCGGATGGTATATTACCTTAATCATCCATTTTATGCAATACAAATTTCCATTTATTTTGCTTGACAGGGTAAAATTAGTTAGGCATAGTTGAAGTTATAGGGTACCAAGAAGGGGTGTGGTGAATATTCCTGAATTAGAAAAAATAACGATAAATCTCGGGCCGATGGATCTTGGACAAATTGATCTTTTAGTAGACCAAGGATATTATACAAACCGCAGTGATTTTATTCGCATCGCCATTAGAAGACAATTAGACAGTCATTCGGCTGAGTTAAAGGAGTTCAAACATACGAAGTACTTTGCTTTTGGAGTATTAGAATTTGATCGCAACCGATTATTGCAAGCAAAAGAAGAGGGTGTGAAAATCGATATTAAAATCGTTGGCGCTCTCATAATAGCAAAAGACGTTACAAGGGAATTAGCAGAAGAAACTTTCGGTAAAATCCGGGTTTTTGGAATAATCCGAGCTCCCGAATCAGTGAAAAAATGGCTAATTCTTATGAATGATAAAAAATAATCGATTAATCAGGCTAGACCAAGTTAAGGAAGTGTGACATGCTTCGTCTTTATTATCTTAGGATGGATCGAGAATTGGCACCTATGGAATGGGAAGAATGGTTGCCTTACGTTTCTGAAGAAAGACGAGAGCGTGTTGGCTTAACCCGATTGCCTCTTGGTAGCCAGAAGCACTATAATAAACTAAAGGTGCTGCAGGGGGGAGATTGGGTGAGTAAGAAAAAGCGCAGGGTTAAGAATTGGATGTACAACATTTTAAGCATTGTTTTACTCTTAACCGGAATTTTCTTTTTGGCTTATGAGCCTATTATAAATTGGGTCGTTTCTTCCGGGACAGAAGCGGTGAACCTGAATGTTTCAGATTTCCGTAAACCAGAATCAATCGAAGCGCAGAAAGAAGAGCAGAAGGAAGTCTCCTATGATTTTAATGAGGTTGAAGAGCTGGATTTAAAGACCGTTTTAATGGCAAAATTAAATAAGGACGACATTGTTGTTGCCGGAGGTATCAGCATTCCCAGCGTGCATTTAAATTTGCCAATCGGTAAAGGCACTTCCAAATATACATTGGCTTTAACGGCAGGAACGATGAAAGAGGATCAAGTCATGGGGGAAGGCAACTATGCGTTAGCGGGTCATCATATGAACCGGCAGGATTTGCTTTTTAGTCCGTTATTTCAGGTGAAGATTGGAGCCCCTGTATATTTGACCGATTTAAATTATATATATGAATATCAGATTGACGAACAAAGAAGGATCGAAGCGACAGAGGTTGAGGTTATTGACGATGTGGCGGGGGAAAAACTGTTAACCCTCATCACTTGTACAGATAAAGGGTCGGCCAGGTTATTAACTAGAGGACATTTTGTCAAAAGGACGCCGGTGGACCAGGCTGCAAGTGAAATACTGGAGGCTTTCCAACTGGATTTGAATAATCGATAAGTGGCCGCGGCAACCATACACGTATAATCAAGGCTTAGAGCGCCGCGGCGGCTGAGAGCCAAAAAGTCTATGTTTCCGCATACTGTGCATATCGAAGTCTTATGTTCCTTGATTTATATGGGTTTTTCTCAGTTGGTTAAAAGCACACACGGCCAATCCACAGCCTCTTATAGGACGACTAAAGGGATTTTTTGCATTTAGTTTCCCTGTCTTTCAGGAATCACAAGGAACTACATGCATTTTCTCCCTTTAGTTTGCTGCAAAATCACGAACCCCGCTCAAATCGGCTAAACTAAATACAGGTTTTGCATTTAGATCACGAATCGTCTGCTAATCCTCAGCAACTAACTACATAAAACGCAGTTAGCTACTCCATGCTGCTATGCGGCATCATCAGGGGGGATAGCGATCTGGATGCCCTCCGTTTCATCCTCCCTATGTTGACGATTAGGGCTAACGAACCTGAGACACGCTAATGGCCGAAAAATCGGCTTACTATGCGTGTAACGAACCTGAGGCACGCTATTACTGAAAAAAAGGTCGGGAACCGGCCGATTTTCGGCGAATAACGATCGGTAGATTCGTTACAGCCCACAAGGCCCCATTTTGAGCCGAATAAGGTTTGTCAGGTTCGTTAGTGGCTTTAGAATAACGACTGTAGATTGACCGCAATGTCATCTGCAGTCGTTATTTGCATTTAACGGTCAAGTGCAGTACTGGAGAAGCGGCGGGAATAAACTCCTTCCGAGCGCTGCAAAATGGAGTACCGAATACGAATCATTTAGTTGGAAACAATATCCTTTATAGGTTTCAACTCATGAAGGCTTTGAAAGCCAGCGTCGAGTTAGCGAAAAAGACAAGGAAACGGCGTGATTTTATGACTGCGAAACTAAGTGAGTACAACCAAAAAAGGAATTTTGAAAGAACGTTGGAGCCGGAAGGAAAAACAGAAGCTTCGGAAGAAGGTCTGAGATTTGTCGTCCAGCACCATATGGCTAGAAGAGAGCACTACGATTTACGTTTGGAATGGGCGGGGGTTCTTTTGAGCTGGGCGGTGCCCAAGGGGCCTTCCTATGATACTCGTGACAAAAGACTCGCCGTAATGGTGGAGGACCACCCGCTGGAATATAGGAACTTTGAGGGGACAATTCCTAAGGGGGAGTACGGCGGCGGAGTAGTCATGCTTTGGGATGAAGGCTTCTGGGAACCGCAAGGAAATGTGGAGGAAGGACTTCTTAAAGGCGAGCTGAAGTTTGTTCTGAGAGGAAAACGGCTTAAAGGAAAGTGGGTTTTGATCCGGTGGAATGCGAAAGCCGGCGAGAAGAAGGATCACTGGCTATTACTGAAGGAAAAAGATGAGCATGTCAAAACTGATGACAGGATATCCGAATTTAGCACCAGTATCAGGACCGGGCGCACCATGGCGGAGATTGAAGCGGGAGAAGAGGAAAAAATCATAAGGAACCCCTTCAACAGGGTCGAAGTGCAGCTTGTTAAATTAGTTAATACGATTCCCAAGGATGGGGATTGGCTTTACGAGTTGAAATACGACGGATATAGAATCGTTGCGTTTGTAGAGGGCAACAATGTTCGGCTCATAACCAGAAACGGCAATGACTATGCGAAGCAGTTCCATCACATAACCTCATCCCTCATTGACCTTGCTGCCGGAAGGGCGATGGTTCTGGACGGCGAAATAGCAATCACGGATGAATCGGGAAAGACGGATTTTCAGGCTCTGCAGAACTATATGAAAAATCCTAAAGTCCGGAATCTAACCTATATCGTCTTTGATCTCCTTGCGCTGGATGGTGCGGATCTTCGGGGGCAGCGTCTAAGTAACAGAAAAGAAATGCTTGAGACTTTGATGAAGAATGCCCCAAAAAACCTCTACTACAGCCGCCATATTAGAGGAAACGGAAAAGAAAGTTTTGCTGCGGCCTGCGAGGCAGGCATGGAAGGGATAATAGGCAAGAAAGCCGATTCCTGCTACAACGGAACAAGGAACGGTGACTGGATCAAACTGAAATGCGATAAAAGGCAGGAATTCGTTAGCGGGGAATATCCCCTTTCCGACAAAAAAACGACAGAGGATGAAATAGATCCTCGATTCCCCGCCGTAGAAGTGGAGAGATCAATAATAGCAACTTCAAACAGCATTATGATCGAAGGAATAAAAATTACCAACCCGGACAAGGTGTTGTTCGACGACCCTGTAATTACAAAAGAAGACGTTATTCTGTACTATGCAAAGGTTTCGGAACAGATGCTGCCATATGTGAGCCGCAGAATCCTTACCATTGTACGCTGTCCCAGGGGAATATCGCAGACCTGCTTCTATAAGAAGCATCCCGGTCCGGAAAGTAAGGGAGTTGTCCCGATTCCTATCACTACAAGCAGCGGAAAAACAGAAGATTACTTTTATATCGAGAACTTATCCGGGCTTATCTCCGAAGCGCAAATGGGCTCATTGGAATTTCATATTTGGGGAAGCTGCATCAACGAGCTTGAAAAGCCCGATATGATGGTCTTTGATCTGGACCCGGATGAAGGAATGGAGCTAGGCAGGGTGCGGCAGGGTGCAAGGGATATGAAAAGTATTCTTGCCGAACTTTCCCTGAATTCATATCTCAAGACTAGCGGCGGCAAAGGATACCATGTGGTTGTCCCTTTAAAACCGGTTATGAGCTGGGATACGTTGCACGGTTTTGCCAGGCGTGTCGCTGAGGTGATGGAGCAGAAATGGCCTGACCGCTACACAAGCAATGCCAGAAAGGCCAATCGTGCCGGCAAAATATTTATCGACTGGATTCGAAACGGCAGAGGTGCAACAAGTATCGCTCCCTATTCCATAAGAGCGAGAAAAGGAGCCAAGGTGTCCATGCCTATCGCATGGGATGAACTTGACATAGTTGCTCCCGATGGTATTAATATGGCAGATGCGCTTTTAAGGAGCGGCGGCCATGATCCATGGAAAGATTTTTTTCAAAATAATTAATCCCTTAGAAATACCGGAGAGTGTCGAAAAATCTAATATTCTGATCGGCGCCCCCTTGTAATGTTCATATATTGAATAGAGGGGGCTTCTTAACGAGCGGTACTTATTTCCCTTATATGTCTTCGCACAGGGGATAGCTATTCCTGAGGAAGGTAGATAGGGGGGGGGCTACTGGAAAAAACAGGCGGTGAACGCCGAGGCTTTGCTGACATGGGCCGCGCACCCGATCTGGGGATTGAAGGCGAACCGTCGCAACTAAAAAAGATTGATATATCGACTTTGTGGTTGAAATATCTCAGATGTAAATTAGGAAAATGAAAGAGAAAGGACCCAATGCCGAATAGCGGATGGGTTTACACCAGCGATAACGGCGACTTCCCCGATTTTCATTTCATCCGTGACTTGAATATTCCTGTACACAGAGAAATCAGTTTGATGAATGAGGCTCATGACCTCCTCGACTCGTTGCTTCTCTACCTGAATGTTGTATTGTTGTAGATTGATCATCCAAAGTGCTTGTTCAACGTGACCTTTTCTTAATAAGTTCATGACATCATATGCGATAGGCAAATCGAATCCTTTGATCAAGGACCGTAAAGCAAGGAAAGCTTGAACATGGAGCGTAGTATAATATCTTCTATTACTGGCTGTCCGAGGCACGTCAGGCACCAAATCAAGACTTTCATATCTTCGCAAGGTTGTGGTGCTGACATGAAGTGTCTTGGCCATCTGTTTCGGCGTAAAGGTTTTGTCCACCTGCGACACCTTCCTTAAAGTCAAACTCTAAAGTACAGCAACAATATTATAAGAGACAATGGCCGTCCACACAAGGATTCCCGGTATATCAAAAAAAATCTTGCATGAATGTTATATGATCGAAGTTGGAATGAAAAAGCGAGGAGGAAAACTTAATGGAAAAGGGTCATTTTGCTTTAACGTACCGGAACCTAAAGCCCGGCGAATTCATTACGTTCGGCACGTATCCGCAGTCTGTCAACGGTAAAGAACTGGCGATTAAATGGCGTGTTCTTCAAAATTCAGGAATCGAGCTATTTGTTTTGAGTGAGTATATTTTGGACTGCAAGAGGTATCATGGCAAGAGCGCGGATCTGAAGTGGCGTGACTGCATGGAAATTACGTGGCATGACTGCGATTTGCGCGAGTGGCTGAATGATGGATTTTATAACGCCGCATTCAATGCCGCCGAAAAGCAGTTCATAAAGACGACTCATTGCACGGACAACGGAGAGGGCTGCCCAGATACGGAGGATAAGGTCTTTCTGCTAAGCGTTGCCGAGATAAAAGATTATCCGAGATCCACGGCAAGGATTTGAGGCGTGCTGTTGGAACCGATTTTGCCAAGATGAAAAAGCCTGATGGATGCAGCCTGTATGTATATGATAAAACGAACAAAGATAACTATATCATCAGAGACGGCGAAGAGACTGGCTGTTCCTGGTGGTGGTTGCGAACACAAGGAAACAAGCCTTCACGTGCGTTTTTTGTCGGCCCGAGTTGCAGTATTCGCAGCTATGGGAATAACAGTATAGACGGCTATGGTGTGCGTCCTGCTCTAAATATATATCTTTCATGACAAAGATGGAAAGCGCGAAAATACCCGGCCAGCTATGAATGAAAATAGGTCATGTTTTAAGGAGGCAGGATATGGATTGCATTTTTCCGAAAGAAGCGGCGTTAAAGGTGAAACGGTGGCCTGGAAATACCATAGCGGCGGGGCATCGTCATACCGTTGGTGTTAAATCTGACGGCACGGTGACGGCTGCGGGTGATAATAAATATGGCCAATGTGACGTAAGCGGCTGGCGCGATATGGTGGCGGTTGCGGCCGGTAATGTTCATATGGCGACAAACACGGGTAATGCTCATACAATCGGTCTTAAATCTGACGGTACTGTGGCGGCTGCGGGTTGGAATAAGCATGACCAATGCAATGTAAGCGGCTGGTGCGATATTGTAGCGGTGGCGGCAGGCTGGCGTCGTACCATTGGGCTTAAATCGGATGGCACGGTGGTAGCTGCGGGCCGAAATAATGAAGGTGAATGCAATGTAAGCGGCTGGCATGATATTGTGGCGGTCACGGCGGGTGACTGGCATACCATTGGTCTTAATTTGGACGGCACGGTGACGGCTGTGGGTAATAATCGGTATGGCCAATGCAATGTAAGCGGCTGGCGTGACATAGTGGCAGTAGCCGCGGGTTACCTTTATACCATTGGTCTTAAAAGGGACGGTACGGTGGCGGCTGTGGGTTTGAATAAGCATGACCAATGCGATGTAAGCGGCTGGAATGGTATTGTGGCGATAGCGGCGGGGAGTTATCATACGATCGGCCTTAAATCGGACGGCACGGTGGCGGCAGCGGGTGATAATAAATATGGCCAATGTGACGTAAGCGGCTGGCGTGATATTGTGGCGGTAGCGGCGGGTTGCACTCATACGATCGGCCTTAAATCGGACGGCACGGTGGTTGCTGCGGGTAATAATGAATATGGCCAATGCGACGTAAGCGGCTGGAGCGGCATCCAACTTCCCAGCAATTAGTTTTCAATATGAATAACTCAACTTTCCAAGCACACGTCGCATATTGGTTCGGCACAGCTGCCCAACGACAACCAGCTGTAGCCCGCGTTCACACAATGATAAACGTTCAAAATAAATATAAACAATTATTCCTTTGTTCTAGGCAGGGGAAGTGGATTAAGATTAAGGAATCGTATGAAGGAAGGAGCCGTGGTATGGGTATGAACGATGTAAGTACTATATTGAAAAGGCTGGACATTGCGGGGGCTGGGGAGATGACGCCCGTCCTTTTAAACAAGGGGGGCAATCTGGTGGTTCATCTTGCGCCTCATCCATGGGTGGCGAGGCTGACCCCGGCCAGCAGCGCTTCCGAGCTTGAGGCTGCGCGCTGCAGGGCCAGGCTGGAGCTTGCAGTGGCAGCGCATTTGCAAGCCAGCGGCGTTCAGGCGCTTGGCCTTGCCGAAGGGATAGAGGCAGGGCCTTATGAGCTGGACGGGAATGTGATCACCTTATGGCGGTATGTACCGGAGACAAAGCTGGAACGGCCGTCTCCTCAGGAAGCATATGCACGCCTGCTCGATTTGGCGGAGGCGCTGCGCCGCTGCCCGGCAAGCCTGCCTGCGCTAGGCGTCTGGGAACGCGCCGCCCAATCGGCCGCTTCTCTTGCGAAGCAATCCGATCCCCGCATTCAAGCGCTGCTGAAGCAGTTCCGGGCGATCGATGAGGAGATGCGGGCAGAGGACAGACAACTGCAGCCCTGCCATGGCGATGCCCATACGCGCAATTTACTTGCAAGCCCTGAAGGATGGCTGTGGATCGATTTCGAGGACGCCTCGCTGATGCCGCCTTATTGGGATATTGCTTCCTATGTGACGAATCTGGCTATGTTTCTGGGCTTGGAAGAACCTTATTTTTCCTATATGCGTCATTGCGCTGCCAGCAAAGGAGACGACGAAGCGTTCAGCTTTGCCGTAACAGCCCGGGCGCTACTGTCGACGCTTGGCAATCTGGATTACGCGCTGCAGGGCCGCGGAGATTTGCCCTTTGCCATGGAGCAGTTGAATCGGGCCGCCGATTTTATTGCCATCGTAGGATCACAGGCTTGAGAGGAAAGGCAACAACTATAAATCTGAACTTTCATCTTCTGTAATTTATGACATTTCATTACGGCCAATCATAACCGCCTCCATGAGGATTACAGCGTTTGAGCCGCTGCACTCCCTTGCGTATTCCTTTAAATGCGCCATATTTAGATACCGCCAAAATCATATACTCGGAGCAGGAAGGCTCGAACCTGCACTTATTACGTATGCGGACAGGTGCAAAATACTGGTATAGGCGGACAGTACAAAGGGTAATTCGTCTTAGACGTGCAATAAAATAACCGAATGCAAATATCGCTGTACTAAGTACAGCAACCCAACGGGCAGTCCCCCAATATGTCAGCATGTAAAATATGCCTGCCGATAATATAAACATCACTATGATGTTGAGGAACAGCGATCCCCACTGGATGACAGGTCGAACGAGCGTTCTTTGATAATTGACGCTCCGGGGATCGCTCGCATCCGCCTCAGGAAAGAGAGCTTGAATAAGCATTTCCCTATCAGGGACGTCTCCACAGAGAACCTTCGTTTCTTTGAGTTCCGAATGCTGCATCTGGTCGCTATGTATCTGTTTTTTCTCCATAAATAATTTCACACCATAGTTTTCCTCTATTAATCTTATCTGTTTGTCTAAAAAACTACTCTTGGACAAAAATGAGCATGTAGTAGTTCGTAGAGACTGGTTGCTGAAAACAGCCCGGCTTCTCTGTAACTGTAATCGCTTCCATGGAGTGGTAGTCCCAACCTTGCTGGGCTTCTCTATTAATGATGTCAGCAAAAAGATTGAACGCCGCTTGTGAATCACCTTTTCCAACCTCTATATTTTTGGGGCCTGCTACTGCTTTATACCTTTTCATAAAAATACCTCCCATTATTTTAATCTATTTATCAATGTATAAGAGTGTTTTGTTGCTGTATAAATATAAAGCGACTATATATATTCAATATAGGCCGGTGGTTGGAGGTAAATTGTTCTACCTGCCTATACATTATTTTACATAGAACCATTGTTATTTCAAGTAAATTATAAAATTCATGTCGATTACCCAAGAAAGAACATGAAAATTGGGTAGGATAACGCAGCATGTTCAGCCCCGAGGAGGAGACCCGATTCGAATCCGATTCAGCAAGGATGCGTTTTTATGGCGGATCAATCGTTTCGAATGATTGGACGTATTCCGAATATGCTCAAATACATGATTCCGGCAACTAGTGATAAAACAAAAAGGAGGAGAAACATGTTGCTGTAAAGATGAGCGTTTGCTTGTTCAATAAAAGGGAGGATGGTGCCGCGAGCGCTTTGACGTTTAACAGGGAGGATACGGTAGCCGTTCCAACAGCGCCTGAAACACCGACGGCTAACCCGTAAAACCCCATTCCGGCTCCTATTTGCGAAGCGGGCAGCGTTCGGGTGACTGTTTCGGTAAGCGAGGTTTGCACAAACGACATCCCGGTATAGATAATAGCCAACGAACCGCTGATATACCAGATCGATTTATCCGTCATACCGGCAAACAGCAGCAACGCCGCACCTATCAGCAGATAGCCAATGTAAAAGACGAAACGGTGGCCGTTCCTTGCGGTCATTTGACCGGCGATAACGCCAATGATCACTGAAAACACGGCTCCTGGAAACAGCACGATGCGATGCAGGGAATTTCGGCAATCATCGCGCCTATTGTAAGCACGACTCTTTACCAAGTCGATAAACAAATCCCTATGGCAATTGTGGCGATTCTAGCCGTCTTTCTGGGTGTAATCATGATGATAAATTCCAAAAACAGATTACCCGCGAAAAACCTTTAATACGGCAAAAGAATCGGTTTAAAAAAGGGGATATAGCTGCAGAAAGAGAATAAAATGGATTATGATTCAGTTGTAATGGGGGGAGAGCGCTTGGCAGGATGCAGTTTTCAACTGTTAGGCAGTTTGAAAATCACCTTTGACGACGAAGAGTTCACTGCAGCCATTTCCGGTGGAAAGGCCAAACTGTTAGTGTACTTCGTTCTAGCTTTCGATATGCCGCAAAGCAGGAAGCAAATTGCCTTTGATTTCTGGCCCGATTCCACCGAGAAACAAGCTCTTTCCAATTTGCGAAAACTCCTCCACGATCTGAGACAATCGCTTCCGCAAATCGACCGCTATCTTACAATCACGCCAATATCCATCCAGTTGAATGGCGATCTGCCCTTCTATTCTGATGTTCGCGAATTTGAACAGGCTGCGAAAGGAAAAAACCTCTATGAACTGCGAAAAGCGGAAGAACTGTACAGGGGGGAGCTTCTGCCGGGATATTACGAGGATTGGCTTGGCGCGAAGCGGGAGCTGCTGGCGCAAACCTATTCGAATGTACTTGACAAGCTCATTTCGATTTTGGAAAATCAGCGGGAGTACTCGTCTGCCATATTTTATGCGAGTAAACTTCTGGTCCATGATAAATTACGCGAGGAAACCTACCGCACGCTGATGCGGCTGTATGCCTTAACAAAAGATATGTCAGCTGTAGTCCGAATTTTTCGTCAGTTAAAAAGCACGCTGCAAGATGAGTTGGGGATTGATCCTGCGGATCAAACGTTGCAGCTATTGGAAAGGCTCTCACAGAACGATGGCGAACACCGGGCAACTGACCGCAGCCATACGCAGCTGATCGGCCGAATCTCCGAGTGGAGAATCATGCTGAGTGCCTGGAAGCAGGCAGCGCGCGGCACCAATACCTTGCTGATCTTGAAGGGTGAGGCAGGAATCGGCAAAACCAGATTGGCTCAGGAATTTCAAACATGGGTGGAGAGTCAAGGGGAGCAAACAGCATGGGCCGGCTGTTATCCGTCAGTGAGATCCTTGTCCTACACGCCGGTTACCGTATGGCTCAGAAGCCTCCCTTTGCCGCAGCTCAGTCCGGTCTGGCTGTCGGAATTAACCCGATTGCTTCCAGAGCTGCTGGAACGATACCCCGACTTGCCAAAACCGGGCCCCATTCAGGAAAATTGGCAGCTCAACCAATGGTACGAAGCGATCGAGCGGATGTTGCTGGACAAGCAACCGGTCTTGCTGATCCTTGACGATATTCAGTGGAGCGACACTGAGACGCTGCAGCTCCTTTCCTATATTCTTCGCAGCGATTCCAAAGCCAGACTGCTTGTGATCGCGACGATGAGAACGGAGGGATATCCAGGCGATGCCGTCGAACAGCTTATTTCCGACCTTATGTTGGAACGGAAACTGATCGAAATCGATCTTGCTCCGCTAAGCGAGGAAGAAACGAGATGGCTGATGGCTGCAGCCGTCGGCGACGCTCTGGCGAACCGTCATGCTCCCGGTATACATACAGAAACCGGCGGCAATCCGCTGTTCATTGTGGAAACATTGCGAGAGTGGCAAATGGGCGGCGGCAACGATAGCGGTTTTCGTCTTTCTCCATTAGTGAGCGGCGTCATAGAAAATAAGTTGAGCAAGCTTTCCCCGGATCATCGCCGGCTTGTTTCCGCCATTGCCGCCGTCGGCAGGCCTGTATCGGAAGCGCTGATTGCCATGGTGATGAATATGGAAGAGGAAGCGGTTCTGGAACGAATAGAGTGGCTGGTGCGAGTGAAAATTTTGCAGGAGGCAGGAGACGGGAATTACGATTTTACCCATGACATCATTAGGGAAAACGCGTACAAGCTGAATAATGAGAGCAGACGCCGCCAATGTCACGGGAAAATTGCGCGCAGTCTGGCTGCTTGTCATCACTTGCAGCCTGAAGCCTTTGCCGCGGAAATCGCTTTTCATTACGAGCTTGCAGGCCTAGACAAGGAGGCCGTTGTTTATTACGAAATGGCGGCATCCGCCGCGGAGAAAATATATGCCATTGAAACGCGGATCAAATGTTACAGGAAACTATGCAGCCTGCTGCCTCCTGAGCAAATCTTGCCCTTTCTGATGAAACTCGGCGATGCCTTGATTATCGCGGGAAATTGGAGCGAGGCGGAAAGAACGTATAAACAGTGGTTTGAGCGTTTCGGGTACTCGGTTACGATCAAAGAACGGTCCTTCTGCGACGTTGCGCTAGGGAATTGCTTGCGTCTTCAAGGTAAATATGAGGAAGCGAAGTTCCATTTGGAACGGGCGCTCTATCATTTTAAGCTGATGGAGGACAATGCTGGACTAAGTCTTGTTTATGGCACGCTCGGTAGTATGTATTATTTCAGAGCAGATTATGACCAAGCACTGTATTATTTGTTGGAAAGAATAGAATTGCCCGATGTCGGTAATCGAACCAGGGACGACTGCCGGTTTTTCGGTTTCATAGGATTTTTGTATTATGACCAAGGCGAATACGGCCAAGCGGTTCATTGGTTTAAAAGACAAATCAAGCTCGCCGCAGAGATCCGGGATGAGTATTTTGTCGAAGAAGCAATGGGCGGACTGGCCCTGGTTTATTTCGAATTGGATGATATGAACCTGGCTTTCGATCATATTAGCGAAAAGATAGAGATCAGCAAATCGATCGGGGCCCGGATGGGCTTCGCGACGGCCGTTGGCATGCTGGGCAAGTACTATCATTTGCACGGATCCCGTATGCAAGCTGAACAATGCATTGCCTTTTGTCTTGAAGAAGCGGTCTTGATTAAGGATTGGCATATTGCCGCCGTCGTACTCGGTATAGAAGGATGTAATCTTATGGAGCAGCAGCGGTATGAGGAGGCTGGCCAGATGATCGGACGCTCGATCGGGCTGGCAAAGCAGCATCATATTTCTTTCTTCGAATGCGACGGGCTTTATTTCATGAGCTTGCTGAGGCAGCGGCAGAATCAATACGAAAATGCTGTGGAGGCCGCTGAAGAAGCGCTGCAGATTGCCGAGCGGCTCAAACGAAGAGACATGCAGGCGGGCCTTCTGGTGCTGCTGTTGCAGTTGAAGACAGATTTAAGGTGGATAACTCCTGTCGAAGCTGCGGACCAGTTGGAACAGATGCTGGAACAATATCCCGGTCAACAAGAACGGGCTGCCATTCGCTTCACGATGTGGAAGCTGAACCCCCAATCTCCCGAACATCGGGCCGCGGCGCTTCTGTTGAACGAAGAGCTCTACTGCAGGTCGGGCAAAGAACAATATCTCATTCGCTGCCGTGAAATGAACGCTGCAATAGATGCCGCCGCGGCTCGTCAGATGCCGCCGCTTGCAGCCCAAGTCGTACAAAACAAAAAGATACCCGCAAATATTTTGGCGGAAATCGATCTTTCTCTGAACCGCTCAGATTGAAACGCTTTTGAAGCGCTCCCTTCTTTAGGATGAATCTATATCTAAAGGAGGGATTTTTTTATCAAACAAATACAGCTACCAGCAGTTGTTCATTACATTACGGAAGGGTGACTTTCAGTGAAGAGCTTTTTGAAGATGAAAACAGTGAAGATTCTTTTAATTGTCGGCGCTATCATTGCCAGCTCGTTTGGATCCGCTTATGCGGCGGTCAATTTAGAGCCGGTCAATGCTTTTTTTAATCGTGGCGTATCGTTTGTGTTAAACGGCGAGCTTTGGCAGCCCAAGGACCAAGCCGGAAAACCGCTGGCAGCTATTTTTTATAAAAATAACACCTATTTGCCGGCCCGCGCTTTGGCAGAGGCGCTAAAAGTACCGGTCAATTATGATGCAGCCAGTCAAAAAATTTACATCGGAGGAAAACCTGGAGAAAAAACGCCGATTTTCGCCATGCCGATGGAGATTGACAACATTTACGCCATTCTGTCAAAAGATCCTAAGGAAACTCTGGTGAACGGGAAACAAGTCAAACAAGTGTTAAAGATCGACCAATATGGCGATGTGATCTTTACCCTTGACCGCAAATTCAAGCGGCTGGTTTTGGATGCCGCTGTCATCAGCCCCGGCGAGCATGAAGTGGAATTTTCGCTTTATAACGCGGCAGATACTGCGGGAAATACCGCCAATACCGTATTGGAAATGCAAACGGTTAGTCCGGAAGACGATGTGAAGCAGCTGATCTTTAATGTAGAGGGTCTGGAAAAAATCAAAATCCATGTACAAAGCCATAATTTGAATCCTTATATTTATGCGCGGATTTTAGATACTTCCTATTTTGATAACGGCGATTATGCCGCTAATGATGGTTTGAAATAAAATAAAAGGAAGAAGGAAGCATGAGCGCGAGAGCGCTATGCTTCTTTTTTTGACGCCAGAAAGTTTAGGTTCGCGAAAGCAATATACAAGAAAAATTTCCGCTTAAAGGCGGTCTGGCTTTCTTGGAGGCCATCGAGAGGATTGGCGGATGAACGAACGCTAACGGATGCCACGGCCGCTATTTTCGAAAATTCGATCGATTTGAAATTGTAACGGAACTGTGCGCCGCTATTTGATGATTAGGAGCACGATTTCGCCCAAAAGCGTCCCATTAAGATCGCTCATATCCGTTAGATTTCAAAAAGGAAGGGAATTGGCGAAATAGAGTCTGTAGCTTCCGTTAGATGAAATCGCTTTGCAGGTTACCCTCCTTCAGAGCTTTAGCCCCCAACCTCCAGCGAGCATGGAAATGCCTATTAGAAGAAAAAACTTGGCGATAGTACGAAGGACGGCACCAGCCGTTTTTTCTCAAAATCGATTATGCGATTGGCACCGTTGTCAGGCATCTTGTCGACGAATCGCGTGATGAGTCGATCAGTGCCGATCCGCATGATAAGCGGGAGCTTATGATCAATGTCTGGTATCCTGTTTTTCAGGAAGAAGCGAAAGGGAAGCCGATTGAGCATTATCCATCTGAACTGGGAGAAGCGATCAGCTTAGTGTTTGCGCACTCTTCGCGAGTGAGTGAAGCGGATACCTTTATGCTATAATATGGTTATGTAGCGCGGACACTTCAAAAGGAGTGCGAACCTATGGCCGAGAGATTATTAAAGCTGTTGCAGGAAGAAAAAGAAATGAAACTTAAGGGCGGTCTGTATCACCAGACGCAAATTAAGCTTGCTTTTAATTCCAACCGCATTGAAGGCAGCCGTTTGTCTGAGGAGCAGACGCGATATATTTATGAAACCAATACGATCAACATGGAACCGGATGAGGCAGCCAATGTAGACGATATTATTGAAACTATCAATCACTTCTCTTGTTTCGATTATATGCTTACGTATGCTGACGAAGAGCTGACCGAGGAGATGATCAAGGAATTTCATCGGCTACTAAAAAGAAATACCTCGGATGAAAGGAAAGAATGGTTCCGCGTTGGTGATTATAAGACAAGACCGAATGTAGTCGGAGAAATGACCACGACAGCTCCATCCAAGGTCAGCAGTGAAATGGCAAGTCTGCTCGCTTCCTACAATCAAAAAAGAGAAATTAAATTCGAGGATCTTATCGGTTTTCATTACATATTTGAAAGCATTCATCCTTTTCAAGATGGAAATGGCCGTGTCGGAAGAGTCATCATGTTTAAGGAATGTCTGAAAAACAATATTCTTCCCTTTATTATTGGCCATGAGCATAAGTTTTATTATTACCGTGGGTTAAAGGAATATAAATCGGAAAAAGGATATTTAATCGATAGGTGTCTCTCTGCGCAAGACAACTATGAAAAGCTTGTGGCATATTTCTTTTCGAATGAATAATTCGGATGGAAACCCTCCACCCATATGACAAATGTCATATGGGCTATTGACGTTTGTAACTATGACAAAGTTATCCGGGCATCTATACTTAGAATTAGGATAAAAATCGCAAATTTCGACAGTTCAACTAGCCGCGCGTCAATTGAGGAGGAAGCACCGCAAATGGATCAGCAAAACATCACGCAGTTAAAGAAAAGTATGGCCCCTTTCGAAAATATCGACGAAAAATCAAGCATTCGCCAGTTAATCAATACATTGCTGCCATTAGCAGCGTTTTGGTATGGCGCCTATTTGAGTCTATCTGTATCGTATTGGTTAACGCTCCCGATTCTGGTCATTGCTGCCGGGTTTATGGTGAGGGCCTTTATTTTGTTTCATGATTGCTGTCACCAATCGTTTTTCAAGAGCCGTAAAGCGAATGATGTACTCGGCACGATACTGGGGGCTGTGACGCTAGTTCCGTATCAGCAATGGAAAAATTCGCATTCGATCCATCACTCCACAAGCGGGAACCTTGATAAACGCGGAATCGGCGATTTACGGATTATGACGGTCGATGAGTATGCGGCGGCTTCTTTTTGGCAACGTCTAGGCTACCGATTTTACCGGAATCCGTTGGTCATGTTTGGGCTGGGGCCATTCGGCGTGTTTTTGATTGCTTACCGTTTCAATAGAAGGGGCGCGCGGCGGAAGGAACGATTGAATACGTATTTAACGAATGCGCTCATTGCCGGCATTTATGCATTGCTGATTTGGGCGATCGGCTGGCAGGCGTTTCTGATGATTCAAGGGCCGATTTTCTTCATGTCTGGCAGTCTTGGCATTTGGCTGTTTTATGTACAGCATCAATTTGAGGATTCTTATTTTGAGCATCAGGATGAGTGGAGCTATGTGAAAGCGGCGGTTGAAGGAAGCTCCTATTATAAGCTGCCGAGGCTTTTTCAATGGATAACAGGCAATATCGGCTTTCACCATGTGCATCATCTTAGCCCGAAGGTACCGAATTACAATTTGGAAAAGGCGCATGATTCCTCGGCTCCGCTGCAGAAGGCGACGACGATTACGATTGGGGAAAGCTTGAAGTCGCTTCGTTTTCGGCTGTGGGATGAGGAGGGCAAAAGGTTCATTAGCTTCAAGGAGATGAAGCTGATGAAGCGGCAGACGTCTGCGGCTGGTGTTCTAAAAGCTGCCAGAAGAGCGAGCTGACGTACAATCTGTTATAATAGTTGAGTATATATACGAGGAATAGGATGAGGGAAGATGAAGAAATGGCACCATATTTTTCACAAAAGCACGGGACTTAGCCCGTATGTATGGGTCGTGTTTCTTATCCTCCCTTTTTATTTTATATTTCGCTCGTCCTCACCGTATGCGGTCGTCATCGGCATCTTTATGATTCTGATGTTTTTTGTTTGTTATGTGCTGTCCTTTGTTTCGAAAGGATGGCTCGTTTATTTTTGGACGGGCGTGCAGATTGTCATTTCAATTGCGATGACTTTGCTGTTCAGCTATGTTTATTTTGCCTTGTTCCTGGCCTTCTTTATTGGCAGTATTCAGAACCGGATTGGCTTTTTTACGCTGTATACGGTTCATTTGTGCACGACGATTGTGGCGATCAATTTTGGGCTGGTCACCCGGGACCCGATGGTGATTACGCAGCTTCCTTTTGTGCTGGTCAGTCTGATTGGCGTTATTCTGCTGCCTGTTACGACCTATAACCGCAATAAGCGGGAGAAGCTTCAGGATCAATTGGAGGATGCGAATAAAAAAATATCCGAATTGGTGAAGCTGGAGGAGCGGCAGCGAATCGCCCGCGACCTGCACGATACGCTAGGCCAGAAGCTGACCTTGATCGGTCTGAAAAGCGATTTGGCAGGCAAATTAATGAGTAAAAATCCGGCCCAGGCACAGGAGGAAATCAATGATGTGCGGCAAACGGCCAGAATCGCCTTGAAGGAGGTGCGCGATCTCGTCAAGAAGATGCGGGGCACGCGCTTAGAGGATGAAATGTTTCGGATTACGCAAATTTTACAGGCGGCGGAAATTGAGCTTATTTTGGAGGGCGAAACGGGCCTGGCCGGCACTTCTCTAATGGCGGAAAATGTGCTTAGTATGTGCCTGAAGGAAGCGGTAACGAATGTGGTCAAGCATAGCGGCGCGACGGTCTGCCGGATTCGCATCGAGCCATCGGCTACAGAGCTTGCAGTCAGCGTAGAGGACAACGGCGTAGGCATTGCTGAAAAGGCAGGATGTTTCAAAGGCAATGGGCTTAGCGGCATCAGAGAACGGCTGGAGTTCGTAAACGGGACAATCGAAATTACAGGAAATGCCGGGACGAGGGTCGTGTTTCGCGTGCCCATCGTCGTAAGGCAACCGGAGAAGGAGGTGGAGATATGATTCGCATCGTAATTGCGGAGGATCAGCGGATGCTGCTTGGCGCACTGGCCTCTGTGCTTGATTTGGAGGATGATATGCAGGTTGTCGGCAAAGCAACCAACGGCGAGGATGCGGTCAAGCTGGTTCAGCTTCACAAGCCGGATATATGCATCATGGATATTGAGATGCCGGGTATGAACGGGCTGGAGGCGGCTGAGATGCTGAAGGGGACAGGCTGCAAGGTGATGATTTTGACCACGTTTGCCAGAACGGGTTATTTTGAGCGGGCGATCAAGTCGGGCGCTAGCGGCTATTTGCTGAAGGACAGCCCCAGTGAGGAACTGGCCGACTCGATTCGCAGCATTATGGCCGGCCGCCGCATCTATGCAGCGGAGCTTGTCGATGAAGCATACGGGCACGACAATCCGCTGACGGAGCGGGAGAAGGAAGTGCTGCTGCTGATTGCCGACGGGAAAAATACGAAGGATATTGCGAGCAAGCTGCATCTGACGAATGGAACGGTGCGCAATTATGTCTCGATCATTCTCGATAAGCTCGGTGTCAGCAATCGGGTTGAGGCGATTACCCGGTTTAAGGAGAAGGGCTGGTTCAAGTAAGTAAGATAGGGACTGCTTTTAGGTGAGTATTGCTTGCCTGGGGCGGTCCCTTTGTTCACTAAAGTCTCCGGGCTCGTCCAGCAGAAGCAGGGGCGGCGTGCCGCCCTTGTCCCAGCCGCGGTGCAGGAACTGCTACAGCTCTGCAGGAAGCTTGTGCAGATACATCGTCAGACAGTCTGAATTTTGCAGCAGGGCAGAGATTGTTTTCGGGTGCGGCGCGGCATAAATGACCGGATAGTCTATCTCCTCATACATTTCGCGTACTGGAAAGGCAAGCTTTTCTTCAGCGAGCGAAAATTGCGCATCCACTCCAGGCTTATTGCCGCGCGCATCGACCCGGATCCATCTGCCGATAGCCCGTAAATAGACGGCATTTAACGCATGGACCACATAGCCGGTGTCGGGTGTATCTCCTAATGTAAGGCGCTGGTAGCAAAAGCCCGCCGGGATTCCTTTTCCTCTTACGATCGCACATAATAGATTCGATTTGGCATAGCAGATGCCTTCTTTGAATTGCAGGACGTCAGATGCTTTGCATGTAATGCGCGGGCTTTGGATATCCCAGGAGTGTGCGATGCTGTCACGTACAAATTCGAAAGCGGACCGCACAAATTCAATTTCATCGGTTGACTGGTTATATAATTGCTCGGCCAGATCCTTGATCGACCAATGGTCATAGTCGACAATGTCCGACACTGCCAAATAATCTTGCAAAGAGCTTGATTCGCATGTGAAATTCAAAGGATCACCCTCTAGTTATTTTTTTGTTGAACAGGAACATTTGTTTGTGTTTTTGTTTTGATTTGTGATATAGTTCTCTTACAGACTAATTATGGCATTTCCTTGAGGAAAGATACAATGATTCTATAAATCTATCATCTTCAGAGAATTGAGGAGAGAATAATGAGCTATGATTTAATGGTTTTTGAAGAGAAGGCAGCACCCAAGGACAAGAACAGTTTTATGGATTGGTATAAGCACCAGACAGAATGGACGGAGGAGCATAGCTATGATGATCCGGCGGTATCGTCAGCGGCCTTAAGAAATTGGTTTATGGACATCAAAGCAGCGTTCCCGCCGATGAATGGGCCGTTCGCGCTGTCTGACGATGAGTTCGACGAGCTGGGCGATGATGAAGTTAAGGTGACGGATTACTCGATCGGCCGGGATGCCATTTATGCGGCTTTTGCCTGGTCATGTGCCGAGGAAGCCTATGAGATGGTAAAACAGCTGGCTAAAAAGCATCGAGTAGGTTTCTTTGATGCAAGCGGAGATGGCGACATCTTTTTGCCGGATGG
This sequence comes from Paenibacillus sp. GCM10027626, assembly GCF_042676285.1. Taxonomy (NCBI): domain Bacteria; kingdom Bacillati; phylum Bacillota; class Bacilli; order Caryophanales; family Paenibacillaceae; genus Paenibacillus; species Paenibacillus sp. GCM10027626. The sequence continues at coordinate 4,860 of NZ_JBHTHC010000017.1, read as the reverse complement.
AAGTGAAATGGCGTGACTAAAAATCCCTTCTCAAATTGTCTAATACGGACGTGAGTTGAGAAGGGGTTATTGCATTTTCTTGAGCGGTGCCCTGATTCTTAGGAATAAAGATGATGACTAGATGCATTTCATGCAGTTAATTCTTCTGCAGGGGCGAAAAAATGAAACCTAAAGGCAAAAACTACAGCTAGTTTATGCCAAAAAGGACGATATGGCTAGAAATCATCCATTTTAAATGCAGTTTTTGCAGTTAGTCTCGTCCATTCGGGCAATTCACTTGAATCTACCTGTATGAAATACAGTTAAGCATCATCAGAGGATTGAAGATAGCACCAGCATCGGGCAATTTTCAGGGTGGTTCGTCAGCAAGGGGTCGTCCAGGCGTTTTTTGACCTTGAATCCTTGTCCTGGAGGAAACCTGGAAAGCGTCGTCAACCGTTTCTGCTCATCCTGCACTGTTCAAGGTGTTTTGCGGCGCCTGCTGTACGCTGTTTCCTTCCTTTAGCAGCTTGGCGGCAATTGTCCCAATCAGCAAAGACCATACCGCCGATGATATGCCGAAAAAGGATACATTCGAAATCGAAATGACAAAGGCGAACAGGATCGAGTATTTATAGCTCGTCTCCTTGAACGCAGCTTGCAAGCTGCCGAGCAAGACGCCTACGAGGGAAAATCCTGTCAGCATCGCAATGAAATAATCCGGCAGCAACTGAATAATTGCGATAAACTTCCAGGCGAAAAAGCCAAAGGCCATCACCAGCACGCTGGAAACGACGGCAGCTTTATAGCGTCCCGGCTTGTCTCCTGCTTCCTCGCTGCTGCATAAAGCAGTCATCATCCCGCCAATATTAATGGCTTGTCCACCGAACAAACCTGCGAACGCTGTACCAAGTCCCGATGCGGCAACAGCCTTGTTAGCTGGCGGCTCAAAGCCGTTTTTCTTAAGCGCTGCCAGCGCTACGGCCAGATCATTGCTGAGGACAAGTACGGCCAGAGGCAGAGCCAGGGAGAAAAAGCCTGTTACAGAGAACGATGGCATGACGAGCTGCGGGAGGCTGAAGGCGGTCGGCGCAATCGCCGGAAACTTGTGAACGATTAACAGCCCTGCCAGGCCAAACAGGAGCACGCCAAGTAACGGCGGCAGCGCCTTGGACAGCTTAGGAGCGATAAAAAAGCCCAGTATGGACAGCGCGGCGACTAATGGAGCCTCTTGAAACACTGGAACAATATCAGCTACATAGTGCAGGATCAAGCCTGCCAGCATCGCATCAATAAGCGGTCTTGGAATGAGCTCCAACAGCTTATGGAACACGCCAGTGAAGCCAAGCAGAGCAACAAGAGCGCCAGCCATGATGTAGCTTCCCGCCAGCTGCGGCAATGAGGCTTGCGCGGCGCTTGTGCTCAAAAAAGCCGCAGCCGTAATCGAATGCGCACCCGCAAACGGTATTTTATATTTAAGAGCAAGCCATAAATTCATCGCCCCGCCAACCACATACACAATAAACAGCCATGAGATTAATGCTGCGGACGAAAAACCGAATCTTTCTGAAGCGGTAATGATCATAATGGCTCCGCCCGTGCAAGCCATCAAAGCCGATAATATACCTGTTGATATCTGTTGTGCGTTCATCTGCTTATACCTTCTATCGCCTGTTTCTATTGGCTCAACCGGAGCCATCCATATAGTATATCGAAGATAACGGCCAATGAATAGAGCCGCTTATTGGGAGAAGGGCTCAGCCAATTTCCGCCTGCTGCTTCAAGTCCGGTATGATTTGCGGTATGATCAAGGTAACATTACGCGAGCACCGAATGGAGACAAGGCCTTGAAAACATTCAAAAAAGTTTATATCGAAATTACGAGCATCTGCAATTTGGCTTGCAGCTTTTGCCCGCCAACGGAACGCAAGGCTAATTTCATTAAAGTCGAGGATTTTGCCAAGCGGCTCGATGAGATCAAGCCGCATACCAGCTTTATTTATTTGCATGTGAAAGGCGAGCCGCTTATGCATCCGAAAATTGACCAGTTGCTGGACATTAGCCATGAGAAGGGCTTTAAGGTCAATATTACGACCAACGGCACATTGATTGCGAAAAACCGGCACAAACTGCTGGGCAAGCCTGCCTTGCGGCAGATGAATTTCTCGCTGCACAGCTTTGACGGCCATGAAGGCTCGACGGATCGCGAAGGCTACTTGCGAGAAATTCTTTCCTTTGTTCGCGAGGCGGAGCAATATAAAGTTATTTTTTCGTTCCGGCTGTGGAATTTGACGCAGGACAACATCACGAATTTGCAAAGGAGCCGCAACCGCCAGACGCTGGAAATTATCGAGAAGGAGTTTGGCCTGGATTACAAGATTGAGGAAAAGGTCATGCCGGGCAGCGGTGTGAAGATTGCCGACTGCGTCTATTTGAATCAGGATTATGAATTTCAGTGGCCGAGCTTGACGGCGCCTGCTGATGATGGCAAAGGGTTCTGCTATGCGCTGCGCAGCCAGGCGGCCATCCTCACAAACGGAACAGTGGTGCCGTGCTGCCTGGATGGGGAAGGTGTAATCAATCTGGGCAATGTTAACCAGACCTCTTTCACCGATATTGTCGATGGCGAGCGGGCGAACAATCTCGTCGATGGCTTTTCGCGCAGGGAAGCGGTCGAGGAGCTGTGCCGCAGATGCGGGTATCGCCAGCGGTTTGGAGCGTGAGCGGATGAGAGTATTATTTTGTGCCGATCCATTAAATGAAAAACGGGTTGATCCGGATTATGAGCTTGAATATATCAAGGCGAAGGAATTGGGCGTCACTGCAGAGCTTGTATCGCTAGAGCATCTTTTTGAGGGGAATTGTACAAAAGCAGTCAAGCTGATCCCGCCCGCGGAAGCGATGGAAACGATCGTCTACCGGGGATGGATGATGAAGCCGGAGCAGTACAAGCGGCTCTATGATACATTGAAGCTTAGAAATCTGTTTCTGATCAATACGCCTGAGCAATATATGAACGGGCATTATTTTCCTAATTCCTACGAAGCGATCCGGTCTGTAACGCCATTGAGTATTTGGCTGGATAAGCAGTCTATTGAGGAGTCCTGGGGAAAAGTTCAGGAGCTGCTGCTAATTTTCGGCAATAAGCCGATTATCATAAAAGATTATGTCAAGTCGCGCAAGCATGAGTGGGAAGAAGCTTGCTACATTCCGGATGCATCGGATAGAAGACATGTGCAGCATGTAGTCGGAAATTTGCTTGAACGGCAGGGAGCGGAGCTTAGTGGCGGTGTCGTCTTCCGCGAATTTGTCGAGCTTGAGCAGTTGTTGAATCATCCAAAGAGCGGGATGCCACTATCGAATGAGTTTAGATTGTTTTTTTTGAATCACAATCTGCTGCTTAGTACCGAATATTGGGATGAAGTATCATATGCTCAGGAAATGCCGCGCCTGGAACCGTTTGTGGAAGTGGCCCAAGGAATAGACAGCAGGTTCTTTACAGTCGATATCGCGAAGACAAGAAAGGGAGACTGGGTCGTGATCGAGGTTGGCGACGGCCAGGTGTCGGGGCTTCCGGGTCATACGAATATCGAAGCGTTTTACCGGTCGTTACAGGCTCTATTGGTCTGAAAGCTGTACTGCGGAGGCCGCGGCGGCGACTTTGGCCGGCTGTTTAATTTTGTTCCAATATTTCTAGCGATCTTCTGTACTTTTCTATCCGCGCTCTGTCTTTTTCCTCAGGATCGGCAATGCGGGAGAGGTCGGAGTTGTCCTGAAGATCCAGTATCTTCACACGTCTTGCCAAGTCATTCCCGCGAATCCGTTCGATGAATTGCTCATAGGATTCATCCGGCTGTCTTGACAGACAGTCTACGGCTGTCACAATATTTTCGCTGAAGCCGGCGCTGCGAAGCTCTTCGAGCGTTACGGGCGTATCTTCGACAATATCGTGCAGGAGGGCGACCATCCGCTCCTCATCGGTGGAAGCTTGCAGCATGAGCCGAACGGGATGCAGGATATATGGGTTGCCGCCCTTGTCGGTCTGGCCGTCGTGGTATTGGGCTGCCAGGATCAGCGCTTTGGTCAGTGTGGACATTGTGAATCCCTCCAATAAATCAGTGCTTGACGCCAAGAGGCATGCGGAACGATGGAGCCAGTTGAGTCCAGTTCATTGCGCAGTAACCTTGAAAGATTCACGGTAGTACGCTTACCTTGCCAAAGGAACCGGAGCAGACGTCGAAGCCGCGTTTCAAACTCTATTTTACACGACTTAACTTTTTATCAAATACAGACGAGAAGACTCCTTCCTCAAAGCGGAAGCTTAGGTAGGAGATGAATCGTCTTCGGACAAGGGTGGCAATTTTGCCATCTCAATTGTCCGACATGATTGTAAAGCAGTTTCTTTCCTATTTGAAATCGAACTGGTGTTCTGATATGATGGTAGATATGGGGGATTGGAGATGAGTATGAATACGATCACAATCAAACTTCCTTTGTATCGGCCAACATTGGTGAAACAAGACATGTATAAAACGATGCGTTCCCACTTCTCACAAGCTAGCAATCAAGCCCTTCTATACCTACAGGAGTCCCCACTACGCAACGCAACAGAGTTGGATCGCCTGCTTCGTTCCATACCTTTACCATCAACACTACTTCAAGAAGCAAGAAAACTTGCTGTAAGCCGGTATCAGGATTGGAGGAAGCATGCCAACACCAAGGGTTTTCCTTCCTTTGGAACAAACATCTCGATCCTGTTTGACAATCAGAACTGGCGGCTCCGTTTCGATCAAGGACACCTGAAAATTGGCATCCCCACCATCGAAGGGCATTTAACCATCGATAAATATGTGCCTGCCAGCGTCAACGATTATGCTTTGT
>NZ_JBHTHC010000016.1:0-193791 GCF_042676285.1 Paenibacillus sp. GCM10027626 | reverse complement strand
GATACCTTGCATAAGGCACCTGACTGTGCTGAATACCTAACCGAGAAGTTCTATCCGTCACACCAAAGACGTTCAACATGGACGGAACTGAACCCCGGAGTTTGCTCGGATACAGATATGAGAGTACTCATCTTCTCTGTGATCATGAAACAAATTCCTAAGGTAACGGTAACTGAGCCTGCTTCACGCTAATGAGGCGAATAAGGGGAATCCCCCGCCTCTAAGCAAAGTGTAGGCGGGGGAGGATGTCAAAAAAGAATGCAGCGAGGTAGAAACGATGGAGAAGGCTGAATTGATCCACAAAATATCCAATCTGTCGATCTGGAAAAAGAATGGGCAGCGCGCTCCTCATAAACCGTTATTGCTGCTGCTGGCGCTTGCTGAAATTCAGCAAAATCATAGCATGCTGCCGTATGAGCAGGTGCGGGCCAAGCTGAAAAATCTGTTGATCGAGTTTGGGCCAAGCCGCAAATCGTATCACCCGGAGGAGCCTTTTGTCCGCCTTGTTACGGACGGCATTTGGCAGCTGTCCCAGCCGGTCGACAAGCAGAGGTTTTCCGATAAACTGCTAGTGACGGAGCAGGTAAGCGGCGGGTTTAGCGCGGAAGTTCTGTCATTGTTGCGAGGCGATGAGGCGCTTATTCAAGAACTGGCGGAATTGCTGCTGAATGAGCATTTTCCGGAGACGATGCATCAGGACATTTTAGATGAGATTGGTCTCGATTTTTCTATAAAGAGAAGGCGTCCGCGCGACCCGCAATTCCGCGACAAAATATTGAAGGCCTATGAGTACAGCTGCGCGGTCTGCGGCTTTAATGTCAGGCTCGGCCATCAACTGGTCGCAATTGATGCGGCGCATATTCAATGGCACCAGGCAGGCGGCCCGGATACAGAGGAAAATGGGATTGCCCTTTGCTCCTTGCACCATAAGCTGTTTGACCGCGGCGTATTTACACTGACGGCGGAGCGGGTAATGCTTGTCGCCGAGCAGGCGCACGGTACTCGCGGCTTTGAGGAGTGGCTCATGCGCTATCATGGCAAGCCGGTGCGGGCGCCGATTAGTCCGGGCTACCAGCCGAACGGCAATTATATTCACTGGCATCTGCGTGAGGTATTCAGAGGGCCAGCAAGATATCAGACGCTGTAATAGCTGTTCAGGGATGGCAATACATTATTGCTATCCTTTTTTCACTTCGTAATACTTTTACCATGTTCATCCTGCCACAAATGAGCGAAGATAGATACCAGCAGGACGTCATCGAGGCGCCAGAGAGGGTTACTTCGACTTTTAATCGACTTGTCGTTGGTTCGACTCCAACTTCCGCTCTTTAAGCGGAATAGCTCAGTGGTAGAGCAGTTTGTACCTTCTCGCTCCCATTTCTTCGATGATGTTTTTGCAAGCAAAGCAGCACCGCGAGGCGAATGAAAGGGGTTCTTCGACTTGTATGGGATAAGTATTGACGCTGTTCGCCAGAACGGCGTGACCCTTTTCTCCACTTTCCTCGTGCGGCTCTTTGCTTTCTTTTCTCTTTAGGAGAAGTCAGGAGGCTGATGGAATGAGCATGGCAAGAAAGCTGTTCGGTTCTCAGGAATCGCGTTCATATACAAAGGAAAACTATAGCAATCACATCCGTTCGATAGAGGAGCGGTATGTGCAAATGCTGCTTACAAACACAATGAGCAATACTTTTTATGCGGATCAAAATGAGTTGCTGAAAGAAGCATCCGCTCTTCATCACGAGATGGCAGAGCAAGATCCGGATTTTATGGCGCAGGCGATAGCATTTGCCCGCCAAACGAGCATGATGCGCTTGCAGCCGCTGTTTGGCCTTGCTGTATTGTCCGGCAAACGCGCTGATTTGTTCGCCGGCATTTTCGCCGAGGTCGTACGCTATCCGGCCGATCTGTTCGATTTCCTTATGATTTTGCAGGGGATGGGGCGCGGCGAGGGAGGGCGGGCCGTCAAGCGTGAGGTGAGCCGCTTTCTGAGCGGCGTTACGGAGTATTGGGCGGTGAAGTATAACGGGAGAGGCCGCGGATACAATTTGGGCGATGCCATCGCGACTGCGCACCCGAAACCGGAGAGCGAGCGGCAGCAAGCGCTGTTCCGGTATTTGCGCGGCCTGGATACAGAGCTGTCGCTGCTTCCACAGGTGGAAGCTTTGGAGCAGCTTAAGCGGGCCGAGAGCGAGCAGGAGCAGATTGCCTGGATTGAACGCGGCAAGCTGCCTTATGAGACCGTAACCGGAGCGATCAGACCGTCGAAGGCGGTGTGGGAAGCGCTGCTGCGCCAAATGCCGGCCTTTGCGCTGCTGAGGCATCTTAACACCTTGCAGCGTGCCGGTGTATGGGAGGACACGCGCAATGTAGATTATGTCGTAGAGCGTTTCACCAACAGGGAAGCGCTTGGCAAATCCAAAATTTTGCCGTTTCGTTTTGCCACAGCCTACCGGCAGGTAGATCATCCGCAATTAAAGGCGGCGCTGCGCGAGGCAGTCGAGCTGACCTTCAACAATTTGCCGGAGCTTGGCGGGCGAACTGCGATCTTCCTGGATATTTCCGGCTCGATGTCAGGACAATATTTGGAGATCGGATCGATTTTTGCGCTAGCCTTGTACAAGAAGACAGAGGGGAACTCTCTTTTTTGGCTGTTTGATACTCGCGTGCTGGACGTGAAGCCTTCCCGTAAGGATAGTATCCTGACACAGGCAGCCCGTATTCGTGCCCGCGGCGGTACAGATACCGGGGCGCCGATGCGGAAGCTGCTTGCAGATAAGGAGCATGTGGATCAAATTATTATCATTACAGATGAGCAGCAAAATGCAGGCAGCCCTTTCTACGGGGAGCTAAAACGCTACCGCGATAAGGTGAATCGGCAGGCGAAGGCTTTTATCGTCGATATTTCGCCTTATCAGAATGCATTGGTGCCGCAGGGGGACCCGCAAACTTATTACATCTATGGCTGGAGCGATACTGTGCTGTCTTATATTGCGCAGTCTGTGCAGGGCTATGAATCGATGACAGAACGGATTAAGAACGGACAGCCGAAGTCAGCCGTGTGAAGGAGGGGAATAGGTGCATGACAGAGATAACGCGACAAATTAAGGAAGAGCTGCGCAAGATTGAGCAAGCGGAGAATGTGAAAATTTTGTATGCCTGCGAGTCCGGCAGCCGGGCATGGGGATTTCCTTCGCAGGACAGCGACTACGATGTCCGTTTTATTTACGTCAGGCCGGTAGAATGGTATTTGTCGATCTTTAATAAACGCGATGTCATCGAGCGCCCAATTAGCGATATGCTGGATATCAACGGCTGGGATTTGAAAAAGGCGCTCAATCTATTCCGCAAATCAAATCCGCCTTTGCTTGAATGGCTGCAATCTCCGATCCGTTATCTCGAAAGCGGCCCGGCAGCAAGCCGGATACGGGAGTTGGCGGCAGCAGCCTTTTCGCCGAAAGCGTGCATGTACCACTATTTGCATATGGCGAAGGGGAATTATCGAGAATATCTAAAAGGCGAAAGAGTTAACGTTAAAAAATACTTCTACGTGCTGCGGCCGATCCTGGCGTGTGCATGGATTGAAAAGTACGCTGCGCTGCCGCCGCTTGCATTTCGGACGCTAGTCGATGAGCTGATACCAGAGGACACTGAGCTGAAAAAGGCCGTGCTTGATCTGCTGGCGCGAAAAATAGCGGGCGAAGAGCGGAATAATGAACCGCGAATCGAGGTCATTAACCGTTATTTGGAACAGCAAATAGCCGCAATAGAACAGACCGCTGCGCGGATGCCGGCGGAAAAAGGAATTGCGGATGAACAGCTGGACAACTTGTTCAGAGACATAGTCTGGTCAGGAATATGAGTTCCTTGCCAGGCTATTTTTGTGTGATTTTAGCGGCAATTTATGCGTTCCATATCCTTCCATGTAAAAGTGGTGAAAATAAGGTATAATTATAAGGTTAACGTTTAGAAAGGTGTGACATGATGGACAAGCGCAATAGCGGCTTGGATAAGAAACTGGATGCGAATGCGGCTATGAAGGAAGTTGAACAAATAATTTTGAAAGAAGACGAGCGACGCTGGGGAAAAACGATTGCGGCACCGGTAGTATTGGCGGACAATTTGGCTACTCTGACGAAAACCGAGCTGTCTGACATTCGGGCGCGGCTGGGAATCCGCGGACTAAGCTCATTAAATAAGCAGCAACTGGCAGAAGCTTTGGAGACTCATATTCCGCAGTCTTTCGGAGCAATGCTGGAGAAGCTGGATGAAGAGCGTTATAAATTGCTTCGGCAAATCGTTGATCGCGGAGGAATAATGGCTTCCTCAAATTATTGGGGATACGGCTATTTCGTAGAAATGGGCGTCCTGGTTACCGGCTCGCAAGAAGGCAATACCGTAGTAGCGATGCCGAAAGAAGTGATGGAGCAATTCCAAAAGAGCAACAGTGCCGAGCTTCGCGATAAGATCAGCAACAATACGGAAGTCATCAAGCTTACTAGAGGGCTGCTGTATTACTACGGCGTTCTCAGCCTTGAAGATCTGGAGCAATTGCTTGCACGATATATAAAAGAGCCATTCGATTTCCGCGAGGTGCTTGAGCTGCTTGTGGAATCTTCCATTTACAACGGAGTAATCGAATATGACGATTATGGATTTGCCTTTTGCAGTGTCGAAGATCCGGCATGGGTGCTCGAGGAGCAGCGCAACAGATCCGATCTGCAATTTTATTCTTTTATGAAGCGGCAGCTGCTTGAAGCCGGAGAAATCGATTATATAGATCGGCATCCGGTATTCGAGGCGATGTCTAATTATATTACGGACAACTATCCGCTTGATCGCGAGGATGCTGACGGAATTGTGGAGGAATGTGCCGACTCGATCCGCAATGGCGGCACGCCTTCCGATGTACTCGAACTGCTGCAGGAGCAACTGGAAATCGATACATTGGAGACAGTGCAAGGTTTTATGGGGCATCTTTCCATGTTGAACAATTTGACCAAGCAATGGCTGCTAAAGGGCTATTCCCCGAATGAGCTGGCCTATCTGCGCAATGAGCGGCAGGGCGGAGCAGGCGAAGTGATCGATATGTTTTCGCGCAAAAAGATCGGCCGCAACGATCTGTGCCCATGCGGAAGCGGGAAAAAGTATAAAAAATGCTGCGGCGCCTAATGGCGAAAGATGCTGCACATGGCGATTAAAATTTACAGTGGCTTGCCCGTTCGGTGGAACGAGCCATACGGAATTCCATAAGAAGGTCTTGATGTCTACAATTTGTAGAGGATCAGGGCCTTTTTTTGACCAGAATTTATAACCCAACTTTCACTGCACGAAAAAGACAGGCATCCCTTGATGTAGCTAGGTAAACCCGAGAACCATTGTTGGAGTTGATTTGAAGGGCCGCTAACGAACCTGTCAACCCTTATTCGGCTCAAAATGGGGCCTTGTGGGCTGTAACGAATCTACCAATCGTTAATCACCCAAAATCGGTCGATTCCCCGCCTTTTTTTCATCAATAGCGTGTCTCAGATTCGTTACACGCGGAGCAAGCCGATTTTTCGGCCAATAGCGTGTCCCAGGTTCGTTAGCCGGGCATCCAGACCACGATCCCTCACGCGGACAGACGATCCGTTATTTGTCGAAAGCCAGCTAATTTGGAGGTTACGCGGACAGACGTTCCGTTATATGCTGGTTTTGCTGGGGTTTCACGGCGATTTGAGGCAAATAACGGAACCACGGTCCGCATCCCCGTCAATTTGACACGTTTGTTCACAGATAACGGATCCATAGTCCGCTTGGGACCCTCGGGCCCACTTCGCCCCGCGCTTACTAAAGAAACCGCAGCAGACATCGATGGCCGTTATGCTCCAGCGCATCATTCATGATAAACTAAGGGAAGTATAAACGATTGCTAATGCGTTGGCTGCATTCATTATTTCTTGAGAGAATGGAGTTCTAAGATGAAATATCGCAATTTGGAAGAGTGTGTCCTCGATTTGGAGCGTCATGGCCAATTGGTGCGGATTAAGGAGCAGGTTGATCCTCATCTGGAAATGGCTGCAATTCATATGAAGGTCTATGAAGCAGGCGGTCCGGCGGTGCTGTTTGAAAATGTTAAAGGCTCCAGGTTCCGTGCCGTTTCCAATTTGTTCGGGACACTTGAGCGCAGCAAATTTATTTTTCGCGAAACGTGGGAAGAAACGCAAAATGTCATTGCCCTGCGCAATGATCCGATGAAGGGGCTTAAGGCGCCATGGAAGCACATCGAGACAGGCTTAGCCGCGTGGAATGCTCTGCCGGCCAAAAAGAATGGCGGTGCGGGGCTGCCGCTGCATGAAATTCAAATTTCCGATTTGCCGCTCATTAAGAGCTGGCCGGATGACGGCGGAGCATTCGTCACGTTGCCGCAGGTCTATTCGGAGGACCCGGACAAGCCGGGCATTATGAATTCGAATCTGGGCATGTATCGCGTGCAGCTTAACGGCAATGATTATGAGCTGAATAAAGAGGTCGGCATCCATTATCAAATTCACCGCGGAATTGGCATTCATCAGGCCAAAGCCACCCAAAAAGGCATGCCGCTCAAAGTCAGCTGCTTTATCGGCGGGCCGCCGGCGCATACTTTATCTGCCGTTATGCCGCTGCCGGAGGGTATGAGTGAGCTGACCTTTGCCGGGCTGCTGGCCGGGCATCGTTTTCGCTACAGCTATGTCGACGGCTTTTGCATCAGCCATGATGCCGATTTCGTCATTACGGGCGAAATTTTTCCGGGCGAGACGCGGCCGGAGGGGCCGTTTGGCGATCATCTCGGCTATTACAGCCTGACCCACCCATTCCCGGTCATGCGGGTGCATAAGGTGTATGCCCGGCCGAATGCGATTTATCCGTTTACGGTCGTGGGGCGGCCGCCGCAGGAGGATACGTCGTTCGGGGAGCTTATTCACGAGCTGACGGGCGGGGCGATCAAGCAAGAAATTCCGGGTGTCAAGGAAGTGCATGCGGTAGACGCTGCCGGTGTCCATCCTCTGCTGTTTGCCATTGGCAGCGAGCGGTACACGCCTTATCAGAAGGTGAAGCAGCCTGCGGAGATTTTGACGCTTGCCAACCGGATTTTAGGAACGGGACAGTTGAGTTTGGCCAAATATTTGTTTATAGCGGCCGAAGAAAATGAACCGCTCAGCACACATCATATTGAGACGTTTTTAGGCTATATTCTGGAGCGGATTGATCTCGGGCGCGATATTCATTTTTATACGAATACGACGATCGATACGCTTGATTATTCAGGTACAGGGCTGAATACGGGCAGCAAGGTCGTATTCGCTGCGGCTGGCGAGAAGAAGCGGGAGCTGTGCCGGGAGGTGCCGGAATGTCTGCAGCGGCTGCAGGGCACACAAGCGCAGTCATTCGGACAAGCGCGTCTCATTATGCCGGGCATCGTAACTGTACAAGGCACGCCATTTATTAGCTATGATGAAGCTGAGCGGGAAATGAAGGCTTTGTGCGACGAGCTGCAGAAGCAAGGGCTGGACGATTCCTGTCCGCTGATCATCATTGGCGACAATAGCGAGTTTATGAGTGCAACTTTGGGGAATTTTTTGTGGGTAACGTTTACGCGCAGCAATCCTTCTCATGATATGTATGGGCTGAACAGCCGCTATGAGTTCAAGCATTGGGCTTGCGACAATGTGGTGATCGATGCCAGAACGAAGCCGCATCAAGCGCCTCCGCTTATTCCCGATGCCGAGGTGGAGCGGCATGTCGAGCGGTTGTTTGTGCCGGGAGCGATCCTCGGCGGTATCAAGTGATAGCAGTATGCAAGACATGCGAGGCAGCTTCCGATTGGTAGGGGGCTGTCTTTTTTGTTTTTTGCCGCTAAGAGTCCTACATATGCAGGGGAGAAACTGGGACATATGTACTAGGTCGGATAGAACGGTTAGTCGTCTGTTCGCATTTTTCAAAAAAAAGGGGAACAAAAGCCAACTGCATGATATAATGACACTATTAAACAGAGGTGGGTAATAAAGTTTTGCCGACAGGAGGCGAAGGGGTGCAAATCTATTTCAGAGTAAAAGCGGCTGGCAAAAGGCGACCGGTGCTGGAGCGCATCGAGGCGTCGCTGCCTGACGACGTGCAGTGCCTGGAAGATGCGATCCGGGCGATTGTATCGGATCAAGTGCAGCGTTTTAACGCGCGCAGCATGGAGCAATCTATTTTTCCTTACTTAAGTCCTGAACAGTTGGAGGAGCAGGCCGATACCGGCAAAGTAGGCTTTCAAGCGGCTTATGACGACCGGAAGGCGAATGCTGCGGCTGCGGTTGAGACCGCTTTGCAGGCATTTGAGGACGGCATTTACAAAGTGCTGATCAATGATGCAGTCGTGGAAGATCTGCATGCGCCGCTGACGATTGCGCCGGGATCCGTTTTTACTTTTATAAGGCTGACGCTGCTGTCGGGAACGATGCGCTGATTAGGGAGAGGAGCTAGACATGACAGAACGTATTCATTTGGAGCATAAGCAAGAGCTGCTGGATGCCTTGCTTGAGCAATTGCAGACGAAGAAGGATCATGAGCATTATTTGTTAGCCTCCAGCTTGCTGGACTTTTTGACGGCCAATTATCAGAACAGGGACAAGCGCCGGCGGCAATTTATTGCCGAACTCAATCGCGCCTATCCTTGTCCGCTCAGTGAAATGGCCGATGCCGAGCAGCTGTGGGCAGGACCGCTGTCATCGGCACTTGTGCTGCTGTTTGGAGAGGAGAACGGAGCAGAGCTGCTGGATTTGCTGCGGCGCCGTATTTTGTACACCTATTCAACTTCGACCTATTATCGCAAAGGCTACCGTTCCCGCAATCTGGCTCATTACATAGAAGCCATACTAACGACAATTTCATATTACTACAACGCACTTGCGTATGAGTGCACGCTGCACGATTATTTGACGAGGCATGATATCGTTCTTCCGACCGACTTTATTATGGGCGAGCGTATCGCCTGCGAGATCGACAAGGGCAACGAAGCCGTCATTGAGGCGCTGAGAGACATTATGTTTGGCGAAAATCAGGCGGCGCTGCTGACAAGGCCGATGATTCGCGGCATTGTGCAGAGCCATAGCGTGGAATGCTACGAAATGCTTGGGCGTCTCCTGGTTGCGGCCAAGCTGCAGGAGGGCCTGCGCCAGCACATTATGGAAAGTCTGGACGAAGGGACGGTAGAGGCGGCAATCTACTTGATCCGAATCGTGCTGGAGCATAATTTGGAGCGCTTCAGCGCGGTGATCCGGGCGCTTGATACGTGGACAGGGCTTGCCTTTACCGAGCAGAAGCCCGCGGTCATCCGCAAATGTCTGGAGCTTGCCCTGCGCTCGCTTACGGATGAGGGGTACCGGGAGGAAGCGGAAAATAGCGAAGATACGCTGATCTATTATTTCTCGCTTTGGGCAGCGGCGGCTCATGATATTGATGAAGCCCAAACGCGCATCCAGCGCGTGCTGAAGGACGGTGCCAGATATAAGAAGCTGGCCTCGCTATACTTCCTGGCCCAGCTCTATCAGCCGGACATGCAGCATCGGATTGCAAGCGGGCATCTGCCGGCGGCAGTCGATGATCTGGAGCAGATGGCCTGGCTGATGAACAGCATCTACGCGGACCATCGCATCGTCTACAGTTATGGGGACGGGGCTATCGATGTACGCGATTCTCCGATTAGCGCGGACGCTGCAGAGCGGAGCGAACAGTTCAATGCTTTATTGCAGGCGCTGAAGCAGCTCAAAGAGACGAAAACCTTTAAGGAGAGCGTCTTCCCTTGGGCGGCGGCAACGCTTGAAGCCGATGAACTGCTGCGGCGCATGATGACGCTGGCCGCCTATGACCGCGAGGCCGCAATGATTGAGCAATTGATCGATTGCAGCGACCGGATGAGCTCGAACCTGCGCCACGGTTTGCTGGTCAATTTTATCGGGGCTGCCGCCTCCGGAAAACAACGCGAGTATTTGCTGCAAGCGTTGAATGATAAAAGCACAAGCAACCGCGAGACGGCGGTTAAGCTTCTTGGGCAATCGGAGCTTGCCGCTGCCGAGCTGGATAAAATTATTGCGTTATTGAAGCTAAAGACAGGCACACTGCGTCAAGCCTGCATTACACTGCTCATGCAGCAGACTGATGAGGAGCTGCTCCAGGCGGCGGATAAGCTGCTGTCTGCCTCGAATGAGCAGCAGCGGCTGGCCGGACTTGCGATTGCAGAGTCTTTACAGCAGGATGAGCAGCGGCAGGCGCTTTATCCGCAAGTGCGCGGCCATATTCAGTCGCTGCACGAGAAGGGCCGGGCCACCGCGCAGGAGCAAGTGCTCATCGATAAGCTGCTGCACGCTGTAGATGCGGGCGATGGGGCCGAGAATGGTTTCGGCTTGTATGATGTGAATGAGCAAGTGGCGTTACCATCTGAATGCAATCATCCAGAGCTGGTGGAAGCGGCGGATAGGCAGCAAGCTGAGCGGGAAGCGGAATACGTGAAGCAATATGCGGCCTGGCAGCCGGAGGATGTAACGGCGATTTATCAGCATTTTGAAGCGCTGCTCGAGGAGCATTACAACTACGAGTATGAGGGGCAGTATTATTACGGCGACCACTCCGAAAAGGTACTGCTTGGCAATCAGATGTACAGGCTGGCCCGGGTAAAAAAAGCGGATGGTGAACAGGCAGACGAGGATAAGCTGGACAGCTATCCATTGCCGGAGGTATGGCGGCAGGCTGCACGGGATTTGCAGCTGACGCCGATGCGCATGCTGGCCTTCATGTTTGGAAGTGTGGACCACACTGACAGTTATGCCACAGAGAAGCAATGGTTCACAGAGCTTTATGCGGATGTGCAGGTTAAAGAAAAAGAGCAGCAGTTGGACAAGGTCCTGGATAGACTCAAGCACAGGAACAAAACCAACCAGCTGATTCAGCTGTTGTTTAACGAGACGGACTTGAGAGAAAGCTTTGCGATTTGTATGGCTGTCTACCGTTCCTTGCGGGCACGGCTGACGACCGGGCAATGCGCAATGCCGCGAGCGGAGCTGGACGAGGGAGTAACCGTTAGCTGGTACGGGCGTGAAAAAGTCTTTCCCGCTTTGGAATCGGGCCTGCTGGAGCAGTGGCTGGGGCGCGCAAAGCAGTGTGTGCAAAGCGACGAGCAATTTGCCCAATACTTCTTCACCGCTTATGCCAGCTACAGGCTGCTGAAGAGCAACTACGACGCTACTTTATCTGTTGATTCTTTTATGCGGGCGCATCATCTCGGGCTGATCAGCGACGGTGTGCTGCTGCGTGAAATACTGACAGGAAACCTGGCCAAAGATTTCATCCGCACGTTAACGCATCCGAATTGGGGCAAGCCGCTGCTGGAAAGCTATCCGGGCGTGAAGCTGCTATTGGAGCAGGCGGTGTGCCGCATTGTCGAAATAGAATCGCGCCGCGGCGATTTGCCAACAGCTGTATCGGAGCTGTCGTCATCGATTCAGCGTTTTGAAGGCATTCGCTTCTTTGTTGCTATTTTGACTGGACTGGGGAAGGAAACGTTCCAACGCGGCTACGTTTATAACAGCAACTCAACGAAGAAGACTGTGCTCAGCTCGCTGCTGAAATGCTGTTATCCGGCCAAAGGCGAAGACGCGGCCATGCTCGCCGCCTTGCTGGAAAAGACGGATCTGACCGAGCAGCGCTTGCTGGAAGCGGCGATGTATGCGCCGCAATGGGTTGATATCGTGCAGCAGCACTTGGGCTGGTCGGGATTGAAGAGCGCGGCCTGGTACTTCCATGCTCATGTTAACGAAACGTTCTCTGCGCAGAAGGAGACGGAAGTGGCGATCTACTCGCCGATCAGTCCGCAAAGCTTCAATGACGGCGCCTTCGATGGCGATTGGTTCAGAAGCGCCTATGAAACGCTCGGCACAGAGCGTTTTGACCTGCTGTACAATTGTGCAAAATATATTACCGATGGCGGCAATTCGCACCGCCGCGCGCAGCTGTTTGCTGATGCCACATTAGGGAAGCTGGACAAACAGGAGCTGGTTGAGGGCATCCGTTCTGCCCGTAATAAGGACAAGCTGCTCAGCTACGCCTTGCTGCCAATTGCAGCCGGAGACAAGCGGGATGCGCTGGAGCGGTATGAGTTTATCCAGCAGTTCCTGAAGGAAAGCAAGCAGTTCGGCGCTCAGCGGCGCGAAAGCGAAGGGAAGGCAGGCGCCATCGCGCTCGAAAATTTGGCGCGCAATGCGGGCTATGGCGATGTCAACCGGATGACCTGGGATCTCGAAGCTGAAAAAATTGGAGAAATCGCGGTCTATTTTAGTCCGCAAGATATGAATGGCACGATGCTTTGGCTGGAAATTGACGACGAAGGCCAAGTGGAGTTAAAGGTTGAAAAAGGCGGCAAGGCTCAGAAAAGCATACCGGCTGCCTTGCGCAAGGATGAGCGGGTACTGGCCATGAAAGAGACGCAAAAGGAGCTTAAGGACCAGTATGCCCGCGCGAAGCTCAGCTTCGAGCAGGCGATGGAAAATAGCACGCGCTTCACCGCGCAGGAGCTTGGGGCGATTGTCCGCAATCCGGTCATTGCTCCGCTCGTGCATCATCTCGTCTGGGTCGATGCGGCAGGGGCAGGGACAGAGGAAGGTGCGATCGGATATTTGCAGGAGCCGGAGCAAGGGGCAGGCGCATTTATGCTGCGCCAGCCGGACGGCAGCCTGATTAGTTTGCAGGCAGATGCCGAGCTGCTGCTTGCCCATCCGGTTCATCTGTATGCGTCCGGGCGCTGGAGCGAATTTCAGCGGGATTTGTTTGCGCGGCAGATCAAGCAGCCGTTCAAGCAGGTATTCCGCGAATATTACCGCCTGAATGCCGATGAGGTTGCCGCGGTTACGGTATCCCGCCGTTACGCCGGCCATCAGGTGCAGCCGCAGCGGACGGTAGCGCTGTTGCGCGGACGCCTGTGGACCGTCGATTACGAGGAAGGGCTGCAAAAGGTGTACTACAAGGAAAACCTGATTGCCCGCATGTATGCGATGGCCGACTGGTTTACGCCGGCCGATATCGAACCGCCAACCTTGGAGACGGTGCAGTTCTTCAACCGCGAGACGATGGAAGCCGTCAAGCTGGCGGAAGTACCGCCGATTATTTTCTCGGAAGTAATGCGCGACATCGACCTTGTCGTTAGTGTCGCTCATGCTGGCGGCGTCGATCCGGAAGCCAGCCATTCGACAGTGGAAATGCGCATCGCAATTGCCAAAGAGCTGCTCATGCTGCTGAAGGTCGACAATGTGCGGCTGGAAGGCTCGCATGCGCATGTCGCAGGCAAGCTTGGCGAATATTCCGTTCACATGGGCTCAGGCATTGTGCATAAAAAAGGGACAGGCGCGCTTAACATTTTGCCTGTTCATTCACAGAGCCGCGGCCGCCTGTTCCTGCCGTTCGCCGACAGCGATCCGCGTACCGCGGAAATCATGTCCAAGCTGCTGCTGCTGGCAGAGGACAGCAAGATCAAAGATCCAAGCATTCTTGCGATGCTATAGCATGCACAAGAGCGCCCGTTAGTGTCGGGCGCTCTTTATATAGGCGAACAACTGTTCGAACAAAATATAATGACTTTCCAATATTTGTTCATAGGTGTAGCGTTCACCTGGCGCACAGAGTCCCATGTTGGATTCATAGACCATAGATAGTCCGCCACATATGTGATGCAGCGCGGAAGCCAGATTAAAGGAAGGCGGCGGAGGGACGGCACCTTCCTGTGGATCGCCAAAGACCGGCGCATAACTTAATCCGTACGCGGCTAGCGCGTTATAATACAGGCGATTGAATTCATTTTGCCGCTCGCGAATGCAGGCCGGTACATAAGAAGCGGCCAGGATATGATTAGGAGAATTGGCCCCTCCATGCAGCTGCACGATCGCATCAGCCGCCTCTTCGTCTACTAATCGCATTAATAGCTTCGTTTCATTAGCCATAGGTGCAAAAAATTGATCGTGCATCAAATTAATGCCATCGTCATTAAAATAGCTGCCCAGGTGTTCAACATGATTAAGGATCGGATGAACGGTTTTGCACGCCGGCCAGCCGCATAAGGAGCCGTCCTTCCATGTGCCTTGCAGATGATAGCGCATTTGCTCTAACGACATCCCGACAAGCGAACGATAGGGTACACGCGCGCGCCCATCCGGGTTCATGCACGGAATTAATATAAGCCTGAATGAGGCAAGTAAATTAAGGATGGAAGAGCGGGTGCACCCTCCAAAATCGCGGCCGGTCTCGATCATTTGAATGAGGTTCATTATTGCGGTAATGCCCTCCAGCTCGCCGCCGTGGATACCGCCGATTATGAGGATAACGGGCCGGGTATCTTTTGTTTTACACGCGTATCGGGTCAGGTCGCCGCTTCCGCAAGCAGAGCTATAGTTGGCTGTTCTGGTGAATGGCTGCTTTTCGCCGTAGAAAATGGCAGGAATTGGCCTGCCGCCTGCGGAATATCCTATCGTCTCCACATGCCCTCTGCGGGAAGTTGCCAGAAGCTGATCAATCTCGTCCAGACTGTTACGCCAATAGGCGGGCATATCTATTTCCTCGATATTCTCGATAGGCTCCTCCATGTTGCTGTGCCTCCTCTATTATTTCTTCTCCAGCTTGCGATAATTGCCGGGCGTGTGCCCAATTAACTTTTTGAACATCCGAAAGAAGGAGTTCGTGCTGGGATACCCGACCTTACGGCCGATTTCTACGACAGGAATATCGGTTTTATGCAGCATTTGCTTCGCTTTTTCGATCCGGAACATATTCAAATATTCGCTGAAATTCATTCCCGTTTTTTCTTTGAAATAGGTGGACAAATAGCCGGGGGTAATTTGCAGCTTGTCGGCAAGCGCGTCCAAATAAATATCCTCATGATAGTTGGTTTCGATGTAAGACATGACAAAGCTAGTGATGGGATCCTCTATCTCCTGTCTCTTGGAGATTTCTTTAGCAGCAAGTGAAGAAGCATCTCTCCAGATGGATACAAATTGCTGGAACTCGTAACAATGCGGCAATTGCGCAATGATTGGCTTCAGCATGTCAGCATCTAATTGTGAGGAGACAAGTGTATCTTGGAGCTTGCACAGCATGCTATATAAAATGTCATTAAACTGACTAATGTAAGCGTCCTTGCGCTGCAGTTCGGCCAATATTTTCTCAACACATTGGTTCATGCCCTTTTCATTACCTGCTTGCATTTGTGCCAGAAGTTCCTGCTCCCGATTAGGCGTCAAAATGAATGGGGTGACCGGCACATAATCCTCTGACAACAACTGTGTTGCAGAACCCAGCCGGCGCTGCTTTACACGAGCTTGTGCTTGCTCATAGGCCCGACTTAACTCCGATGACGATGAATATGGAGAGCTAAGGGCAATCGTAACCGCACAATATTTCATATCTCGATCGAAAATTTGCGACAGCGTATGGAGCAGAGCGGCAAGCTCGGTATGCTCAGCCGCGTCTGACGGATCGGCAAAGACGAGAGAAGCGATTTGCCGATCTTGAATTTGGAATATCAGCGACTCAGGAAACTTCGCAGCTGCCATCACCTGGATGAGTTCGCGTAAATATGCGGCAGCCCGAGCTTCATTCAATTCAATTTCTTCTGTGAAGGCGGGTTTAAAAGCGAAATCGAATATGGCGAGCACATAAGGCCTGTCTGTAAACTGTATCTCACGTAAAGGTTCAGCATTAAAATAGATTTGCTTCAGCTTGTCGATCAACGCATATTTGCGCAGCAAGGAATGCTGATCCTCGATGTGTTTGCTAATATGCTGATGCTCCTGCATCATATGTTGGAAATTGCGATTAATAAGCTCGAATTCTTTAACCTTTGACAGTTGTCCCTCATCGGCATTCAGCGGAACGCCCAGCGGCTTAATGTCCTCGACGATTCGCTTGATCGGGGAATAGAAGCGAAAGCTGAACCAGATTGAAGCTCCGATACTAAGAGCAATCGCAAGAATAAAAACAACAGCCAGCCAAAACTCAAGCTGCTGAACCTTTTGCGCCATGTTTTTATAAGGGACGATATCAATATAGGTAAGTCCGGTTTCTGGCGCGTATTGGTAGAAATAGTAATTGTCATTCAGCTGCACATAGCCGGAAAGATCGTCAAGCGCCGGTAATGAAGCAGCTAACACGTCATCCGAGGCATATAGCACCTCTTGCCGATGATTCAAAATAATGAGTTCGCTATCGAGCGTCTCATGAGAGCTTGCCTGAAGCTGCGGAGCTTGAACGAAAGCAACGGCATAGAGCTGCTTATATACTTGCTGCTTCACCAGAATAGGGATGAGCACCCTGCTCCCTGTCGTGCCGTCCCCGCTTGTACGGTTGAACATCGCTGCCGGATAAATTTTATAATTGAAGGATTGCTGCAGCTGCTCCTCCCAGAAAGATTCGGGATAAGCTGCGCTTGCAATATAACGGGAGAACATCGTCTCCGGGTCAGACAGGCCACCTTTTTCGATCGTTAACCCTAAACGCCTAAAATGTAAAAAGACGTTGTCAACATTGGCAAAGGAATGGTTGAGCAGGTCGCTTTGCAGCTTCTTGAGCACTGTATCGGCCAGACGATAATCGATTGCCGGACTCTGATAAAGCTCCTTTACATCCTTCTCCAATGTCATGGTGAAGGTCAGCGTATTGGCGATGTCTTTGAAGCTTTTCTCATAGTTTGCCATCGTTTTTTTTACGTTTTGCTGATTGTTCCGTATTATTTCTTCATGAAGTACGGTTTTAAAATAAGTGAGGAGCAGGAAATTGAACCCAAGCAGAAGCAGCACAATAACAAGAAAGCTGGCTAATAACCGGGTGAATAGTGTATTCGAGTTATGTCTGATTCTGGACAGGATGTTCATGCCATGCCCTCCCGGATAAATGGTTAAAAGAATAAGAGACTGGGTACGTGCTATCCTTTGACAGAGCCGATCATGACCCCTTTGACAAAATACTTTTGAATGAAGGGATAAGTGAGCAAAATCGGCAGAGTGGATACGATAATCGCTGCAAATTTCAGCGACTCCAGCACGACCACATCAGCGTCGCTGCCCGCAAAGGACTCGTTCATTTGCCCGCCAAGCACAAGATTGCGCAGTGCTACTTGGAGCGGGAACATGGAAGCCTCCCGCAAATAGAGGAAGGCGGTGAAAAAATTGTTCCATATGCCGACAGCATAAAATAAAGCGATTGTCGCCAGCACCGCTTTGGATAACGGAAGAACCAGCCGAACGAAAATACCGATATCATTCAAGCCGTCTATTTTTCCCGACTCAATGATTTCACCGGGCAGCCCTTGAAAGAAGGTTCGCATAATAATCAGGTTCCAAACACTGACCAGGCCGGGCACAACCATTGCCCATATCGTATCCATAAGGCCAAGCTGCTTAACAACAAGAAAGGTAGGAATCATTCCGCCGCTGAACAGCATGGTGAACACAATCATGTACATGAAAAAGCGGCCCAGCCACAATCCTTTTCTCGAAAGGGCGTACCCGCCCATAGCTGTAATCATGAGGGAAAAAAAGGTTCCAAGACAAGTATAAAGGATGGTATTTTTATAGCCAATCCATATTCTGGAGTCCTCAAATACTTTTTGGTACATATCCAATGTGAAGCCTTTCGGCCATAATGCAACTTCGCCGCGGATGATATATTCCGGGCTGCTAAGTGAAACATTGATCATATAAAGAAAAGGAAACAGAGTGACAACGACAATACTGAGCATGATGGCAACATTGAGAATATTAAACCATGAAATCGCTTTACGTTCTACCATAAGCTGGTCTCTCCATATTTTCTGCTAAAATAGTTGGCGGAATAAACGAAAATAAAGCTGATGACGCCCATAAACAGATCGACTGCGGTTCCATAGCTATAGTTGCCGGAGGCGATGCCCATCCGATATACATAGGTAGAGATGATATCGGCTGTCTCATAAGTCGCCGGATTATACAGCAGGAACACTTTTTCAAAGCCGATCTCGACAATTTGGCCAACATTCAAAATAAGCAGGATGATAATCGCCGGGGCGATACCCGGCAGTGTGACATGCATCGTTTTTTGCCAGCGGGTGGCGCCATCTATATCGGCCACTTCATAAAGCTGCGGATCAATCGCAGACAGAGCGGCAAGATAAATAATTGAGCCCCAGCCGGCCGTTTGCCATATGTCCGAACTGACATAAATGGTACGAAACCAGCCCGCCTCTGCCAAGAAATTGATCGGTTGAATACCGAGCCATTGCAGCATGTTATTCAATATGCCGCCGCTTGGCGAAAGAAACATTGTCAGCATGCTGGCAATGACGACAGTAGAAATGAAATGGGGCAAGTAACTGACCGTCTGGACAAACCGTTTGAACATCGCCTTCCGTATTTCATTCAGCAGCAGCGCTAAAAGGATAGGAACCGGAAAACCGAACAGCAGCCGATAGAAGCCAAGCAGGAACGTATTGCGAATCACTTGGTAGGCATCATGATTGTTGAAAAATAAAGTGAAATTGTTCCAGCCAACCCAGGGGCTATCCCAGATGCCTTTGAAGAGATTGTACTTTTTGAAGGCAATTACGATACCGAACATAGGTGTATATTTAAAAATCAGCAAATATAGGATGACAGGTGCAAGCAGGAGCAGCAAATATTTATCCCGCCAAAAATGTTTTGTAAACTGCGCCAAAAAGAATCACCTCTCTCAGATGCTTCGAGCGGAAGGAAGCCTTCCGCCCGAAAGGTTGTGTGCTATCGGTCATAGCCGCGCTGATACAGATCAATTAAAGCCTGCAAGCCGCGGTCTTCAAGCTCCTTCACATACTGATCCCATTCACTTAACGGACGCTGGCCGAGAATGAATTTGCTCATGTTTTCTTCCGCATACTTATGGACCGGACTTTGCAAATTCTGCTCAAGCTCTTCGGCGGTGAAGGTCGGGTCAATGATCGCCCGCGGGTACAAATACTTACGTACTTCCTCGTACGCATACTGTTCATCTTCCGCTACGATCGATATAAGCGATTCGGGATTGAATTGTCCATAAGTGCCCAAGGTGAGGATGCCAACATCTTTGCGGAGGTCAGTAAACTGCTTGAATTTATCCGGGAAAGACCTTTTCCCGCTGATAACGGTGTAGGTTTCCCCCTCCTTGCCCCAGCTCAGCCGCTCAATCCCTTGCTCCGAGAATAGGTAATCGATATATTTGAGCGCGGCATCGACATTTTTGCTATCGGTTGCAACAGCAAGTCCGCTAATTTCAAAATCGTTATTCGGCAAGTAGGCTTTTCCGCCCGTTCCGGCCGGAGGAGGGAGAAATTTCAGTTTCCCTTTTTTCAGCTGGTTGTTGACGATCTCTATCTGTCCGATATACTGCATCGTAACAAAGGCTTTATCATTGTTCATAAATTCGAGCCATCGGTTGTAATCGAAGGACAGAAAGTCCGGCGGCATAAGCCCTTCGCTATAAAACTTGTGCAGCCAGCCAAGCAATTCCTTGAAATTATCGTCGACAGGTCCGTACTTTACTTTGCCGGTTTCAGGATCAGGATACATTGTCGCATGAATGCCGAAGGAGGGGGCAAGCATGGCAAGCGTACCCAAGCCATGACGAATGGTGAAAGGGTAGCTGTCCGGATACTTTTCCTTCAAAATTTTCAGAGCGGCGTACAATTCCTCCCAAGTCGTTGGCGGTGCTATTCCTTGATCATGGAAAACATCCTCCCGGTAAAACCAGACCGTACTGTTCGTAATGCCGGCACCGTCGTTCGGAATGTAGTAGATGGCCCCGTCAGGCGTTGTTGCGCGTGCACGAATATCGGGATGAGCTTCCAAATAGCGTTTTACATTTGGCATGGCATCTAATTTGGTTGACATGTCTACGAAAGCGCCTTGGGAGCCATAGTTCATCGCTTCCCGCATGTATAGGGTTACGATATCCTGCATATTGCCGGAAGCAATATTAAGCGCAAGCGTATCATTGGAGTCACCCATTGCCGGTACGCCCTTCACGGTAATGTTAGTATCCTCCTTGATCCACTTCCATACCGGCCAGTTTTCCTGATAAGGCCAGGCCGGTTGATGGCCGATAAACATCGTGATCGTCGCCGGCTCTGCCGAATAATAGGAAGGCATGCTGCCTTGAGGAGTCTGCTTGCCCTCGCTGTCTTTTTCATTCGTGTCTGCTTCTTGTGAAACTGCGGGCGGAGGTGTTTCGCTCCCGTCTTTGCCATTGCCGCCGGAGTTGCTGCAAGCTGTAATGAAAGACAGGATGAGTACACAGGCTAAAGCGGCTCGTATCCATTTTTTCATGTTTTTCAATCTCCCCTACTATAGGTTATATCGATTCTCAATTTAATCGTAATGGAATGCCTGCTTGAAAAATATCCCGACTATTCATGCCTGATTCCTAAATTCTCTGATTAGTCGATAATTTAGGAATCGAGCCGATAAAGTGGGACTATATCACCGCTTGTATTCCTTATATAATAGCCTAGGAAATGCCATGGAAGAAACCTAATCGGGCAGACTAGAAAGGATGAGAACGATGAGGACACGAAAACTTGTAAGAAAGAATGTGAGCGCAATTTATGTACGGGTGATGAGCATCATGCTTGCCGGCTTGCTTAGTTTCAGCTGGATAAGCGGAGATGCGTCAGGTGAGGGGCAGCAGCCATCGCCTCTGGTGAACGCGGATGAGTCGGCACTGCTTTTTGATGGTACAAAGCTGGAAAACTATGCCGCTATTCAAATGGAGGGCGGCTATTACCCGCCTACAGCACGCGGCTCACAAATCGTAGCGGATGGGGATATGCTGCGGTTTGACTTGCATAATGATGATACAAATAATACCGATCGCGTTAGATTGCAAGCGGTTTCACCCTCCATAATAAATGATGGCGATGAGGTGTGGATCGTAAATGAGATTATGATCGGGGACAATTTTCCAACGGTTGATCCGCCGAACTGGCTGACGGTTTCGGGGATGTACGGTCCTCCTTATAATGGTACCGGGCCGCTCGGATTATCGATCCGGAATATGGGGGCGGGCAATGTTCTGGCCTGGGGCAGCAATACGCATATGAATCATGGCGATGCAGGGCGGGTTATGTGGCATTCACCGGTTCTGGAAGCCAACAAGCGTTACACGATTGCCAGAAGGATTAAAGCGTCGCATGATGCTTCCGAAGGATTTCTGGAAATATGGTTTGCGGAACGCGGACATGAGCTGGAGCAGCAGTTGCTGTTGCAAAATGGAGTAGAGGAAGCAGTCGGCAGAAGATACTTTGCCACATTGGATGCCAGCAATGGCGGTTATTTGAATGATTCGCGCATTAATTTTTACCATAACCCGGATGCTCCCGGCTTCGAAGGAAAGATTACATCGATTTACCACGCCGAGCACAGAATTTGGGATGCCACCAAGGTTGAAATCGAAGATATAGATCCGGCCAAAAGGGAGGATCCCGAGCCGCCGACAGTGCCGGCCAATTTGCTTGTTCTATCCAAAACAGATACGGCAGTGACGCTGCAGTGGACCGCTTCGACGGATAACGTCGGCGTAGCGAAATACGACATTTTTGTTAATGGCAGCTATGCTGCCAGTACGACTGCCACGACGGCCACCGTTACTGGGCTGACGCCAGAAACAGCTTATAAGTTTTATGTGCAGGCAAGAGATATCGCCGGCAATCGTTCGGAGGCAAGCTTGTCTGTCGAAGTTACAACGCTGGAGCAGGAAAACGATTTGGAGCAAGAGAAGGAGAAGCGTCCCGATAAGCCCAAAAAACTGAAGGCGGCAGCAAAAACGGATACGAGCGTAGACGTTGTCTGGGAAGTGCCCAAAAAGAACTCTGATATATTGGAATACGCGCTTTATATCGATGGCCGTTTCTACGGCGTGACGACAAGTTCCAGGTACACCATATCGGATTTATCTCCTTCTACCCATTATCGTTTTACAGTAAAGGCGAGAAATGCCGAAGGAAAGGAATCCAAGGCGAGCAACACTTTAAATGTAAAAACCTCACCGCAATCCACGCCGTTTGGCGAAATTCAACAGTTAAGCGGCAGCAGCTGGAACGATGTCAACGGCTGGCTGGGGATGAAAATTACGATTGGAAGCTCGCCGCTCGTCATTGAACAGCTGGGACGTTGGGTAGTTACCGGTAATTCTGGCGCGCATACCGTTAAAATTGTCGAAGCTGCGACCGGAGCTGATGTTGCCGGTGCAGCCGTGTCGGTCGACACATCGTCTGTAGCTCCCAATCAATTCAAATATGTAGAGCTAACGTCTCCAATTATACTCCAAGCTAATACTTCATATTATGTGGTGAGCGATGAACAAGTTGGAGGCGATCGTTGGCGCGGCTACGGTACCGTCATCAATCCGGCTCCGGACTTCGGCATAGATCATGCTGCCAAGCTACTGGATGGCGGGACATGGGTATTGGATGGCAGCAGCAACAATAGCTACGTACCTGTAGGATTCAAGTACAAGCTCGTTGCGGAATAATGTGGCTGCTGGGCCAATAGATAAAAGAAAGAGGGCGGTCCAAGTCGCATGTTGACAAGGGCCGCCTTCGCTTTTTCACTTATAATTCTGGCCGGAAACCACTAGCTATTTCAGTTCAAATGTAACCGGCGTTCCCTAGAAAGACAAGATAGCCTTCATAATTTGGGTTTCCGGGTACGCACTCATTCGGATCAATGCCACGTAACATAATGAGATCGTTCGTAAGCTGGGTGCATAAGTGAAATGTTTAAAACGGTCGTAGAGTGTGGTTTCCATCATTACTCCTAACTATAGTTTTTTTAGCATGCTTGCTTCTTACCAGCTCTATTGCAACAACAATGTAAATTTGACTTCCGGCCGGTTATTGTTTCAATGGCTTCTCCAAATGTTCTTCCAGCCAGTAGTCGTATATGCGACTATTTTCTGATTTTTGGAGGTTGAATTATCGAAAAGGAGTTGTGCTTATACTAAAATCTCCTGAAATTCAACAAATAATCTATCCGCATTGTTGACGATGCATATTTTTCCATGTAAGGTGAATCTAGTGCTTCCTCTCTATATCTTTCAGCAGCCATGAATCGGGCGGCACATATAGACACCATATATTACTCAACAGGAGGAGAACAATGAAGGGGCTAACAAAGTATGTGGCGGTCATACTCAGTCTATCGCTAGTATTTTGCTATTCCAGTACGACTGCTGTATTTGCAGCCGATGCAGAAGAACATTTGCTTGACCAGGCAGGGGAAGAGCCTGCAGGAGAAAGTCCGCTTGAACAGCAGGAAGCTGATCAAGAAGTTGTGCCAAGCGCAGCCACCGCGGCAGCAGGTGCGATTCAAATTGCTGACGAGAGCTTGACCGGGAAAGATATTGCTGTGCCTATAAGTAATGATGATCAGGTGATTAGTTTCCCGGATCTCTATTTTGAACAAGAGGTGCGGAAGGCAATCCATAAACCAACAGGAGACATCTTAGTTCGTGATGTAAGTGGGTTGACGGATTTACATTTATTTAGTAAGGAAACGAGAAATATAGAAGGGATTGAGCATTTTACAAGCCTCAAGGATCTGGGAATATATGCAGGAAACCTTGAGGATATTACTCCAATAAAAGAACTAAAGCAACTAAACAATCTAATAATCACATACACTCCAGTTAAGAACATCCAAGCGCTAAGTCACTTGGAGAACTTGTGGTCCTTGTCTCTGAATAATAATAAAATCGAGGATCTATCTCCAATATCACAATTAAGAAATCTCACATCTTTAAACATAAAAGGGAATAATATTAGAGATATCACTCCATTGAGTGATCTAACAAAGCTTTCCTTTCTTTATTTAGCAGGCAATCAAATAACGGATTTTACACCAACAGCAGCCTATTACAATGATATAACGTATAAAGACTTCTCATTGGATAAAAGGAGCGATAAGGTAATTTTCCCGGATCCGTATTTTGAACAAGAGGTGCGGAAGGCAATCTATAAACCAACAGGAGACATCTTAGTTCGTGATGTAAGTGGGTTGACGGATTTACATTTATTTAGTAAGGAAACGAGAAATATAGAAGGGATTGAGCATTTTATAAGCCTCAAGGATCTGGGAATATATGCAGGAAATCTTGAGGATATCACTCCAATAAAAGAACTAAAGCAACTAGACAATCTAATAATCACATACACTTCAGTTAAGAACATCCAAGCGCTAAGTCACTTGGAGAACTTGAGGTCCTTGTCCCTGAATAATAATAAAATCAAGGATCTATCTCCAATATCACAATTAAGAAATCTCACATCTTTAAACTTAAAAGGGAATAATATTAGTGACATCACTCCGTTGAGTGACCTAACAAAGCTTTCCTATCTTTATTTAGCAGGCAATCAAATAACGGATTTTACACCAACAGCAGCCTATTACAATGATATAACGTATAAAGACTTCTCATTGGATAAAAGGAGCGATAAGGTAATTTTCCCGGATCCGTATTTTGAACAAGAGGTGCGGAAGGCAATCTATAAACCAACAGGAGACATCTTAGTTCGTGATGTAAGTGGGTTGACGGAGTTACATTTATTTAGCAAGGAAACAAGAAATATAGAAGGGATTGAGCATTTTACAAGCCTCAAGGATCTGGGAATATATGTAGGAAATCTTGAGGATATTACTCCAATAAAAGAACTAAAGCAACTAGACAATCTAATAATCACATACACTCCAGTTAAGGATATCCAAGCGCTAAGTCACTTGGAGAACTTGAGGTCCTTGTCCCTGAATAATAATAAAATCAAGGATCTATCTCCAATATCACAATTAAGAAATCTCACATCTTTAAACTTAAAAGGGAATAATATTAGTGACATCACTCCATTGAGTGACCTAACAAAGCTCTCCTATCTTTATTTAGCAGGCAATCTAATTACTGATTTCAAACCAACAGCAGCCTATTACAACAATTTATCAAACAAGGACTTCTTGCTTTCAAAAACCGATCTCATCCCAATCACCTCCGTGACTGTTAACCCGGAACAGCTCGTTCTTACCGTTGGCGATCAGCCGGCCAAGCTGCGAGCAACGATTGTGCCGACGAACGCTACCTTCAATACGTTGCTCTGGTCAAGCAGCAATGAGAAAGTGGCAGAGGTTAGCCGGGAAGGCGAGGTCAGAGCGGTAGGGGCAGGAACGGCGACAATTACCGTCCGTTCGCTCGATCAAAAAGAGTGGGCCAAGATACCGGTCACTGTGTACGATAAAAAAGTAGAGGTTAATAATCCAAACCAAACGATACCGGTTGGGGAGAATGGATTTACCGTAGCGGTGGCTGCACAAGCGGACAATGCCAAGCTTCAATATAACGCTCTACAAGTAAATGAAAGCCTGAAAGTCGCAACATCGCCGTTAATTAAGGCGGAAATGCAGACATCTGTCGGTCTAGTAGAGCTGCTGATTCCGCAAGGGACGTTAATTAGAGGGGCGGCGAAATGGGATGGAAGCTTGCCGCTGCCTGTAGTCAAACCGAACAATAGTGTGTCGGTCGATGGTGCAACATCCATTCTTACTGTCATCGAGGTTGGGTTCAACGATCAGGAGCTTCTCTTTGATCAGCCGGTAAGACTTGTCATCCCGGGGCAAGCTGGCCGAAAAGCAGGATATATCAAACAGGGGCAATTCCACCCGATTGAAAAGGCACTTTCCGCTGATACTTTAGAAGCAGCCAAAAAAGAAATTGCCGCATTTGGAGAAGCAAAAATCGATGTCGGCAAAGACCTTGTTATTTGGACGAAGCATTTTACCACCTTTGTCGCTTATGATGACCAAAAAGGAAATCCGCCAGGCCCAGGCCCAGGATCGGGTGGTCCGGTGATAGGTGGCGGAGGAGGAGTTCCTGTACCTCCGACGACTACAGACAAAGCAACCGCTGAGCAAAAAATAACAAAAGCGGATGGCGGAACAGTGACGGTGGGAACGATAACGGTTAAAGTGCAGCCAGATACAGTCTCTGAAGAAGTGACGCTAACGATAGAAAAAATAACCGGCACTGACTTGCCGACCTATCCTTCCAGTTTGCAATTTTTGAAGGAAGCGTACAAGCTGAGCGCGGATAAAAACATTACATGGAACAAAGCGCAGCAGATTACGATGAAGGTTGGCTCCACGCTGTTAGCCAAAGAATGGTCGCAGCTTGTCCTTTACCAGTGGTCTTCGAAGGAAGGCAAGTGGAAAGAACTGAGCAACCAGGCCGTCAATCAAGCCGAAAAAACAATTTCGGGCGAGCTTGCTGAACCGGCGATTGTGGCGCTTTTCCTGGATACAAGCCGCACTGCTCCTGAACAGGGAGGGGAAGTTGCAGAAATCAAGCTGCCGACCGACATTAAAGGACATTGGGCGGAGAGCGCTATAACTCAACTGGTGAAGCAGGGAATCGTTCAAGGCTTGCCGGATGGCACATTTGCTCCAAATCAAAAAGTGACCCGAGCAGAGTTTACAACCTTCCTCGTACGCGCGCTCGGACTGGAGCCGCTTGAGGGCGGGAAAGTATTTGCCGATACAGCTAACCATTGGGCCCGTAAAAACATTGCCGCGGCGCATGCCAAAGGGATCGCAAGCGGCTATACCGATAAGCAGTTCGGAGCAAACGATCGCATTTCGCGCGAGCAGATGGCCGTAATGCTTGTAAAGGCATTGGAGTTAAAGCCTGCGACGGCAAAAATGACGTTCAAAGATGCAGCATCCATTTCGAAATGGGCACAAAAAGAAATGAATACGGCCATTGCCAATGGAATTTTGACAGGCGTAACGGCCGATAAGATTCAACCGCAGGGAGAAGCAACACGGGCAGAAGCTGCCGCGATGATTGTAAGAGCATTAGCAAAGCGTTAGCAGCATGTAGGTGTGACAAGACGGAGGGCCGGAGGGCATCTCCGTCTTGTCATAGGTTGATAAAAAAACTGGGGGGATTGTTAACTTGCCAATTCGGCGGAAATCTATTTTTATAGGAGGTGCTGCCGCAGGCAAAAATCACTGCTTCTATTTCAAATGGCAAAAAAAGCTGAGTCAATATGGTAAGATCATCATGGAAAGGCGCCGCGGCGAATGCATAAGGCCTTTGTATTTGGAGTATACAAAATGAGGGAAACCTTGATTAGATTCAAATGTTAATGGGCTGTGGAAGGTGATAGGTGGAGATATGGGAATCCTTACACTACTTTCAGCATTACTTTTTATTCATGGACTAATTCAAATCTTTTATTTGTACCAAGCGCCGCTGACCAATATAACCGCTAAAAGAACGTTGCCAACCGCGCGGCGGACCGCTCCTCTTTTACCCGACACCTAAAATTGCATCCTCGAGTAAGAGTTCAAAGGAGGTTATTTTTAATGAACAGTATGGACTGTTTGAGTTTAAAGAACATTTCATTCAACTGCAGGCCCACCATGTTTAACTTTAGCTCTCATAATGAGGAGCTTAAAAAGTTTTCATATGATTTTATGCCGGTAAATTTATGCTGTTGTAAGCAAGTTGTCTCCCACTCGACTTGATAGGCAGATGAGGTATATTAGCAATGAACGCTGGAATCTCTCTGCCGCGATTAGACAAGCGCATGATAGAAAAATCTTCTGTTTTCCTTGGGTAGATAACATGTGGAAGGACGCAATCAAAGGAAGATTGGGGCCTTGTTCGGAGATTTTAAAACAACATAGCTGCATCGTAATCATTCCTTCAGTGGATGCTAAATTAATGGATACTTTTGTCGATGAAGTGATTTATTTGAGCGGGTAGGATATATAACCAAGCGTGAAGGATATGAAAATATAGACTTATGGATTATTTGCTATGTTTATAGAAAGGATATGTTAATGTGAATCTATGCCCAGTATGTGGTTATGATTGTTTAGAGGAAGTCCCATATCTAGGTAATGATTTCTTGTCTGGAAGTTTTGAGATCTGTAGTTGTTGCGGCTATCAATTTGGAGTAGATGATTTAGATAGAGGGATTACTCATGAAGCACACCGAAGGCAGTGGCTGAGAGAAGGAGCCCCATGGTTTAGCAGATATGTTAGAAAACCGCCTGGCTGGAATCCGAAGACTCAACTTCTAAGGATCGGTATAGAATTAATTTAAAAATGGTCTTGCTAGGGTTAAATTTGAAATAGATAAATACTGTTTTATTAATACTTTAGTGAAGTTGTAATTAATCTTCAACCTGGCTAGGGTGACTGACAATTATATTCTTGGTTTACCGGATGTAGGAGAGGTAAGGACGATGGCTTATAGAGAATAAAATACTGGTGAGATAGAGCACATGGTAATGGAGACAAATAGCCATAACGTACTGAAGTGGAAGCGTACATGGAAATGGAAGTTATCTAAATGAGAAAAATAAATCATAAACATGCTAAGTATGTTGTTTACACGACTATTTTCATATTTATTGCATTTTTCTTTTTTGTAAACAACAATTGGATGAAACGAATATATTTAATGGCTTTAGCAGGCGTGCTTCTCATAATTATGAAATTTGTACCAAAAAAATATGCTGGTTTTGCCTTAATAAGTACCTTTATTGTATTTAAGGTTATAGATGAGTTCATCATCACACAAGAATAATTGCTGCAAACCACACCATGAGAGATTACTCCATGTGGTTTTCTTGTCACAAGCACCCAAACAGCAAAGAGACCGCCTATTTATTTTAAACATCCTTCAAATCAATAACCCTCAATTTCTAAAGCCTTAGATATGCGGCTTACAATTGGCCAATTCACTAAGCGCTGCATGAGGCGTATACAATTGGAAATGATTGTAGCCGCGCCTGTACGTCATGAAGATGACAAGAGGAGCGGCTTCGCTTGGTTAAGAAAGTTTTTCATAACTGCTTTTTAAGAGGACTTAAATCTCTTTTGAACTCTTCACCTGTGTACTCTCTTCCTTCTAGTATATAGGGTTCAATGAACTTAAAGGCATCTCGGAGGGTTCTGACGTCATAATTGTTGGTACGATTCTTTCTATTATTTGGGTCATAATGATGGTGATGAGGTTCTGTTTCGACTTTGTACCTCTCAGGTGTGTCAGGAGAATCGTGAGGATCATTACCCCAAGATGTAATGTGACTGAATTGAATTCCTGCTTTAGGGACAATTTGTTTCCATTGATAATCATATCTGACGACATAACCCGCATCGTCATATTTTTCATACACCCGCAGGCCTGTAATTCCATGAATCGGATGCTCCCGTAAGGGGAAAACGACTTCTAATCTTTTTACGTTCTGTATATAGCTAGAGAATATAGACTCGCGATCTTTAAATTTATCGTAGGTTGCTAACAAATGTCCAAACTCGTCGAGGATATCCTGAATGTCAGCAGGGTATAGAGGGGGATTATTATTTTCACTCAAATTATTTGATCCCCCCGGCTATTCTCAAAATTTCTTCCATTTCTTTTTCTAAATCTGTCCACCGATAATAATCGGTTGGATCGTCCATCTCATCCCCATTAAACTCAGAAAAAGCCTCTTTACTGGTTCTCTTTTGATATTTTAATTGCAACTCCGCGATCTCTTGATAAATTTCAGCTAGTCGCTCTGAAGGAGTTTGACGAAGACGTTTTTTCTTTTGCGCGATCATTTGCATCAGTATGCCATAGATAGGATCACGCAGCAATTCAACAGCGTGCTTAGGGATTTTGTGTTGGGATCCGTTTTCTAAGCATTCGAGTCCTTGTTTAACATATTTATTTAATGTTACAGTTGAAATCCCTAGGGCATCGGCTGCTTCACTTGGCTTAAGTAAATAAGATTTGGGATAATTGAATTCTATATGCTCGCCGCCAAGCTCGTAGTACCAAATCTCAAAGTCAGTTTTTAATTTACCGAAGTCAATATCACTGGCGGGAAGCTCCATTGAACGTAGGCGTTCAAGCCATTTAAATAGATTTTTTTTGTGTTTAGGCGAGAAAAGATAATCAGTAGTGAACGTAAATTCATCATTTGAAATCGTGATGCCCGTTAGTTTATCAGGAAACAAGGTTGAAATAGCGGCGAGAAGTTTATTAAAAATATAATCTGTTTCTTTTTCGATAACGATTTGATTGCGATGCTCGAAAGCACGTTCGATTTGTTCATGTGAGTAATCATAAATTGCTTTACTCATTTTTATCATCTCCTTCATTACCCCCATTCTATATAAAAGTTAACGTTTTTTCAATATCGATAATTAATATTATATGAAAATCGTTAACGTAATATACGTGAAAAATTGGGTTAACATCTTTAATGTGGGCATTGCGGCGTGGCGAAGAGGACCTGAGCGGACCCTAGATCCGTTATCTGTGAACAAAAGTGCCAAAACGGAGGGTCGCGGACCTTAGTTCCGTTATTGGCCTTAAATCGCCGCGAAAACCCGGCAAAACCTGCATATAACGGATCGTGTGTCCGCGAAGCTCCGAATGAGCCGGCTTTCGACAAAATAGTGGATCGTATGTCCGCATGCCTCAAATCAGCCGCTTGATGCAAGCAGAATCGCGCGCGGCGGAGCGGGCTGAACATATGCCAAAAAAAAGGAGCAGAACCATGAGTTCCGCTCCATTTTTGTACCTCGATAAGCTTGCCGCAAACAATTACTGCAAAACATAGCCGTGCAATTGTTGGCGAACTTCCCGGCAGAGTGTTTCTTCGTCGATCATGTCGGACCAATATTTTTTGAGCAGGCTGCGCAGCGTGTAGAAATGCACATCGGATAGCCCGAGATCCCGCTGTACCCGGGAGGGCCGGAGATGCTCCCGGAACATGGCAAAATGCGGCGGACGGTTGAGAGATTTGTTGTCCTGTCCGGCCTGCTCGGCGATCGGCTTGCAGGCCGGAATGCTCAGCGTAAGCTCCCGGATTTTCTGCTGCGCCCTGCGGGATGCGAAATAGCGCAGCAGCAAATTTGCCGCGTGCTTGTTTTGGGAATTGGCGTTCACAGCCAAGCCTACGATAATCATAAGCGTTGCCGGGCAATCCGAGTAGGGGATCGGAGCGACGTCAAATTGAATATTCGTATGCTTGAATTCGCTCATGTTCATATAGCTTGAAAAAATAATAGAGACGCGGTCCTCGAGAAACAATTGATTGACATCGTCATTGCTTTCCACCAAATAGCCGGGAAAAATTCGCCGGTTGTTCACCAACTGCTTGACCCGTCTTATATTATCCAGCAGCTTGGTTCCCTCCAGCTCGCACTCCTCACCCTCGCCGTCGTTTGCGGCCCGAAAAGACATGCCGCTCTGCAGCATGAACAGGGGCCAGCGGTTCTCGGACAACAGGTGGAAATAAAGCCCGTGGCGGCGGCCAGGGATGGCTAGCTCCTCCGCCGAGCGGACGACGTCATCCCATTCCCAGCTGCTGTCGGGCTCCGGAAGTCCCGTTTTCCGGAAATGCTCCTTGTTGTAGCAAAGCACCAACGGCGAGAAGACAATCGGCTGCACATACAGGTTGTCCTGATAAGTGAAAGCCCTGTTCAAGAACGGATAAAATTCCGGCTGCGGACTTAGCGGATCGAGCAGCTCCAGGCAATTGCTATCGACAAATTCCCCGAAATACATCGGGTTTAGCGTCAATACGTCTACAATCCCGTTCTCCAGATAGTTTTTGAAGGTATTAATAAAATGTTTCCCGGCTGTCGGATGTCCAGGCGACAAGGTGACGGTATTGACTTGAATCGTCGGAAACTGGGCATGAAAGTCGGCGAGCAGCTGTTGAAGCGCAAAATCGCGTTCGATAGACGGGCTGCAGCCCAACGTCAGCACGATTTTTTCTTTCGAGCCGGTACCCGTTACTTTATTCCCGACGCGGTTAATTTTGACAATCAGCCCTTCGTCTACAAGCGTATCAAGGCCTTTTCGCACGGACTTGTTGCTTAATTGATGCTGCTCGGCGAGCTTGATTTCCGGCGGTAAGAAAGAGCCCGGCGGATACAGGCCGTTCAGGATGTCTTCACGCAGCTTGTGGACGAAGATATCCAACCGTTCCTGGAACGACTTCCTTTGAGGAGTTGTTGACATCGTATATTTCCCCTCTTCTTCGTACATCAATTTAAAATTGTGATGCACGAGCAGTATAAATTAAATGACTTGAAAGTGCCATATCTGATGTATTTTAACTGAGTGTACGTAGTGTACATTAAAAGATTGACACCCAAACGAACTTGTTTGTATGATGGAATTGTTTGACGGTACATCAATTAACATTTGTGATGTACAATCTGATTTCTATTGTACACTACCAATGTATGGATTAACAAGGGGGGGTGTCCACTTCGAAACAGAGAACATTTTCGCAAAGCATACTTAGCTTTACAAATCTATCTTTTGGCGAAGTATTGTCAACGCTTACATTGAAACCAACGGGGAGGTTATGGAATGAGAAGGAATAAAGGTGTTGTTTACACGGGACTGCTGGCTGCCGTAGTGGCGGCGTCAAGTTTGGCGGGGTGCTCGGGCAAAGGGGAGGAAAAGGGTCAAAATACACCGCCTCCCGCTCCGAAAGATACTTCACAATCGACTTCATCGGAAACGCCGGAAACGAAACCGATTACATTGAATTGGCTCACCTATCAGTATGGGCCGGTTGATGAGAATGCAGAAAGCAAAAAGCTGCTCGAGGAAAAATTCAACGTAAAGTTTAACATCTGGTACCTGGACGTTACGAAACGGGAAGAGTTGCTCGGAACGAAGATGGCCGGCGGTGAATTCCCCGATTTTATGACCGTATACAACGGAGCCGATCTGGCCAAGTTTATCGATCAGGAGATCGCCGTCACGTATACCGAAGAGGAACTGAACCAATATATGCCCAATTACAAAGCGCTTGTAGACAAGTACAATCCGGAATCCTGGACCTATGCAAAACGAAACGGGGAGTATATGGGCATTCCGAGCTTGAATACGGACGGGGTATACGGTTGGGCCGTTGCATGGAGAAAGGATTGGCTCGATAAAGTCGGCATAACGAAAGTTCCGGAAACGTTGGATGAACTGATCGAGGCCATGAGGAAGTTCCGCAACGACGATCCGGACGGCAATGGCAAGAAGGATACTTATGGCATGTCCAAAACAGGCATGCAGCAAGTGTACGGCGCATTTGGAATTTATCCGGAATACTGGACGGAGCGCGACGGCCAGATCGTATGGAGCGGCATTACGCCGGAGGCGAAAAAAGCGCTCGAGGTGCTGCGCCAGATGAAGAAGGACGATCTGATCAGTCCGGAGTGGGTGCTCCCGGACGGCGAGAATCAAGGCGGATATTGGGCGATTTCTCATGACTTTGTGAACGGCAAAATCGGTCTTTCCAGCCACGGCGCTTATTACCACTGGGCTCCTGCAGATCAGGCCAAAAATTTCCCGGGCGGCGATAACACGAAGATGCTTGCGGAGACGAATCCGAATGCGGTTATCGCTTATGGCAAGCCGGTGAAAGGCCCCGACGGCAAAGCCGGCGTTCCGGCTCCCGGTATGACCGGATCCACTTACATGGCATTCGGCCAGGGGGCGAAGGATCCGGAAGTGAAGCACCGCATCATGCAAATCTGGGACACGGTTTATAGCGATTACGATCTGTTTATGAAGGTGAAATTCGGTACGCTCGACCAAACCTATGTCATGAACGGCCTGATGCCGAAGATGAAGGACGAATACAGCAAAAATGAGGATCAGGCAAAGCTTGGCTTGCATATCACCTTCTCGCCTTTCGCCAACCCGGATTTTATAGCCAAGTGGCAGGATCCCGAAGAGCAGGCCAAAACAAAAGAGCTGTTCCTGTATCCGGAGGGGTCGATTTCGAACGCGGTCAAAGCCCCGCTTCCATCCGAGTCCAAATACTACAACAATTTGGTCAAGTTCCAGCAAGATACGTTTACGGCAATTATTAATGGCGATAAACCGCTTGATGAATTCGACAAGTTCGTTGAGCAGTGGAAGCAAGACGGCGGCGATCAGTTGACGAAGGAAGCGAACGAGTGGCTGCAATCCTTGAAATAAGCCGAGGTTGAGGAGGAGATGTGGGAGCATGTACGCAACAGAGATAAAGAGAACGCCTCCGCAGACGTCAAGAATGAAAAATTGGTTAAAGTCCTACTGGAGAAACCGTTACCTTTTTTATATGTTGTTTCCCTGTTTACTGTTCTTTTTTATCTTTAAATATTTGCCTATGTATGGGATCGTGCTGGCCTTCAAGGATTACAAGATCGTCCATGGCATTTTCGGCAGTCCCTGGAACGGAACCGATAATTTCCATGAGTTGTTCGCGGGCCGGGACTTTCCCAGGGCGTTCCGCAATACGCTCATCATTGGCTTCTATAAGCTGATTTTCGGTTTCCCGGCACCGATTCTGCTGGCGATTTTGTTGAACGAGCTGCGGCTGTTATTTTTCAAAAGAATCGTTCAGACTTTAAGTTATTTGCCGTATTTTTTATCATGGGTTGTGCTGGCCGGCGTATTTATGGAAATTTTCTCTCCCACTCGCGGGGTAGTGAACTATTTGATTTCCAGTTTGGGGGCCGATCCGATCTTTTTCTTCGGCGACAGGGACTGGTTCCGGACGCTGCTCGTCAGCACCGAAGTATGGAAAAACGTAGGCTGGGGCTCGATTATATATTTGGCCGCCCTCACGGGCATCGATCCGTCGATGTACGAGGCAGCCGTTGTGGACGGCGCGAGCCGGTGGAAGCAGATGATCCATGTGACGCTGCCGTCCCTTCTCCCAGTCATTACGATCATGTTTATCCTTGCGGTAGGCGGCATCATAACGGACGATTTCGACCAA
Organism: Paenibacillus sp. GCM10027626; assembly: GCF_042676285.1. Classification (NCBI taxonomy): domain Bacteria; kingdom Bacillati; phylum Bacillota; class Bacilli; order Caryophanales; family Paenibacillaceae; genus Paenibacillus; species Paenibacillus sp. GCM10027626. The sequence goes on along the minus strand of NZ_JBHTHC010000016.1, from coordinate 158,944 downwards.
ATATTCAACTTCTACAACTCATCTGTGTACGAAGTCGGCGACGTTCTCAGCACCTACACTTACCGGATCGGCATCGGCGAGATGGAATATGGATTGGCGACAGCTGCAGGATTGTTCACTACAGTTATTGCCTTGACTTTAATTCTCGTGACCAACTTCATAGTCAAGCGGTTCAATGATTACGGAATCTGGTAAGGAGTAAAATTATGTCCACGACAATCGGAAGAAAATCGGCCGGAGAGAGAATATTTGACATCTGTAATGTTGTATTTCTTTCTGTATTCGCATTTACGGCGCTATACCCGTTCATTAACATTATCGTCGTTTCGTTCAGTACGCCGGCTGCCGCCAACCAGTACGGACTGAAGCTGTGGCCGCAGGAAACGACGCTGGAGGCTTATAAGATTGTTTTCTCGAACAAACTGATCTGGACCGGCTATTACAATACGATCTTTCGGGCGGTAGTCGGGACGGCTCTGAACGTTCTGTTCAGCGTGCTTTGCGCTTACCCGCTGTCGAAAAAATATTTGCCGAACCGGAATTTTTATACGTCCATTATCGTTTTTACGATGTTTTTCAGCGGCGGTCTCATTCCGAACTACTTGCTGATCAAGGAGCTGGGGCTGCTCGATAATCGCTTCGCCCTCATATTGCCGGGCCTGATCGCCGGGTTCACGATGATTATCGTGCGGAACTTCTTCATGGCTTTGCCGGAAGAGATTGAGGAATCGGCCAAATTGGATGGCGCTACGGATATCCGCATCTTGTTCAGCATCGTTCTTCCGGTTTCAATGCCCATTATCGCTACGATTTCCCTGTGGTATGCGGTCGCCCATTGGAATGCCTGGTTCGATTCGCTGCTGTATATCAGCAGTCCGGAGAAGACGGTACTTGGCAACGTGCTGCGAAAAATAATTATCGAAGGCTCGCCGCAGTTTCAGCAGTATGATACGTACGATCCGTCAAAAGCAACTACGCTGGTCACTCCGGATATTATCCGGGCGGCAACGATTATGGTGGCGACGACGCCGATTCTGCTTGTGTATCCTTTCATCCAGAAATATTTTGTCAAAGGCGTCATGATCGGCTCCCTAAAGGGATAGGAGGATTGTTGAATGGAAGTAAAACCGCAGCGTGGCCTGTATTTCACGGAAAGCCATATTCGTCTTGCGCGAAGGAATATGGAGCTGTTCCCTTGGGCGCTCCGAACGTATGAGACGTGGAAGGAACAGTGCGACCGGTTTCTGGAAGAGCTGAGCGAGCAGCAGGTGCGCGAATGCGTGCTGGGGATGAAGGGAGAGGCGTTCGCTTACGGCATCTCCGGATGCCCGGCCTGCGGCACCGCGTTCCCGCTGGACCCGGAAAAGCAGCGCGGCATGTTCTCGGCCATCGGGGAGCTCCCCGCCAAGAAGCTGACATGCCCGGCCTGCAGCATGACGATGCCGAACGAGTTATTTCCCGATGCCGGCCAAGGGCTGGAAATCGGCCCGAAAGCTTATTATTTGATCGGGATGTGGAACTTCTATTACGGGGGCGAGCTGCTCGGCGGCGTAAGAAATCATGAGGGGCTTGTGACGAAACTTACCTACCTTTATATGCTGGACGGCGATATTCGCTATGCTCGAAGGGCGATCGTCATTCTTGACGCCTTTGCCGCCGTTAATCCGGGTTCGATCGGGCCGAGGGATTTTACGGCATTCGGCAGCGGCTTCGAAATCGGCCGTTTGCATTTGCTGACCAGCATCGTTCACCGGATCAAAGTGTTTCTGGCTCACGACTACGATTGGCTGGGCGGGCTGAATGAGCTTCTGGACGTTCCTTCACCGGCGCTCGCGCGTTTGGGGGCGCCCGGGACGGTTCGGGAAAATCTCGAAGCGATGCTGAACGACTACATGCTGACCGAGCCGGGAGGCCCGTATTACGATTTGCGGGACGGCAACCTGACCAATCTGCAAAATCACGAATCCGACGGCGTGCGCGCGATGCTGGCGGTCGGGCTGGCGCTCGGCAACGAAGATTACTGCAAATGGGGGCGCGAAGCGGTAGAAGCTTATTTCTACAATGCGATCGGCCGGGACGGCAAGTATTATGAAGGCTCGTACGGCTATTCCCTGTTTACCGGAACGGTGTTTCTCGATGTTGCCCTGCTGGCGATGCGGGCCTCGACGAAGGAGCAGCTGGAAGCTTTTCACCCATTCGGATGCGACCGGTTTTTCCGGTTTGCGGTGGAAAATCCGCTGGAAATGTTGTGTCATGGGCATTTGCCCTCTTATGGCGATTGGGGAAGGGACAGCGCGGTTGGAACGTCCGCCGATCCCGGACTGTTGTCGGAGGCGTACAGAGCGGCGCTCTATTTCTATCAATTTGCCCCGTCGGAGCAATTGCGCGAGAAGGCACGTGCCAGCATGGTCAAGCTTTATCCGGCGGTGAAGGATCGTCTCGGAAACCGGGGAGTCGATTTGTTCTTCCGGCATCCGGAAGAAGCCGCCGGCTTGGAAGCTGGCGCTTACGATCTCCCGAAGCACAACACGGTCATGGGGCAAGCCGGTATCGGCATTCTCCGCGGAACGGATGATGCGACGGTGCTCATGCGTCTGGGAGCCAATCTGACCCATGCCCACGACGATGTGCTCGCCTGCCAGTTTTACGATTGCGGCAAGGAGATTTCAGCGGATATCGGCTATGGAATATACGGTACGAATTCACACTACGGCTGGGGCACCAAAGCGATCGCCCATAATACGGTGACGGTCAATTTCGATTCCGGCCTGAAAGCGGGGCAGCTCTTCAAGCCGTTTGCCGGCGGCGAGTTCACCTTCATCCGTCAGGAGGCTCTTGTCAGAGCGATGGAAGGCCGCACGCCCAAGCTTTACGGCATTGAAGATTACCGGCGCATGCTGGCCATTGCTTCATTAAACAGCGGCCGGTCATACACGGTCGATTTCTTCCATGTGCAGGGAGCGGAAACGGCGGATTATGCGTTTCATGCTTTTCATGAGCCGAGTGAGCTTCGGCTTACGGGAGCGGAAGCGGCAGACGCAAACCATTGGACGCTGGCGGGAGTCGATTCGCAGCAGAAGCTTTACTACGACGAGCCGGGTCTAAGCTTCGGCGAGCGGCTGACAACGGGAGAGACGTTCTCCGAGCTTCTTGAAGATGAAGAACCGAGGCTGTGGACGCCGGAATGCAACAACGGATACGGCTATGTGTACGGCGTAAAGGAGTTCGCGCCCAGCGGGCGATTCGTGGAAGCGCGATGGACGGCGGAAAGCGGAACCGAACTGACCTGGTTCGGGCTCAGCGCCGAGGGCGACCGCTTTTTTACAGGGCTTTGCCCGAGTCTAGACGGGGCGGAGAAGCATCCGATGCTCGTGCAGCGAAGCAGGCAAGGGACGAAGACGTATGCCGCCGTGTGGTATGCCGCGGAAGCCGGCGCTGCAGAAGACGCGCGACGCGTTATCCGGGTCAGTGAAATTGCGGCAGCAGGAGAGGCAGTCATTGCACTCGCAGTAGAGCTGGCCGACGGCTGCACGGATTATTGGGTGTACAGCCCGATCCAACAAACGATCACCGCCAGCGTGCGCGGCCAGGAATGGAAGATCCGCGGCCGGTGCGCGTGGATGCGGCTGGATGCCGGCGGCAATGTCGCGGAAAGCTCCTGTTTATGCGCCGAGACGATGCAGTACGGGCAGACGGAAATCATCGGGAACTCCAAGTGTTGGGAGAATATTGTTGCAGTCGACGAAAGCGCCCCTGCGGTCTGGGTTCGGGACGGCGGGGAAACTCCGGATGCCGGGAGCGGGTACGCGAGAGTGCGGTGCCCCGGCGGGGACAATTCTTCCTTGTATCCGGTTCAGCAAGTTTCGCGGGAGGGCAGCTTGCTGAAGGTTGTATTGCGGGACTCCATCGTTCTCTCCAAAGGGGTTGTCTGTGATATTGCCGGTGATCTCATTCATACATCGTATCCGCTGCCGCTTGGAGCCGAGGCGATGGATGGCGCCGAATCGCCGTTTTGCGGGAAATGGATCAAGGGGGAGCGGGGCGGACGGGCTGAAATCATCGCTATTCCGGAACTGAAGCGGATTCGGGCGAAAATAACGGCGCCTTTTGCGAAGGGAGAGCCGTTTGACATTCTGGACATTCAGCCGGGGTGCGAGCTTGCATTCGTGTAAAAAGTGATCCCAATCTTTTTTATCGAAGGAGGATGATAGAAATGAAAGCAATGGATCGACGGCTCAAGGTGCTTGTTCTTTGTCTGCTCACCGCTATTTTCAGCAGCATTCTCTCGGCTGGCGCTTACGCGAACGAGGATGAAGGGGGGCGCGCGGTGAGCGGAGATTTGGACGGTTTGGTGAATTTGGCGCTAAATAAGCCGGTAACGATTGCCCAGCCAGATGAAGTGTTCGACAAAATCGCAGGGATCGGTGCATATGCAAAAGAAACGACCGATTTAACGAAAGGATGGATGCTGACGGACGGCAAATACGGCAACCTGGACAATTGGGAAGATACGGCCGATTGGTTTGTCTTCTACCGTAAATTGCAGCGCGAGGTTGTTGTGGATCTTGAAGAGATCGATACGGTCAACAGCGTGCAAATCGGTTTCGGTCAAACGAACGGCGTCGGGATCGTGCCGCCGCTCAATGTCAGATATTATGTATCGAACGACGGAACGGATTACCGGTATATCGGTGTGGCCGAGCCGGATACACCGCTGTTTTTTGCCGATACGGCCGGCAACTCCATGCATCGTAAAGTCTATAAGCTGGATAAGTATTTGGACGGTTCAAGCCTGAATGTGCAAGCGAGATTCGTCAAGCTTGTTTTTGTCATCAATACGTTCGGTTGGGCGGATGAAATTGAAGTAATGGGGCAAAAAGGAATTGCCGAAGGAGCGGTTATTCCGCCGGCCGTTCATGACGGCCTCCATTACGACGGGCTGCCGGCCCCGGGAACGCCCGAATCGGCTAATATCGAAGACCAGTTCCTCTGGTATTCAGGGCCGATGAGCGAAGCCAACAAAGCGTTCACGGACTGGACGAAAGAAAAAGCGCTGGCCATGTTGGGTTATCTTGACGTGCAAGGCAATATTAAGGACTGGTTTTTTGACGATCTGCTGGCCCTTCCGGTCATGGCAATGATCACGCCTTCCGGCCTGGACGGCAACGGCGCTGCAAAATTCGTAACCAAGCAGGATTTGCTTGCTTATCTCGATTTTATTTTCCAGGATGAGACGCAGTTCGGAGCGATCGACTGGGCTGCCGGGGAGATCAATGCCAAGCTTGGCACGAATAAAAAAGTCAGAATCAACATGTCGATTCCATGGATCATCAGCAGTTCCGATTTTGGCGATATTGTTGGCGACGGGAGCAAGCTGAGCACCAACTTCGCCGATTTTGCCGATCAGGTGGCCGATCCTCAATCGAGAGAAGGCAAATTCGAGATGCATCGCCTCGCGCTTGAGAACAAGAAACTCGCCTTCAAATGGTATATCGATGAAGTCATTAAGCGCTTTGAGCAAGCGGGCTATAAAAATTTAACCTTGGACAGCTTCTACTGGATGCATGAGCGAATTCTTGAAGCAGAAGGGGAAGTCGATGCGATTAGGTCCACGGCCGAATACTTGAAGAGCAAGAACTACTTTTTCACCTGGATTCCTTATATCGGACCAAGCTCGCCTTACGTATGGAGGGATCTTGGATTTACCGCGGCTTCGATTCAGCCCAGTTTCGCTTTCAACGCGAGTAAAAAGGCTATTTTCCCCGAAATGGCCAAGCTGGCGAAAAAAGTCGGGGCGTCTATTGAAATTGAATACGACGACTACCGGACGTTGGCGCAATATTTGAATTACGGTTTATCTTTGGGCTATATGAATACTTCCAATACTTATTATATGGCCGCGATGCCAATCGTCGATGGCGCCTATGCATACAGCCCGCTCGACCCGAAGAAGGTTCCGGATTCGGTGGCGGCAATTCGGCGCAACGTGTACGATCGGGTGTACGAGTACAAGAAAGGCGAATACCAGCGCAGGTTTACGGCCAGTCTCGTTATGGATATTGCAGATAAGAGCAAAATCGCCGCGACTGTGAAGCTGCCTTTGGCCGATCGCTATGTCGATGGCGCGCTTGAAGTCGTCTACGACGCCGCCAAGGTGGACTATTCAGGTTTTACGGTGCCGTCCGCTTCCAAAGCGGCAGTAACCGTAGATACGGCAACGCCGGGGGTTGCCAAAATCCGGTTCTCGGTTGCCGATCCGAAGGATGCATTTTTTGCCGATCTTATGGAGAAACGCAACCCGCTGTTGGGCGCTCCCGAGCTGGTTACGCTCAATTTTGCGAAAAAGACCGGCATCGAGGACAGCGCGGTCACAGGCAGAGATTTTGTCATTAACGCAAACGGCTCGATGACGGATGCAGACGGGAATGTCTACCTGAACTTTACCTCCAGCGATATCGTACCGGGTACGGAAGCGGAGCGGTACGCATCGGCAAGCGCCGCCGTCGTGAAGGCGGAAGCGACCTTCTTGCCTGCCGATGTGCAAGCGGCAAGGGCTTTGGTGAACGCCCTCCCGGACGGCATGAATAAGGCGCTGCTCCTGAAAAGGCTCGGGGCGCTTGCTTTGCCGATCGAACTGGTGAAAACGAGCCCGGAAACGTCGTTCAACTTGGGCGAAGAGGCGAAAGTGACGGTCAAAGCGACGGCGAAAAGCGCTTCCTCGGCCCAGATGACGCTCATTATGGGGCTATACGACAAAGCAGCCGATAAGCTGGTTTCTTTCAATGCGATTACCCAAGCGATAGAGAGCGGGAAATCCGTTGAGGTTACCGGCATGATCAAGCTGCCCGAATCCGGCCAATATGAAGTGAGATGTTTCGTTTGGGACAGTATGGAGGGAATGAACCCGCTTGCGGAGCCGATTCTAATCGCAGTAAAAGATAAAAAATAACAAGGAGGCAAAGGCAAAGTGATGAGAAAACTCATTCCGATCCTGATTTGCTGCTTGTTATTCGGGATGGCGGCCGCTCCAGCTTACGGGGAGGAGCAGCGGCCGACGATTCGCGTCGAAGTATCCGGCCAACAAGTAAAGGTAGCGGGCTCGGTCTTAGCGCCTGGCAAGCAAGTGACGCTATTGGTGAAAAATGCCGAGGGCAGAGTCGAGCATATCGATCAGAAGGCAAGCGATGCCGAAGCGGCCTACAGCTTCCAATTCAAAATTGCCGACCCGCTGGCGGGAAACTACACCGCCTATGTAGGGGGCGATGGGTTTGCGGCTCCGATCAGCTCGACATTTACAGTATCCAGGGAAGAAGGACCGCCGACACCGTCGACGCCAACGCCAATACCAATACCAATACCGGTGCCATCGCCGCAGCTTGATCCGGATTTAATGATCGTTAACGAGATCGCGCTGGGTACAGGGAAGGACGGCATCGTCACGATCGAAGTTCAAAAGGGCAAGAAAGGCGTGCTGCTGATGGCGAAAGCCGCTGCGGCGGTCGGCAGCAATCGGCTGGACGTTGTGTTCGGCCACGCGACGATCAGCATCACGCCGGAAGCTCTGCAAGCGGTATTGCTGCAGCTTCCAGAGGGGAATGCGGCGAATATGGGGATTGCCATAACTGCGGCCCCCTTACCCGCTAGCGAGACGCCTGCTCTTTTGGAAAAAGTCTCGAAATCGGCGTTTGCCGCTATTACGCCTGCCGGAGAAGTGATCCGGCTTGAGCTTGCCCTTGTCGATGTGAGTACAGGTAAGGAAACGAAGGTCGCCTCGTTCGAGAAGCCGCTGCAAGTTACGTTCAAGCTTGATCCGAATGCGGACTTGGCGCTGGTTGGCATTTATTATATTTCCGATAGCGGGGAACTAGAGTACCTGCAAGGTACGATAAGCGAAGACGGGCATACGATATCGGTCAACGTTTACCGCCCCGGCAAGTATGCGGTACTGGAATACAACAAATCTTATGTTGACCTTCCTGTATCCCATTGGGCGCACCGGGCGGTAAAGGAGCTCTCTGCCAAGCATATCGTCAACGGTGTCAGCAGCACTAAATTCGCTCCGGAGCTGAAGGTCACGCGCGCCGAATTCGCTGCGTTATTGACGCGGCTGCTCGGTCTTGCCGCCCAGCACAAAGCCGGCTTTGCCGACGTCGAACCGGCCGCCTGGTATGCTGAGGCGATTGCAGCGGCGGCGGAAGCGGGTATTATCCGGGGCGTCTCGGACTCGGCTTTCGCACCTGACAGGCCGGTAACCCGCGAGGAAATGGCGACGATGCTGGTTAGAGCTTATTCTGTTAAACACGGCGAAACCGGTGTTGATGCAGCGGAACCCGCCTTTAAAGATCAAAAGCTCATTTCGGCATGGGCGGCCGAATCCGTTTCTGCCGCTTACCGGCTCGGCCTGGTGAAAGGCAACGAAGCGAAGCTGTTTCATCCGCAAAACTTCGCTACACGCGCCGAAGCGGACCAAATGATTTACAATTTGCTAAAAAAATAAGGATGCGCATGAATGAGATAAAAGTGGAATGGGAGATGGAGACAGCATCATGAAAAAAATAGTAGTTAGTGACGGCAGCCCGTTAATCGCTTACGGGGATGAACCGGATTGCGATCGGGCAAACCGCGTTCTGATCCGGGTGCGTTATTCGGCTATCAGTCCTGGGACCGAGCTCAAGCTGTTAAGCAATCCTTCGGTGCCTAACGGCTTTGAGCTGGGGTACAGCGCTTCCGGGCAAGTGATGGAGGTCGGCAGCGAAGTCACCACACTGAAGAAAGGTGACTGGGTAGCTTGCTATGGCGGTCCCTACGTCTATCATGCAGAAAGGCTCTCCGTTCCTGAAACGTTGTGCGTACGTCTGTCATCGGAAAACTTGTTAAGGCCGGCGGCTTTCATCGGGCCGGGAGCCGTTGCGATCCACAGCTTGCGGCGGCTTGCGCTGCAATTTGGGGAGACCGTCTGGGTTATCGGGCAGGGAGTGCTGGGACAATTGATTGCCCGGCTGGCTCTGAACGCCAATTATCGGGTGTTCGCAACGGACCAAAACCCCGGGCGGTGCGAGCTGGCGAGATCGATTGGCATCGACTGCGTTTACAACGCGGGGGAGACATTACCCGTCGCTGCAAAAATTGAACAGCTGACCGAAGGGCACGGGTTTGACGCGATCTTGCTGTGCGCACATTCCGAAAATCCGGGAATTGTCGACTATGCTTTGGAAAGATCGGCATTCCGCGGCAAAATCGCCGTCGTGGGCAATATCCCCATGGCGTTTTCCCGCGAGTTGTTTTTCCAGAAGGAGGCCGACCTGGTCATCGCCCGAGCAGCCGGGCCGGGGAGGTACGATAAGCAATACGAGGATGAGGGCATCGATTATCCGAAGTCGTATGTCCGGTGGACGGAAGGGAGAAATATGCGGGAGTTCGTTCGCCAACTGGAAGCCGGACTGCTGCCGCTGAATGCGCTCATCACCCACGAATACTCGCTTGCGGAAGCGCATTACGGTTATACGAAGCTGGTGGCGGAGCAGGGCACTTCTCTCGGTGTCCTTATCCGCTACGATTAGGAGCAGCGCACCTGCCTGCCGATACACTAGCCGCATGGATGATAACTCCATGCGGTTTTTTGTATTATTGAACGCTAACGGAAGTCACGGCCGCTATTTTCGAAAATTCGACCGATTTGAAATTGTAACGGAACTGTGCGCCGCTATTTGATGTTCAGGAGCGCGATTTCGCAAGAAAACGTCCTATTAAGGTCGCTCTCATCCGTTAGATTTCAAAAAGGAAGCTAATTGGCGAATTAACGTCTGTAGCTTCCGTTAGAAAAAAGATGCATGCACCGCTTCTATGGACCGACAAGGACAACATACCCGATTCCGTCATGTCCTATATCATGTCGGTGGAACCAAAGTACCAGACAGAACCGACAGAAGGGCCGTATAATCATGCTTGGCTGACCGGCGGGGAGGATGCATCATGAAGCATTAATAGGTGTCATTTTGCTTAAAAGGGGGAGCAGAGAACTAGTTCTGCTTACCCTTTTTATGATCCTTTATTGCAAAATTATACCACATATATTTGGAGTTTTTTGTATAATATATTAGCAATCCAATGGCCGTACGGATAAATAATTATGCATTTTGGATTTATTTTCTTGACAACTTTATTACAGTATGATTAACTTGATTTGAAAGCGTTTCATGAATTTCTGGATTGAATAGTGGTTTGGGTGGAGATGACGAGAACCCGAGAATGCCGCTTATGCTATACAGAACTATGTTCTATAGTTCCGTTAGCTTTGCGTGTTCTGGGTTTTTTTATTGCCTTTTTCGGAAAAAAGGCGGAGTTATTGTTCCAAACGCTATCATTCAGAACAGCTCGCAATATCTCGATCACTATTTTTCAATATGAGGGGAGTTAACAAAATGGGATTTAAAAAATGGATGACGACAATGACAGCGCTAACAGCAATCCTGACTCTAGCTGCAGGCTGCGGATCGAATTCAGGCACAAACAATAAGCCTGCCGGGGAAACGGGCAACCAGGGAGGCGCCGACGAGAAGAAGCCGGTTAAAATTCAATACTGGCATTCCCATTCCGATTCACAGGTTGAAGGCTTGAACTACATGATTGAAGAGTTTAAAAAAGTAGCGCCGCATATTACAGTAGAGCCAGTATTTCAGGGCGGTTACGATGATCTTCATCAGAAGCTGCTTGCTGCGGTATCTGCTAATGACGTGCCGGCAGTAACGAATGTTGAGGTTTCGTCGTTGCCAACATTTGCTAATGATGGTATATTTAAGGATTTAACGGAATACATTGAGCGCGACAAAGTGGATCTTACAGACTTCTCGGGAGGTATGCTGCAAGCGTATGCATATCAAGGAAAGCAATTCGGTTTCCCGTTAATCGTAAGTACAAGCGTGATGATTTATAACAAGACCTTGTTTGATTCTTTGGGCGCGACAGCCCCGCAAACGTGGAACGACATGGATGAGTTTATTAAAAAAGTGGCTGTTGTCAATAACGGCAAAACAGAGCGTTATGCGTTTGCTGTTCCTGGCTGGGACGTATGGTATTACGATCCTTGGCTGATTAATGGCGGCGGTTCCATTTTGAACGAGGATATGACCAAGGCGGCAATTGATACGGAAGACAGCCTGCGTTACATCAAAAACTTTGAAAAATGGTTCAAAGACGGCGCTATGCAGATCGGTTATGGCAAAGGCGCTTCCGATACGATGCGTCAAATGTTCCTGGAAGGCAGCATCGGCATGGTTCAGCACTCTTCGGCCATTATTAAAACTTATGTTGAAAATGCAGATTTTGAAGTCGGCGTTTCATTCGTTCCGGGAGACAAAACCCGCATATCCAATATTGGCGGCGCAGGCATCGTTATGATGGAGAAAGCAAAACCGGAAGAAAAAGACGCTGCTTGGGAGTTTATCAAGTTTATGACGAGCGCGGAGCAAAACCTGCAGTGGGCTGAAAAGGTTGGCTATCTGCCGACGCATAAGTCTGTAATTGACACCGAAGAAGGCCGTGCTTATCAGGAAAGATGGCCGCAATATAAAGCTGTGCTTGAAAACTTTGACAACGTTACACCGCGTTTGCAGCACCCGACATATCCGGAATTCAGAAACCGTTACAAAGAAGCTGTGGGTGAAATGGTGCTGAACGGCCAGGATGCTGTGGCAATGATGCAAAAGGCCGCCAAAGAAATCAACGAAATTCTTGATGACTTGTAAGCATCAAGGGAACGGGAGCGAGGCAAATGGACAATACAGGGCAATTCAAATATCCTTTTGATAGTCTGATCGAAAATTGGGTCGAAGAGAAGAAAATTCCGGCGGCTGTTCTTGATGTGAGTGTCGGGAATCGCTTCCGTTTTCAAAAGGCCTACGGTTCATGGGGAAATTCGCAGGGCAAGCATGCAGCATCCCTTGATACTTTATTCGATCTCGCATCGCTCACCAAGGTTGCTGTAACGCTTCCGGCAGCGCTTGTTCTCATCAGTGAGGGCAAGCTGCAGCTCGAAGACAAGGTGACGATGCACTTGCCCCGTTTCCGCCATCGCGAGGTGACGATCCGCCATTTGCTTATGCATGCTTCCGGCTTGCCTGACGATCTGGGGCCTCGCCCCTGGTCGGCAGTCGGCCGTGATGTGATCGGGGAAGCTTACGGGGAAGAGCTGCTGTTTACGCCGGGCAGCCGGACGCTGTACAGCGATCTGGGCATGATTTTGCTGGCGGAAATTATAAGCCGGCTGTCTGGGGAACCGCTCGATCGCTTGGCGCGCCGTCTCGTCTTTGATCCGCTCGGCATGGAAACGGCCCGTTTTCGGCCGGAGGGAGCTTGGAAGGAACGGGCGGCGGCGACAGAAATGGTGGAGGGACAATTCATCAGCGGCGAGGTTCACGATGAGAAAACGCATCAAATGGGCGGCGTATCCGGCAGTGCAGGCTTGTTCTCTGCAGCAGAGGACATGTACAAGTACGCGAAATACTGGCTGAATCCTGAGCAAGGACGGCTGGCAATCGCTCCCGAGCTGCTAAAGGAATGCGTGGCACATCCTTTGCAGACGCGCGGCATAGGCTGGGAAATGTGGAACGGCACAGATCCTGTCAGCTGCGGGCAATACTTTTCTCCCGGAAGTTTCGGGCATAATGGCAGCACCGGGACTAGTTTATGGATCGATCCCGAGCGCGAGCTGACGGTCGTTTTTCTGACCAATATTGTTCATAACGGGCAAAGCGGCCTGCTGCGAACGGTGCGGCCGATGCTGCATGATGCGGTCTATACCTCGCTCTTCGGGGGTAAATGTTAAATAAAGTTCTATGTTTAAAAGAAACGAGGTTTTTCTCATGAATACGCAGAGCAGCTCTCAGCAAGCTTCGCCTGGCAAAAAGACCAAACGCTCCCGTTTGATTTTACTGGAGAAATGGAAGGACTTCGGTTTTGCGGCACCGGCTCTTGTCTTGCTGTCAACGTTTGTGTTTTATCCGCTCCTGTATTCTGTATACTTGAGCTTGACGAACTGGAACATGATCAAGCCGAACAAAGAGTATATAGGTTTTGAAAATTATTCGAAGATTTTTACCGGCGACATGTTCGCTAAAGTGATGAAGGTAACCTTAACATTTACCTTTATTGATGTGTTTTTTACGCTCTTTTTTGGATTATGCTTAGCTTTACTATTCAATGTGTCTTCACGTCTGTTCAACTTTTTGCGGATGATTGTGTTCATGCCATACTACATTTCGATGGTTATCGCGGCGATGATCTTTCTATGGATCTACAATGACCGGTACGGCCTGGCTAACAGCATCGTGAATTGGCTCGGCTTTGATTCCATCAACTGGCTGACCAATACGGGTACGGCGCTCGGCGCTGTTGTAACCGTTTCGTTATGGAAAAGCGTCGGTTTTGCCATGATTATTTTCATCGGAGGCTTGCGCGGTATTCCCCAGGAATACTATGAAGCGTCCAATATTGACGGCGCGAGCAAGTTCAAACAATTCCGGCACATTACATTGCCGCTGCTTTCGCCCATTACGCTGTTCCTGGTAGTAACAAACTTTATTTCTTCCATGCAGGTCTTCCAATCGATCAAGATTATGACCGCGGGCGGACCGCTCAACTCTACGAAGGCAATCGTCTACTGGATTTACGAGATGGCTTTCGAAGATTATAGAACGGGCAGAGCATCAGCGCTTGTTGTCGTTTTCTTTATCATCATCATCTTGTTGACGATTTTGCAATTTGTCGTCTCCAAGAAAAAGGTTCATTACGAAGGGTAGGGTAATAAATGGGGAAAACGATATTTAAGAGCACCCGCATTGCAGGTGCTATTGTAGTAACAGCGATTATGTTTTTCCCGGTGTATTGGCTTTTAATCACATCGTTCAAATCACCATACGAGCTGAGAATGGCGACGCCGTCCTTTTGGCCTGACAAGTTTCTATGGAAAAACTATATCGAAGCATGGAACTCGGCGCCATTCGGCCGTTATTTGCTCAATACGATTACGAAGACATCGGGTATTTTGATTCTCCAAATGAATGTGACGCTATGGGCGGCATTTGCCTTTGCTAAGGGAAAGTTTTGGGGCAGAGATAAGTTGTTCCTGCTTGTTTTGGCAGCGCTGATCGTTCCGACTCAAGTCACATTTGTACCGATTTATGTTATGCTTTCCAAGGTTGGCTGGATCAACACCTTCTATGCGCTAATCATTCCTCACGGTGCGTCGGCGTATGCGATTTTCTTGTTGAGACAGGCGTTCAAATCGATTAACGACAATGTGCTGGAAGCTGCGCGAGTGGATGGTGCAGGCCGCTTTACAATCTTGTACCGCATTTTGTCTCCGATGGCGTATCCTACAATTGCAACGCTGATCGTGCTTACCTTTATTAGCAGCTGGAACGAATATTTCTGGCCGCTTGTCATGACGAACTCCGATCAAATGCGCGTATTGACCGTAGGCATTGCCTCGATGCGGGAAGCGATTGCGGGAAATGAGGCTCTATCTTTCCATTTGTTGAGCGCTGCAAGTATTATGGTCATTATTCCAATTGTACTGGTGTTCTTCTTTGCACAGAAGCATATTGTATCGGCGATGTCTAATTCCACCTTTAAATAGGATTATTACTGATTTTCCTGCCGTATTGAAAAGATTGCTGGATCAAATTCAATAGGAGGGACAGCAATTGCTACGTAAATTGATGACGGTTGCCGGCTCTGCGCTGCTGATCTCAAGCTTGGTTGCTTGCGGTTCAGCGGCTCTGGATAAGGAGACGGGCTCTTTGCCTGAAGTGGAAGTAAAGCCGGTAGCTGATGAGGTGAATCAGCAGCAGCAGCAGAGCGATAAAGCCGGCGATGTGATTACGCAGGAAGAGGCAAAAATTAAATTTCAGCTGGAGAAGCCGGAATTTAAGCAGCTTCTGGAGATGATGAAGCCTGGCCCAATCGTGCCCGGTCTTGCCCAAGACTTGATTCCGCAGGGGCTGGACTACATTGCGGAAAAGGACTGGTTTATCATTTCGCATTATCGTGCGGGAGGCGGGCCTTCCGTCCTTTCCTTTGTCGACGCCAAGACGGGCGAGATGGTGGAATATTTTCATCTTTATGATGAAAAGGGAGAGGCTTACAAAGGGCATGCCGGCGGCGTAGCGGTGAGCAAGAAGCATGCCTGGATTTCTTCTGAAAGCTGTCTCTATCAAATCAAGCTAGATGACATCTATGCAGGCGATTCCGGTTCAAAGCTTCGTTTTAGCGGCCGAATTGAAACGGATACGCGCGCTTCCTTCGATGCTTTTGCGGACGGGGTGCTATGGGTAGGGGAGTTCGCTCATGGTATGGATTATCCGGTTAGCAAGGAGCATCGTATGACGAATCGGGACGGTGTGGAACATAACGCTTGGATTGCAGGTTACAAGCTGGAAGAAGAGACGGATATGCTTGTCGGAGAGCGCCAGAAGAAAAAGCCGGCAAGACCTGACTATATATTGTCTGTAACGGATCGCATCCAGGGGATTGAACTGCTGGAGGATCGGATCATATTAAGCCAATCCTTTGGACGCAACAATGGCAGCGAAATCTATTTGCATAAAAACATCCTTCGGGATAAGCCGCATGCGCAAGTCGTGATTGATGGCGCGGAGGTGCCTGTCTGGTTTTTGGATGAGCAAAATTTGATAAGCAAGCTGGAAGGGCCGCCGATGTCAGAAAGCGCTATTGTCGTAGATAATGCGATGTACATTCTATTTGAGTCTGCTGCTGATAAATATCGCGATTCCGGAAGCTATCCGCTGGACCGGATTCAAATCGTGGAGCTGGACAAACTGCCTGCCAAATAAAAAAACGGATCGTTTGGTGAAAGGAGAGGCATGCGATGTTGAAGTTGAAAAAGGCATTTCGCGTTGCGCTTATCGTTTGTTTGTGCACCATTTATTTACAGGGTATGGCGGCGATGAAAGTGGAGGCTAACGCTTCCGCCGGCGAAAACGGCAATCTGCCAGTTATGGGGGCGGATGCTGTGCCGGCTGCAGCGCCGGAGCTGCTAATTACGGAGCTTGTACAGGACACAGACAACTATGCCGGCTATGATGCGTTTGAGTTTGTGGAGCTTTATAACACTACTGATCAGCCTATCTCCTTGCAGGGGTACAAGCTTAGCCTGATCGCCGGTGCGGCAACAAACAAATGGGAGCAGGCGATTGACCGCAAGGCAGTAATTGAGCCCTTCAGCACTTTTGTTATTTGGACGCATCTGACGGAGATTGATCCGGTCGTTACAGAAGGATTTAATAGTTATTATTACGATTCTTATCAGCTTAAATGGCTGTCTGATAAGCAGCTTTACCGTATGCGCGGAGTAGGCGGTTTAGTGAACAGCAACAAGCATACAGTTGTTGTTTCTGACCCACAAGGCGAGGAGATTGTACGCGCCTCCTATAACGACACGGCGAAGGACGTTTCGCTGGGGACCTCAACTGTATACAGCTATCCGCTTGACGGTTCGAAGCTAATGAGAAAAACAGCGATTCAACAAACGCCAACGCCGGGCTGGGTTTATGATGAACAAGTTCCTGCGAGAGAGAAGCGGCATACAACGCCGCCGGCAGCTCCGCAAGGCCTGCAAGCTAAGGCAGGAGATGGATTTGTTAAGCTGACTTGGCTGGCAAATGGCGAGACAGATATAGACAGCTATCGCATCTATAAAAATGGCGTACTCGAATGGAGCGTGGCAGCGGATAAGCACAAAGCTGTCATTTCGCAGCTTTGGGGAAATGTGACTGTAAACCTTGCGGTAACTGCAGTAGATACGTCAGGGAATGAATCGCAGCAGGCTATTGTATCCGCAACTCCCGGCCATCAAATCTTAAAGCAAAAGAAAGTGGGTTCGAGTGCGCCCAATCCAGCTTTTGACGCATTTTGGCGCGTAAGTGAAAAGGGCGCGAAAATTCCGGGCTTGCATCAGGACGTTGTGCCGCAGGGCATAGCCTATGATGCGGAGAATGACTGGCTGATTATGTCGGCTTATATGAGAGATAAACGGCCAAGCAGCTTGTCTGTTATTGATGCAAACAGTGGAAAGCTGATTAAATCAGTTGTGCTTAAAAATGACGATGGAACGCCATATGTAGGCCACGCTGGAGGTGTAACGGTTTCCAAGGCGAATATCTGGGTGTCGTCAGGTGAATATTTGCATCGTCTTCCTAAAGAAGCGTTGGAGCTTGCGGCCGATAATGACGAGCTGCAATTTGCCGACAAGTTTTTAACGCCGACGCGCGGTTCCTCTGCAGCCTATCATAACGGCGTTTTGTGGGCAGGGGACTATTATGACAGCGGCAGCCCGACCGATCCGAGCCATGCTATGGTCAACCGGGACGGTGATACGTTCCATGCCTGGCTGGCAGGCTATGAGCTTGATCCGGTAACGGACCTTCCGGTCGATGCGTCTGTTCCAAGTTATATTTTATCGATTGCAGATAGTGTACAGGGCGCAACGTTTACCGATGATTACGTCATTACCAGCCAATCCTACAATCGTTATGCGGACAGCCATTTGACACGTTTTATGAATCCATTGCAGGATACGCCACATGCAACGGTTACATACAATGGCGCTTCTGTTCCAGTGTGGTTTCTTGACAATCAAGCTAAGAAGACAGATAACAATTTGCTGACATTGCCGGCTATGTCGGAGGGGCTAATTGCGGTTGGCAATGAATTGTTTGTATTGTTTGAGTCAGGTGCAACGCGCTATCGATACACAACTACTTTTGTATCTGACCATATCCGCAAAGTGAAGTTTGATTTGTGGGATGCGGAATAGCGCGGGTAAATCCAAATTATAGGGAAATATGGATCGAAATATATGTAAAATTATTCCTTATTTGGCGCGTTGTTTTTCGCGGTGCAAGGGAAGCGGCTTGAGGGGACTGAGATCGATCACAATGAAAAAGGGCGGGCAGAGGCTAAATTCTGCTCACCCTTTTTTTGATTTTTCATAGCGGAGCGAATAACATGGCGCGGTCGAAGTGGGCCTAAGCGGACCTAAGCGGACTGTAGACCCGTTATCTGTGAACAAAACGGCTCAAACGGCAGGCTCGCGGACCGTGGTTCCGTTATTGGCCTCAAATCGCCGAAAAAACCCGACAAATGGCGTAAATAATGGATCGTATGTCCGCGAAACCACGAATGAGCCGGGTTTCGACAAAATAACGGATCCTATGTCCGCGTGACTCACAGTTGCCCGCTTCTGCGACAAACAATCGTTGTCCTCATTAGCTCGGCAGCAGCTCAGGAGCCGCCGAGGCCCGCCCCCGCCGTGCCGCACCATCAAGCGGCGCAAATGCATGTCTCATTCCTTAAACAAGGAGCGGGACAACTCGCATAGCTCTGTCTCGCCGATCAGCCCTGACCAGTATTTTTTCAGCAGCTGCCGGAACGTGGCGAAGGCATGGCGGGAAAGATTAAGCTCTTTGTGCAGCCGGTAGGAGAACATCGTTTCCCGAAACAGGAAGAAGCGGGAAGGCCGATTCAAGCTCTCATTTGACGAAAGGGGTGCTTCGGCGGCTTCCTTCACTGCAGGCAGGCTGAGGCTATGTCGCCGAATGAGCTGCTGTGCCCGCAGTGAGCCAAAATATTCCGCTACGCGCAGCGCGCCTTCCTTTTCTTTCCCGCTGCGGTTGACGGCTACACCGATTACATTGATCAGGGAGCGCGGCTCAAACAGGTAAGGCAGAGGCGAGATGTCGTAGCGAATATCGGAGTGCTTCAATTCGTTGAGCATCATGTAGTTGCTAATGATCATCGATACTTTTCCTTGCAAAAACAGTTCGTTGACATCCTTGTTGTTTTCCGACATGTAGTTAGGGAATACGTCCGTTGTTGTAATAATCTCCTTACACAGCCTAATGCAATCGAGCAGCCGGGTTCCGGCCAGCTGGAATTCGCCGCCCACATCCGGCTCGAAGCGCATGCCGCTTTGCAGCAAAAAAGCCGGCCAGCGATTGTCTGACAAGAGGTGGAAATAAAGTCCGTACCGCTTGCCGGGCACTGTCAGCGCTGCCGCATGCTGAATCGCTTCGCGCCAAGTCCAGCTGCCATCCGGTTCCGGCACGCCGGCCTCGGCAAAGTGGTCGCGATTGTACGCTAACAGAATAGGCGAATAGATGAGAGGCTTGGCAAACTGCACTCCTTCATACATAAATGCTTCGTTAGTGAAGGAATACGCACCGGGATCGGGCGCCAGCGGCTCGAGAAGATGGGTTGTATTCATGTCGATGCTGTCGGTAAAGTGTTTGTTATTGATGGTGAAGATGTCGACGAGTCCATTTTCCAAATAGTCCCGCACCGTATCATGCTCGGACGAGCGCAGCATGGAGGTTTTGATGCGGATTTTCGGATTGAGGGAGTGAAAATCATCGATTAACGCACTCAAGATGAAATCTCGCTCAACAGAAGGATGATAGCCTAGCGATACGAGTACCTCTGCCCCGGCACCTTCGGCCACTCTGCTCCCTATCCGATTTTCTTTGACAATCAAGCCCTCGGCGACAAGCTGCTCCAGTCCTTTGCGTACAGATTTATTGCTCAATTGGAACTGCTTGACCAATTCCGCTTCGGCGGGGAGATATTCCCCTGCTTTATAATTGCCGCCGCGTATTTCCTCGCGCAGCGTTGCTACCATATGATCGAGCCGCTCGCGAAAGGTTTTGCGGCTTACCGGTTTGGGCGGATACACTGCAGGCGGCCTCCTTTATATTTTTAAACCCATCATAGCGAATATAGCTCTGATTGTACAGCAGATGAACTGTACAATGTTAAGATCCGATGGCCTGCATAGGCAATTAGACTCTTGTATTTTTTTGTATGGTACTTATGGAGGGAATATTATACAATAATAAAGAACTATGCAATTTATAATTAACAAACCGGGGGAATGATTTTTGAAACCAGCAAGAAAAGTAGTTGTGTTCGCACTATTAGTCTTGTCGTTGATTGTCGGTGCCACAAGCATGGACATGCCGGTAAACGCGGCGTCATCGTCCTGGCAGTGGAAGCAGCAAAGCGGGAAGGAGAGCTCCGAGCTCAAGGATATCGCCGTGCTCAACAATGGGACACGCCTGGCGGTCGGGGATGACTCGACCGTGTTAAGAAGCGTGAAGGGCGGAAGATGGAGTCCGGCGGTTATTCCGGGCAAAGGGAATTTGACTGCGATGGCGACGGACGGAAAAGCGGCAGTCGTTGTTGGCGAAGGCGGCATCGCTGTACGTTCTACAGACGGAATCAAGTGGACGAAAGGTACTGTAAAGAATACGATCAGGCTGGATCAATTCAACGCCTATTATAAAAACAAACCCGAAGGCAAGCTGGAGCTGAAACAAGACGGCATTCGCTGGATGGACATCATTTGGGACGGCAAGCAGTATGTGGCGGTCGGCGAGGGAGAAATACCGGGTGACGGCTACAGCTACTCCAATCTGTTAGTTGGCGTATCTGCAAATGGAGCAGAGTGGAAGCTGACGCCTCTCGTTTCAAAGGAAAGTATAAGGCTGTATAACCGGTCGCTGCAGCTTGTCAAGTTCAAAAGCAATTGGATTGCGATCGCAAGCGAAGGCGTATTTTATTCGCGTGATTTGAAAACATGGAGCTTCAAAAAAGTGGACATCGGCGCAGATATTCACGCAGTTGCTGCCAGTGGCGACGTTCTGGTAGCTGTCGGTTGGGACGGTCGTGCTGGTACGGGCAGAGCGCTGGGCGGCGCCGTATTTACTTCCGAAGATGGCTTGTCCTTCAAACGGCAGCCTGGCGGCTCTTTTTACAACATATCGCTGAATGCAATCATTTGGGCGGATGGCCGGTTCGTGGCAGCCGGTCATTACGGGACGTTGTTTGAGTCTGCGGACGGCAAGAAGTGGAAGGAGAAAACAAAGGAGCACGGCGAGCTGATGCATGCGCTCTACTATGTGAAATATAGCGGATTGAAAGGCAATATTTATGGAATTGCCAAAACGGAAGATGGATTTACAGCTGTTGGGGCGGTGGGGGCTATACGCTCTACTAAAGGGCTCGACGAGGAATGGACACTGGAGGCGTCGGGCGATAAGGGCGATCTTTACGGTATCGCCTATTCCGGGGGACGATATGCGATCGCCGGCACAGGAACGTTCAAAATTTCGCAAGACGGAAGCAAGTGGGAGGATGCGGACGCCGGGCAGGTGAACGATATGACGTCGCTTTATAATCTTTATGGCGTATCAGGCGCATTTTTTGCTGCCGGCTTCCAGTTGACGACAGAGAAGCTGAGCAAAGCGGATCTGCTTTATTCGGCTGGCGCCGTTAAGAACATTCAATCTGCATTGGCCGAGCCGATCGATGACGTGTCCATGGCAGGCGGCGAGCTGCGGGTATTCGGCGAGAAACTGGCCGCGTCCAGCAAGGATGGCACTAAGTGGACTCCGTTAAAGGGTGTGCAGGCCATACCGATTGCGACGAGCGGCAAGCTGTGGCTGGGCTACCAGGAACACGATCTTTACCTGTCAAAAGACGGGAAAACCTGGTCGAAGAATAAGGCGACGCTGGATGGCTATACGATTGATTACCCGATGAAGCAGGCGGTCTGGACAGGCTCAAAATTTGTTGCCAATAATGGAGAAGAGTTAATCGAGTCGGTGAACGGCAAGGAATGGAAGAGGGCGTTGAAGCTTCGTTTCGAGTACTTTAACGGGCTTGCAGTGAACGGCGCGGGAACGGTTGTCGCGGTCGGAGATAAAGGGATGATCTATATGTCGGAGAAAGGAAAAGCCTGGATCAAGGTGCCTTCTCCAACAGTGAAAACGCTGCGGAGTGTTGTTTGGGACGGCAAACGATTCATGGCGGTCGGCGACGGCGGTGTCGTGGTTGTGGGCGAGCAAAAATAAAGGATTTTCCAGCAAGATAAAGAGAGCTGCGCTTTTTGCGCCGCTCTTTTTTTAATATAAGTATAAGTTTTACCTTATAGAAACTTGGTAAAAGCGTCAAGGACGGCGCAGCCGATTCTTCTCAGCCTATGACAAGGTCAAATTGTTGCACAAAACGCAACATTTGAAGCGCATATCACTGGATCTCTCGAAAATGCTGCACGTTCTGCAACAATCACCCCTCTTCGCCCGCCATGAGGAGTAGATTATTGCATTTCATACAACAATTTGACTCATTGATAGTCGCTGCTCCTTGATTTATTGTATTTTGTGCAACATTAGAGGGTGAGGCATTTGCTGCAAACCTATTGACAGGAACAAGAGCGAGACGTAAACTAAACCCATCGATGTACATTAAAATATACATTAATAATTCGTTTTTCTAAGAATCATTCACTAATTGTACAGTAAAATTTCTGTCCCAATTCACAGAAAGCATGTTTCTCAAACCTACGAAAGGCAGGAAAAACAAATGAAAATCGCTATTTTACAGGGCAAGGATGGGATTGACCGCTGCTTTACATCCCGGCATTTGCAACAGCTGGAGCAATACGGGGAGATCGTGTTGAATCTGGTACCGGGGTCTCCGTCTGTTGAGCGGGTGAAGGAGCTGATCGCCAGAGCTGATGTGGCCATCACCTCATGGGGATGCCCGCCTTTGTCGGCAGAGATACTGGAGCAGGCTCCGAATTTGCAGCTTGTTCTTCACGCCGCAGGTACAGTGAAGCCGATTGTTACGCCGGAGCTGTGGGAGCGCGGCATTCGGGTGACGAACGGTACGGAGCCGCTGGGTAAAGGCGTGGCGGAGACAGCATTAGGCTTTTTAATTAGCGCGCTTAAAGATATGTGGCGTCTGGCGGCGCGCACTCGGTCGGGGGAATGGGGCGGCATTACCGGGCAAGTGAGAGAGCTGTATGATCTTAAAGTCGGTGTCGTCAGCGCAGGACGGGCAGGCAGACATTTGGTGTCCCTGCTGCAAGCCTTTGATGTTGAAGTGCTCGTCTACGACCCGATGCTGTCAGCGGAGGAGGTTAGCAAGCTGGGGGCGACAAAGGTTGCACTGGAGCAGCTGCTGCAGGAGGCTGATGCGATTTCGATCCACGCGCCAATGCTGCCAGAGACGGAGCGTATGTTCAATAAGGAGCGTTTTGCGCTGATGAAGGACGATTGTATTTTGATTAATACCGCCCGCGGGACGCTTATTGATGAGGATGATTTGGCGGCGGAGCTGCGCAAGGGGAGATTTTTCGCATGTGTTGATGTGACAAATCCGGAACCGCCTGCAGCCGATCATCCCTTACGCCAATTGCCTAATGTGGTGTTGACGCCGCATATTGCCGGAGCGGTCAACAACGGGCTGCAGCGGATCGGGCAATATATGGTTGAGGAACTGAAGCTTTACTTGGAAGGAAAGCCGATGCGCGGAGAAGTGCGTGCAGAGCAGATGGGGATTTTGGCATAGAATCGTATGCGGAGAAGAGCTTGCTGAGCACCAGCAGGTTCTTTTTTTCATGCAGGCTGCGGATAGGGCGAAAGTCATCATTTTTATCCCTTTTCGCGGAAATCTATCCCTTCCCAAATGTCCCCTTTCACTTCATGATGGAAGAGTATGGAACTCTTGCAAATCATGATTAGAGAGGTGGGACATGGAATGCGTACAAGTTTACGCAGAAAAGCTTCCAGCATGATGATGTGGATGTGCTGCGCAATGCTAGTCATCGGATTGGCATTGCCGGCAGCAGCCAGTGCCGCGCAAACGGCAGAAGAGCCCGATGCGGGGGCGGCGGCAGCTGCTGGCCCGCGGAATTTGAAAGTAACCGAAGTGACGCACAATACGGTGTCATTGGAGTGGGAGCCGGCACCGGGAATTAATGATTACTGGATCTGGGATACCGATAACAAGTACATTTTTTGGGCAAATGGCAACAAACAGAAGGTAGGCGGTCTGCAACCGGATACGTCATATTCCTTCTACATGGGACCAGACGGTGTTCAAGTAGCTGATCTGAAGCCGGAACAAAAAAGCAATGTCGTCACTTTTACAACGCTGCCGGATACGAGTGAATATCCTGATCCGCCGCTAACGCCGCCGAGCTTTTTGAAGGCGACGGGGATGACGGACAACTCCGTCACCTTGAGCTGGGGAGCCAGCCCGGGGGCAACGGGCTATGATCTGTATGTCAACGGAGAGTGGAAGGGCGGAACATGGAGCAATGATGCGACGACGATAACCTTTGCACCCGAAAAGGGGCTGGTCAAAGGGAAGACCTACATATTCGAGGTAGGGGCGCAAAATCCGCCAAACCCTGTATCGGCCAACAGCAACAAGGTTGAGCTGGTGTGGGGAGAGCTGGCTGTTCCGAAGGACTTGCAAGCGGTTACGACTACTCGCACGACAGCAGTGCTTGGATGGGCGCCCGTCCCGGGAGCGACGGGCTATGACATTTATCAGGACGGGAAGCAGGTTGCGACCAGCGATAGTAATCATTATGTAGCGGAAGGGCTGACGGAAGGACAGAGCTATTCCTTTGCTGTGGCCGCTGTCAATCCGCTCGCAAAGTCCGCGCTAAGCGAAGCTGCCAAGACAACACCCGGCAGCGATTATACGCTGGTCACTTATTACATCTCCTGGGCTGCCGGCGAGGGAGGGCGCAATTATAAACCGGAGGATATGGATGTATCGCAGGTGACTCATATCAACTATGCTTTTGCCGATCTCTGTTGGAAAGGCTATGGCACCGGGGCGGCGGAATGCCGCAATGAGGATATCCCGCTGCAAAAGGATTATGTGTTCGATGGCGAAATTATCGTTGGCGATCAGGAGGTGGATCTTGACCATTTCCGCCGGCTGGCCAAAATTAGAGAGCAAAATCCGCATTTGAAAATTTTAGCTTCGGTCGGCGGCTGGTCATGGTCGAAAAATTTCTCCAATATGGCCGCGACAGAGGAAACCCGGCGGGCTTTTGCCAACTCGGTCGTCAAGTTTCTGCGCGAATATGAATTGGACGGCATCGATCTCGACTGGGAGTATCCGGTTGAGGGCGGAGAGGAGCACAATTCAAGAAGTCCGGAGGACAGGGAGAACTTCCCGCTCATGACGAAGGCAGTCCGCGACGCTTTGGACGCTGCGGGCTCCGAGGATGGCAAATACTATTTGCAGACGATTGCTTCCGGACAGGGCGACAATTTTGTCATTAATGCCGATCTGGCCAAAGCTTCAGCCGATTTGGACTTTATCAACATTATGACGTACGACTACAGCGGCAGCTGGGAGACGCTCGCTCATCACAATGCGCCGCTTTATTACGATCCGGCCCATCCCCGCGACAATGCTCCGCGCAACAATGTGTTAGGCGGCCTTATCGGTCATCTGAAAGGCGGGGTTCCAACGTATAAGCTAGTTGCTGGCGTGCCGTTTTACGGCAAAGGGTGGCAAAATTGCCCGTCCGAAGGAGACGGACAGTATCAGACCTGCAGCGGCGGAACCAGCTTCGGCTCATGGGAAAGCGGTATTTTCGATTTTTCTGAGCTGGAGAAAGACTATATTAACAAAAACGGGTACGTCCGCCATTGGAATGAAGCGGCGAAGGTAGCCTACTTGTACAATAGCGATAAAAAGATATTTATTACTTACAACGATAAGCAAACGATGATGTACACCGCTTCTATGGTGAGAACATTAGATTTGGCCGGCGCGATGAACTGGGAAATATCCGGCGACCGCAATAAGACGTTGATGACGCAGCTGCTGCATGATCTGCCGATCAACGGCAAGCCGGCTGCCGATGCGCTGGCGGCGCCAAAGCAGCTGGAGCTGGCGGCCAGCGGGGAAGATTCCCTTCAAGTGAAATGGCAGGCTGTGCCAAAGGCAAGCGGCTATGAGCTGTTCCTGAACAATCAATGGAAAGGCTATACGGCGAATACGGAGTTTACGTTTACCGGATTGAATTCCAGCACGAACTATACGATTCAAGTATTGGCCGTAGATCGCACAGATCAAGAGATCCGGGCGGTATCCGCAGCAAGCAATGCCTTAGAAGCTGCGACTCGTGCACCGGCGGTCTATTATCCGCCATTCATCGGCGTCCCTTCGAATAAGCCGGCGCTGGCAGAAGGGCAGCTTGAGACGGAACCAGTGAAAACAGGCGACGAATCTGCAGTAATGATTAAAGAAGCGTCTGCCATCGCGGCAATCGAAAAAGCTAAGCTCAACACATTCACGGTTATTCTGCCTGACGATGCACAGCAGGCCAAGGTGATCATACCGCAAAAGGTGCTTGCGGCGATCGGCGCCAAGGGAGAACAGGCAGCCTTGAAGGTGAGGCTGCATCAAGTCGATTACCTCTTGCCGATTGGGGCATGGCTGTTTACGACAGATGTAAGATTGTCGATTGCAGCACCTTCGCAAACCGCGCTTGATGAGATTCAGCAGGCTGCCCAGCGCCAGAAGCTTGATCTGGTGTCGGCTCCGCTGGCATTCAAGCTGGAAACGGCTAATGTCGACGGAAGCTGGAAGGCGTTTCAGGCGGAAGCGAGTAAATACGTAAGCCGCTACATGACATTCGCCAAGGGCAAGCTTGATGTAAGCCGGGCGGCCGGAGTCGTGTACGATCCGCTGACAAAGCAGCTTCGCTCAGTGCCTGCGATTTTCCGTGAGGGCAAGGATGGAGAAGTGACGGCAGAGCTGAAAAGGAAGGGCAACGGCATCTATGCCGTTGTAGAATCCGATCAATCGTTCAATGATCGGCAGAAAGCTTGGGCGCGGGAGGATGTCGCGCAAGCAGCGGCCAAACTGCTGCTCGATCGCGATGAAGCCGGCAATTTCGGCGGCGGCAGCGTTGTTACACGCGCGGAGCTCGCAGCAATACTGGTTAAAGCGTTGGGAATTGTGCCGCCAGCAGATTCAGCGTCCTTCATGGATGTAACTTCGCAGGTGAAGTATGCAGGAGAGATTGAGGCGGCAAAGCAGGCGGGGCTCATCAAAGGGAAAAGCGATCATCGCTTTGACCCGAATGGCTCAGTTACCCGTCAGGATATGGCAGTTATGATCAGCAATGCGCTGGCATATGCCGGTAAGCATCCGACAGCCGGCGATCAAGGCTTGGCGGTTTATGCCGACCGGAACGAGATTGCCGCTTATGCGCGGACGGCAATGGGGCAGATGGTTGACTCGCGGATTATGCTTGGCGTTTCCAGCACGAAGCTGGGGCCTCGTGCCGAGGTGACGCGGGCAGAGGCGGCCGTCACTGTCATGCGCATGCTGCGTGCGGCGGAATTGGCCAATTAAGAAGTCCTGGAGCAAGGGTGGCGGCGGCAGCGCCGCCATTCTTGTGCCAGGGCTTTTCGCGCTGTACGGCACCTCATGCTGTGTGGAAATCAACAAGTAAACGAAGGTACAAAAAAGTAAACGGTTTCATATATTGCAGCTTACGATCAACATTTACAATGGGAAGCAAGGGGGCACGACGCTCCAAGCCAGTTATAGGGGAGGTGGAGAATAATTCAGTCTTGGCTTACGACAACGCGATATTACATCTTCTGAAAGAAGGGCTGAACAATGCATGTAGCGGCAAACGGGCGAATGATCATAAAAACGGGAGTGTTGATCCTATTGGCAGCAGTGTTATTTGGTTTCTCGGGCGGGCCGTCCGCCCGTGCGGAAACGTCGGGTGACGGCTATATCGATTACGATGCAGGAACAAGGACGTGGACGCTGGGAACGGCGGCTGTGGAGAAAAAAATTCAGCTCAACAGCAGCGGGCAGTTCCAGATGACGAGCTTTCGAAACAAGCTGACGAACCGGGAATATGTGCAGGGCGCACAGTATGCCGACGAATTTCAGGTGAAAGCTGGAACGGTGACATACAGCGGCTCGTCCGCAGGCTGGGTATACGATTCGCATGCAGTAACCGGACTCGCGCAGGGCGAGCTGGAACTGGCCGTTACGTTCCGTAACAGCGCGCTCAAAGTAACGCGGCATTACATCGTTTTTCCATATACAGGCGCCATTCAGGAATGGTCGGTCTTTCAAAATGTGTCGGGCGGCGGGCTCAGCTTCTCCTCCCCTTCGATCTTCAACCATCGCCTTATGCAAAATGATTTGGACAACGTCGATTTTCAATATATGACGGGCGGGGGCAATTTTAGCGGCTCGGGCATTTTGAAGACGGTTCCGCTAACCGCCGACTACGCCCGTACATTTGATTCTTACGATTCGCCGGAAGTCATCGCGGTCGATGGACAAAACCACAACGGCATCGGCACGTACGAGCAGGGGACATCGGTGTATGACGCCTTTTTCGTCCTACGCAACCGCGCGCTGTCGGAAGGCATCTGGCTATCGTTTGACTATAACGGCCACTGGCGGGCCAACGTCGGAAACTTCGGGACCCGCATCAATTTGAGCGGCTATGTAAGCATGACGGATTATCAGGTGGAGCATAACGGAACGATTACGGGTCCGCGAAGCATTATGGGCGTCTATCAGGGCGATCTGGACGATATGGGCAATACGATTCTGGACTATACGTACCGCTATCTGTGGGATTACACCCGCGGGGGCGGCGGGGGTACATGGCAGTGGCGGGTAAGTCCGCAGGCGCCGTTTGCGTTCGAATCGGTCAATTACAACCGCTATACTGGCGGAGACATCATTCATATTGACGACAATTGGTATGACCGGAAAGGCGACTGGAACGAGGCTGTGGCCAGCGACAATTTTGCCGATCTCAACGCTTACGTCAAGAAAAACGGCATGACGCTGAAAGTATGGTCCCCGTTCTGGCAAGCCGATTACGGCTCCGAGGTTGTAACGAACCACCCGGATTGGCTGGTTGGCGGCGCACAATCGCAATTTTACGGGCTGAACCTCAATATGGCGAATGAGGCCGCTTATGCATGGATGCTGAACAAGGCCAATGCCAAGCAGGCGGAATGGGGGACTTACCAGTGGCGGTATGACGGGATGCCGGCATCCAAATCGGATGGCAGCGACAATGATATGCTGGCGCAGTCGAACAACTTTTTCCGGCTGCTGAAGGCGTTCAAAGATGCGAACCCCGAGGCCTTGATCGACGGCTGTTCCTCCGGCGGCGAGACGCTGTTCATGGGCTCGGTGCGCTTTAGCGATACACATCAGCTCACTGACGGGCTGGCGGGACACTATGCGGGCTACTACCAGTCGTTGAAGCTGCCGCTTGATAAAGTTGGCCATTCCTTCTATTCTGAGCCGAATACTCATTCCAATTTCAATTCATTGGAGCCTCCTTCTCCTGAAGTGAAGGAAAACACCCGCAAATTCGTCGATCTGAACCGTTATTTGGGTGCACAGGGCTTGGCAGGCCGCTGGATCAAGGTGTATCGCCCGACGATGGATCATGGCGATCAGACGTATATGATACAAAAAATGAATGCCGATCAAACAAAAGGGATCATCATGTTCAGCGCCTATACGCCATTTTTCAATACGAATGTGACCGTATATCCCAAGGGGCTGCTGGATGATACCTCTTACACGGTCCGCTGTCCCAAAGGAAGCTGTGCGCCGCAAACGGAAAGCGGCGCCTACTGGAAAGCGAACGGGATCAGCCTGACAAGCCTGAAGGCGGGAGAACTGGTGCTGTTCAACGTAACGGGTTATCCGGGTTCCGGCACAGACCATATCGCACCGGCGGCGCCACCCTCAGCCGTGAAAAAGACAGCGGTCTATATGGATCGCTTTGGCGTGGAGTTAACCTGGAACGAAGGAACGGACAACAACTGGGTTTCCTACTACGAAATTGAACGCAACGGCGTTGCCATTGACAAAGTATCCAAAGGCACATTTTATTTTTTACCGGATGGCGACATCGGCGATTCGTACCGGATCCGCACGGTTGACGGAGACGGGAACGTCTCCTCCTACGTGGGGGCCTCGCTTGTACCCGGCGGACCGGCTGCTCCGCCAGCGGTGGAAATCCCGAACTACTATCAGGCTTCCCATGATTTTGGCAGTGTGCAAGGGGAGAAAGGCTGGTCTTATCTTCAGCAATATGCGCCTTCTGCCAGCTGGACAAACATGAAGTGGGATGGGGCGAACGGATTATGGCAGGGCAATGAGACATATGCGCGCATTAGCGGCAACTGGATGCACCCGGGAAATGATTATCATGCTGTGCGCAAATGGGCTGCACCGAAGGACGGCAAAATTCTCGTCAAAGGATCGGTATCGCTGGCCCAGGCGAATCAAGGCGGCGACGGCGTCGTCGTCCGCATCAGGAAGGGCGGGGAATATCCTTATCTGAGCAGCGACATTTGGGGGCCCTTTACGATTCCCGGTACAGATACAGCAGGCTTAAGCCATCATCTTACGCTCGACGTCAAGCAAGGAGATGTGCTTTATTTTACGGTTGAGAAAAACGGGAACAACTACTTCGATTCCACGCTATGGGACCCGCAAATCTTTTTCTATTTATAATAGAGAAGTCTCCGGTTGCAATGCGCGATCCGGAGGCTTCTTTCTATGCTTCTCAGGCGGTCTGGAGGAGTCGGGGTTCGGTCTGTTGAATAAACAAAGAAAAACATCAGTGCGATTGGAGACCTGCAGATGAAAGCCAGCCTCAATCCTGTGCATATGCCGATTGTCGTCAAGCTGCTGGCGACATTGCTGTTTGTCATTCTGTCGTTGTTTGTGATCAGCCTGCTCGTAAACCGTTCGGGGGAAAATCTTGTGAAAGCGGAAATTGTCAAGTCCATGGAATCCAAGGTTGACTTCTACCTGGACTTGCTGGAATCGGATTTGTCCCGGACCGTTGGCCTGCAGCAGGCGCTTACGAATGACGACGATTTGAACCGCCTTAGTCTTATGAGCCAAATTATGACGGTGAACCAGAAGCGGGAAGCGATGATCCGGGTGCAAAAATATTTGTCGATCCTGCGGAACTCCAGTAAATTTGTGCAAAGCGCTACCGCCTTTATTCCGGTGCTGGAGCGCTCGATCTCGTCGGCCGATTTTGTCGCGCCGATCCGCGGAGGCGAATACGAGGCGATGAAAGCGATGCGCAATCCTTATGAATACCCGTTTATTTATTGGGACGGCCGCCTGTTCATCAGCCAGGCTTCAGCCCCGATCCGGCAAAACGGTGATCCCCCGTATTTGCTCAGCGTCGAAATTTCCAAGGCGCAATTGCACAATATGCTGCAGGAGCTATCGGGGCTTTATGGGGGCGGCGCGCTGCTGGTCAGCAATTACGAAGAGTGGGTGCTCGAGCAGGGAGAAGGCGGTATGGCGGCTTACGCCAGGCAATGGCTGGTCGACTCGACGCACAGAACCGGGGCCTCCGGGCCGGTATCCATCTCCGGACAACAGTATTTGGCCACTTATGCAAAATCGCAAGCGCTTGGCGTGTCACTGCTTGTCTATGCGCCGCAATCCGCGGTGATGGGGTCGCTCACTCGTTTCAATACGTGGCTGTGGATACTGCTGGGTTTCTTTATTGTTATTGCCGCCGCCGTCTCCTTTTTAATTATTAAAATGATTCATCGGCCGCTGATCGGGCTTATTCGCGCATTCCGCCAGCTGGAAATGGGGAATTTGCAGGTGGCCGTATCTTACCGGCCGCAGGATGAATTCGGCTATTTCTACAACCAATTCAATCGGATGGTAAACCGGCTCAACGGCTTGATTGACGAAGTATTTGAGCAGCGCTACCGCACGGAGCGGGCCGAGCTGAAGCAGCTCCAGTCGCAGATTGACCCGCATTTTCTGTACAACGGCCTATTCATTTTGCATCGGCTTGCCAAGGTGCACGATACAGACAATATCGTCCGGTTTACCGGGCATCTGCGCGACTATTTCCAGTACATTACGCGGAATGCGAATAATGATGTTTCCTTGCAAGAAGAAGTGCGGCACGCGTGGAATTATGCGGAGGTGCAGGGGATGCGCTTCGGCAGCAAGGTTGAAATCTCTTTCGGTGAATTGCCTGAAGAGGCGTACGGTATAAAGGTACCGCGGCTGTTTCTCCAGCCGCTCATAGAGAACAGCTTCCGGCATGCATTGGAGAGGCGTTTGACCGGCGGCATTTTGCAAGTTGCATTCGAGCTGAGAGACACGGAGCTGATTATCGTCATCGAGGACAACGGAGGCATAACGGATGAGGAGGCCGGCTCGCTGCGAAAGTGGCTGGAAAGCGAGCAGTCCGAAGGCGAGACGACAGGAATGATCAACGTTCATAAGCGCCTTATTTTGCATTTCGGGAAAGAAGCGGGGCTGCGGCTGACAGTCGGCCAATTTGAAGGTTTGCGGATTGAAATTCATCTTCCAGTCAGGAGGTAGCAGCAGTGTATCGCATGATGATCGTGGACGACGAGCCTTTCATTGTGGACAGTCTGAAGGAACTGGTTGAAGAGGAGAGCGGGCTTGATATCGAGGTTCACAAGGCTTACTCGGGCGTAGAGGCGCTGGCGGTGATGGAACAATTGAAAATGGACATTGTGCTGACAGATATCCGCATGCCGGTATTGGACGGTCTGGAGCTGCAGATGAAAATATTAGCCCGCTGGCCGCGCTGCAAAATCATTTTTTTGACCGGTCATGAGCATTTTGACTATGTGCAGACCGTGATCCGCAGGGGAGGCTTCGATTATATTCTGAAAACCGAAGCAGACAGCCGCATTATCGAAGCCTTGTCGAAAGCGGTCGCCGTTTTGCAGGAGGAATTCGAATATCACAGCGTACTCGAACAGGCGAAGCGGAAATACCGGGAGGCTATGCCGCTTATGCAGCATCAGTTTTTTCGCGATTTGCTGGAGGGAGAATTGCATCACCATGCAACGTTTCGGCAGCGCTGCGGCGAGCTTGGCATTTTGCTCGATCCGGATAAGCCCGTATGGTTTGTGACCGGCAGGGTGGATGCATGGCAGCCGGAGCATACGCCGCATGATAAATTGCTGTTTCTGTATAGTATTCAAAACGTGGCAGCAGAGTATTTTGCACCGCAGGCCGTGTTTTACGCTTATGAGGACCGCCATTATTTTTATTGGCTGCTTGTGCTGTGCGAAGGAGGAGAGACCAAGCAAGAGCAGGCGATTATCCAGGGGCTGCTGGAGTCGATCCAGCACACTTGCGGCAAGCTTTTGCCGCTCACGCTGTCGTTTGCAATCAGCGCCGAGCCGGCAAGCTTTGACAAGCTGGCGGAGGCTAAGGAAAGGGGCGCGCAATTGCTTCGCCAAGGGCTTGGGCGCCAACGGGAAACGATGCTGTGGGAAGAGGCGCCGGTCATCCGGCAGCGCATAAAAGCGGGCGGTATCCATCATCCGGCCTTCGGCCAGCGTTCCGGATTTGTACGCGAATTGCGCATGTGCCTCGATGCGGGAGATCTGGCGTCCATTCGCACGATGTGCGAGCAATGGGCGCAGGCCATGTCCGACTACGGGGATGAATTTGCTGTCCATATGGAGCATTATTATTCGGTTGCGCTCGTTTTTCTTGCGTATATAAACGACACCAGGCTGCAGCAAGTTCCTGAGCTGCGCCATTTGCCCCACGAACTGATGCAAATCGATAATCACGGGACATGGGAGGAAGTGTGCCGCTATTTTATTTCCTGCAGCGAGCTGCTCATACAATTCCGGGAGGAGGAGCAGTCCGAGCTGACAAACGAATGGATCGCGAACATTCATCGGCATATCGACAACCGGCTGGGAGAAGATTTGACGTTAAGCGGCATTGCGGACCTTGTCTACTTGAATCCCTCTTACTTGTCCCGCCTGTATAAGCAAATGACGGGACGCGGTTTATTTGAATATATCAAAGAGAGGCGGCTTCAGGAAGCCAAATATTTATTGCGGGAAACGCCAATCAAAATCCATGAAATCGGCAAAAAAATCGGGATGGCGGCTCCAGCGTATTTCTCCCGTTTTTTCCGTAAAGAGACCGGTCTGACCCCTCAGGAGTACAGAGACGGCAAAGAGGTAAACCGAAGTAAATAAACGTAAACCGTTTCATATATAACCGTCCCTGCGCTTCCGATATAATTGTAATTAAGAGCACGTCATTCATAATTACAAGGAGGCTCACAACGCGTATGAATCAACGAAAGACACGGCATTTGATGACGGCAGCACTAGCCTTTATAGTTGTTGCGATGACAGCCTGCTCATCCTCAGAAACCGGCAATGGGAAGGGAGATGGCACCTCGCCGCCTGAACCGTCCACAGGATCTTCGACGCAGCCAACTTCCGATAACGCTTCTTCGGATCCGTTTGCCAAATATGATCCGCCGATCGCACTGACGACGGTAAGAATATTCGATGAAGTCGACAAGTTTGCTCCAGGCTCGACCGAGAAAAATATTTGGCTGGACGGCTATTTGAATGAACTAGGCATCAAGGTGACCTACGACTGGACGGTTATCGGCTCCCAGCCGGGCGGCCCGGGAGAGCAGAAAATGAATGTATCGATCGCTTCCGGCAGCTTGCCTGATATTATTCCGGTAAATGCCAAGCAGCTGAAGCAGCTCGTCGATTCTGATCTCGTAGAAGATCTGAGCGATTATTATCCGAGGCTCGCTTCACCGCAGTTGAAGCAATTTCTTGGCGAAGACAGCATTGCGCTCAAATCGGGGACATTCGGCGGCAAGCTGATGGGGCTGCCGACCGTTACTGGTAGCATTGACAGCGCTTCCATGATCTGGGTGCGCAAAGATTGGCTGGACAAATTGGGTCTGCCGGAGCCGAAGACGATGAAGGATGTACTGGCGATTTCCAAAGCGTTTACCAACAACGATCCCGACGGGAACAATAAAAACGATACGTTTGGTATCGGTTTGACCAAAGAAGTGTACAACAACGGCGTATTTGATATCGTTGCGCTGCTTGAAGGCTATCACGGCTACCATAATCAATGGATCAAGGACGAGAGCGGAAAGCTTGTCTATGGCGGCATCCAGCCGGAAATCAAGGAAGGGCTCGCAGTTTTGCAGGAGATGTTCAAAAATAAAGAGATCGATCCCGAGTTTGGCGTCAAAGATACCGGCAAGGTGATCGAATCGCTGGTATCCGGCAAAATCGGCATGTTCTTTGGCCAGCATTGGAATGCCTTCTGGCCGCTTGGCGACGCCATGACGAAGGATCCGAAAGCGGATTGGCGGCCGTATCCGATCGTTTCGGCTGACGATAAGCCGGCGAAGCCGATTATCGGCAGCGGAGTTACGGGTTATTTTGCGGTCAAGAAGGGCTTTGCTCATCCGGAAGCGATCATCAAGCTTGCCAATATGTACATCGACAAGAAGTACGGGTATGAAACCGGCGGGTACGATGCGGAATACAATGGCACTAATGAAGATGTCCGCTGGAAGCTGGGCGCTGTCATTCAGACGGACCCGATGCAAAATATCGATATTCACCGGCTGGTGAAAAAAGCGATCGAAACCGGCGATCCGTCCGTTATGGGCAAAAATGCGGGCGCGATTGAAAATTATGAGGGCTACCAGAAGTTCAAGAAGGGCGAGATGTCACTGAAGCCGGGCGTGCTCTGGAGCGGGCCGGATAACTCGGCGCTAAGCGTACTCGACTATTACTTAACGAACAATCTGGCGATCAACGACGAGTTTTTCGGCGCGAGTACCGAAACGATGGTGCAGAAGCAGTCCACGCTCGATAAGCTCAAGCAGGAAGTGTACACCCGAATTATTCTCGGCGATTTGCCGATCGATGAATTTGATAAATTTGTAAGCGACTGGAAAAAGCTTGGCGGCGATGAAATTACCGCTGAAGTGAATGAATGGGCGTCATCCTTATAATTGGCTCTATTTTATGAAAGGAGAGCGCCATGCGAAAAAAACAGCTTTTGCGGCAAATTCCGCTTCACGCCATGCTGCTTCCGGCAATTATTCTGGTGGCCGTCTACAGCTACGGGCCGATGGCCGGAGCGATCATCGCCTTCGAAAAGTTCAATCCCGCCAAAGGGATCTTTGGCTCGCCCTTCGTCGGCTGGGATAACTTTACTTATTTATTTGCGCTGCCTGATACCGGGCAGGTGATATGGAATACGATTGTCATCGCGCTGCTCAAAATTATAACCGGTCTCATGGTGCCCATCATCGTCGCGCTGCTGCTCAATGAAATCCGCGCTAAGCTGATCAAGCGCGGCATTCAGACGCTGATCTATTTGCCCCATTTTTTGTCGTGGGTTATACTCGGCGGCATTTTGATAGATATTTTGTCGCCTTCGGAAGGCATCGTGAATCAAATCATTGTTTTTTTTGGCGGCGATCCGATCTTTTTTCTCGGCAATCCGGAGTGGTTCCGTTTTACGCTCATCGTCTCGGATATTTGGAAGGAGTTCGGATTCAGCACGATCGTCTTTCTCGCTGCGATATCCGGCGTCGATCTCGCCCTGTATGAGGCGGCGATCATTGATGGAGCGGGCCGCTTCAAGCAAACGCTGCACGTCACGCTTCCCGGCATGCTGCCGATTATCGTGCTCGTGGCTACCCTTAGTTTGGGCAACGTGCTCAACGCCGGCTTCGATCAAGTGTTCAATTTGTACAGCCCGCAGGTCTATAAGACCGGTGATATCCTGGATACGTTCGTCTACCGGATCGGGCTCGTGGAGACGCAATACGGAGTGGCGACTGCGGTAGGCCTGTTCAAATCTGTCGTCTCGTGCGGTTTTATCGCCGTTTCCTATTATATGGCTTACCGGCTGGCCAATTACCGGATTTTTTAAGGGAGGAGGATCAAATGCCCATGCAACAATCGGTAATGGGAAGAGGCTTTACCATACTGAATTACAGCTTTCTGATCGTACTGTCGCTCGTGTGCGTCCTTCCTCTTATCCATGTATTTGCCATTTCGCTAAGCAGCAGCGAATTGGCGGCCGCCGGCGCTGTAAAGCTTTGGCCGCAAGGCTTCAACTGGCATTCGTATGAATTTGTTTTGCAAAAAGGGGAGTTTTTCAGCGCTTTTTTCGTTTCGGTTCAGCGCGTGCTGCTCGGCACGTTCGTTAATATGCTGTTGACCATACTTGTTGCCTATCCGTTGTCGAAGGAGAGCAGCGCTTTTTTCGGCCGGACGGCGTATGCCTGGTTTTTCGTGTTTACCATTCTGTTTTCCGGCGGTCTGATTCCGTGGTATATGACGATTAAAGGCACAGGCATTATGGACTCGCTGTGGGCGCTTGTTTTGCCCGGAGCGCTGCCGGTGTTTAATGCGATTTTGCTGCTTAACTTTTTCCGAGGCATTCCGAAGGCGCTGGAGGAGGCGGCATTTGTCGACGGGGCCGGCCACCAGACGACGCTGTGGCGCATCTTTATCCCGCTGTCCAAGCCGGCGCTGGCCACGATTACGTTGTTTGCAGTCGTCGGCCACTGGAACGCCTGGTTCGACGGTCTTATTCTGATGAATTCACCGCGGCATTATCCGCTGCAAAGCTATCTGCAAACGGTTATGGTCACCTTTAATCCGATGAATATGAATATTGAGGATATTAAAAAGCTGTCGCAAATTTCCAATCGGACGCTCAAGGCGGCGCAAATTTTTCTTGCCGCATTGCCCATCCTGCTGGTCTATCCGTTTTTGCAAAAATATTTTGTGAAGGGGATTGTGCTTGGCAGCGTCAAAGGCTGAACGCAGGAGATGTAAATGCAGTCTGGAGATTTCTTTTTTGAACCGCTACAATGAGAATAGAACATCGGTGAGAGGAAGCAGCAATATGCCGATCATATTTGAGGAGCGGTGAGTGTGTATTGATAGCTGAAAACATTTGGGTGCCCGATATTGTACACGCTGGTTGGGAGATGCAGGACTGGCCCTGGACTTTTCCGACCGTTAAGCATCTGCGTACAGTTCCAGCCGTTACGTTTGATCCGGGTGAGAACAAATATATGCGATCCCTGCCTTTTCATTGGATGATCCTTGTTGTGAAAGGAGCCGTTGATATTTCGGCATTCGGAAAGCAAATAAAAGCGGAACAAGGGGCATGTGCATACATCGGTCCCCATGTGCCGCATCATCTTAGCATATCCCGGTCAGCCCAATATCTTTGGGTTCACTTTCACCTCTACGGTATAGACCCGGCCCGGCAGGAGGCGCATCCGGTAAATCCGGGTATCCCCAATTTGTGGGTCCCATCGGATGTACTTTCCGTACGTAAGCATCTGCTTGCTATATTGGAAGAGCTTTCGCTTCAGCAGGCCGGTTATCAGATGTCGGCAAGAGCGCGGTTCATGATGGTGTTGACCGGACTGCTCAGAGATATTCATGACAAAGATAATGTGCACCATTCCTGGCAGGTAACAGATGAGCTGATCGCCGGCGCGATTGAATATATCCACAAGAATTACCTGAAGAAATTGTCCGTTGAGCAGGTGGCGCAGTTTGCGAGTTTAAGCCCAAACCATTTTATTACCCGGTTCGGACAAGTTACGGGGCTTTCTCCCGGAAAGTATATTGTGCTGGTACGGATTGGGCATGCGAGACATTTGCTTCGTTCAACGGACAAATCACTTACAGAGGTGGCGGAACAAAGCGGGTTTGAGAGTCTGCCTCATTTCAGCCGTACGTTCAAACAATATGAAGGGGTTACGCCCAGCCAGTTCCGTCTTCAGTCGTAGATGTCAACAAACACCGATCCGCCCGGAGCCGGCGACGGGTCATCCACTGCAGTCGGCTATGGACGGGTGAATCATAGGATTGTGCAAAAAAACCGGAGAAAATCCGGTTTTTTTCATGGTTTTGTACTTTTATACTGAGGGTACAATCCGCAAAGGGGGATGAGCATGAGAACAATCAGCTATGAAATGTACTTGAACAAAGTTTACGGGGCCTGGATCGGTAAAAGCATTGCCGGGACGATCGGGGCTCCCTATGAGGGACGTAAGGAATTATTTGAATACGAATATGACCCAAAGGCGATTCAGGAAATGTTCCCGAATGATGATTTGGATCTTCAAGTATTATGGCTTGACGTGATGGAGAGAAAGGGGATCTATATCGATTCGGAAGATTTGGCTGAGGCATTTTACGAAAAGGTACCGTATGCGCCGGGCGAGTATGCAGTTTTTAAGAAAAATTATGCCAGGGGCATTCATCCCCCGTTGTCTGGGGCGTTTAACAATCGCTATTACGTCAACGGTATGGGATGTCCGATTCGCTCGGAGTTTTGGGCCTGCGTCTCCCCGGGAAATCCGGCACTTGCCGCCGAGTATGCTGCAAAAGACGGCATTCTCGATCATGAAGGCGATTCGGTATATATGGAGCAATTCTGGTCGGCAGTCGAGGCCGAAGCGTTTTTTGAAACCGATCTGAATCGGCTCTTTGGATTGGGGCTTAAGTGGCTGCCGGAAGGTACAAAGATCCGCCGACTTGTGGAAGATACAATCCGTTGGTCGAAAGGCGAATCGGACTGGATACGCGTGCGGGAGTGGATTATCCGTGATTATGGGCATCCGGACTGTACAAATTTGTATCAAAACACCGGATTCACACTGCTTTCCCTCATTCATGGCGAGAAAGAATTCATTCGCTCCACGATGATTGCCCTCAATTGCGGCTACGATACCGATTGCACTTGCGCAACAGCCGGAGCCCTGCTGGGCATTATTCATGGGGCGGAATATCTTATTGAGACGTACCAATTTTGCGACACCAGTTACAAATTAAGCATTGATCTGACCCGGCCTTCTCTCGACCTGTACAGCCTTGCTGTGGACACGTGCAGGGCAGGTTTAACCGTCGCTGCGGAGTTAAACAAAGAAGTCATCATTACAGCCGCTCCTGAATGGGAGCCGCTTCCTACCAATCTGCCCCGGATGCTTCATGTTGACGTGGATTACGGCGGAGTGCCGGCTATTGGGCTTGGCGAGAAGCGCCGGCTGACGCTCCGGGTAAGCAAATATGCACCGCAAGTACCAGATATGGAATGGCAATTGACGCTGAAAGGACCGAAAGGCTGGATAATCGCTTTAGATGCGAGAAGGATCGAGCTGGGAGCGGGTTCGGCTGAACTGGAAATATCCGTCGAGGTGCCGCCATCCCTTCCGATTTTAATGGAACAGAATTTATTTGAGTTGACGTTATCCAGCGGGAGAAAGTCTCAAGTCTATACATTTGGATTGGCAGGAGCCGCGATTTGGAGTGTGCATGGCCCGTTCTGGGAAAATGTCCGGACGCCGATCCCGACTGAGCTGGGGGAATGGTACTTTAAAGAACTGGAGGAAGCCATTCCGGATCCGGATGAGCGAACGGACATTACCCGGCAATTTCACCTGAATGCCGTAGTAGACATGGAGAAAGCGTATCTGGTAGGAGCCGCGGATGAACCGGTCATCCGGCAAACGTATGAGGATCTGATCTCGGTGTCCGATTTCGTCGGCTATCAAGGCCCATGTGTGGTTTATGCCGAGAGACAGCTCTATTGCCCGGAAGAGCGTGTCCTTCATGTCATGATCGGGCATACAGATGCTTATGAGTTATGGTTAAACGGGACTTGCATCAGCAAATCTGAACAAATGGACTGGTGGACAGCCGAAAATAAGCACTGCTCAAACATAAAGTTAAATGCGGGCCGCAATGTGCTTCTTTTAAAATGCATTCGTCGCGGGGCACACGCCGAGTACAGCCTCAACTTCTCGGAAAAAGGCTCATGCCAGCCTTTGACGTTCGATCTTGGCTCGTACAATGTTCAATAATACAGCCAGTTAACGCTGCGGCATGCTTGGCTCAAAGGGCAGGCGTATTTGAAAAGGAGATGGAGGGGACTGCGGTCTCCTCCTTTTTTGATTTTATAGAATTTATAAGTTTCACTCGGCAAATTCTATAAAATTTCAGGGGAAGAAACTTGCCTCGCGCCAAGGACGGCGTCAGCCGTTTCTTCTTATGACATAGAGCTCGGCCTTAAAAAGCTGCGCTTGACTTCCATTACCCCAAAACTAACTGGATTTTATGTAGGTATATACGCCAAAAACAGACGATTTTGCAGTCTAACTGGAAATCATCCAGCTAGTTTGGGCCAAATCGAGTCTATCCATCGCTAACTCCCATTCTAACTGTAGGTTTTCCATCTAGTCCGGCTATCGAACGAACAAAACAAAAAACGAACTGTAGAAAATCCATTTAGTCGGCCAATAGAAATAAATTCCCAGTAAAATAGAGCTACAAAGCACAACCCATATTGTGGTAAATCGACAGCCTTGCAAAAACTGCAACATCTGGGCGTTTTTCGCTCGCCGGGCGTGGCACACGACATTTACGTGTAGCGCACCAAATCTGCTTTTGGTATAATAAATTTACAAACATACGTTCCTGTGATCGCTGTTTTGCAGCAAAGGGAGATGATTGCAATGCGGCAATCCGCTATACTATAGGAAGATCTCCAGCCTTAGGGCATAGCATTCCCCGGGAAATTAAGCGGATCTGAGAGCAATTTTTGCTTTCAGGCAACAACCCGAATAATTTCTTCTTGACGCCCTGTTGCAAATCTGCCATGGCGGCCCTGGACAAGGCAGGGAAAATGGCGCT
Source organism: Paenibacillus sp. GCM10027626 (assembly GCF_042676285.1). Classification (NCBI taxonomy): domain Bacteria; kingdom Bacillati; phylum Bacillota; class Bacilli; order Caryophanales; family Paenibacillaceae; genus Paenibacillus; species Paenibacillus sp. GCM10027626. The sequence goes on along the minus strand of NZ_JBHTHC010000016.1, from coordinate 117,479 downwards.
TTATAGCGAATATTTGGGAGACAAAGATAAATTTTTTGGATGAAGGGAAGCCGGTTCATGAGTAACGTATCGCTGAAGGAGCTGCAGCTGGCGATTGCATCGGAGCAAAGCTTTGTAGACATTGTCAAGCAATCTCCGCCTGAGAAGACTTGGGAGATGGCGCTCTTGCTGCTCAGCGGCTATCAATGGCGGATTTTGACTGAAGGCGGGGAGGCGGCTTACGGCGACACGGCATTGTTTCATTACTTGAAGCAGGAAACAAAGCTGAAGAATGAAATCAGGATCGAGCAGGAAAAGCCTGCTCCTATGCAGCGCCTGCAGTATCTGTCTGGCTTGAATCGTTTTTTGGGCGAAGTGCGGTTTTATTTGGGCGAAATCTATTTGCGGAATGGCAAGCTGACTGAGTGCGAGATGTATTGGCGTGTTGTACCGCCCAAGTATGCAGGCTGGAAAGCACTTCATCTTAGCGATGCTGCGCTGCGCGAAGGAGATCGCAATGAAGCCCGGACTAGATGCTTAAGCATTCAATGCGCGGAAGATTCGCTGCTCTTTTTGGAGAAGCACTGGCAGCTGTACCAAATTTACCGCGCTATGCACTGGAGCAGAGATGCGGCAGCAGCGCTTCAAGTTATTTTGAATAAAGAGCCTGAGTACCGGATGGTGCAGGAGGAAGCATATAAATATTTTAAGGAGCATCACAAGCAGGCTGCGTATGAGCTATGCTGCAGCCGCTATGCGGAAACCGGGGAGGAAGTATGGGCTGCGCGGGCAGTCGAGATGATCGGCGAGCAGAAGGCGGACTCCCCGCTGCTGGAACCCAGCCGGCTGCTGTTTGAAATGCTGGCAAGCAAACAAGAGTGGGAGCAGTGGGACCGGTTAGCGGACATATTGTATGAACGTGAGGAGCATCGGGATGATGGCGCGTTTATAACATTCTGGCTTGAATCATTGCTGGACATTATCCCCAATCGGCAAATTATCGAACAGCTCCGAAGCACCGGCTCGCTGCTTGTTCATTTTGCACAGCGGTGTGATGCCGATCCTTCGCTAAGAGAAAGGCACGGACAAGTCGGGGCTTGGGTATTAATGCACTTTGGTGTATATGGCGACAATGTCAGATATATTTACGAAGGGGCCGTGCGCCTGCTTGCGATGGGGAGGCTGAATGGAGAGGAGCGGCAGGCAGTTATAGACGTGCTGCAGCAGACCGCTTACCACAAGCTCGAGCAGCGTCCGGAGAAGCCTTATCCATGGCTTACCTTGGCAGAAGCAGTTGTCAGGCAGATTGAGTCCGCCGGTTTTGCGGCAGATGAGTTTCATGCGGCACTGGCGGGAGCAGCCGGTTTTGAGCGCAGATTGCTGATCGCAGGCAGCGACAGCAGCGGCCGGACTGCAGTCGTATCGGCCTTGCTTGGAGAGCCGGCCGGCCTGGAGCGAAGCGGACAGAACGTTGCTGCAGCCCGTATATTTGTACATACAGCCGAAGACAGAGCGAATGACCCCTGCCCATGCATCCAAGTGGATAGCGTCTGGCTGTCCGACAATCATCTGGCGCTGCTCGAACTCCCTGTGTTGGAAGAATGGGCGCAGCTGAAAGCTGCAGCGGAACAATTAGTGCGCTTTGCAGATTCGATTGTGCTGGTGCTTGATGCGACCCGCCCGCTGACACGGCTCGACAGAGAGTTTGTGAAAGGCGTTCTGGCAATGGGGGGCACAGCGAGGCAGCTCGCTTTTGTATTCAATCGTACGGAATTGCTTGGCAAGAAGCAGCTCGAGAAGGCTGAAAGACAAGTAGCTGCCTGGCTTACCGAGATGTTGGGTTTGGCGCCGCGGCTGTTTATTCCTGCTAACAAACGCCAGGCGGAGGCGGCCGGGCTGCAATCGTTTTTACTGACAGTAACTCCTCGCAGCGCGATGGCATCTCGTTTCGAGAGCTTTGATCGCAAGTATGAGCTGGCATTCATCCTCTATGATCGGCGGTTAACTGAGCAGGCTGTGCGCGAGACGCAGGCTGGAGAGCGTTATGAGCAGCTGCAAGCCCAATTGAAGCCGCTGGCCGAGCTGCTAAATCGCGAAATTGCCCTTCATACTGAAAAGATCAGCATAGCCTTCGATGAACTGAAGGAAGCGGCGAAGACCTTTCTTCTTGCACATGTGCCGGGTTTGTTGCGAAAAGAAACAAGCCAGGTTTATATGGGCTTTGATTATAAGACGCTTCCTGCCCAAGTTGAGGAAAAGCTGCAGCTCGTGCTGGAGCAGTGGGCCCGCCAGCAGCTGCCCGATTTCTTCACAAAGGAGTTGGATGGATTAAGCTGGCAAATGGAAGTATCGTTCGAGGCGGTGTCGAAGCTGCTCGCCAGAGTGCGGCACGAGCGCGAGCAATTGCTCGCCTGCGATGAAGCCCTGACGAAGCGGCTGGAGCCTTATGAGGAAGAGCGGTGGGACGAGCTTGAGACGCGTCTTGCGGCAGCGATCAAACGATTTGTCCAAGGCCAGACCTACCGGACGGCCATCTTAGTGGATAACGGGGCGCTAACCGGGATGCTTCGCGGCTTGAGCTCATTTTTTAGCGGCGCGGATAAAGTGCTGGAGACGGTGCGGCAGGATTTGATTCATCAGCTGGAGATGAATGGCCCGCTCGTAGTGGAACGTTATCACGAGTCTATATTTGCTGCATTCGAAGAGACTGTTGTGCAGGTCTGTCATACGATGCTTGATACAAGTCGCAGCTTGCTGGAGAGCTTGCAGGCCGACATTGCGCTGGCGGCGGAGCGGCAAGCAGAGTGCGGTACAATGAAGCAGCGCAGCGAACAGCTGCAGCAGCAGCTGCGCCTGAGGCAGCAGCAGCAGCGCTATGCATTATCCTTGTGGAGGATACAGGTTCAGCAGGGCGTGTTGCTGGAGAACGGCAAGCTATTTCGGCTGACCTAGCTGATGCATGCGCAAGTAAAGTATGAAGGGGTGGAAGTATGAAGCTGGTCGTAGAGCCGGAAGCGGCAAGCTGGTATAAGCGGGCAATGGATCTCGCAGACGGTGCCTGCCTGCGCATCTATGTTCGTCTTGGCGGATGCGGGAGCGTACATCCGGGGCTTTCGCTCGGCATTATGGAAGATGTGCCGAGAAGCCCGGGACTGCGTACGAATGTTGAAGGCATTGAATTTTATATAGAAGAAGAGAATTTGTGGTATCTGGAGCAAAAGGATCTGCGCATTGCCTTTGATGCTCAAGATGAAGAAATCCGAATGACGGTTGATGAGCCGTCATGACGATCGATGGAACCGGCATAGCTGCCAGCTGAGAAGCGCTTGCGAAACTCACTGGGGGTCGTGCCGGTTTTTCGTTTAAAGATATTCTGAAAGAAACGGAGATCCTGATAACCCACCATTTCGGCGATTTGGGCAATTTTCATGGTCGTCGTGCATAGCAGGCTGCAGCTTTTGTCGATGCGCATATTTTGGATGTATTCGACAAGGGTGCGCCCAGTTGCCGCCCGGAAAATCTGGGAGAAATGCCCCGGGCTGAGGCAGGCGAGGTCCGCGGCTTTTTTTAACGGGATCGTCTCGCAATAGTGGCGCTGAATATATTGAAATACATCGTCGAGCTTGGAGGCTGTCCGCAGCTGCTCGAGCTCGATCTTCATCTCTAACCGCAGCAGCCGGATGAGAATGGCAATGGCGCTGGACATTAACAATGAGGTGTAGCCAAGCGGTTTTTGCACAAACTCCTGATACATTTGGTCAAAGAGCTGGCCAATGCTGCCATCGGGGTCCGCGTATTGGCGGTAATGCTGCTTCCCGCTCATCAGGAAAGCTTCCAGCTGCGGCGGAACCGGCATGGAACGGCTCCACATGGGAACAAGCTCAAACGGGAAAACTGCATTATATACGATAAGCGGCTCTTGATGATTCGCCGAGTAGGGACGGTACATATGGGAGGTGCCTACAGGCAAAATAAAGATATCGCCGCGTCTGACCGCAAGCGGATCGCTGCCGTTAATATAATGATAGCCGCGGCCCTCCGCGACATAATTAATTTCAATAAAGTCATGGGTGTGCGGCGGGGTGAGAAAGCTTTCATGAACCCGGTTAATAAAAACTTCGTAACGGGTCTCAATATCGCCCCGGTGAATGTAGCTGTCAAAATATTTTTGCTCCATCGCTGTGCTTCACCTCGGTTTCAAACAAAGTTATCTTTATTTTACCCCCTAATAATCAATAGATCACCCCCTTAATTATGCCATACGATCAGCTACACTGGTCACAAACAGGCATGATGACAGGAGTGTAATGCAAATGGATGATAGACAGTTTGCCAACCCGCCGGCCAGCTGCCGGCTGCTGCCGTTCTGGTTCTGGAATGGAGATATGCAGGAGGAGGAAATTTGCTCGCAAATTGCCGAGATGGCGGCGCAAGGTCTGGGAGGATTTTTTCTCTGTGCGCGGCAAGGACTGACCGTACCGTATTTGTCCGGCAGGTGGTTCAGGCTGGTCAAGCTGGCCGTTGCCGAGGCGAAGAAGCATGGCATGAAGGCTTGGCTGTATGACGAGTATCCGTATCCGAGCGGCATCGCGGGCGGGGAGGTGACACTGCTGCATCCTGACGCGAAGCAGCGCATATGGAGGAAGTACCAGCAAACCTGTGAAGGCGGTCAGGAGGCCAGAATTGAATTGCCGCTAGGATTTGTACAGCTTGCTTGCGCCGTACCATATAAAGCTGGCGGCGATGGAGGGGAGCAGCTTGATTGGTCGCGGAGGATCGACCTTGCTTCCGAGATCGGCATCGTGCAGCCGGAAGAGCTGTTTCAGCAAGGCGGACTGACGCCATATAACAAAAAGCGATATTTTAGTGCCAATCCAGGCAAGCGGTTATGCTGGACTGCGCCGCAGGGCAAATGGGAAGTGATCGTCATTGCCGATGAGGAGCTTTGCAGTTTCAAATATTACGGCACCTATGTCGATCCCTGCCACCCGGAGGCAATGTCTTCTTTTATAGCGTTGACGCATGAGCGGTATGCGCAGCATTTGGGAGACGAGCTCGGGCAGACCGTGCCGGGCATTTTCACGGATGAAGTGGGGCTGGAAGGTCTATTCCCATGGACGCCGCAGCTTCCGGAAGCTTTTTTTAAGGCCAAAGGCTATCGGTTGCTGGAAGCGGAAACGCTGCTTGATTTATGGTTTGAGCGCGGGGAGCGTACGGCGGTCGTCCGCTACGACTATATGGACTGCATGGAGAAGCAGCTGCGGGAAAATTATCATCGGCGCATGCACGACTGGTGCGAGCAGCATGGCATTGCTTATGTTACGGAAGTAAACAGCATGCGCGGCGCGACGCAACTATACAGCCATATTCCAAGTGCGGATAGCGGGCACGAAAAGCTTGGCATCCCGCTCGCCCAATTGCTGCGAAAAAATGCTTTTCATATTCGCTACAATCCCAAAATGGCCTCCTCGATCGCGCGGCAGGCCGGCAGAGAGCAGGCGCTAGTGGAATGCTTTCATAGTATAGGCTGGTCGATGACGCTGCTTGACGCCAAGTGGATGATCGACCGCTTCGCCGCACTTGGCATTAACACGTTTACACCGCATGCCTATTTCTACTCGACGAATGGCATCCGCAAGCATGATGCACCGCCTTCCCAATTCGTGCAAAATCCTTACTGGAAGTGGATGCATCAATTAACTGACTATGCCGGCAGAATGAGCTATTTGCTGCGGCAGGGAACAGCGGATATTCGCATAGCTGTCCTTGATCCGATGGCTTCGCTCTGGTCGCTTGGCGGCAATTCGATCCATGGCTTTCATCCCGTAACGGGGGAAGACCATGGCGGTAAACTTGAACGGTTAAAAACGGATTGGGCCGCTATTTGCGAGCAGTTGCTAATGCATCAAATTGATTTTGATCATTTGGATGCAGAACTGCTCGACACTCGCGCCATAATAGCGAACGGCAAGCTGCAAATCGGGGATGCCGGCTATGAAATGGTTATTTTGCCGCCGCTGCGCTGTCTGGAGCCGGCAGCCTGGCATAAGCTGGAGCAGTTTTTGCAGCAGGGAGGGACAGTGCTGTCTCTCGGATCCCTGCCGGAGTTGGAGCTGACAGCTGACGGCAATGTGTGTGCCGGCATGCGAGCGGCATTCGGCTGTAAAGGCGGTCAGCAGCAAGCTAATGAGCAAGGCCGGTGGTATAAGGGTGAGCATCGCGCTTATTTTTACAATGTCCCGGGAATGCTGACTGACAACGAGACGGTGCAGCAGTATTTGACAATGATCCGAACGCAGATCGCGCCTGCGGCATGGCTTACGGTTGACCAAGGGGATAGCGGCGCTGCGCTTATGCAGGTGCGCCAGCTGGCATCAGGGGAGCGTCTTGTATTTGTCACGAATCAGGAGAAGCATCCGATCAAGGGGCAATTGTGGGTTAGACATGAGCCGGGTGGGGCGCCCAATATTCATGTCGGCAAGCTCAATTTGTTCACAGGCACGCATGAGGCGGCAGCGTATGTACAGACCGATGAAGGCATTCGCATTCCATTGCAGCTGGGCGGCTATGAGTCATGCTGGATGCAGGTCAAAAGGACGGCACAGCCGCAGCGGCTGGAGCCTGCTGCACCGGCACAGCAAGATGCTGTATTCAAGTTTGAGCACAATACAGGCGAGCTGTGGAAGGTGCGGCCGGAAGCGGCGAATCTGCTTCGCCTGTCTCGATTCCGCTGCAGACTTGATGAACAGGATGAGGGGCGGCGCGAACGGTGGCATTTGGCGAAGCTGCCGGGCGCCTCGGACCCATTTGAACCGCAAAGCTATGTCGAGCTGCTCGCTGGCGGCGGAAAACAGCTGCAGCCGGCGAGCGATTGGACAACGGGCTTCGGCGTTGCCCGCAGGATGGAGCTGCATTATCCTGTTATTATGTGGTATGAAACGGAATTTAATGCTGCTTATGTACCGGCAGAGGCTTGGTTTGCGATGGAGTCGGCAGCGATAAGCGGACGGTATGAAATCTATGTTAACGGCCAGTTGCTGCCGCCGGCAGCTTTTGGGCCCATGCCGGAGCTGGGCGCGCACCGGATCGGCTGCCCTGCTGCCGCTCATCTGCGAACAGGCGGCAACAGAATAACGATTCGGGCAGAGCTGGAGCGCGACTGGCATGGCGTCGTTGAGCCGATTTTTCTGGCCGGCGCCTTTGGGGTTCATTTCGATCAGGAGGGCGCGGCTTGTATCGTCCAGCCGGCGGAGGAGCTTCCGCTGCGGCGCGGGCCATGGAGCAGCTACCCGTTCTACTGCGGGACGATGGTATTCAGCCAAACATACTGGCTGGAGGAACGGCCGCAGCAGTCCTATTTCGAATGGTCGATGGCGGATTGGGATGATTACTTTGATGAAGCGGCGGAAGTAGCCGTTAACGGGCAGTCTTTAGGTGTACACTGCCTGGGCGATTATCGCTGGACAGGTTCATGCGAATGGCTGCGGCAAGGAGCGAACAGCATAGAAGTAAAAGTAACGAATACGCTGATCGGCAGCCTGGATGGCATGTACTTTGATCCGGTGCAGCACAAGCTGCGCGATGTGCGCGAAATCGTATAAGAAATGAGAGAAGAACCACCGCAGGAGGAAAAATCCAGCGCGGTGGTTCTTTTTTTATGCGGCATAGTATGCCATCATAATGATGGGGGCGATGAATAATGTTCCACGATTTCAAGCTCATCGACGACCGTCCGGTCGCGATACAAGTGAAAGAATACGTCAAACGTTTAATTATAAAAGGGGCGCTGCAGCCTGGCCAGAAGCTGCCCTCGACGCGCGAAATGAGCAGTTTGCTGCATGTAAGCCGCAATACAGTGATCGCTGCCTACGAAGGGCTAGAGGATGACGGTTTTACTTATGCGGTAAGGGGCAAAGGCAGCTATGTTGCGGCAATGGTGGGCCATGCCGGATCAGGGGAAAGCACGTTCGGAACAGCTGAGCTATGGCGGGTCGACTGGAAAGCCAAAATGAACGCATATGCCCAGGAGGCGGCCCGGCTCGATATTATGAAGCATGGCATACAGGCAAGGAAAGGAACGATTTCCTTTACGAGCATTGCTCCGGATGAACAGCTCTTCGATTTGGGCAATGTGAAGCGGGCCTTCATGGACCGGATGTCGATCGAGGGCCAGGTGCTGCTTAACTATGGCTACGCCAAGGGCTATAAGCCGTTAATCGACTATTTGCTGCGTTACATGGAGCATAAAGGAGTAGATATTCGCGGCAAAGATATGCTGATTACGAACGGCTTCACGGAAGGGTTCGATATCGTCCTGTCGGCGCTGCGCGATCCGGCCCGCCGCGGCGCCGCCCTTTGCGAAAATCCGACGCACAATACGGCAATTAAAAACTTGAAGCTGCACGGCTATGACATTACAGGCATTCCGATGGAGCGCGACGGCATTCATCTCGGGCAGCTGGAGCAGGCACTGGAAGCGGGCTCCTTCGATGTCGCCTACTTTGTGCCGTCCTACCACAATCCGACAGGGATCGTGATGTCCCCGGCGAAGCGGAATGCGGTGATGAAATTGATGATGCGTTATCAGATTCCGGTCATCGAGGACGGCTTTAATGAAGAGCTGCGCTATTCCGGCGCTCATGTTGCGCCGCTGATTGCGACTGCCGGACAAAGCAATGGCGTTATCTATCTCGGCAGCTTTTCCAAGGTGCTGTTTCCAGGCTTGCGCGTCGGCTGGGTGCTGGGCGACCGGGAGCTGATTGATAGTCTGGAGAGCATCAAGCGCGCGCGCACGATTCATACGTCGACGATGGATCAGTCGATCTTGTATCAATATTTGCTAAACGGCAATTTCGATAAATATTTGAAAAAAGCGCGCACGGAATATAAACGCAAATATGAATGGACGAAGGCCTGCTGTGAAGCGCATATTCCTTGGGCGCAGCTGTCCGGGGACGGCGGACTGCATCTGTTTTTGACATTTGCAGAGGGCTTCAATACGCGGGAACTGCTCACGGCATGCGCCGGGCAAGGCGTCATTTTTACACCGGGGGATATGTTTTTTACAGGGGCCGGCGAAGGCGGGAATACGATGCGTATCGGCTTTTCGCGGGTAGCGGATGACGATATTGAACGAGGGATTCGCTTGATCGGCCAGACGGCCGGACAACTAATGGGATGAAAGAGGTGCCGCAAGTGAAGGTTGGCGTCATAATGGGTGGGGTGTCGGCAGAACGTGAAGTGTCCTTGTTGACAGGACAGGAGATGATGGCTCATTTGGATCGGAGCCGGTACGAAGTGATTCCCATCGTCATTGAGCAACGGGCGGATTTAATCCGGAAAGTGCAAGCGGCAGGCATAGACATTGCCCTGCTTGCGCTGCATGGCCAGTACGGCGAGGACGGGACTGTCCAGGGGGCGCTGGAAACATTAGGGGTGCCGTATACGGGAAGCGGCGTCTTGGCCAGCAGTTTATGCATGAATAAGGAATTGGCCAAAATGCTGCTGCAGGCGGCGGGAATCCGCACACCGTCAGGACTGTGCTGGCAAGGTATGGGGGACTATGATCCGCAGGCTGTGCAGCGTCTCGGTTATCCGGTTATTGTGAAGCCGAATACCGGCGGCTCAAGCATCGGGACACAGCTCGTTATGAATGAAGCGGAACTTTTGGATGCCGTGCAGGAGGCATGCAAATGGGATCAATCGATCTTGGTCGAGCCGTATATCCAGGGCGACGAGCTGACCTGTTCGATTCTCGATGGAGAAGCGCTGCCGATTATCGGCATTCGCTCCGCTCATTCGGAATGGTTTGATTATAAAGCGAAATATGAGGACGGCGGCGCGGAAGAGAAGGTGATCAAGTTGCCGCCGGTCGTTGAGGAACGCGTGCTGGCGGCCGCGCTGGCGAGCTACCGGCTGCTGCAATGCAGCGTTTATGCTCGCGTCGATATGATCCTGCAGGGTGATGTGCCTTATGTGCTGGAAGTGAACACATTGCCGGGGATGACAGCGAACAGCTTGCTGCCGAAGAGCGCGGCTGCGGCCGGCATGTCGTTTAGCGATTTACTGGATCGGATTATTGCTTGCTCATTACGTGAGCGCAAGCGGGAATGGGAGATGAGTGGTTATGTCAATGGAAGGATCGGGTAATTTTTTGTCAGCATGTGTACGCAATATACGGCCGTCAGGCATTCGCGCTTTTTTTGACCTGAACGATGCAGGCGGCGATACGATCGCGCTTGGGGTTGGCGAGCCGGATTTTGTAACGCCGGAGCCGGTGCGGGAAGCTTGCGTTCGCGCCCTGCGCGAGGGAAGGACGAAGTATACGTCCAATGCCGGGCTGATCGAATTGCGGGAGCAAATTGCCGCATACTTTGCGGGCACCTTCGCTCTCTCATACGAACCGGAGAGTGAAATTATGGTCACTGTAGGGAGCAGCGAGGCCGTCGATCTGGCGCTCCGGGCAGTGATTGATCCGGGAGATGAAGTGCTTGTTCCGGCGCCAAGCTACATTGCTTATGAACCGATCACTCATCTGCACGGCGGCAAGGTGGTGGAGATTGCCACCAGTGCGCAGGAGCAGTTCAAGCTGACCCCACAAGCGCTACAAGCTGTCATAACGCCAAAATCAAAAGTGCTGATGATCAATTATCCGAGTAATCCTACCGGATCAGTGATGACTGAGCAGGACTGGCTGCCGATTGTGGAGCTGATTCAGAAACATAATTTAATGGTCATCTCGGATGAAGTGTACGCCGAGCTGACCTACGGCCGCCGGCATGTCAGCATTGCCTCCTTGCCGGGAATGAAGGAGAGGACCATCGTTGTCAGCGGCTTTTCCAAAGCTTTTGCGATGACCGGCTGGAGGGTGGGCTACGCTTGCGGCAATCGCGAGCTGATCGCCGGCATGCTTAAGATTCACCAGTATACCGCGATGTGCGCGCCGACAATCGCCCAAATCGCCGCCGTCGAATCGCTGCGCCACGGCATGGACGCCAAGGATGAGATGAAGGCCGTCTACAATAACCGCCGCAAAATGTTCGTAGCCGGGCTGAGAGCGATCGGCTTATCATGCCATGAGCCGGAGGGAGCGTTTTATACCTTTCCGTCGATCGCCTCCACCGGGATGACATCGGAAGTGTTCGCCCGCCGCTTGCTGGAGGAAGCGAAGGTGGCCGTCGTGCCTGGGCATGTTTTTGGCACAGGAGGGGAAGGGTTTATCCGCTGCTCCTATGCGGCTTCAAGCAGCGAGCTGGAGGAAGCGCTGGAGCGGATGGCGCGGTTCATGCAGGTGCTGCAGCCGGTATAATATGTATTAGCATGCTAAAAAAGAAACCGCCTCTTTTTGCTGGACGGGTGAACCTTCCATTAAATTGCGCTGCGGTTTCTTTTTGAGTTTATGAAATTTCGGCTGGTGTGGTCTAAACTGGAGCGTAGAAGGACGAGAAGTGTTTTTTTAAGCCAAGTGGACAGCCGATCAGCTATTTTCGCTAATTCCCTCTAACGAACCTGAGACACGCTATTGGCCAAAAAATCGGCTTGCTCAGCGTGTAACGAACCAGACACACGTTATTGGAGGAAAAAAGGCGGGAAAGCGGCCGATTTTCGGTAAATAACGATCTGTAGATTCGTTACACCGCAGAAGGCCCCATTTTGAGCCGAATAAGGTTTGTCAGGTTCGTTAGCGGGAGCTATAAGGGAAGAAAAACTTGCCTCGTGCTAAGGATGCCGTCAGTCGTTTCTTCTCACTGGTCGTCGGATATCCTGCTTAGTCTTCAAATTGCAGCTGGAAGCTTTCCGGCACGAATGCTGGCTGCTTGCGATTCAGCAGGTGCAGTACAAGCTGCGAAACGAGCACGCCCGGCCCGAGTGCTTGTCCAACGCTAATCGTAGGAATCGTCTGTGAAGCGATCCAGCCTTTAATTCGTTCTGGCGTAGCATAGGCCGGCAGCTTCTGGCTGTAGGAGGCGGCAGGGAACACCATCGATTCGGCCTCTTCGATCGTAGTTGTCTCCGGAATGCCGATGTACCGTTCAAGGTTCATACCATCAGGCGCAAAGGTCAGGACAGAGGTGCCGAAGCCTAGAGCGACAGCTGTCGTCACATATTGGCCCTGTGCGCGCGCGGCGCGATGAAGAGCGAGTGAAGCCGGAAAAGCAAAATAGTCGATCGCATCAATGACGTAATCGGCTCCTTCGACAAAGGCGGCGGCATTGTGCTCATTAATTTCTTCGGCAAGCGTCACTGTGCTTAATTCGGGATTAATATCGAGCAGATGCGCCCGCAATGCTTCGACCTTCAATTGTCCGACAGTCGAATGCGTAGCCGCGCATTGCCGGTTGATATTGCTTATATCGAAAGTATCGGGATCGGCGAGCAGCAATTTACCCACTCCCATCCGCGCCAGCAGTTCGGCGGCAAATCCGCCGATGCATCCGCATCCGGCAATCGCAATCGTAGCCTGCTGCAATTTGTCGACCTCATCTTCAGTCATAACGCCTAAATTTCGCACAAATTGTTCTTTTACCACAGTGACACCTGCTTTCTGTCGCTGTCGCGACGTGTTAAAAAGTCGTATAAAGAATGGCGGTACTTTTTCAAATTTTCCAGGCATTCGGATAACTGCAGCGCACAAGGTACGGTGAGCGAGCCCAGATAGACTTGCTTTTCTCCGATGACCTTGAACGGAAATTTAAACATGCGGTGCATATATTTATACACCCGTTCGTCAATACAGCATACCCAATGGGTAATGCCCTTGTCCAGCGAGTGCTGCAGCGCCGTACGAATGAGCCCCATTCCTACATCATGCGCCGGCATTTTAGTAAAAGCACTAATTTCTGCACAACGACTGCGGTCGTAAGCCGTTAATTTGACCCGTTCAATGTCATAAATTTGAAAATGCTTCATTGTCGGCAGGTCATCCAGTCTGGAATTAATAAGCCGCGTTACTCCGACAACGGTCTGATCCTGACTTTGTACGGCAAAATAAATCGAAAATGGCTCATACGGATCGACCTCATCTTTTTTGAAAAAACCTATTTCCTCATATCTGTGATGATGAAGCTGAATCGCTTTTTCTCTGAGCTGTCCCTGTGCAATACTGAAAACATAGTGGCCGTGATCACTCATCCAGCAGCCCACTCCTTTCAAAAATGGAATACTTACCCTTTTAATCATAGCAGCAGCTAGGTAAAAAGACAGAGAAATTGTCGGACAAAAGTAGTTTTATCGCTTTGAAGTGCATGATCATATAGTTGGAATTAGAAAATAGTGTTACAATGATTGGTATATCGGTGATCAGAATTTGTCGAAAAGGCTGGATGAGAAAACGCATGTTAATGACGGATAAATCCAAATTGCTGGTAAGCTACTACCAAAAGCATCGCGAGCAGGTCAATAACTCTTTATTAAAGCTAGCTGCCGTCTACTTGCTGCTAAGCATTTGCTGGAATGCATTTTTCTCGCTGTTCCAACTTCCGTATTCGCGGGCCAATCTACCCCTTTTAATTATTTGCATTGTCATATGGGGGGGGCTGGAGTGGGGCAGACGACAATTTAAACTATCGGCAACTGTTGTTGAACATCTTGTTATTCTGTTTATCTGTTTTGTCGTTTGTTGTCTCTATTTCGGATCGGGATATCGTGAAGCTTGGGGATATTTACTGCTTATACCGATCGCGGCGGCGTTTTACGGTGATCGTCCTGTACTGATCACTTATTCCACACTGGGACTGCTCTTAATGATTATACTAGGAACGAGCTTTCCGCTGGTGCCTGGCTATGATCAGATTGATCTTTCCAATCGCCTTCTCCTTTATGCCATTATTGCTACATTCAGTTATTTGGTGCTGCAACAATTAAACAAGCTTTATGAGTCGCAAGTCAATACGATCCTGGATTCTGCCAATGCTTCGATAGAACAAGTAGTAAAAACCTTTATTGTCGCCGTAGAGGCCAAAGATTTTTACACATTCGGACATAGTGAGCGGGTGAGCAAGTATGCGGTCGAGCTGGCCAGGCTGCTGCCGGAATACAATGACCAAAAACGATTGAAGCAGCTTCGCTTAACAGGCCTGCTGCATGATATCGGGAAAATTAATATTCCTGAGCAGGTGCTGGGCAAGGAAGGGGCATTAACGCCGCAAGAATATGCGCTTGTCAAAACACATCCCGTCGTTGGCAGCCGCATGGTTGAAAAAATAGAGATGCTTGAATCGCTCAAGCCCGGGGTTCTCTATCATCACGAAAAATGGGATGGAAGCGGTTACCCCGCGGGATTAAAAGGGGAAAATATTCCGCTGGAAGCGCGTATTTTGGCGATTGCCGATGTATTTGATGCCTTGACTTCCAATCGTGCCTATCGCGATGCAATCCCGCTTGATGAAGCCTTTGCGATCTTGGAAGCGGGGGACGGCACACATTTTGACCCCAACCTGATGAAGCTGCTGCCGGCGATTAAGGGAAAGTGGATTGAAATTTATATTGCAACGAATGATGATGTGGAAGAGTTAGAGATTATTACAGATTTTTTGTAAGCATTTGACTGCTATGAATAAGGCTTCCGCCGCCGCGGAAGCCTTATTTGGATTTTTATGAAGTTCTCAGCAGCTTATTGGGCATAATCGCCAGTGTAATTAATTAATGCAACATCGACTACGCCATTGATCGAAGACAGTTCGTTGACAAAGGCGGTATTATCGTCCCGCAAACGGATTTCAAGCGTCATCTCAATAAAGTCTTTCCGCACTGTTTTGGACTTCAAATGATAGGAAAGCTTAGTCAGGTACGACCGCAGCTCATCCGTTGCAGTATCGGCATGGCGGATGACGAGCAAGTAAGGCTGTTCGCGAATTTTGCGGCGAGACATCCAGATGATTGCCAATCCTACCCCGAGGGAGCCGATGATCGCGACAGGATAGAGCTTGGCTCCTACCGCAATACCGGCAGCTACTGCCCAGAACATATAAATCGTATCCAGCGGATCCTTAACTGCTGTACGGAAGCGGACAATACTAAGCGCGCCCACCATACCAAGTGACAATACAATATTGGTGCTGATTGTCATAATAACGATCGTTGTAATCATCGTCATGAGTACGAAGGTGAGGTTATAGTTGTAGCTGTATACGACACCCCGAAACGTTTTGCGATAGATATAGTAGATAAACAATCCGATTAAAAAAGATGAAATAAGTCCAATAATGACGTCAATATAGGATACGTTGCGAAAAGCATCCAGATGCAGCACGCTTTTTTTAATGATATCCTGAAAGCTAAAGCCGTTTGAATCCCCCATTGCACTCTTCTCCTCGCTTTATAAGTCCACTAATATTTGAAATGCTTTATGCCGACTTCCCGGCAGAGTACATATTTGGAAATGGCTGACCGATTATGGGCTTGCGGCTGGGCCAGCAGTCGAATGGCCTCAGGCAGGAAGGAGTTAAATTTAATCTCCATAATTGTTCTTCCCGGTTCGAGCACTTCTACCGAAGCGAGCCCTGGATCAAACAGGTCAAGCGTGTTAATACCGGCCGATAATTTCTTGTCGAACGTAATTCGCACATCGCTAGTTTCGTAGACGTAAGCTTCCCGCACATAGTCCACGATTACAGCGGGACGAAAGCCCCGCTGCGTGATAGCTAAGTAAAAATCGCGAAGTAAAGGAATAGTGGCGTCTTGCAGCACAGATCCATCTGCGACCAATAACCGGTCATATTGCTCGCGGGTGAGAGAAGCAGACTCCTTGCTGACGTAGTCGCCAAATTTACTTTTTCGCTCTAATTTAATGACCTTATCGCTGCCGTTGTATACGCGGATGCGATATTTTTCCCTTGAGAAGACACCATTGACCTTGTCATACAAAGCATGATTATGCGGCCCGTCGAAGTAGAGACTGCGAATGCCGTACCCGTCCTTGCCCAGCGAGTTACCATCCATCTCAAGTACAGCGGAGACACGCTGCCGAAGGGCAAGATACTCGTTCGGATGCAAGTAGTACTTCAACTCATGCCGCAGTTTGCGCCCAAGAAATTGCAATTCTATTCCACCTTTATTTGCCTGATGCCGAAGAACTTGTTGTCTTCATCATCTTCATATTGATCGAAAGCGACTTGCTTGTGCCCTTCCTTATCACGGATAATTACTTTCCAGTAATAGGTTCCCGGTGCAAGTGATTTCACTTTCATCTCTGTAACGGTCAGATCCTTTTGCTCCTCAACAATTTGCGTAAAGGCAGGGTCTTTGGCAAGCGACCAATCATAGAAAAGATCGTCACCTTGCAGATCGAACGATTGGTCCCAGAAGAACGTATAGGATCCATCCGCGTTTTTCGACAAATCCCCCAAAAAGACTGGTTTAGGCCGCTGAAGGTCATCCTCAAAACGCTTCATCGAGCGAGCAGGTGTTTCAATAATCCGCCTTAGCTCCTCATCCAGAGCAAAGTTTTTAATCGTCCAAAAGTTTTTATCTGGAGAACGTGAAGTGAAAAATTCGACGATCGGCCGATAGAGCTCAATTCGTTTTGCAACAGAGTCATTGTTAATGAGCTGATACAGCTCATCCATTTTCGCCTTCAATAAGTTAACATTTTCTTGGCTGCGGAAAAAGCGGTTATGCAGTACGACGTTCCAGTAGTTGCTCAGTCCGCTTTCGAAGTCGCTGGAACCGTTATGGCTGCGTTGAAGCTCAAACCCGCCGTCATAGTCCCACGGAACAAAATACCATTTGTCCGAATTGAGCGGCGAATAGAGTAAATAGTTTTGCGTGTTGGTGTCCATATTATCCATTAGCAAGTTGGATGCCAACCAAGTTAAATAGTTGTCCAGGTCAAAATGTTTTTCGATCACTTCATTAATTGGAATGGCGTCATTGTTGACATCATCCAGCATTTTTAGCAGCTTGTCGTGATCTTCGCGGCCTTCAATCTGCAGCACCTGTTCAAAAGCTTCCCGGTCATAAGTAGGATCCGACTGTGATTTCAGTACATCAGGGTAACGGAAAAACTCGAACATATTGGCCTTGTAGAATTGGCCATTCGGATCAAGCCAATGGTTTTTCAGATACATTTTGTTTGGATTTTCAACATGGGTGAATAACCCGTAATCAACGAATTCGTCGCCATCGTCACTGGTCGGTGACAAATCTTTTACAAAGAGATGGACATACTGCGTCCGCAAGCTGGAAATATCCTTCATTTCTTCGAAGAAATCGTAACTCAATTTTTGACGCAAGCGGGACGGATCATAGTAATGTTTGTTGAGATTAACAATTCTTTGATCATGCCATAATCCGGCCTCGCTGTTTAATTTGATTTTGTAAGACCGCTGCGCGGCGTATCTTGCAGAATTGCCGCGAATACCAATCTTCGCATTAGGTTCTGTTGCCCCATATCCGAAACTGCCCTCAACCGGTCCGCTGCCGTCAGCAGCGCCCTCTTGAACAATAACGTCAAGTTTGCCTTCTTCCATTCGGCTGCGAATACGATTAAGCGAGTACCAATCAACGCCGTCTTCTTTTGAACTATCCGGTAAAATCGTGACGTAAAGAGGAATAACATCGGTATCGACATCTCTTTCATAGATCCGTTTATCATCATGGAATCCATCCAACGAAGCAAAAGGCTTAACCACAGGCTCCGCAAGCCCGTAGTTGGGGTTCTTTTCAACTTCAGTTCCATCGGCATTGCTTGTACACCCGGCTAGTAAGACCGTTGCTGCAATTAACATGAAGGCTGAGGTCGTTGTCGTAATGCTGGGCTTTTTCCACAGCGGCGCACCAGGGCGGCGCTGCGAATTCTTTCCTTTGGCTAGTGTAGGCGCAGTACAGAATGTGTGATAATCGACATTACGGACATAGCTGACCAGCCTCGCCAAAGCGACGGCCAGTGTCAGAAACGATGCAAGGAACATGCCCAGACCATGATTTTCGGCCTGCATCGTCCAGAAGGTGAGACCGGCATTCAGAACAACGAACAGACTGCTTGTCACTAGCGCGCCTTTGCGATCATCAAAATAAAGCATCAGCAGCATCACAATAAAGGCGGTAATAAATAAGTAATAGGCCAGTACGAGCAAATTAAACGTCTCAAGTTGTTCCATTGTAAATCCAATAGCCGGGAGCAGCTTAATGCCTAGTGCGATCGATATAACTGTAAACAACAATTGTACCTCCATTATAAAGCTGATCTCCTGCATTAAAGTCCGCTGCATATCCCGTTTTGCCCGTGTGACCTCAGCATAATTGCCGCCATTTAATATTTTTGTATAGTAGTCACGATATTTTTCATAGAAGTTCGTTTCCAGGGATACAACAAAAGTGACCAATGTAGGGATAATGGTTAAATAAGCATAAAATACCGGCAAATCATATAAGGGTGAAATGACAAATGAATCGGCGACTGTCGCATGAAACGGTCCTAACCAGTATACAAGGCTATGAATATAAACCCCGGCATAGAAGAAAGTGCCGATGAAAAATAAAGCCGGATACTTGCGAATATAGCTTAGAAATTGGAAATAAAGCTTGCTGGATCTCGGCGGAAATACATGCTCAAAATGGCGGGCAGACAGCAGAGCGATAACAAGAAAGCCGATATCAATCATCACAAGTACCGCTGTCGCGCTTTTGAATGCTGTAAATGTCAGGACAATCCAAGAACCGAGAACTGCAATTGCTATCCCATACAAAAAGTTGCGGACGATTCGCTTGTAATCTTTTAAGGCCGAAAGATGAACAGCCTGCAGCCACACAACGATTAGCTCGGTAAAAAAGAGGAAAGCTGCCGCTTTGTAGCCAAAGCTTGCTGATATACCACGTAAAAAGAGCCAGGCGCTTATTGCCCCTACAGGCAGGCAAACAGCAATTGCGCCATATAATGACGAAAGCAGGTGATCGTACTGCTTATTAAACATGGCATCGGAAATAAACCGGGTAAGCAGCATGGAAATGCCGCCTGTAATTAATATTGAGAAAATGAAACAATAGACAACTGTGGCAAGCAGCAGCTCTCGTTCCAGAAAGGGAGCGCCGCTGAATGTCATCATTTGCTGCATGGCGATAATCATGGAAATACAAAGAACAGTAGGGCCGGCAGTAGTAAGTGAGGAATAGCCGTAAGCGCGGATACTGCTCAGCAACCCCTGCTCATGGAACAGCTTTCTTAGTTCGAAGCCGATGCCCGCCATTGTTCCACCCCTCCCATTGATGAATAAAGCTCACGATAACTTGCGATAAATTTGTCATGCATGTAATGCTTGCGTATGCGCTCTAACCCGTTTTTTCCCATTTGCTCGCGAAGCTTGCGATTAGCGCAAAGCTGAATGATGGCATTGGCCATTTGTTCGTAATGCATGACGGGTACAATCTCGCCAGCTTGCCCTATGCCATCGTCACGGCCATGCAGCAGCTCCCGGCAGCTCCCTACATCGGTTGCAACGACCGGTTTGGAGGAAGCCATTGCCTCCATAACGGCGAGCGGCATGCCTTCACTGACGCTTGACAGCAGCATCAGATCCATATGAGGCAAATATTCGGCAACGCGCACCTCGCCTGTAAAGGTAATGCCCTCGACTTGAAGGGAATCTACCAGCTGTAAACATTCCTCATGATATTCATCATTTTCATCGGCAGGACCCATGATATACAATTCCGCATCCGGCACCTGCTGCTTAACAAGCGCAAAGCTGTGAATCATCGTTTTTATATCTTTGATCGGTACAATTCGGACAATTGCCCCGAGCCGGACTACATTAGGAGCCGCCGCGGGAAGCACAGCGGCGGGCTCGGCTTGATTATTTTGCAGGTGAACGCCGTTCGGAATGATTGCAATTTTATCCGGCCGGCAGCCAAGCTCAATCTCAATTTCGCGATTGCGATTGAACAGGGTGATGACTTGATCAGCACTATCATAGGCGGAGCCGGATAACCGGTAAAAGTAGTCGATCCACAGATCCTTAAAATAACCTTTGACCCAGTCAGCCTTAATAATTTCTTCTTCTCGCTCCCTTGAATAAATGCCATGCTCTGTCAGGAGAAAGGGCTTATTGTATAAATATTTGGCCAGCGCGCCGATAACGCCGGCGTAGCCGGTTGAGACGCTATGATAAAGGTCTGCTTGCGGGATCTCCTCGCGTACAGATGAGAACAAAGGCAGAACCATGGAGCGGACGGTCCAGACCATTTCTGTAAATGGTATTTGCGAATATTTTTCTTCGCATAGTCGGGTCAGGACATCAAAATAATCCCGACTCATTAAAAAGTCGGAGGCTCTTTGGAACTGCTCGTTGCGCAGCAATGAAAATATTCCGGCCCAGTCGACATGTTCGTTCCCGCTCAGCAGTGAAAGAAAGGCTTCCTTCTGATTGGCGTCAAGCCGGACCCGGCTACTTGTTCCTGCTTCATCCAGCATTTCATCCAGGAATGTTTCCTTTACATCAATGACATTTGGCGGCAGCGTATATTTGAACTGACCCTGCTGCTGCCGGTGAGCGCCGATCGAGTGGATGACAAACTCGAATTCCGGCAAATTCGTCATTAAGGAGTGGATCCAGCTGGAAACGCCGCCGGTAATGTACGGATAGGATCCTTCAGCAATGATGCATATTCGCATATAAGGTTCAATCTCCTAATTTGATTTCGAAATCCGCTTTATGTGCAGTAATTAAATAAACGCCATCGTCTATTTTTTTTGTTTCGCAGCCTGAAAGCTCCGTCATTTTTCGCGAAGTTCGCAATATAAAATATTGTTTGCTTTGAAAGGACTCGATTTTACCGTGAATGACGTGTTCGTCTTGTGTAAAATCGACGCGGCTATTGAGCATTTTTTCCATATCAACTGCGGCCTCGGCACCCGTCATTTGACGCAGCCAAGGGTAGGTGTCATCAAGCCGTTTCAACATAGCTGAAAATTGGGAATAGAGATGCTCCCAATCCAGCGATTGTCCCCTTTCGGCATCAAGCAAATCATCCGGATGAATAAAGTGCGAGAAAAAGCCGTGCGTGGTGATCGCATTTGCCATCATCCAGCGATCAAAAGGCCTCTCATAATAACCCGACGTCAGCCGCGGCATCTCCAGAATGCCATCATTAGCAATTTCGAATTCTTGTACATATGCAACGCCGGAAGCATCCTCACCATAGAGAGAAGAAATAACAGCCAGGTTTGGCCAGCCCTTTTTGAGCGCTTCTCGTCCTTCAGGATCCATTACGTTTGACGGCGGCACGTAGGAGACCATCGAATAGTTTGGAAAAGCCTCTGCCGCAAAGCGTATGGCTTCTTCCACGGATTCCGCCATATCTTCGGTGCTTACCCAAGGAACATAATCGAATTCATCAGCGACTTTCTTACTCAGTGTGAATGATTGGTGATTATAGCCATGCAGTCCGATTTCGCCGCCATTTTTCAGCACTTCTCGCCCGAAGGCGATGAGGCCGCGCAAATCGGCATCAATAGGCGCTCTGAATGGGGGCTGTACATTATCGTGATACGATTCAATTAGTACAGCGGTAAATTTTACATCAAACCGTTTGGCTGCCCGCAGCATATCCGGCCACCAGATCTCTTTATAGAAATTGGGAATGGTGCGGTGGTATTGAGCATAAATTTGCTTATCTATGCCTGGAGGCAGCGGCGCCGGGAAATCATCAATATAGAAGAGCTTCGAGTTGAAGACCGGATAGATGAAGTCTGGCTCCAACATACTAATCGCTCCGGCGAAAAATCCCCGATTGTATTTCTCGATCAGCATCGTCCCGTTCAATACCATAAACTTTCCTTTACCGTATGTGTAATCCCATAATAAAGGGACGCCCTCATTCGACACGGCATGAACACGACTGTTATCATCCAGCTCTACTAGAAGAGAGGAGTTCCCGACAAAAGAATCAGTAGTTGTCAAGCCTTTCTCTCTGATTAATACATTGGAGACCAGTTTGATTCCGGTAGTTTGATCGAGCAATTCTGCACCGATAATCCCCATCTTGCGATAGATGCGATAGAAGGCGTCACTCACATCCGGGCGAATAGCCACGAAAACATAGCCGCCTTGCTCGACATACTGGGACAGCTCATCCATATCACCGATCAGATCCAGCCGTTCCGTAGCGATAACAACCGTTGAACAAGCTGATGGTGTGTAGCGGTTCTTATTCACATCAAACGACTCGACCGGCTTCTTCATATAAGCAAGCGTACGCGCGGTTTGCTTTTGAACTAACACACTTTCGTCGTTGCTGCTGTCATAAAGGATGCAATACGGGACCCCTGTGGGCTTCAGCGCTGCAGCATCGGCCGCGGCGGGCTTCCATATCTGCTTCTGTCCGGGCAATGCTTCATTTCGGCTTGATTGCAGGACATATTTGGAGCTTGTTAATTGAATGGCAACAGCGAGTAATAAAATACCGGCAAGAATAATGTATACATTTCGTTTGAGTTGCACTTTATGTTCCATCTTAGGCTCCTTCCGTCCAGAATCGGACGCTCATAAGCGCCTGGTTCGATAAACGCAATGGAGAATTTTTCAAGTCCTCAAGCGTCTCTTTTAGCTTGTCGATCGAACGGGTAGTAAAGTATACTTTCATTAGTTTCAAATAGGCATCTTCACTATGAGGACATTGCCGCAGATAAGCCACGGCAGTATGTTCTGCAAGAACATATTCGCCCAGCAGCAAGTCAGTATCGATTTTCTCGCAATAATTATTTTCATGATCAGGTATGAGCTCAAGCAGGCGGCCAAGTAAGCCGGAATATGTATATCGATGCTTGGTTAAGGTCCGCTCATCAAGAAAGCCGCTCTGCATGTAGCTTCTCAAAACATCTGCATAAGCTTGCAATAAGAAAGGATCATCCTTGTTTTCCTCATATTGTACGGCAAACTGCTGCAATTGCAGTGTCAGCTTCCGTTTGATTTCCATTATGGCACTGACGGCATAGTGGGAGGTTTCCGTATCGTCGTTGCTGACTGCCATCTGCAACACTTCCAAATACTCCAAGGAATCTTGCTTCAACAGGTCAATCATAACCCGGCGGCGAGTAGGGTAATCGTTAATAAGCAGCGCTTCTTCCAAAGGTACAAGATTCATCTCTTCTTCTGTATCAGGCTTGCTGAGAGGCTTTATGTTAGCGGCGCCAGACAAGTCGAAATGATCGAAGATCCGCTGGTTTTTTTCCAACTCTTCTGCCGAGCGGTTGCGCTGCGGCCAAAAAGCAGGCAGCAAAAAACCGACAACAGGCAGCCCTATGGCGAGGGCCATTCGCATGGCCCATTCCCGTCTGTCGCCTCTGGAGAGCAGTCCAATTAAAACTCCGCATACAATAACATAGAGTATATAGATCCACTCAAACATATTGTTCATCCTCTTTTGTCAGGTGAAGATATATGCCGTTGCTCTTCAATCGTTCCAGCACATGGGCAGCTTCTTCATTAGTAGAATTGCTAAGCAGCACCATTATTTCACCATGCTCTCCGGCTCCAATATAATCTGTCTCGCGGAGCACGCGCGAAATTTCATTTGACCAGTCGAGCAGGTTTCGCTTACCGGGGGAAGCAGAGAGCAAGACGTAGTCAATACCATGCTTGGACTTGGCCTGTTCTTTGCTGTTAACAATTTCGAGAAATACCTCCGGTTTCAGAATGGAAGTGCCCGGAAGGTAACGCTGTTCTTCTGTAGCCTGTACGTAGGCAAGGGCCCGAGCCAGTGCTGAAGAAACCAGTTCGACTGTGACGCTAAACAAGTTCTGGCTGGACAAGGTGAAATTTTCGAACGGCATATTGTAAATCGCAATCACAATGACCGGTATGCCATTATTGAAGACCGGAGCGGCAAGCATCGGAGCATGGCCATCCAAGTCTTTATTCACAAATAACGTACGTTCCTGCAGCACATGCCGGGCGAATGGCTCTTCGTCTACCTTGAGCGATTTGGCAGAATTAAAGGAGCCGCCACTTGAGTGGGAGACCAGCCGCAAATAAGTGCCATTTTTATTCGTCGTATAAATACAAATACCTTGTCCTTTCATCGTCGATTCTAGTACGCTTATAGTAGAAGTAAATATTTTTTCCGGCTCGAGACTCTCCAGTTCCTTCGTTACAGAGTAGATCTTGCCGAAGCTGTCATTGTTGTTCAGCACTTGCATCTGCAAGCCATCTTTTACAAGGCGTGTCTCGTTATAAACATCGTTAAGAAAGGTATATTTCTCTTCCAACGTCGCTTTGCTTTCTTCGAGTGTATGTATCTTGAGATTTTTACGCTCGATTGCGTAGCCGACGATCAGACCGATGAATAAATAGACGGCTGTATGGAAGAAGAAATTCGTATCATTCAATAGGGAAACCATCTCTCGTCCGTTAAATAATTGTTGGTAAATGAACAAGAAGATGGAGAGCGCAACTGCAATTAGTGATTGACGATTGCCGTACAAAATACCTAAAAAGATAATATAAACCAGACGGAAGTCGATCAAGTCATACATAGTGTCTTGCAGCGATAAGGTTGCCCATGCAGTAATAGCAAATGCGAGCAAATTTTCCGCGTAGGGAAGCGATGCCCTGAAGAACTTGGAAAAGGAAGAAGTCTCGGTTGTTGTCTCTTCTTTGTTGGCAACAGCCTCTTTACTCTTCTGATCTCCAGCAAACCATTCGTATGTTTTTTTAAGACCTTCTGAAAAGGAATACTTTGGCGTCCAATCCAGTGCATTCTTGATCCGTGTATTATCCAGTGTTGAACGATAGATATCTCCGGGGCGGCTTTCTTTATATTTAACTTCTATTGGCCCGTGAAGAGCGCGCAGCGTTTCCACAAGCTCGTTCACACTTGTTTCAGTATTGGTAGACAGGTTGTAGACACCGGTCAAAGTAGAATAGGAAGCGCGATAGATTGCATCGGCGACATCTTCTACATAAATAAAATCGCGTGTTTGTCCGCCGTCTCCAAAAACAGTGAGATCTTTGCCTGTGATTGTACGTTCATTGAAAATAGAAATAACGCCACCTTCCCCAACGCTGCCTTGGCGAGGGCCGTATACATTAGAAAAGCGGAAACATATAGTTTCCAAATTATATATTTCTTTCCATTTTTGGCAATAAGTTTCTCCTAGCCATTTGTTCAAGCCATAAGGCGAAATTGGGTTTCCGGGCTCGCTTTCGGGCAGCGGCAGACGATCGTTTTGACCGTAAATTGCAGCAGATGAAGCAAAAATGAATTTTTTCACACCATATTTATGTGATAATGAAAGCATATTGGACAAGCCTAAAATATTGGATTTTGTATCAAGTCGGGGATTACTCATGGAAGTGGTGACATCGACTTGTGCTGCAAGGTGGACAACTGCATCGAATTGTGTGCTGCGAAAAATCTCCTCGCATTTGCGGTCTTCGACTGGTAAAATATAGCCCGTATGCTTAAAATCAATATTTTTTTTATTGCCTGTGGACATGTCATCCACTAAAAAAACTTCATAGCCTTCCTTGTGGAATCGCTCTGCTACGAAAGAGCCGATAAAGCCGTAGCCGCCTGTTACGAGTACTTTCATCGTTAGGTTCACCGCTTTTATATGAATTTTCCATTAGAAAGTTGTAATAATTATCAGTATACAACAACGAAATATACAATACACCAAGAATCTATACAAATACTGAACAAATTGTAAAAAAGGACTATTTCGCATTTTTTGAGAGGTGGGAAAACCATGAAAAAACAGTTATTTCGTCGAATTATGGCACTTTTTTTGTTTGCGCTCATTGCTGGTGTGTCTAGTGTCCTAATCTTTAATAATTCGGATGCAGCCAAAGAGGTGAAACGTACTTTGTTCAAACCGGTTGAATCAGAGGAAGTGCTGGCAAACCCCTATATAGGCTTTGTTGCAGATGCAAGAACTACCAGCGACATCGAACAGCCTGTACGTCTGGCGCATGCAAATATGACTTGGCGGGAGCTTGAGCCGGAAAAAGGAAAGTACGCTTTTGAAGAAGTGGAAAAAAAGTTCAACATGGCTTATTGGAAGGAGCAGGGAGTGCATCTGGTCATTCGGGTCATCCTGGATTACCCGCGCAGCGAATCTCATATGGACATACCGGACTGGCTTTATGAAGAAATAGGCCATAAAGGGAAATGGTACAGCATGGATTATGGTGAAGGTTTTAGTCCAGATTATACGCATCCCGCTTTAATTAAAAATCATGAGCTGCTTTTAAAAGCATTAGGGAAAAGGTATAACAACAATCCGCAGATCGCTTTTGTGCAATTAGGGAGCGTGGGTCATTGGGGAGAATGGCATACAAAAAATGATGGCGATACAGCGATCGTTTTTCCTAAGCGCAGCATTACCGATCAGTACGCCACTCATTATGCGAAGTCGTTTCCAGACAAGCATCTGCTGATGCGGCGCCCGCATGAGATCGCTGTGGCTTATGGCATGGGACTGTATAATGATGCATTTGGCGATAAGCGCTCTACGATCGATGAATTCTACAAATGGTCTACGAAAGGTTATACTTCATGGCTGACAAAGGAAAAGGAGCCTGCCATGTTGAATTATTGGACGAAAGCGCCGAGCGGTGGCGAGTTCATGCCCGATTCCAATTTTATGAAGGACAGCAGAATTGAAGAAACGTTGCGTCAAGCGCGCATGACACATGTTTCGTGGCTGGGGCCAAGTGCGCCCTATCGTGAGGAAGATACAAAGTACCAGAGCAATATTGACCGGTTTTTGAAAACGATTGGTTATCGCTTTGTCATCACCGAAGAATCACATGAGGAGACTGTCAAGGCCGGGCAGAGTTTGAATATTGAATTGCAGGTGAAAAACCGGGGTGTGGCGCCGTTTTACTATGAATGGCCGTTCGAGCTCTCACTCTCAGACCAGAACGGAACAATTGCAGTAAAAATGAACACGGATCAGGATATTCGCAAATGGCTTCCCGGAACAAGCAAAGCAGTCTTTTCTCTACCGCTGCCTAAAACATTAGCCGCTGGCACATATACGGTTAACGCAGCAATCATTGACCCGAGCAATGGCAAGCCGGGGGTCGATTTTGCTATTGAGGAACGCCGCGAGGATGGTCGGTTTGCCTTAGGGACAGTGAAAATTATGGCTATAAAGTAATATCGGCACAACTAATCCATCTTACCTATAAAATTAGTAAAAAAGTGTTTAACAAATGTGTGGAAGATTGTGATAAAATGGAATCAAGTCTAGCTTCTGCCGGAATTTATAGCTGTATCGTTAAATAACATATAACATGAAAATCGCAAACCATTCGAAAGGGTGGGACGCAAAGTCTGAGTCTAACGCATTGTATAATGCTATGACCGTTCGACTGCCATGATTATTTTATCGTGGCAGTCTTTTTTATTGACCTACAGCATAAAACTGAGCAGAGACTTATAATATGTAAATGAGGTGAGAAATTGGCTCATTTAGTGCGAGTTTTGAAGAGTAAGAGTTATGGAGTATTAGCTTTTATGTTGCTCTGGGGACTGTTCGGCAGCTTGATCCTAGCGCCGTCATCTGCTATTGCAACGGGGGATCCTGGATTTAATTATACAGTAACCTCCAATGTGTACGAGCTCAATCGCGGCGAGTATATTGCATTAAAGGTAGAATATGAAGCGAAACAGGTGGGGGCCATAAATGAAGGCGATCAGTTAACGTTTACGTTGCCTTCTATATTAAAGGATGTAACGCCAAAGTATCCGCCCGAGCATATTCGCGATTGCTCAATAACGGAAAATGAAGAAACTTCGCAAACTGAGGTAACTTGCACTTTCGGTGCTAATATGCAGTCAGGCCTTAAAGGGTATATGCTGCTAGAGGCGACGCTAAGCTGGAAGGCTGAGCCGGGGACATTGCCGATTGTGGTAACAATCAAAAATATGGTTACGACGCTCGATGTTACGATTGTTGATCCCGGTAACGGCGGTCCTAAAGAAAATCTGATAGAAAAGTGGAACGGCAATCTAGGATTTGATGAAAATCACAACGGTGTCGTAACAGATCCGGGAAAACCTATCGAATATTATATTCGTGTAAACGGTGCACTGAAGGATTTGAAAAATGTAAAGGTCGTGGACTATATCCCGCCCGGTCTTGAATTAGTAGAGGATAGTATGAAGTTCTATGTTGATTCCCCGTATGAGGAGGAAAATCTACTAAAGAAGCCGCCACATTGGAGCGTTAACAATAATGAAATTCATTTTGATTTTGGCGATATCGAACGGGCTTACTTCATTAGATATGAAATGAAAATCGTTGATCTAAAACCAGAGTATAACAATAGCGCGAAAATCACCGCTGACGGTGAAAAAGAGTATACAGCGGAAATCGTAAAGCTCGGTAAAACTGCGGGAGCGATCAATGTTCTTAAAAAGGCAGACAAAGAACTGCTGTCCAGCGATCAAGGATCGGATCAAATTGTTAATTATACGATTCAGTTCTACAGCTTTGGCGAGTTCAAGCAGAACTCCATTGTTGTAACGGATTTGATTGACAGCCGCGTTGATTTAATCGAAGATTCAATTGTAGTTACAGATCAGTTCTCCTATACGTATGACCCGGTTGAGCACAAGCTGACAGTTACTAATGATAACCGAAGCATTAAAGCTGGCGAACAACCTAAAATTGAGTACAAAGTCGATTTCAGCAGACTGGAACCGGGAGCGAAAGTAAGTAATATTGCCAATGTGGGCAATGTGCCTACGAATGAAGTGATCGTGGAGAAGAAAGGAAAAGATCCGGAGATCCCGAATCCGAAGCCAGATCCAGACCCGGAAGGCAAAATCGAAATCGTTAAAGTCGATGCCGACGATCAAAATAGGAAACTGGAAGGCGCTGCTTTCACCTTGAGCCGCAAGAATACTGAAGGGGAACTGGTTGTTATCGCCTCGAAAACAACAGATGCAGACGGCACTGCAGTATTCGAAGGTTTGAAGTATGATGATTATGTTATTCAAGAAACCGCCGCACCAAAGGGCTACCAATTGGATGGAACGAAACATTCGGTTTCACTCCAATCACCAAAGGTTTCGCTTACTTTCACAAACCAAAAAGAAAGCACGCCTAATCCGAAGCCAGACCCGGATCCGGATCCTGATCCAGAGACTCCCTACCCTTGGAATCCTTACCCAGGTACCGAGAGTCCGAAGCCGGATCCTAATCATCCAATAGATCCTGTAGAACCGGTGACGCCGCAAAACCCGAATGTGCCTGTCGAACCGACAGATGAAGGGGAATTAGTGACTATCGTTGATGAAGAGGTGCCGCGCGGCCAAGCAGATGGAGCTGAAAAGCCGGATCTGACTGATGAACTTTTGGAAGAACCCGCTATAATAGAAGAAACTGTTTCTGTTGAGACAGAGGCCGTCCCGCTAGCGGGCTTGGGAGATAAAGTAGCCGCAGTAGATAAGCTCCCTCAAACCGGAGAAACTAGCCCGACTCCTTATTATTGGAGCGGCCTTGGATTGTCTGCGCTTGGATTATTGTTGCTAAGAGGCAGGAAGCTGAAGAAGAACAGCCAGCAATAGGTGGAATCAAAGAAAGAAGTAAAGGGACTCTGCTCCCTTTACTTCTTTCGGTTTGAAAAGAGGCATAAAGATGCGAAAAATTGCGGCTTTACTCATTATTGCGGGTATTATTGTTATGCTCTATCCGTCTATCACGAATTGGATTGATGAGCGGCGGGAAGCCAGGCTGCTGGATGAAATGGAAGATGTTATGGCTGCCTATGATACAGAGGCTGCGCCTCAGGTTCAGACCCATTACAGGGGACTGGACGATATTTTTGATGAAGAGCAGACGGAGCCGGAGGCTGAGATGGTGCCGGAGCCCGTAGCGGTGAACGATGACGATGAAGAGGCGGTGCCAATCGCTACCTTAGAAATCGCCAAGATTGATTTGAAGGTCCCGGTGCTTGAAGGAGCGACTAAAGAGAATATGCGGCATGCGACTGCACACATGAAAGAAACGACACCGCTTGGTGAAGTAGGCAATGCTGCCATCGCCGGCCACCGCATGCGCAAAAAAGGAAGGCTCTTTAATCGGCTGAATGAAGTAGCTGTAGGCGATCAGGTTGTCGTCAAAAAGCAAGGCCACGAATATGTCTATACCGTGTTCAACACAACAAGGGTAAAACCGGAGGATGTATCGGTACTTAATCGTAATGATAAGGATAAGGTTCTTACGCTTATTACCTGCGACCCGCTTGTTAATCCCACTCATCGTTTGATCGTCCACGCCAAAATAGAAGAATAATGTTATAGAAGCGAATCAGCATACGGATGCAGATTCGCTTTTTTCGATCTTATGGCATTTATAAGTTTCACCCTATACACATTTCTAAGGGAAGAAACTTGTCTCGCACCAAGGACCGCGTCAGCCGTTTCTTCTCAGTCAAGTCAGTATCCGGCAATGATTCCGCTTGAGAAATTGCATCATCTCATCGAATAGCGTCCCGCTATCAGGTTCGTAAAAAACCGCGATTTCCCGCTCGTACGCATAATTAAACCGTACGTAGCCCCCCATGGATTGGAAAAACAATATTCCAGTATATTCGTTCTCGATCACAAGATCCGGCCCGAACCGTTCCTTGCACCGCTGCCCCAGATCGTGCATTGCAAGACGGCGATCCCCCTCGGCCGTGAAATGAAAAAAAGCATGCTGCCGCGTAGCGTTCCACGGCTCGAAATAAGCTGGAACATGCTCGGCATCCCCATAGGCTTCGTAATAGATCCGATCCAGGAAGGCCGTATAATCGGGCTCCGCGGCAGGTTTGGCGGCAATGCGCTCCGAATGTCTGGGCAGCCAGAGCACGCCATCGACATCCGGATGGACGGCAAGAAAATCCCCGTCTATGGTCGTTCCGATCGAGATGCATTGGCCGATTTGTTCCTCTGTAATCGGGCATGTCTCGTCGTGTTCCCAAAAGCCGTATTCGACGAACGGCGGCAGCACGTCGGGGTCGGGCGCCTGCACATTCAACCAGCCCTTGTAGGTGCCTTCCCCGTATTGGGCGAGAAACCGGATATAGTCATCCGGAAATTTGACCTTCCATTCCCGTTCCATCCGTTCTGTCTCCTCGGAAGCAACCGGGTTCGATTTATTGGATACAAGGTACATCGCTTTATCATCCTCTCCTTAAGCGGCAATAAGCCGATAATCGATATGAGGGGCAGCCCCGCGGACGGCAAGTCTGACCGCTCCGGTTAAACACTACCATTCTACCAAAAATAGGCGTCTGGTTCATGCTTTCGGCTAGCGAGCCCATCATTCGACTACGCCGCGGCCACGCATAAGGCGATTTGGAGGTCTGCTCGTCTTCATGGTAAGATTTGAATAGGTTTATTATTTTGTCAAGGAGGGGTTATGTGAATTACGCTGCATATTTTGCCGGGAACCGGGAGAAGCATCTCGCAGAATTGAAGGAGTGGCTGGCGATCCCCAGCATTTCGGCCTTATCGGAGCATAAGGAGGATGTCAATCGAGCTGCCGAGTGGCTAGTACAAACATTGGAGCGGGCGGGATTGGAAAATATTAAAATTCATCCGACAGCTGGCCATCCTATCGTATATGCCGATTACTTGCACGCTCCCGGCAAGCCGACAATTCTGGTCTACGGCCACTATGATGTACAGCCGGTCGATCCGCTTCATTTGTGGCAATCTCCGCCATTTGAACCGGAAATACGCGATAACAAGCTGTATGCCCGCGGGGCGACGGACGATAAAGGGCAGCTGTTTTTGCACCTGAAAGCCATTGAAGCGATTTTATCGCAGGAGCAGTCGCTGCCGGTTAATATTAAAGTATGTATTGAAGGCGAGGAAGAAATTTCGAGCGCCAACCTGCATCATTTCCTGGGAGCCAATCGGGAGCTGCTGGCTGCAGATGCAGTGCTCATTTCCGATACGGAGCTGCTGGGGCCTGGCCGTCCGTCTATTTGCACAGGGTTGCGCGGTCTTTGCTCGTTGGATATTTCGCTGCGCACGGCCAATACAGATTTGCATTCCGGCACTTATGGCGGCGGCGTTCCCAATGCCCTCCATGCGATGGCCGAGCTGCTGGCCAGCTTGCATGATAAGCAAGGCCGGGTTACGGTAGCCGGATTTTATGATGACGTCCCGGACTTGACGGCGGAAATGCGCGCTGAACTGGCCCGCAAAGGGACTGATGAGGAAGCTTTGAGGCAGAGGCTTGGCCTGTCGGCATTGTTCGGTGAGGACGGCTATACATATGTGGAGCAGACCGGAGCGCGCCCGACTTTGGAGATTAACGGGATGTATGGCGGCTTTCAAGGAGAGGGAACGAAGACGGTCATTCCTTGCGAAGCGCATGCCAAAATTACTTGCCGGTTGGTCGGCAAGCAAGATCCGCAGGATATATTGGACAAAATTACACGCCACATCGAAAATCATGCGCCTGTGGGGGCGCAAGTATCGGTCGTACAGCGCGAGAAGGGAAATCCGTTCACAATCGATACCTCGCTGCCAATCCTGCAAAAGGCTGCTAATGCGTATGAGCGTATTTATGGCGTCCGTCCCGTATTTACGAAAGATGGCGGATCAATTCCGATCGTTGAAGCATTGTCGCGCGAGCTATCTGCCGACGTTGTCTTAATGGGCTTTGGCCTGCCTACTGAGAATTTGCATGCGCCTAATGAGCATTTCCATCTGGAAAACTTCGATAAAGGGCTGTTGACAATTGTGGAGTTTTTGCAAACAATTTGAACAAACCCATCATAGAATGGCAAGTTTGTATAAAGTGAATCCGCTGCCATGCAGTAAAATCAAGGAAACTGTCGAACCCGGCAGTTTTTTTGTTTGTGCTTGTTCATAAATGCTTAATAGAATGTTCAGTAATTGTTCAGCCGCCGTGTCTATAATTGTCAGTTAGAAAATGATGTAAAAAACGTGGTGGTCTGTTCCCCTTCTTACTTATAAAAGGACAGGCCTGGTTGGTAGTGAATAGGGAGGGAGAATCTACCGAAATTGACGAAAAAGAGAGAATGAGAGAAGCATGTGTAGGACACAAACATGTAAAAACAAGAGAGGTGAAAGGCAAAGGTCATGAAAGAAATGAAAAAGATATTTTCATTTGTCTTAGCACTAGTATTGATCATCAACCTGCTTCATCCCGGTTCGATCATTAGTGCTGAGGGAACAGCTGCTGGGAATGTGACTAGTGTTGTTGACAGTACTTATGGCACAAATGAACAGACTGCGGCAATGGCAGCCCCTGCTGTAACCAACTCGGTATATGAGGGCAAGGAAATCATAACTTCGATCCAAATCAAAACGCAGACGGGCCCTAACACATGGGAGAGTATTGAGAGTATCAGACCTGATCTGAACTCGCTTGTACAGGTGAACCTGATCTGGAAATTTAAAGCAGACCATCCTTACCAGCCAGGTGATGCTTTCGAATTTTATCTGCCAGAGAACTTTAAGCCGGAATACAATACGGAAAAATTGAAGGGTCCCATATTGTTGAAAGACGAAGATGGCGTAACCGACATCGAGATTGGCACCTATGACATCACGCCTGAGGGTAAAGTGACATGGATCTTCAACGAGTACATTGCCGATGGAGCAGAGCTATCCGGTGACTTCTACGTCTATCGTTATTTCGACGAGAGCAAGCTTGGTGAAGGCACGAAGCATAAGGTGGAGTTCAAAAACTCCGGCAAGCAATCGATAGAGGTTCATTTCAAAAGCGAGCTTAAGGATGAAATGACGAAGCAAGGTAAACCTAATAAAAAGGTGAACGCTAGTACAATCGATTGGGTTGTAGACTTTAACTTGGGCGAGCAGCGCATTGAGGGCGCTAAGTTTACCGACAAGCTTGGAACGACAGTAACAACGGCAGGAATGGTCTTTGATACAGATTCAGTGGAAATTGTTCCGTTAATCGTCAATATTAAAGGTGATCCTAAAGAAGATGAGTCTGCAACGACAGCGTACAAGCCTGAATTTTCTGACAATGATACGAAGCTCGACATCGATTTCGGAGACATTGAAGGCGCATTTCGGGTTAAATATACGACTAAAATTACAGGCCCTGTAGATAGTAATTACGAAAATACAGCGACAGTTACAGGTACCAATCTTCCAAAGGTGCTTGAAGTTGCGAAAGGCGTCTATGTCAGCTACAGCAAGTCGCTGAACAAATCAGGAAGTGCTGAGCTCGGCCCTGATGAGAAGGGGAAACATACTGCGAATTGGATAATTGAATATAATTACAATGAGCAAAAAATTGCTAAGGACAACGCTAAAATTACGGATACCTTCTCTAGCAATCAAGAACTGGATGTTAACACGATTGAAGTGGTTAGAGTAGAGATCGATGATAACGGCAATGCGGAAGAAATAGAAACATTGGACAAGAGTGATGGAAATGTTCAAGGTGACTATACTGTCGTAGAAAATGGAAACACGTTCACCTTGCAATTTACGAACGATATTTCTTCAGGCTATAAAATTACATACGAAACCCATAATAAGGAACGCGTAATTATAGATGACCTGAAGCTGACTAACGAGGTAGAAATGCCTGACGAGGGTAAGAAGGAAGCTAGTGTTACCATTGGTCAGGTGGTTTTCCATAAATATGCAGGTAAGCCCAACTTTAAAGACAAAACAATCAATTGGACGATTGACTTAAACAAAGACAATCAGCCGATGAACACGGTTGTGATCAAAGACGACTTTGCGGGTCAAAGTATGGTTCTGCACGGTGATATCGAAGTTTATGACGCCAATGGTATAAAGGTAGAGTCTGGCTTCACTGTGACTAAGGCATCTGATCTGCCCGGCTTTACGTTAAGCTTTGACTCTCAGATTACTGAGAGATATACGATCAAGTATGCGACCCAATTCGATCCTAAAAAGCCGATACCGAATAACGGCAGCGGTTATAAGAATAATGCGACATTGACTTGGAAAGATGCGAACAATATTAGTCAGTCCATTAAAAAATACGTTTTGGTTGAAGTGGACAACTACACAAAAGAAAATGGAAACAAATGGGGCGAGTATGATGCGACGACCAAGCGGTTTACTTGGACGGTCGACATCAACTATAACTTACATCCAATTGGCAATGCCGTGGTAACTGATACATTCACTTCTAATCAAAAATTTGATCCGGATTCAATGAAGGTGTTTGAGCTGGAGTTGCAAGGTGGACCGGATAAGGTAATTGAAGAGAGAGAGTTGGACAACAAAACTGAGTATACGCTGATTGAGACGGCTAACGGCTTCGAGCTGACACTTGGCAAAACTGAATCTGCGTACCGTTTGGTCTACGACACGACGCTTGAGGGTGAAGTTGTAGAAGGCTCCTACAGCAATGAAGCTGTACTCACAGATGGATCAGATCCAGGCGCAACTACTCTGTTCAAAAAGGGCTTTACTGTTACACCTCCGCATAGCGGTGAGTATCTTGACAAGACTGGCGGTCAAGGAACAGGCGCTCAGTCGGATCTTGCTTTCTGGACAATTAATATTAACAGGAACAAATCCAAAATTGAAGAGGGTTCTGTGCTGACGGACAAGCTGTCCGATAATCAGTTTCTGTTGAAGGATTCCTTTAAGCTATATAAGACAACTGTAGCGGCAAACGGAACGGTTACAAAGATTGAACCTGCAGTGCTTCCAGAGGACGGAATTTATACACTCGATGTAACGGGCAACCGCTTTGAGCTGACATTTATTAACCTGATTGAAGAGCCTTATGTACTGGAATATTCATCGCTTATCAATGCCGACAGTGGCGAGAGAATTAAGAATGAAGCTTCTTATGAAGGCAAGACATCCGCGGCAACAGGCTCCGATAGTCAAACAGGCATTCAAGTCGTGTTTGTCGGTGCTGGCGGCAGCGGAAGCATCGGCAAGAAAGTAGAGCTGAAAGTAGAAAAAGTAGGCTCTGATGGTAAGAAGCTACCAGGCGCAGTATTCGAGTTATATGACAAATCCGGAAAAAATCTGCTGGATACGGCAATAACGGATCAAGATGGAAAAGCGAGCTTTAAAGGAGTTTTTGAGAAAAAGCAATATGTGCTAAAAGAGGCAAAGGCTCCTGAAGGTTATTTAGTTGATGCAGACTATGCAAATGGGAAACTGTTTCAAGATGGCGTACCTAGCGATCATGTAGTCGTCGTGAACCAAAAGATTATTCGCGGCTTTGAAGCGACAAAGCGCTCTGATCAGGATGGTGTGCTTCCAGGCGCCAAGTTTAAGCTGCAAATCGAAGATAACGGTACTTATGTGGATGTTCTGGACAAGAGTCAAAATCCGGCTGTTCCACTCACGCTCACTTCAGATGAGCATGGCAAGTTCGGATTGAGCGAAATGCCTCCAGGCGATTATCAGCTTGTAGAAATTGCTGCTCCGGCAGGTTATGAGCTGAATCCACAGCCTGTGAAGTTCGTTATTGATGAGAAGCAAACTGCCAAGAAAACATTTGATATTACTAACAATGTGATCGTTGGCTCGGTTGAGCTGCTGAAGGTAGACAGCGCAGACCAATCTCCGATTGCAGGCGTAGAATTTGAGATCCAAGATAAACAGGGAGCAACTGTAAAGACAGGCCTGAAGACAGACCAATCCGGGAAAATTACAGTTACAGGATTGGTATACGGCGACTATCAGTTTGTTGAAGTGAAGGCTGCGCAAGACTATCAGTTATCCCTTGATCCTTTGAAATTCTCAATTACAGAGAAAAATGTACTGCTGCTTAAGATGGAAAATACGCTCATCACCGGTTCAGTCAAGCTGGTGAAGGAAGCTTTGGACAATTCGGACGAGAAGCTTCCGGGTGCAAGATTTACGCTGATGGATATTGAGGGCAATGTCGTAACAGATGCGAACGGCAACAAGATGGAAGACTTAGTGACAGATGCCAACGGCGAACTGGTCGTTGAAGATCTGGCGCCAGGTAAATATCAATTTGTGGAGACTGAGGCTCCAGCGGGATATGTCCTGGATAGTGTGCCGGTTGGCTTTGATATTGTCAAAGGTCAAAATCCGGGTGAGCATACGCCTGTGACATTCAAAAACACCAAAAATCCGTTCGGTTTAGTTCAACTGACCAAGGTTGAAAAAGGCAATACAGCGAATAAGCTTGAATATGCAGTATTTACGATTTTGGATGAGAACGGCAAGATTGCAGTCAATAAAGCAGGTCAAAAGCTTGAAGGACTGACCACCGGCCAAGGCGGTATCTTGAGTGCAGTAGATCTCCCTGCAGGCAAGTATCAGTTTGTCGAAACGAAAGCGCCAGACGGTTATGAACTGGATGCTACACCGATCTCATTCACGATTGCCCCAGGTCAGAAGCCAGGTGAAGCTGTGCTGGTAACAGCAGAGAACGAGCGTCTGCAAACCGGTAAAGTGAAGCTGACCAAGGTAGAAAAGGGCGATACTGACAAGAAGCTTGCCGGCGCGAAGTTCACGCTTCAGGATGAGCATGGCAAGACGGTTGTCACCGCGGCGGGCAACCAGCTTGAAGGTTTGACGACTGATGCAGATGGTGAGCTCATCGTTACTGATCTTCCTGTCGGCAAGTATCAATTTGTCGAGACGGAAGCTCCGGATGGGTACATTGTAAATCAGACAGCAGCCACTTTCGAAATTAAGCCAGGACAAAAAACGGCAGAGTATGTCACTGTCACTGTAGAAAATGAGCTGAATCCGTTTGGCTCTGTGAAGCTGATTAAGGTGAATGAATCGACACCGAGCAAAACGCTTGCCGATGCTGTGTTTAACCTTCTTGACGAGCAAGGCGAAATCGTAGTAGATAAGGCTGGTAAGAAGCTCGAGGGATTGGTGACGGATGAGAATGGTGAAATTAACATTTCTGATCTGGTCGCAGGCAAATATCAGTTTATCGAGATTAAAGCTCCGAATGGATATGTCAGAGAGACAAATCCGATCAAGTTTGAAATACTGCCTGGTCAGAAGCAAGGCGAATATGTGACGGTAACGGTCGTGAACCGTTACGAGCCATATTTCCCATGGTTCCCGCCGACGGATCCGGACGAGAAGGAGCCAGGCAAAGGCGACCCTGAAGAACCAGGCCAACCAGGTAAAGGCGATCCTGAAGAACCGGGTCAACCAGGTAGAGAAGAACCTGAGGTACCGGACCAACCAGATCAACCGGGGAAAGGCGATACGGGCGAGCCGGGTAAACCGGAGAAACCAGGAAAGCCGGATCAGCCGAACAAACCACAAGAACCGGGTAAACCTGCAAAACCTGGCAAGCCGACCAAGCCTGCACCAGAAGATTATTTGGTGGAAGGTGAAGTAGATGTGCCGCGCGGCGGTGTTGTTGCAATAGGCAAACAGCCGAAAAACGGCCAAGTAACGATCGATGCGGACGGCAAATGGGTCTACAAACAGACACCAGGCACCAAAGGAAAAGATGAGTTCTCTGTCCTCATCACGGACAAGGACGGCAATGTGGAAGAAGTTTTAATACAAATCAATGAGGATGTACCAACAGGCGGAATTGCGTTAAACGAGAAAAAGCCCAATGTCGGTGGCGTTCTGCCGAAGACGGGCGAAGACAGTCCTCTGCCATTCCAAGTG
This sequence comes from Paenibacillus sp. GCM10027626, assembly GCF_042676285.1. Classification (NCBI taxonomy): domain Bacteria; kingdom Bacillati; phylum Bacillota; class Bacilli; order Caryophanales; family Paenibacillaceae; genus Paenibacillus; species Paenibacillus sp. GCM10027626. Next base: position 78,929 of record NZ_JBHTHC010000016.1, on the reverse strand, counting down.
GCAGGTCTGGCCCTGGTCATTATGGGGCTTGTAGCTTTGCGTAGAGTGCGCGGAAAGCAAAAATCATAGTGTAATGAATAAAGAGTCTGTCGAAGCAACATTATCGACAGACTCTTTTTACATCTACCAAAAAAACTGAAAACACGAAAATGAAAGCCAAATAAATGAAAAATTCTAGATAAAGTAAATTGTTTAGTGGATGTTTAGCGGCATCTTGTATACTTGTTTAGACAGAGGTGAAAACGGAACTCATCAATGAAGAGGGGAGGGCATAAACTTTTGTGATGGGGCTAAACCTTTGGCAACGGCTTTATAAAGAGAACCTGTGAATAACTTGAGTGAGAGGAGACAAAAGTCGTTATTATGAAGGCACTTAGACGGTCATTATCCTTCTATTTGGTCATTGCTTTGGTACTTAACATGCTGTTTTCCGGTTCATTGATCAGTGCAAGCGGGCAGGCCGCGGCGCCGGATGCGCAAGAGAGCGTCGTTGACAGCACTTATGGAAGACAGGAATCGCTGTCCAGTACCGTAACCGACAATGTGTATCAAATTAAGGAAAACATTATTACAAGTATTAAGATGACAGACAAGGACGGCAACGATATTACTCAGGATGAGTTCAGGCCGGATGTGGGCTCACGAGTGAGAATCGATTTTGAATTTGCCGTGCCGGACGAAAAAGATTATAAGGCTGGTTCCTTTTTCAAGTTCAAGCTTCCGGACGGCTTTTTTAAGACAGATCGTAAGCTTGAAGGAGATCTGGATAACGGTGCGGGGACTTTTCTCGTTACCAGCGATGGTGAAGTGACGCTTACTTTCTCCGAGAAGATTGAAGATGGCGACTTCAAAGGCGAGTTTTTCGTATGGCGCGAGTTCAGTGAATCGCTGGTTGACGGCAGCACCAAGCAGACAATCGATTTCAAGGATATCGGCAAGGTGGACGTCCATTTCAAGGGCAAAAACACCTCAGATATAACAAAGACAGGCTGGACGGACAAACCGATGAACCCGAACGAAATCACTTGGCGAGTGGATTTCAATCTGGGCGAACAAGAAATAACGAATGCGGTATTTCAGGATAAGCTTCCAGCAGGATTGGAGCTGGACAAAGACTCGATTAAAGTTTATCCGCTGACTGTCAAAGTGAATGGCAGCGTCGAGCCGGGCGATGCTCGTACGAACTTGACGCCGGAGATTTCACCTGCCGATGACGGCGGAACAAATGTGACGATCAACTTCGGCGATGTCGATCGTCAGGCTTACCGGGTCGAGTACAAGACAGCCATTAAAGATGGGGCTATTAAGGAATTTAAAAACGACGCCAAAGTGACGGGTGACAATCCGTCCAAAGAAATGAAGGATTCGGTGACTGTAAAGGTTAAGTACAGTGAGCCGCTGCAGAAAGAGTTTGTTGGAATAGGCGAGCGCAATGCAGACGGCACAGAGCTGAAATGGAAAATTAAATACAATTTCAACGAGCGGAAAATTGAGAAAGAAAATGCTTGGATCAAGGATACCTTTTCTTCCAAACCGGCAGTTGCCCAGGAAGTGGACGTTAACTCTTTTGCAGTATATAAAGTGAAAATTGACATTAATGGCGATGCTGCCGAACCAAGAGAACTTTTGGAACAGGGCGAAGACTATACAGTCGAAAAAGAGCAGAACGGATTTACTTTAAAGTTTAATAACGATGTTGAAGCGGCCTATGAGATTTCTTATTCGACAATTGTGAAAGACCGTATCATCGGTTGGGTCGAAGTTCCTAATAAAGTAGAAAGCGGCAGCGGTCATCATGGTGGTGACAATGGAGGAGTCTGGCAAGCCGTCTTTAACAAATGGGACCTTGGCGTTAATTTTGCTGACAAGACGATCAAATGGGACCTGGGATTAAATGAAGACCGCAGGGAAATGAAAAATGTTAAAATTACGGACGACTTCGAACATTTTAACAACGGTCAGAATTTGCAATTTGTAGAGGGCAGCCTGAAGGTTTGGAATGCTGATAAGAAGAAGTGGCTGTCGGAAGCGGAATACACGGTTAAACCGTTTTTGGATCTCAGCGGGTTTACGCTCGAATTTATTAACCCCGTTACAGACTGTTACTATATCTCTTACGAAGTGAAATTTGATCCGACCAAGCCAATTCCTGTGTATGATGGGAAAAAGGGGTATAAAAATTTCGCTTCACTGAAATGGACAGAGCCTAATGGCGATGAGAAGGAGCTTGACGCTGAAGACTTCGTTCCTGTAGATACTTATACCAAAAACAACGGCCGAAAAACGGGCAAGTACAATGCGGAAACAAAAGAAATTACATGGACGATTGATGTCAACTACAACTTGAACAAGATTAAAGATGCTGTAGTTAGCGATTATTATACCGCTGGCCAAGACTTCGTCGACGACTCACTGGAAGTTTATGAATTAGAGCTTACTGGCGGTGAGAATGGCGTCAAGCGTGGTAAAAAAGTAGAGTATTCGCCTAATGCCTTCGAGAAGAAGACGCATGCAGACGGGCGCCAAGGCTTCGAGTTGAAGCTGGGCGACATCGAAAAGGCCTACCGGATTACGTACAAAACGTCTTTAAACGGAAAGGCTGTTGACAAAACGTACAGCAATGATGCGACATTGTTCTCCGGCTCTGATGGCAAGAAATACTTTACAGGCAAAGCTGATGTCACACCACCCCATGTTGGTGAGTATATCAACAAAAAGGGTTGGCAAGGTCAAGGAGCAGACTCCGATTATGCGTACTGGAAAATGGAGATCAACTTCAGCAAGTCCCTGATTGAAGCCGGTGCGGTCCTGAAGGATACACTGTCCGACAATCAAATTTTGCTGCCGGACTCGATCGAGCTGTATGAGACAAAAGTTGATGAAAAAGGCAATGTGACACAACTAGAGAAGCCGGTTGATTTGCAAGATCATTCCAAGTATGAACTTACTGTAAACGGCAATCATTTTGAAATCAAATTCATCAAGGAAATAGAAGCTCCTTATATACTGAAGTACAAATCCTTCATCAAGGCAGAGGATGGCGAGACCATTAACAATGACGCCGAATTTGCCGGGCAAGTCATCAAATACGGAGACGAGAAGGTCAAAGTTATTGTAGAGTTTGCCGGAGCTGGCGGTAATGGCGGCGGCAAGGGCAAAGGCAACATTAAAGTAGTGAAAGTGGAAGCCGGAACGAATCACCCACTTGAAGGCGCAGTGTTCGGCCTTTATGACAAGTCGGGCAAAGAACTGGCGCAATTGACGACAAACAAAGACGGCGTAGCAGAGTTCAAGGGCTACAGATATCAAGAGTACACGCTGAAAGAATTGAAGGCTCCAGAGGGCTACAAAATTAGCGAGGTTTACAAGGAAGGAAAAGCCATTAAACTGGAACTTCCTGAAGTAGTCGAAACTGTACACAATGATAAAATTTTGGTCGGCGGTTCGGTTACCTTACTCAAAGTGGACAGCGCGGATAAACAGCCGCTCGCCGGCGTGAAATTCAAGCTTCAGGATGCTAACGGTAATGACGTTGCGAACTACACTGAGCTTGTAACTGATGCAGAAGGCAAAATATCTGTTACTGGTCTTCCTGCTGGCGATTACCAGTTCGTCGAAGTAGCGGCACTGCAGGATTATGTGCTGAATTCCACACCGCTGAAGTTTTCGATCGCCGAAGCGCAAACTTTGGAACTGAAGATGGAAAATGAACTGGTTCCTGGTTCTGTGAAGCTGGTCAAAGTAAGCAAAAGCAATCATGATCTGAAACTTGCAGGCGCAGAATTTACACTGCAAGATGCGAACGGTGAAGTCGTAACCGACAAAGACGGTAACAAGCTTGAAGGTTTGACAACAGATGCTAATGGCGAGTTGATCGTCGAAAACCTCGCACCAGGCAAGTATCAGTTTATCGAAACAAAAGCGCCGACAGGCTACGTGAAAACGGACGATCCGATCAAGTTCGAAATTGAGCGCGGCCAGGAACATGGCAAACATGTTGAAGTGATGGTAGAAAATGCCGTGAAACCTACTGATCCGGTAGATCCGACCGACCCTATCGGTTCGGTAAAGCTGATCAAAGTAAGCAAAAACAACCATGATGTGAAGCTGGCCGGAGCGGAATTTACGCTGCAAAATGCCAGCGGTGAAGTCGTAACTGGCAAAGACGGCAACAAGCTTGAAGGCCTGACGACAGATGCCAATGGCGAGCTGATCGTAATAGATCTCGCGCCAGGACAGTATCAGTTTGTCGAAACAAAAGCGCCGGCAGGCTACGTGAAAACGGACGATCCGGTCAAGTTCGAAATCAAAGCGGATCAAAAGCAAGATGAGCATGTTGTAGTGACGGTAGAAAATGCCGTGAAGCCTACTGGCCCGGTTGACCCGGTAGATCCAACCGACCCTGTCGGTTCGGTGAAACTGATCAAAGTCAGCAAAAACAATCATGATGTGAAGCTGGCCGGAGCGGAATTTATGCTGCAAAATGCCAGCGGTGAAGTCGTAACAGGCAAAGACGGCAATAAGCTTGAAGGCCTGACGACAGATGCCAACGGCGAGCTGATCGTAAAAGATCTGGCGCCAGGACAATATCAGTTTGTCGAAACAAAAGCGCCGGCAGGCTATGTGAAGTCAGGCGATCCGATCAAGTTCGAAATCAAAGCGAATCAACAAGTTGAAGTTATCGTGGAAAATGCGCTGGAACCTGACGGGCCATATTACCCTTGGGAACCGGGCACTCCTGAAGAGCCGGGTGAACCTAACAACCCTGGCAAGCCAACTGATCCGGTTATTATCGACGAAGATCCTGAAGTGCCGCTGGGCGGTATCGACACCGATAATGGTGGTACAGACCAAGGCCAGGAAGACGGCGATGAAGTGGAAACGATTATTGACGAAACAGTGTCAAAAGGCGGTATTGATCCAGGCAAGAAACCAACTGACGATGTCGTTCTGAATGAAAAGCCATCCAGTGTCGGTGTTTTGCCTAAAACCGGAGAAGACAGCAGCTTGCCATTCACATTGGCAGGGTTTAGCCTTGTTCTTGCCGGAGCGTTAATATTCAGAAGGGCACGGATAAAGCGCAAATCGTAGTCGAATGAGGCGGAGGCGCTGAGACTGTCTGATTGATGAAAAAGGTACAGTCACTCCCGAATGGCGAGTGAACTGTACCTTTTATATTTTAAAGAATTTATTAAAAGTAAGGGGAAAGTAGGAAATGATGTGTTGATGGATTATATCTTGTATATATTTCCTAAATGTAATATTTTCATTTAAAAAGAGGAAAATATTACATATTTGTCGAAATGTAGAAATATAGCTGTAGGAACTAATATAATTGTGAATGGGAGGATAAAAATTAATGTTGGTATCTGAGTGTCATAATAATGGTCTTTATGGAGTGGAAGGTAACAGATTGAACAGTCTACCCGAAGGAACTTTAGTATCACCGACAAGAACTATAAAAGATGCATTAATTTACTACGGCTACCCATCGTCTGTAAATGGCTCAGGCGGTGATGTTTCAAAAGCAATCGATGCGTTTAAGAAGTTTGATCTTATTGTTTTTGGTGATGATCTCAAGGAGCCTAATCATTCGGATAACGCGAAGACGCGGCAAATCATCGCAGGACTGAAAGACTACAATCCTAAGATTGAGATTTTCGGGTATGTCCAGATCGGTATGGATGGGTCAGCTGGTTCTGATCTGCCTTTTGTAGAGATACAAAGACAAATCGGGTTATGGGAGCAAGCCGGGGTAACGGGTATCTTCCTAGATGAATTCGGATACGACTACAAGGTAACTCGTGAACGACAAAATCAATGCGTTGATTACTGTCATTCTAAAGGTTTTAACATTATTGCAAACTATTGGAAAGTATCTTACGTATTTTCGTCTAGCAATATTTATATTGATTGGATTAACTTTAATGGTAATCCTAATAATATACCGCCAACAATAAATGAAAATGATTACTATATGTATGAAAGCTTGTTTTTCTCAAAGGGTTCTGCGGGAGAGCAGCGTGTGTCTAAAACTTCGAGATTGCGAGATATTACGGACTATTACGCCGATAAGCGTCCTGAACTCGGAAATAAGACATACAGAGAGTATTTTGGGACAAAAACGATCGGACTTGATGTCATGGTAGAGCGCAATCAAGACTACTTTAATACAGCTTATATAGGAGCTTTGATGTGTGGTATCGACTCCTACGCTTGTAACATTGGCGGTTACACTAATCGCAATTTACCTGATTATACTAAACCTCAACTACCAGCAGTGCTTTTCGATTCCCAGTTGGGTGTTGTAGTATCGGCCACGTTTGACGGCCAAGAACATGCCCAGTTTACAAATCGCTACGGAGATGAGATTGAGTTCAAGCTCCTTTGGCGGCAAGATGACGCAAGCGAGCGTAATCCGGTAACAGGAATCAGGGGAGTTTATGTCAACGGAACGCCATTAAAACCTATCAACGCTGGACTTCCATACGAAGCTAACGTTGGCGACATGTATTTCAATATGTTAACAGGAAGACCAGTATGGTGGTCAGGTGCAAAATGGATCAACTCTGATGGTACCGATGCTTAGTGAAATTTGTATGAAAAAACGCCTAGCTGCAAATAAAAGCGGCAGGCGTTTCCTATTTATCAGAGAGAATCGCTGAAACGATATTTGGTCCAACTGATGACGTATGAACGAACGCTAACGGATATCACGGCCGCTATTTTCGAAAATTCGACCGATTCGAAATTGTAACGGAAGTGTGTGCCGCTATTTGATGATTATTAGCATGATTTCGCAAGAAAACGTCCAATTAAGATTGCTCACTTCCGATTAGATTTCAAAAACAGGGGTTATTGGCGAAATAACGTCTGTGGCTTCCGTCAGACAAAACCCCTTGACTTGTATACAAGTACACAAGTATAGTAGTGGTAGTGCTAATATGCGAGGAGTGGAACGAAATGGCCGACCTGACTCCATTGCCGCCACAGGTACAGCGGAAGTCTTTGGGGGATCAAGTCTATGATTCGATTCGTGAAAGCATCGTCTCCTTGCGTCTTGCGCCAGGCAGTATGATCTATGAGAATGTACTGGCGGAGACATTGCAGGTAAGCCGCACGCCGATCCGCGAAGCAATCCGGCTGCTCGTCAATGAACAGCTGCTGGAAGTGATGCCGCAGCGGGGGACGAGAATTGCCCTTATATCCGAGCGGAAGGTTGGCGAGGCCAGATTCATCCGGGAGCATTTGGAGCTGGGCGCGTTTCGGCTGGCAGCCCGGCTGTGGAACGAGCCGGCTCACCAGCATCAGGCGGTAGCGGAGCAGATTGAACGGCTTATGCAGGAGCAGCGGCTGGCCGCTGAACAGGGCGATGTTGCGCTCTTTTTGCAGCTGGATGAATCGTTTCACCAAGCGATCATTCATGTGACGAGCAATGAGACGCTGCTGCAGGTGATTTGCCATATGCGCGGTCATCTCAATCGCGTCCGTTTTTTGGCGATGAAGGAATTGCGGCAGATGGATCGCGTAATGGAGGAGCATCAAGCGCTGTTTGCGGCGATTCGTCAGGGGAATGAGGCTTTAACAGCCGAGCTGCTGCAGCAGCATGTCGGCAAGCTGGATCACGAGCTGCCGGAGCTGCGGGAGCTCTATCCAAATTATTTTACGGTGTAGTGGAGGGGAACCGCTATGAGAATGGTATTTCGTTGGTATGGGGAAGGCAATGATTCGGTAACGCTGCGGCAGATCAAGCAAATTCCCGGCGTAGAAGGGTTAGTATGGGCGTTGCATGATGTTCCGGCCGGGGAAGAATGGCCGATGGACAAAATTTTGGCATACAAAAAGCTGGCGGACGAGTACGGTTTTCATCTTGAAGTTGTAGAAAGCGTTAACGTTCATGAGGATATTAAGCTGGGACGTCCGACGCGCGACCGCTATATTGAAAATTATATGAAGACGATAGAGAAGCTGGCCACAGTCGGCGTTAAGACGATATGCTACAACTTTATGCCGATTTTTGATTGGACGCGGACAGAGCTGTTCAAGGAGATGGAGGACGGATCGACTGCGCTTTTCTATGAGAAGGCGAAGGTGGACGGCATGGATCCGCGCGAGCTGTTCGAGACGGTCATTGCCAATCCGGATTTTACGATGCCAGGCTGGGAACCGGAGCGGATCGGCCGCCTGTCGGAGTTATTTGATGCCTATAAGGATGTCTCGGAAGAGGCGCTATTCGACAATTTGCAATATTTCCTTGAACGGGTAGTGCCTGTTGCGGCACGGCACGATATACGAATGGCCATCCACCCGGATGATCCGCCATGGCCGATCTTCGGTTTGCCGCGGATTGTGACCGGGCAAGCGAACATTCGCCGCATTTTGCAGCTGGTCGATCATCCGAGCAACGGGGTAACACTGTGCAGCGGCTCATTGGGCGCAAATCCGGCTAACGATATTCCGGCGATGATTCGCGAGTTCGGGGAGCGGATTCCATTTGCACATATTCGCAACGTCAAAGTATATGAGAACGGGGATTTCATTGAAACTTCACACCGTTCCTGCGACGGCAGCGTCGATATCGCCGAAGTGGTGCGCGCTTACTATGATATCGGCTATACCGGCTATGCGCGTCCGGATCACGGGCGGCACATCTGGGACGAGAAATGCCGTCCTGGCTATGGTCTGTACGACCGCGCGCTCGGCATTATGTATTTGTGGGGAGCCTGGGATGCTTATGCGCGCGAGCGCGGCGGGAAGAAGGTGGCGCAAGGATGATTCAATTGCATCACAATTTGCAGGGTAAGGTAGCTGTCATTACCGGCGGCAGCGGGGTGCTGTGCTCGGCTATGGCCAAGGAGCTTGGCCGGCACGGCGCGAAGGTTGCCATTCTGAACCGGACGGCTGACAAGGGCGAAGCAGTGGCCGCGGCTATACGTGAAGCCGGCGGTACCGCGATTGCGGTTGCCTGCAATGTGCTGGACGCAGACAATGTAAGGAAGGCATCTGAGATTATTACGGCCGAGCTCGGTGAGTGCGATATTCTGATTAATGGTGCAGGAGGCAACCATCCGGACGGCGCTACCTCGAATGAGACGCTACGTCCGGAAGATATCGACAACAAGGAGATTAAGACATTTTTCGATTTGACGGACGAAGGTTTTGGCTATGTTTTCAATCTGAATTTCCTTGGCACACTTATACCGACGCAAGTATTCGCTAAGCAAATGATCAATAAGCCCGGGGCAACGATCATTAATTTATCGTCGATGAGCGCGCCAAGCCCGCTCACCAAAGTTCCGGCCTATAGCGCAGCGAAGGCGGCGATTAACAATTTCACGCAGTGGCTTGCCGTGCATATGGCCGATGTGGGCATTCGCGTCAATGCGATCGCGCCAGGCTTTTTCCTCACCGAGCAAAATCGCCGGCTGCTGACGAATGAAGACGGCTCGCTTACTGCGCGTTCTCATAAAATTATTTCCCATACCCCGATGCGCCGTTTCGGCAAGCCGGAGGATTTGCTCGGAACATTGATTTGGCTGGCGGATGACAGCATGTCCGGCTTTGTGACCGGGATTACGATTCCGGTGGACGGCGGGTTTATGGCTTATTCAGGCGTATAGCCGCGCAAAGAAAAAGATCGCCGACTGTTAAGGGCTCACAGCCTGACAGTTCGAGCGATCTTTTTGTTATTGCCGATCGGGCAAAAAATCGCTATATTAATACGAGTACCAACGTTATTAGAGGGGAGTGAGCAGATGAAGAGACTATTTATAAAACGCAGCTTTTTTCGCATCATTTTATATTCTAATCTTATCATGCTCGTCGTGCCACTTACTGCTGCGCTGTATTTATATTCCGGTTATTCAGATGCTCTGACCGAACAGGCCAGTATTTATCATTCCAATGCGCTTAAACAAGCAGAGCAGATTATTGAGGAAAGGCTCGGCGGCATTGAGCAAAGCATCTTGCGTCTAACATTAGAACCGCAGGTTAGACGATTTATGAATGATACGGCGATAAATGCGGAAAGACGTTATTACTTGGTAAAGCTGAGCGAACAACTTAATTCCATCCGCAACAGCAACAGCTACATATATGATATTTTCATTCATTATCCAAAGTCAGAATTAATCGTTACGACGACCAATACGGCCGACCAGGCATTTTTCTATCATCAGTTTTATTTGAAATCTTCCCTGTCCTTTGAGGATTGGCTGAAGTCGTTAACGGTTAAAAATACGCTGAAATACGCTCAGTTAGATACATTTATGTTTGAATCCTTAGGCAACAAAGAAGTGTTAACGCTTACACAATCAGTCGGCTATACTGGCAATAATGATTCATACGCGACAATTGTTTTTCTTATCAATGCGGATAAAATCAGACAACTGCTAACGAATATTGCTGCTGTAGACAGCGGCGCGGTTTATTTGCTGGATGACCAAAATAAGCCGCTGCTGGCTTTAGGACAAACGGACATGCTGGCGTATCTTCCTCCGGGAAATGCCTTAGCAGACAAGAGCGGCAAAGTAACTGCGGCTGGCAACGAGTACAGTGTTTTTACGGAAAGACCGCAAAAAGCAAGATGGAAGCTAATGTCGATGATTCAAACCGATCAAATTATGCGGGAAGTCAAGCAAAATAAATTAAAATTTATGCTGATTTCGGCATTGGCGGTGCTAATAAGCTTATTAATTGCCTACCGCGCAGCGCGGATGAGCTATAAACCAGTCAAAAAATTAGTGATGGGTTTAAAAGCGAAGGCTGGCTTTGAACAGGATAAACTGGAAAAACAATTAGCGAATGAGCTCGATTTTATCGAAAATTTTACAGATGAAGTCATCCGTGATCGCGATCAGGTGAATCTTGTGCTCAAGGAGCAGGTTCCAACGCTGCGATCCAATTTGCTGACACAATTAATGAAGGGCAATATGCTGGCTAGCGAACTTAGTAAATATTCTCCGCAATCGTTAGGAGTGGAACTGCCCTATGCGTTGTTTGCGGTGCTGTTGATTCGGATTGACGAGTATCATTCCGACAGCTGGGAGGAGCAGCGCTATGCCAAGTTTGTCTCAGGCAATGTAATAGAACATTTATGCGCGGCCTTTGGCAAGGCCTATGTAGCCGATCTGGACCCCGACCGGCTAGGGCTGCTGTTAAATGTGCCGGGCGACTACAAGCTGGATGACCTGAAGCAGAGTTTGGCGGAGGCTGCCAATCAAACGACAGAATTTATCGGGCAGCGCTTCTCGATTCATACGAGCATTGGAATCGGGAATTTTCACCCGGAGTTGGTCGGGATTCACCTTTCCTTCCGTGAAGCTTTACAAGCGATCGATTATCAGCTCATTCAAGGACGCAATGCCGTCGTGCATACGCAGGAGCTGCCGCCAAGATCGGCAGAGTTAAATTACAGCTACTCTTTTGAAATGGAAATGGCCCTATTCCAGGCGATCAAGCTTGGCGACAGCCAGAAGACGCAGCAGCTGCTGGAGGATATTTTTCGCAGTAATCCGAATTCAGATGCGATGAGCTTGCAAATGTCCAAATGCTTGTTTTTTGATGTCATGAGTACCGCAATTAAAGTGTTAAACCAGCTGTCGCTCCCGCTTGAACAGATTTTCGGAGATCATAATCCGTATGATGAATTATATGCGTGCAGATCGATTGCCCAAATGCAGACCGTCACTGTTCATATTTTCACCTCGATTTGCGGGCATGTGCAAATGAATCAGACAAGCAGAAGCGACGGCTTGCGCCGTTCGATTATCGAATATATGGAGAAAAATTACGCCGATCCGGATATGAGCCTGTCAAAACTGGCAGAGGCGTTTCAGTTAAATGCTTCGTATCTATCCAATTTATTTAAGGAGCAGGTTGGCGATAATTTTATCGTGATGCTAAGTCAATTACGGGTTGAAGCGGCTAAAGCATTGTTAATGGATCAAGCTTTAACGATTCAGAATATTGCCAAGCGAGTCGGTTACTCCAACAGCAATACATTTATCCGTAATTTCAGGAAAGTAACAGGCGCAACACCGGGCGAATTTCGGGAGCAGAACAGAGTGGATTTCAATCATTAATAGGGGAATAGAAGGGCGCGGAGCTTGATTCTGCGCTCTTTTTTCATTTATAGCGATGCTAAAAAAATGAAGATAAAAAAATGATGACCGCTGTTCCAAAGGTTTGATGATGGATGAAAAGAAACGCCGATTTCTCCCGGCAAGGCGCTGTGTTACTTTACAACTAGCCGGCAAGCGGCGCCGAAAAATGGAAAATAAACGAGAGGGAGGGATGCGGATGTTGGGGACGTTGTGGACGTTATGGAAGGATCTCAAGAAGTACAAATTTATTTATTTCATCGCTTTGCCGGGATTGTTGTACTATGCCATCTATGAATACTGGCCTATGTATGGTGCATCGATAGCGTTCAAGCAATTTATTCCGATCAAAGGGATATCCGGCAGTCCGTGGGTCGGTTTTGATCATTTTATCGATTTTTTTAACAGCTACTATTTTTACAGAATTTTAACGAATACGCTGTTAATCAGTTTTTACTCGATCGTCTTCGGGTTTCCTATGCCGATCATTTTGGCCCTGTTGCTGAATGAGCTGCGCAACAAATATTTTAAGGGTACAGTGCAAACGATCACCTATTTGCCTCACTTTATTTCAGTCGTCATCATAAGCGGTCTATTAATCGAATTTACAGCAAAAAGCGGTTTGTTCAACGATGTGATCGCTCTATTTGGCGGCAATAGAGAAAATCTGCTGCTGCAGCCCGGTTTGTTCCGAACGATCTTTGTCGGTTCGGGCATCTGGCAAGAGCTTGGCTGGAGCTCGATTATTTATTTGGCCGCGTTGTCGGGCATATCGCCTGAATTGTATGAGGCGGCCAAAATAGACGGCGCAGGCAGATGGAAGCAGATGCTCCATGTCACGTTGCCGGGCATTAAGACGACCATTGTCATTCTGCTTATTTTGCGGTTGGGGCAGGTGATGAATGTCGGGTTTGAAAAAATTATTTTGCTGTACAATCCGGCAACCTTCGAAACGGCCGATGTGATTTCCTCGTTTGTATACCGGAAAGGATTGCTGGAGACGAATTATAGTTATAGCGCTGCTGTAGGGCTATTTAATTCTGTTATTAATCTCATTATCTTACTTGGAGCCAACCGTTTTAGCAGAAAAATGTCCGGCTCCGGCCTGTTTTAGAAGGGAGAAGCCTATGAAAGAGCTGCGGTCGCCGGGCAGTATTATTTTTGACGCGCTAAACATCCTATTCATGATCTTTTTGATGGGAATTACGCTATACCCGTTTCTTTATGTCGCGATGGCTTCGGTCAGCGAGCCGGACTTGTTAAGAAGCTTCGAGGGATTGCTATATAAGCCGTTGGGCCTACAATTCGACGCTTATAAAGCGGTCTTGTCGAACGCATTGATGATTACAGGTTATAGAAATACGATTATGTATGCCGTGGGCGGAACAGCACTGAATGTGATGCTGACCTCGATGCTGGGCTACGCGTTATCGCGCCGCGGCCCGCGTTTAATGCCATTTTTTATGATGGCGATCGTCTTTACCATGTTCTTTAACGGTGGCTTGATTCCTACGTATTTCGTGATGAAACAGCTTGGACTGGTAAACTCATGGTTTGCGGTCATTGTTCCCGGGCTTGTCGGCACTTATAATTTAATCATTATGCGGACGCATTTTCAGGGGATGCCGGTGGAGCTGGAGGAGTCTGCGAAGATGGACGGGGCAAATGATATGACCGTATTTTTTAAAATTATGATGCCATTGTCGATGCCGATTATCGCCGTTATGATTTTGTATTACGGGGTTGGCCATTGGAACTCGTGGTTTAATGCGGCCATTTATTTAAATGATGCGGAGAAATTTCCGCTTCAGCTGGTGCTGCGCAATATTTTGACGATGAATGCTACAGATGACAGCTTGATCGGGCTGGGCTCCCGCAAGGGACAGGATATGAATGAAATCGTGAAGTATGCTTGCATTATGGTTTCGATTATTCCGATTATTACGGTTTATCCTTTTTTGCAAAAGTATTTTGCAAAGGGCGTCATGATTGGCGCGATCAAAGGTTAATAACAATGACGGAGGGGTTAATCTATGAATAGAAAAATGAAAACAGTTCAAGGCGCTATGAGTGCTGTGTTATTCGCCAGTTTGCTTGCGGGCTGCGGCGGCAGCAACGGCGGCGGAGCCAATAGTTCGGGGAACGGGGATAGCAAACCGGCAAACGCCGATTCAGGCAATACAGGCAAAGAGAATGTGAAAATTACGTGGTATCAAACGAATTTTGCCGGGGCAGAGCTGAAAACGATGGGAGAAGCCCGCGGCTTCCAAGAGATTGCCAAGAAGACGGGGGTCGATGTTGAATGGCTTCACCCTGCAACCAATGATCAAGTAAATATTATGCTGGCTTCCGGCGAGTTCCCGGATGTACTGTTCTGGAGCCTTTCTTCGATTCCGCGCGGCTTGCGGGGCCTGGTCGATGACGGGATTGCGATCAAATTGAACGATTTGATTGACGAATATGCGCCAAACTATAAAAAACAACTGGAGAAATATCCGGAAATTAAAAAATATACGATGCTGGACGATGGTACAATCGGCGCCTTTTATCAGCTTGATCCGGATCCGCGGCGGCTGTCCTACAACGGATTCATGTTAAGAAAAGATTGGCTGGATAAATTGGGGCTTCAGCCGCCGACAACGATAGATGAATGGTATACCGTATTGAAAGCGTTTAAAGAGAAAGACCCGAACGGCAATGGCAAGGCCGATGAAATTCCATATATTCTGGCGAAGGCGCCGGGTGGAAGCCCGTTAGGCGGCGAAGCGCAAGGATTGACTGAGTTTGCTGCGGCATGGGGGGTGCTGGACGGTTTCTATAATGATCCGGCAACCGGCAAATTGCAGTATGGAGCGCTGCAGCCGCAGTTTAAAGATTTCCTGACAACGATGAACCAATGGTACAAAGAAGGTCTTATTGATTCAGAGTACGCTTCCACGGATGGAAAAGGGAGAGATACCAAGCTGCAAAGCAATCTGGGAGGAGCGACTTTTGGCTACATCGGAAGCGGCATGGGCAATAACATTAAAGCTGCACGTGTCAGCAATCCGGAATTTTCCCTGATTGGCGTAGCGCCGCCGGTTGGTCCGGCAGGCAAGCCTTATAGCTTCCCGCCGGAAATGCTGCAAAAAACAGGTTGGGCGGCCATCATTACCAAAAATAACAAAAACCCGATTGAAACGGTGAAGATGATTGATTACTTTTATTCCGAAGAGGGACAAACGTATTTGAACTGGGGCGTAGAAGGGGAAAGCTATGAAGTTGTCGACGGGCAAAAGCGGTTTTTGCCTGAAATTACGGATAACAAGGAAGGCAAGTCTCCAAGCCAGGCAATTGCCCACTATGCGTTTCCAATCAACGGCTTTACCAAAGTAATGGATTTTGAACCGTTTAAACAAATTAACTTGTCGCTTCCGGAACAGCAGGAAACAGCCGAGAAATGGGCAAGCGGCGATACGAGCTTGAATACGCCGACAGATCTTTCTTATACCACGGAAGAAGCGTCGCAGTTGATGGCCATTATGAATGATATTAACACGTATAAAAATGAAATGATCTTGAAATTTATTATGGGCGTTGAGCCGCTGAGCAAGTATGACGATTTTACAAAACGCCTGTCCGATATGGGGATTGAAAAAGCGCAAAAGATCTACCAGGACGCCTTGGATCGTTTTAATTCCCGCAGTTAGTGCCATGACCGGACCTCACCGGACCGGACCTGATCGGGTCCGGTCCGTGTCCGTTATATCGATGGGGGTGAACACATGAATGATAAGCTATGGTACAGCAAGCCGGCAAGCAATTGGCTGGAAGCGCTGCCGGTTGGCAATGGCAAGCTTGGCGCGATGGTCTTTGGCTATGCAATGGAGGAACGCCTTCAATTAAATGAGGATTCAGTCTGGCACGGCGGTGTGCAGAAACGTGAAAACCCTGATGCCAGCGCACATTTAGCCGAAATTAGACGGTTGTTATTTGCCGGAGAACCGAATCGGGCAGAACGTTTAGCCAAGCTTTCCCTAACTTCAACACCGCATTTTTTTGGAACCTATCAGCCTCTGGGAGAAATGAAGCTGCAGTTCGGCGGTTTGCAGCAGCCAATTGAGCATTACACAAGAGAGCTGGATTTACAGCAGGCAATCGCTTCTGTCAGCTTCCAAAGCGGCGGCATTGCATACAGCAGAGAAATATTTGCGAGCGCTCCCGATCAGGCGATTATTATTCGGCTGACTGCGGACCGGCCAGGAGCGTTAACTGTCGATACAAGTGTGAACCGCAGGCCGTTTGAGGGAAGATGGCGCAAAGCCGGCAATGCGACAATCATTCAAGAAGGGCAATGCGGCGCAGAGGGCATCTCTTATTGCTTGGCGGTAAAAGCTGTTGCCGAGGGAGGAACCGTACAAACGATAGGAGGTTATATATCGGTTAATGAGGCGGACGCGTTGACACTTGTCGTAACGGCGCAAACCTCATTCCGGCACTCCGATCCCGAAGCTGAGGCGCTTAAGCTTGTGCATGAGGCTGCGGCCCGGGAATACAGCGATCTTCGCGAGCGCCATGTGAAAGAGCACCGTTCCTGGTATGACCGCGTTCATCTGCAGCTGGAAGACAGAGTGCCGGCGGCAGTTGATTTGACTACAGATGCTAAGCTTCAAGCTGTACGCGGGGGCGCTGAAAATCATGGGTTAGTCGAACTGTTTTTTAACTACGGCAGATATTTGTTAATCGCCAGCTCCCGTCCGGGCAGCTTGCCCGCTAATTTGCAAGGGATTTGGAATGAAAGCTATACGCCGCCGTGGGAAGCTGACTTCCATTTGAATATCAATTTGCAGATGAACTATTGGCCTGCCGAAGTATGTAATCTGGCAGCTTGCCACGAGCCGGTCTTGGATTTGTTAGAACGTCTGCAAATAAACGGCCGGCATACGGCAAAAGCTCTATACGGCGCGAGAGGCTTTGTCGCGCATCACGCCACAGATATTTGGGCAGATACGGCGATCCAAAGCAATTATAAATCAGCTGTATTTTGGCCTATGGGCGGCGCCTGGCTTGCCCTTCATGCTTGGGAGCATTTTCGGTTCGGACAAAATATAACTTTTTTGGCGGAGCGCGCCTTTCCGGTGATGAAGGAAGCGGCCGAATTCTTTTTTGATTTTCTGGTGGAGGATGATCGGGGGAGACTTGTCACTGCCCCTTCGCTTTCGCCGGAAAACAGCTACCGGCTGCCGAATGGAAATATCGGACATCTTTGCATAGGACCTTCAATGGATGCCCAAATCATCCATGCGCTAATAAGTGCTTGTGTTGAAGCATTTGAGCTATTGCGTCAGGAAGATAAGCGTATTGCCAGTGAACGGGATGAGGCATTTCTTGATCAAGCCAAAAAGGTGCTTGGCAAGCTTCCGCCTCCGCAGATTGGCAAACATGGCCAATTGCTGGAATGGTCAGAGGAGTATGAGGAGCCGGAACCGGGACACCGTCATACTTCGCACTTATTTGCTCTTTTTCCTGGGGAACAGATTTCGCCGCTGGCAACGCCTGAACTCGCTGCTGCAGCGCGCAAAACTTTAGACCGCAGATTGGAGCATGGCGGCGGGCATACGGGCTGGAGCCGTGCTTGGATGATTAACTTCTGGGCCAGATTGTATGACCATGAACGGGCATATGCAGATTTGCTTACTTTAATCCGCAAATCAACGCATCCCAACCTGCTTGGCGATCATCCGCCGTTTCAGATTGACGGCAATTTCGGCGGCACTGCGGCCATTGCCGAAATGCTGCTGCAATCCCATCAGCGGGAGCTTCATCTCCTGCCTGCCTTGCCCCAGGCTTGGGAAAATGGGCAAGTATCCGGCCTGCGGGGAAGGGGCGGCTTCGAAGTCGGGATGAGATGGCGGAACGGCGAGCTGCGCGAAGCTGTGATTATCGCTTCTAAGGGAGGCAGCTGTACGGTGCGAAGCTCGAGCAAGCTGAACGTATATCAAATAAAAGCATCAACGAAGCTTGAAACAGAAACCTCCCGCATTGCAAGTGTTCTAGCAGCTATGCAGGAACAAGCCGAATTTGCTGATTCTATAGTGGAAGCGTCTGAGGGAATTGCAGTAGATATTGCAGCACCAGTTGCTTCTTCTGACAGCGGTGGCCGAGTGTACAGTGACCAATCAATAGCGCTCACGTTTGAAGCAAAACCAAACTATATCTATTTATTGAAGAAAGCCTCTTGGCAGATGAACAAACGCTAACGGATGTCACGGCCGCTAATTTCGAAAATTTGGCCGATTTGAAATTGTAACGGAACTGTGCGCCGCTAATTGATGTTTAGGAGCACGATTTCGCCCAAAAACGTCCAATTAAGATCGCCCACATCCGTTAGATTTCAAAAAGGAAGATAATTGGCGAAATAATGTCTGTCGCTTCCGTAAGGTGAAACCGCTTGGCAGCTCTTACCCTCCTTCAGGGCTTAGCCCCTGATCTCCGGCAATGCATGGCATGCTATTAGAGCAAGAAACTTGGCGATAGTACGAAGGACGGCGTTGGCCGTTTTTTTGTCTATGAGACTAGGGGCCGCACCTTATGGATTCAGCCGCTTCCGGTATTCTCGCGGACTGCAGCCATAATAGCCCTTGAAGCGCTTGCTAAAATAATAAGCATCGGGAAAACCGGCCTGCTCCGCGGCTTCGCGAATCGATAATCCCGGCTGCTGCAGCAGGACCGCTGCCCGTTGCAAACGAAAATTGTTCATTCGCTCCACGATCGTCATGCCTGTCGATTGCTTGAACAGCCGCGACAAATGCCCATAGCTCATATGCAGGCTGGCAGCCAGCGATTTGACATCGAGCCGGTTGCCTTGCAAATCCTGCAGATGAACTTCGATTTTGCGCAGGAGCCGGTCCGCCCCTTCATGCTCAGTAGCGATGACGGCTTGATCGGGCTTTTGCACAAGAGTCAAAGCATCGAGTATGCGCAGCAGCATGAGACGGAGGGAGAAGACGGAAGCGCCTGCCTCGGCTTCGCGGAAAAGCTGGAGCAGCATATCGCCAATCCGGTAACGGTCACTATAGCTGCCGGGCGACCAGTTTGCCAAGCTGTCTAACCGTGCAAATAATGAACCGTCTTCAGGAAGGTTGTCTCCATGAGCCTGCCGGATCCGCCAGCGGATACAGATCCCTTCATGCGGAGCGGCGGGATTATAGGTATGGGCATGTACGGTTCCTGGCGGAATAAGAAAAAACTGATTGGTGCCGACACAGACGGTCTGATCGCCGAATATCGTTCTCATCTCGCCGGCGAGAACGTAGTTGAACTCATACCAGGCGTGGAGATGAGGGGGGCATTTTGTAGCATTGCCGATTTGTTCGAAAATGATATCGATCCATTCAATAATAACATCATCGACTTGGATGACACCGCATATTTTGTTGAAGAAAGGCGGTAAAGTTGTTTTCCAATACGGAATATCCGTCATCTGTCCTCACCTTTGCTTTCAGAAGGTAATATTCATCATCATATCATAATTGGACAAAAAGTGGTGAGAATCAGCAATTTACTTCCATCCCGTATTTTTGGACAATACAGCTAAGAGGAGTCAAGTTTCACAATACCTTGACGGTTGTAAATCGATGATGAAAGGATGGCATGGTGATGAAAAGATTGCATTTGTTGAGCAATGCTCATCTTGATCCTGTGTGGCAGTGGGAGTGGGAAGAAGGGGCGGCGGCGGCTGTGTCTACCTTCCGGGCGGCGGCGGATTTTTGCGAGGAATATGACGGTTATATATTTAACCATAATGAAGCGATTTTGTACAAATGGATTGAGGAATACGAACCGGCGTTGTTTACCCGGATTCAGGGGCTGGTACGCGCAGGCAAGTGGCACATCATGGGCGGCTGGTATTTGCAGCCGGATTGCAACATGCCTTCCGGTGAATCCTTCGTACGGCAAATTGCTGCCGGCCGGAACTATTTTCGCGAGAAGTTCGGCGCTGAGCCGCGTACGGCTATTAATTTCGATTCCTTCGGACATACGCGAGGGCTTGTGCAAATTATGCGGCTCGCCGGCTATGATTCTTATATTTTTATGCGTCCGGAATCACTTGAAGGGCTGCCGGCGGACGATTTTTTGTGGCAGGGTTTTAATGGAACGGAAATTGCCGTCCATAAAATCAGCGGCGGCTACAACTCTCAGCTCGGCAAATCGCATGAAAAAATCCGGGCCTGGATTGAAGAGCATCCTGCTGAAGAGGTTGGCCTGATTCTATGGGGTGTAGGCAATCATGGCGGCGGCCCGTCCCGCTATGATCTTGATCGTATTGCCGAGTTGATGCAGGAGCCGCATGGCTGGGAGATCGTGCACGCTACACCGGAGCAATATTTTGACGATTTGCAGCAGCGGAAGAAGCTGCCTAGTTATGAGCGGGATTTGCAGCCGCGCTTTGTCGGCTGCTATACCTCGATGATCCGCATTAAGCAGAAGCACCGCCGGCTGGAAAATGAACTGTTTATGACGGAAAAAATGCTGAGTGCTGCAGCGCTGCAGAGCGGGCTAGCTTATCCGCGCGCCGAGCTGCAGGAAGCGCAGCAGGATTTGCTGACAGGCCAGTTCCATGATATTTTGCCCGGCTCATCTGTACAAGCCGCCGAGGAAGCATCCTTGCGCTTATTCGACCATGGTCTGGAGATTTTGTCGCGCCTAAAGGCCCGTGCTTTCTTTGCGCTCGCTGCCGGACAGCCGAAGGCGCCGCTTGGCGAATACCCGGTGTTAGTTTACAATCCGCACCCTTATCCGGTTAAAACAACGGTTGAATGCGAATTTATGCTGGAGGATCAGAACTGGGCAGAGCAGTTTTCTATGCCTGCAGCTTATCAGGAAGGACGGCGTTTGCCATCTCAGCCAGAAAAAGAAGCGAGCAATTTGAATCTGGACTGGCGAAAGCGAATTATCTTTGAGGCGGAGCTGGCGCCGATGGCGATGAATCGTTTTGATTGCCGGATCGAGATGCTGGAGGCTAAACCTGCTCCAGCGTTGCAAAGTGAAGCGGGCAGCTTTTTGTTTGAGACGGAAGAATTGCGTGTGCGCATTAATGCCCTCACTGGCCGAATGGATGAGTATACGGTTCATGGTATATCCTACTTAAAGCCTGATTCTTTCGCATCATTAATCATGGAAGATAATGAGGACCCATGGAGGATGGACACGGACTGTTTCCCGAATATAGTGGGACGATTTGAGTTGATGGAAGCGGAGCAAGGAACGTCCTTCTCGGGGGTCAAGCACACGGTGTTACCTTCCGTCCGCGTTATTGAGGACGGCGAGGTGCGAACCGTCATTGAGGCGGTGTTCCGATACCAGGATTCCTTTCTCTGTCAGACCTATAAGCTGCCGAAACGAGGGACTGAAATCGAGGTGCAGGTGAAGGTATATTGGAACGAGAAGGATCGGATGCTGAAGCTGTCCATTCCAACCGTCATACCGCAGGGGGCGTATCGGGGGCAGACCGCGTACGGGATTAGCGAGCTGGCTGCGAATGGGCAAGAGTGCGTAGCGCAGCGATGGGTGGCGCTTGAATCGGCTGCAGCCGATATGGCGGTCACATGTATAAACAATGGCCAGTATGGCTCCGACTGTCAAAATGGAGAGATTCGTTTGTCGCTGCTGCGCAGTGCGGGATACTGTGCCCACCCGATTTTGGATCGGCCGATCGTCGTGCAGGATCGCTTTTTGCCGCGGATTGACCAAGGGGAGCGGAACTTTACCTTCTGGCTCAACGCTGGAACTGTATCGGCGCGGCGTGAAGCGATTGACCGCGAGGCGACGGTTCATAATGAGCAGCCGTTTGCCCTCTCCTTCTTCCCGCATGGAGGCGGTAAAGCTGTAGGTACAGCGCTTGAACTGGATGATCAGGTCATTCAAATGACGGCTTTCAAGCAGTTGGAACAAGGAGACGGCTACGCAATCCGTTTGTTCGAGCCAACGGGTATAGGCAGAACGACAACAGTGCGAATCCCGGCGCTGCAAATTGAACAGCAAGTCGAGCTGCAGGGCTTCGAAATCAAAACGCTGAAGCTGGACCTTAAGGCCGGCAAACTTACAGCAACAACATTGTTAGAGGCTTAATATACAACAAGGCAGGGGTATACAAAGTAACAATGTATACGCTTGCTTTTTTTGTTTATTTGCGACTGGAAAGTGGTTCTTACGAACTATATGTTATTAATTGGATTTATTAAATGAAAAAATTCTAATAAACACAGAAAAGGGCCTATTACCTGACTATTCAGGACTAAATACTCTGTTGCCGCTCCATCGAGATTGGCTATCCTTGTAGGTAGTTCAAATTTTGGGAGGACAATTAAGTGAAGAAGTGGACAGTACTATTTTTGACAGTTGTGATGGTTATTAGCTTGGCAGCTTGCGGTTCGAAGGAGAAAGACGGCGCTAACGGCGGCAACAGCAAGCCGGAGCAAACGACGAATAAAGGCGCAGGCGGCAACACAACTGGCAACTCTGAAAAACAAACAAACGCTGGAAATAAAGAAGCAACAGGTGCGGTTCCAACTGTTGAAGAGCTGATCGAAAAAACAGCAAAAGCTGGCGCTGAGTTGAAAAGCTTCTCGATGGATTCCACAGTGAACCAAAACATCGTGGTTGAGCAAGGCGGTCAAAAGCAAGAGCAAAAAGTTGACATGAAGATGAAATCGGATTTCGTTAAAGAGCCATTGCAAATGTTCCAAGAAATCCAAATGGCTACACCGCAAGGCGACCAAACTATCAAGCAATATATTACCGAAGACGGCATCTTTACTGAAACTAACGGTGCATGGGTGAAGCTTCCAAATGAAATGAAGGATCAAATGATTGCTTCAATGCAAGCGTCCATGGAGCCAGAAAAACAGCTGGAACAATTCAAATCGATCGCAAACGATACAAAAATCGTTGAAGAAGGCGACAATTACGTATTGACGGCTGAGCTGTCCGGCGACAATGTGAAAGAACTCGCTAAAGAGCTGATGGGCCAAACCGGTGGAGCTAATGAGCAAGTTGCGGCTATGATGGAGTCGATGAACATCAAGAGTATCAAAATCGTGAGCGGCGTGAATAAAGAAACGTTCTTGCCAACGCGTTCCGATGTCAACATGTCCATGGAAATGGAGCAGGAAGGTCAAAAAGTTACCCTCGACATGGTAATGACAAGCGCGATCTCCAAACATAACGAAGTAGCAGAAATCAAGGTTCCAAAAGAAGCATTGGACGCTCCTGCTGCTCAATAATTCAATAGTTGTTCCCAACGTCAAAGTTCTATTTTATAGAGCTTTGACGTTTTTTTGCTGTCAGATGATCGAGTCAATTATAATAGTATTAAAGAAACAAGGGAGGGAGTAAAGTGCCGCTATATTTTCGCGATAATTTTTTTAGTGCAGGTGTCACAGAGATTATGAATGAGCAAGGGGAGCGAATCGGGGAAGTTGATCTGAAAACCATGTTCGGCTCATCACTTGATATCCGTGAGTTAGACGGTAAACTAGTTTGTCATGGATCTTTTCGTTTCTTCTCGAACAAATGGGAAGTTACGGATGGCGGGGAGCGATTGCTTGGTGTCCTTCGTGCGCGTATGGCGATGTTCTCCAAAAAGTTTGAATATGCGTCAGAAAATAATCAAACCTACTATATAAATTCTCCGGCCTTTTCTAAAGCCTATGAAATTAAGGATCATCAGGAGCAAATTGTGGCGGCCTTTGAGCGTACCAGCAATTGGCTGATGCCGAGCGCATTTCGGCTGGATAATATCACTCATGCGTTGGACGACTATGAGTTAATTGCCGTTGTATTGGGCGTTAATGCGATTCACAAAAGGCATAATGATGCAGCAGCAGGCAGCCATTAGTGAACTGCCTGCTGTTGCATGCTTGTTGCATGCTTGACGTATTACTTCACGCTCATAACTTTGCCTTTCGTCATATCTACCAGCTCATCGGGCGTAAGCTCGAATACCGCTTTAGGGTGACCGGCTGCAGCCCATAATGTCGTAAATTGCAGCAAATCCTCATCAATGATCGTGACTGGTGGCTTTACATGGCCAACAGGGGCTACCCCGCCGATGACATACCCGGTATGCTCGCGGACGAAGTCGGCGTCAGCCTTGCCGAACTTTTCGCCCAGCTGCTCTGCAAGCGCCTTTTCATTAACGCGGTTGATCCCGCTTGTAACGACGAGGAGCGATTGGCCGCTGCTTTTGATCCGGAAAATAATTGATTTGGCAATTTGGGCTACTTCACAGCCAATGGCATCTGCCGCCTCTTGTGCGGTGCGTGCGCTGTCCGGCAGCTCGACAACTTTATTGTGGTACCCAAGCGATTGCAGGTGATCTTGAAATTTTTGTGCAGATTCTTTCAGTGACGTTGTCATAGTGGTGATTCCTCCAAATACTAATCTTCAGCATAATGCATTGTTACTTGAATGATCGTATCCGCATCAGACGGATTCAAGTAGCGATGCGGCACATTGGCCGCGAAGCGGATTGCGCTTCCTTCTTCTAATACATACAGCTCATCTCTTACTTGCATATGGAACGTTCCCGAGACAACAACGATATATTCCTGTACGCCATCATTGTGCGGTGACGACAAATAATTGCCCGACGGCTGCAGCACAATCGTAAATATTTCAATCCGCGTTTGCGGATCGAAGGGAAACAGCATATACACTCTGCATTTGCCGTCATCCTCGGTCACATGAGGAACAGGGCTGCGTCTCGCAATCGATACGGTCGTCTCGTCATCCTTCAATAGCGCGGAAAAGGAAGTATTGAGCCCTGTGGCAATTTTCCAAACTGTCGTTATCGTTGGCTGGGTATCGCCTCGCTCAATTTGATGCAGCATCCCTTTGCTTACCCCTGTCAGTTCGGCTGCCTTATCCAGACTCAAACCTCTTTGCTTGCGCAGACGATGTAGGTTTTGTCCGATTCGGACATGAATGGCGTCGTGTACGACGACCAGCTCCTTTCACTATCTTGTATAGTATATTATACAATTATAATTGAGTATAATACAAGCTTGGTGTTTGATGGGCTGCCGATGAGGGGGAGGTGTCAGAATGTTGTACAAAATACAACATTTCAGCCAGGATCTTGCCGTATTTTGCAAAAATGTTGTACATTATGCAATAACCATCCCCATTTCGCCCCCTTAGAGAAGCAGATTGTTGTATTTCGTACAACAATTCGGGGAATCCTTGCTTCCCACGATAAATTTGTTGCACAAGCTGCAACATTGGGATGGTTGTTTCCTTCGCCGGACCATGGCGTAAGAGTTATTGGTCTCAAATCTATGGGGAAATCAGAAGGATGTGATATCGAGTGGATTTGGCATATCTGGAAGAACGGCTGCGATTGTTGCAGTTGGAGTGTGAGCGGTTAAGAGAAGAAAATGACCGATTGCGAAAGCGGATATCGCAGCTGGAAGGGACTTCGAATATCCCGGCGGGCTCCTATCTTTTGGAAGAGGAAGAAATGTATTTTGATGATAGAACGCCTGAAGCAACCGATGATCGCAATGATAAAGCAGATGAGGGTGTCACCTGGCGATCCTCCTCGAGCGATAAAATTGCATTGTTTCGAAGCTTGTTTAGGGGCAGGGAAGATGTGTATCCGGTAAGATGGCAGAATAAAGCCGGAAAAGCGGGCTATTCTCCTGCATGTGACAACGAATGGACGGCAGTATGCAAGAAGCCGCAGGTTAAGTGTTCGGAATGCAAGCATCAAATGTTCCATTCAATAACAGATGAAGTGATCCACGATCACCTGGATGCATCAAAAAATCGCACGATCGGTATTTACCCTTTGCTTTCTAATGAACACTGCTATTTTATTGCACTTGATTTGGACAAGAAAGGCTGGGAGGAGGATGCGAAAGCGCTGCTCCATGCATGTGATCAATTATCGGTTCCAGCTGCGCTGGAGCGCTCCAGATCAGGAAATGGCGGACATTTATGGATTTTCTTCGAGCAAGCTCTTCCGGCAGTAACCGCAAGAAAGCTTGGTGCTGCATTAATTACCCGGGCAATGGAAGGGCGGCATCAGATGGCTCTTGATTCCTATGATCGTATGTTCCCTAATCAAGATACGCTGCCAAAGGGCGGGTTCGGGAATCTGATTGCACTGCCGCTTCAAGGTTTGCCCCGTAAACAAGGCAACAGCGTCTTTGTAAATAGCCAGTTGCTTGCTTATAAAGATCAGTGGGCCTATTTGTCCTCCATAAGAAGAATGACTTCTGATGAAGTGGAAATGATTATTCGAAATGCAGTACAGTCATCGGGTTTGTTAAACGCGGGCTTTATGATTGAAGCGGATGACGCTGTACCTTGGGAAACGCCGGAAGAGACAGATTGGTTTGCGGATATGAGGCTGGATTCGCTAAGTGTTGTTAATATCGTCCTTGCTAATATGATCTATATCGAGAAAACGGGCTTACCGGCGAAAGTGATTAATCGGCTCATACGATTGGCAGCTTTTCAAAATCCGGAATTTTATAAGGCGCAGGCGATGCGTCTCTCGACATATGGTAAACCAAGAGTGATCGGATGTGCGGATAACGATCATCCTCGCTATCTCGCTCTGCCGCGCGGATGCTACGAGCAGTTGATCGAACTTTTGAGTAAAGCTAATCTTCAATTTCAAGTAAGGGACGAACGGGTCAAGGGAAATGAAATCGATATTAGTTTCATCGGAGAGCTAACGATGCTGCAAGACACAGCAGCAAGAGCGATGCTGGCTCATGATACAGGTATTTTATCGGCAACTACGGCTTTTGGCAAAACAGTAGTAGCCTCCAGCATCATAGCAACGCGGAAAGTAAGCACTCTTATTCTTGTACATCGGCGGGAACTAATGGAGCAGTGGAAAGAACGGTTAACAGCTTTCTTGCATGTCCCTTCGCAATCAATTGGGCTGATTGGCGGGGGCAAGGACAAGAGAACGGGTAAGATTGACATTGCGGTTATGCAGAGTGTGAATGTGAAAGGGTCAGTAAAAGATTATGTCGCTGAGTATGGTCAAATTGTCGTAGATGAGTGCCATCATATTTCTGCTTTCAGCTTCGAGCAAATATTGAAGACAGTCAAGGCACGTTATGTGTTCGGTCTGACGGCTACGCCTTCCCGTAAGGATGGGCATCAACCGATTGTTCTGATGCAGTGCGGGCCTATCCGCTGCCGTATCGATGCGCGAAGTCAGGCGTTGGCGCGCCCTTTTTCACATAGGGTTAAACCCCGTTATACGACGTTCAAGCTGCCTGTAGAAAGCGGCCAAGCGACAATTCAAGAAATTTATCAGCTCTTAACGGAAGATGAAGCTAGAAATGAAATGGTATTTAATGATTTATTAACTTGTCTTGAGCAAGGGAGGTCACCTTTGCTGTTGTCTGAACGGACTTCTCATGTCGAGTATTTTGAGCAGCGGCTGAAAGGTTTTGCCAAAAATATTATTGTGCTGCGGGGCGGGATGGGCAAGAAGCAACGGGAGGCCATCAGGCAAAAAATGGCCGGTATCGGGGACGATGAAGAGTGTGTTTTCATCGCTACCGGCAAGCTTATTGGGGAAGGGTTTGATTATTCCAGACTGGATACGCTCTTCCTGGCTTTGCCAATTTCCTGGAGCGGCACGCTTCAACAGTATGTGGGGCGCCTTCATCGTCTTCATAAAGGGAAGAAGGAAGTTCAGGTATACGATTACATTGATCTGCAGGTCCCTATGTTAAACAGTATGTACAAGAAAAGAGTGAAAGGGTATAAAACAATGGGATATATAGGAGCGGAATTGTGATTTAAAGCGGGATGATAATGGGCATAGTGGGCAGTATGGTATAATGAAGACACTAAGGCAAAGGGGGCAGGAGGATTTGAAGCTTCCATATGGCATTTCGAATTTTAAAACAATACGTCAAGAGAAGTATTTGTATGTGGACAAAACCAAGTTCATTGAACCGTTAGAGAATGCCGGAAAATATGTATTCTTTATTCGTCCGCGGCGTTTCGGCAAAAGTCTGTTTCTCTCGATGCTGCAGCATTATTATGATGCAGGTGCCAGCGAAGAGTTTCAGGAGCTTTTTGGCGATCTTTATGTTGGCCAGCATCCTACCCCTCTGCGAAATCAATATTTAATCCTGAAATTGAACTTCTCAGCGTTGAACACAAATACAGCATTGGAGTTTGAGCAGTCTTTCAAGCGAAGACTTGCACAAGGGATACAAGCCTTTGTTCAGCAGTATACAAATTTACTGCCAGATGATTTGCCACGATATAATTGGCAAGGTGATCTGCCAGATGTTGCTTCTATGGTCATCAGCATTGTAGAGTTAGTCCGGCGTTGTAATCGTAAAATCTATGTTATCGTCGATGAATATGATCATTTTGCTAATGATGTTATCGCAATGGGAGATGCCCCGCTCTATAAAGAGATGATTCGGGCTGCTGGTGTTGTAAGAGATTTTTATGAAGCTTTGAAGATCGGGACCAGTAGTACTATAGACCGGATTTTTATAACCGGACTTTCTCCGATTATGTTGGATGATATGACTAGTGGATTTAACATTGCAACCAATCTTACAATTAATTTGGCGATGAATGATATGCTTGGATTCACGGATGATGATATGCGTAGTATCATTCAAAAAATTGAGGCAACTGGCCGGGAAGAACTGCTTCAAACAGAAATGAAACGTTATTATAACGGCTATTGTTTTCATGTTGATGCGACAAGGAAGGTCTACAATCCGGATATGGTACTGTATTTTTTCAATGAATGGCGTATTAGCGGGCAGTATCCCTCCCAGATGATCGATGACAACGTGAAGACAGATTATGGTCGCTTGCAGCGGTTAATTGCGAATGAACGAAATCGCAACCAGCTTGACTTCATTTTACGGAATGAAACGGTATGTACAACTATTGTAAGCAAATTTTCTTTTGATCGTATGTATGATGAAGAATATTTTGTCTCGTTACTGTTTTACATGGGACTACTCACAATCACTGGATCAAAGTATGGGCAAATGGAACTTGGCATACCCAATCTTGTTATTCGCCAGCTGTTCTGGGAATATTTCGAGCGGCGGATAAAGGAACAGACAGGTCTTCACTATGATACAACCGAACTTAGTAAAGCGGTCTGGGAATTGGCTTTTGATGGTAAGCTAACACCTTTAATAGATTTTCTTAATCAACGAGTGCTGAGTGTCCTGTCATATAGAGACCTCATACAGTTTGATGAGAAGCATTTGAAAATCTTACTATTGTCTTATGTGGCTCTATCCAACATTTACACTCCAATTAGTGAACGTGAGACAGTTAGTGGCTATACAGATATTTACTTAGAGCCTGATTTTCGACTAACGGGAAAACCATATAAGTGGCTATGGGAACTCAAGTATTTGAAAGCAAGTGATCGTAATAAGTTGGATTTAGTTATACAACAGGGGAAAGAGCAATTAAAACGTTACACAAGCAATTTAGGGCCGGATGGCGATCAGGATATTAAAATGGCTGTACTTGTACTTGTAGGCAAAGAGGAGATTGTGCCAGCTCTAATCGATCAGTAGAGAAGGGAACCGATTTTGAAAACGACAATCGGAATGCTGTTACTGCTGACGCTCGCCGTTATTTCTGCAGGATGCAGTAAAAGCGAGAGCAGCTTTGAGCCAAATACATTTTCCAATCAAGACATGTGTATAGTGAAAAAGAATGACAAGCAAGCCGCTATTTGCTACGGGATGACCCGTGCGAAGGCGGAAGAAATCGCGGGAATCGAAATGGACAGCCAGGTAGCAGTATTTTCGAACTACTCATCAGGCTTGAAAATCTTTTACCGGGATAACGCAGTCGCTGGAGTAGCATTAGTGGAAGGCTCTGAAGGCGCATATGAGACGGCGCGAGGCGCCGAGCTGGGCATGTCCAGGTCAGAAATTATGAAACTGTATGGTGAAGAATATGCAATAACGGAAACCGAGCGCAATTTGGATTATGCATATGATACGACTGCAAACAAGTTTTCAAATAAAACGGAAGCGGGCGGGAAAAGTCAGGGAGAGAGCCAGTCGATCTATCTCTTTTCCAGCTTCTACAGCGGCGAGGAGCAAAAAGCGGAAACACTGTTTCTGATCGACCGCAAAATGGCTGTTTTTATGAATTAATCAGCCCAATGTCTATTTTTATCAAATACAGACGAGAAGAATCCTTCCTCAAAGCGGAAGCTTAGGTAGGAGATGAATCGTCTTCGGACAAGGGGGGCAACTTTGCTATCTCAATTGTCCGACATGATTTTCAAGCCGTCCCTTCCCTATTTGAAATCGAACTGGTGTTCTGGTATAATGATAGATATGGGGGGATTGGAATTGAGTCTGAATACGATTACGATCAAAGTTCCTTTGTATCGGCCCACATTGGTGAAACAAGACATGTATAGAATCATGCGAGCCCACTTTTCACAAGCTAGCAACCAAGCCCTTCTGTACCTACAGGAAGGCCCAGTACGTAAGGCAACAGAGTTGGATCGCCTGCTTCGTTCCATACCACTACCATCCACGCTGCTTCAAGAAGCAAGAAAACTGGCGGTCAGCCGGTATCAAGATTGGCGGAAGTATGCCAACACCAAGGGGTTTCCTTCCTTTCGAGCAAACCTCTCGATCCTGTTTGACAATCAGAACTGGCGGCTCCGTTTCGATCAAGGACACCTGAAAATCGGCATCCCCACCATCGAAGGGCATTTAACCATCGATAAATATGTGCCTGTGAGCACCAACGATTATTCCTTATTTTGGGTGAATTACCTTCTGACCGGGGAAATGGATCCAAACAGCAAACACTATAAACCTTCGTACGAAGGAATCTCGAAACCGAAAAAAGGGAATGCGCAGCTTTTTGAGTGCAACGGGAAGTAGTATTTTGCTTTCACCCTTTCTTTTGAACTTCAGAAAACGCGGAAAACGAACAAGGCGATTGGCGTTGATCGCGGATTACGCCTCATTGCGGTTGCCGCCGATGCCGATACGGGGAACTACCTGACCTTTAACGGGAAACGTATTGGCCATATTCGCAGGCGGTATGCCCGTTTACGAAGGGAAATCCAGCAAGCGAAAAATATGAAAGCGCTCAAACGACTCGCACATAAAGAACGACGCATGATGCAATATTGGAATCATGTCATGGCCAAAAAAATCGTGCAATTTGCGCGTGCGAGCGGGGCATCCATCATCAAGCTGGAAGACCTGAGCCACATTCGTTCGATGAAAAAATATTGGAAGCGTGCAGATCGCAATATTCATGCCTGGGCGTTCTATGATTTGGAACGAAAGATCACCTATAAAGCCGCGTTAGCCGAGCTAAACGTGGAAAAGGTGAATCCCTATAAAACCTCACAGGAATGCAGTCAATGCGGAATCATTCGGAAAAACCATCGCAGGAAAGATCAATTCCAATGCTCTTGTGGCTATCACGATAATGCGGACGTCAATGCCGCCTTCGTCATATCCCGCAGACCATCTCTTGTCATATAAGACAAAACGACGGCGTAAAAAGCCGTTGTGCAGGGCTAGATACCTTGCATAAGGCACCTGACTGTGCTGAATACCTAACCGAAAAGTTCTATCCGTCACACCAAAAGGCGTTCAACATGGACGGAACTGAACCCCGGAGTTTGTTCGGATACAGAAGCAAGAGTACGAACCTCCTCTGTGATCATGAAACAAATTCCTAAGGTAACGGTAACTGAACCTGCTTCACGCTAATGAGGCGAATAAGGGGAATCCCCCGCCGCTAAAGCAAAGTGTAGGCGGGGGAGGATGTCAAAACCTATCTTTAAAAATCAAACTTCTGCATATGAGTTGAAGGCGTTATCCTAATTAAGACAATCAAGAGGGTACCAGGGGTAACGCCATGCTTAGAATAACAAACAAAATGAGGATGAAAAGTTTATTCGGTCGGATGTTTTTCTCCTTCATTTTGCTGCTGATTGTTTTTGCACTGGCAATTACAATGCTCGCGCAACAGCGAAACGCCCTATCTGCTAGCGGCGGTCAATCGCAAGCTGAAGGATGTGCTGTTTACCAACGAAAGCATTGATTCGATCTATATGTACAATGGGATGAGCAAGCTTATTTTAAGCAGCAATTTCTATGCGAAAGCAGAGCTGCCGACGGTAGAATGGCTGCGCGAGAGCAATGTTGCCAGTCTCGGCAAGGCGATACCGCGGCTGCTTAAATTGGAGACAGCTCCGAATAAATTAGAGGTTCATCCTGTCTACTCCATCTTCTACTACGATCGCTTTGAGGATAGCGGAAAGATTAGCAGTATGATCGCACTGAACGTGAAGGCTGACAGGTTGTCCGGTGCAGTTGATTCTAATGAGCCGGCAGTAAGCGACTTGTTGGCAGTGGACGGCCAGGGACTTGTTGTTTCGCCGGCAACAGGAGAATTCAGGTTTTTGCAAAATCTGTCCGCTGAAAACGATGTGCGTCAAATTATTTCTTAAGCCGGAGCATACGGGAGAAGACGAGCTGGATTTTAAGACAGGTACAGTGGCGTACCGATTTGTCGAGGATTACATGGGACGAAACGGCGCTGCCTTTGAGCTTGTCCGAATTGGTGCGGACATCGTATTGTTTCTCGGCCGGGAAGCGGATCATATGCCGCTGCAGCAGCAGCTTTTGACTGACATTGTATGGCAATATGAAATGAAAGTAACGCTCAGCATGGGGGATACGTACGAGCAGGCGCGCGATGCCTCTTTGTACAAGATCGTCTATGGAGCGGATGAGGTTTTGCTGTATGACCAAGTAGTAAGCGGCCTAAGCAATGATTTTGAATATCCGTTTGATAAGCATGAGGGGCTGCTGGAAGCGGTCAGGCTGCATAAAACAGAGCAGATCGAACCGATATTGGATGAACTGTTTGCTATTTTTAAAACTTTTTCCTATCCGGTCATTATGCTATCGATCATTGAATATTTGACCGAGCTGCGCATTAGAAAAGCAAACGAATATTTAATTGGCTCGCAAATGCCGGTCAAAGAGGTCGGCGAAAAGGTTGGGTTTCTCAATCCCTCGTATTTCGTCACCTGGTATAAAAAGCACACAGGCTTCGCGCCAACTGAATACCGCAGACAACGAAAGGCGCTTCCGTAAAGGAAGTGTTTCAAGGGGGAATAAGGCATGCGCATTCGCAAATACGACTATGTAACGCGAGAGGCTATGGCGGAGGAGGAAGGAACGGGCGGTATTCACCCTTATCACGAAATGCTGTATATTGCCTCCGGAGAGGTGATGCTGAAATGGATGGGGACTGTATATCGGGCAGTGGGGCCGGCGCTTTTTCTGCTTACGCCCAATACCCCGCATCAGCTGATTGTGACATCACCGCAAAGCAGCTACGGATTTTTGGAGCTGGAATTGGATCCGGCTGACTATTTTCCCTCCTTTGAAGAAATACAAATATGGAATGAGATGCAAGGTTATGAAGACTGGGGTACACAAGCACATGGGCATATATTCAGCTGTGTAGAACAGATGTGGGACATGCTGCGCATGCCGAAGTATTCCAGGCAGCTTCGGATTGAAGTTGCCTTGCTGGACAGCAGAAAAATATTTTTGTTCATCCATGATTTTTTGGAAAATGACACTGCTGAACAGGATGAGCGTAAAATTGCTTCAGAGGAAGCCGTTCACTTCTTGATGCGGTTCATGGAGACGGATTACAGGGAAAACATTACGTTAAATACTTTGACGCAATATGTGCATCTGAACACGTCGTATTTGATCCGGTTGTTTCATAGGGTGACGGGAATGTCGCCGCTCGGCTATCTGCAAGAATTGCGCATGAGTGCGGCGAAATCTTTTTTGTCGATGACAACCATGTCTGTACAGGAAGTTGCAGAGGCGGTAGGTTACCAAAGCATCCACTACTTCAGCAGGCTGTTCAAGCAAAAATACGGACAAAGCCCGACCCAATGGAGGAACGGAGAGCGCGGGAAAGATCGTGAATGTAAAGTTACATAATGAAGGTCAAACAGACAGCGCAGTCCTCCCGGATCGCTGTTTTTTGCTATGCACGTAAAGCGAAAGTCAATTTCGTACAAAAGTTGTGCTGCCTGAGCCCGCACTTTCAAAAAAATACCCGCCCATCCAGAAGTGAGAAAACGCCATTCCTGCAAAGACTTTTATAAGGCGATCCATTACCATAGAAACCAGGAAGAGAAGCGAAGCTAACCAAACGATCTCTTCGGTGCAATAGACGGTTACCATACTGATCGGGGGAGAGAAGGTAAAATGTGAGGTCATGCCAGTAGCATTGAAAGCGTTATCATGATCCGTTAACATGAAAAAACTTTTTAGGAGGATGAATATGTACGAAGGGAAATTCCGCAAAAAACAAGTCTGGAAGCTCGGATTGCTGTCTTTTGTCATCATTTCGCTGCTGGGTGCTGCTGTTGGCTGTGCCTCCAATAAGTCGCCGTCAAATGGAACGGCTCCCGGCAGCGATGCTGCGAAACCGTTCAAATTCACCTACGCGAGGCCGACGTGGGGGCCAGCGACGTATACGAAAGGCGGCGCGTATGAAAAGGAATTGTTCAAACGGGCCAATGTCGATATTGATGTGCGCATCATTTCCGTCATGGATTACGATGCCACCATTAAAACGACGGTCGCTTCCGGCGACATGCCGGATGTCATTTGGGGGCTTGGCCCGATCGATTCGTTCTGGAAAGATGTGCAGGATCAGGGCGGCTTTCTAAAAATCAACGAATATCTGGACCGTTATCCAGCTGTTAAAGAAGCGGTTCCGAACGGGATCTGGAAGAAGATGGCCGACGAAAAAGGAGATATCTATTTCATTCCCAATCTGATTTACCCGGTTGTGCCTTTCTTCATTAATTACCGGGCCGATATTTTCGAGCAGCTGGGGATTGCCGAGCCGACGACGATCAAGGAGTTCGAAGCGGCGTTGGAAACGATAAAAAATAGCGGGCTGGATGTCGTGCCGCTAACACATGGCAATACCAGCCTGACCTGGGCCGCTAAGGACATTGCTACCTCATTGGGGACGACTGGCGGCTGGGTGCCTTCGCAGGAAGATCCGAACAGGCTGGTACCACCGGAAATGCAGGAAGCGCATGTGGACTTTGTATTCTGGCTGCAGGATCTGAAGAAGCGAGGCCTGCTGGATGAGGAAGTGGGCGTCAATCCCGATTCGTCATTCGGCGAAACGAAATTCAAGAGCGGACGCGCAGCTGTTATGCTCGGCCATTACCCTAATACGACTGAGCTTAAAAAGGCTGTGCCGAATGCAAAAATCAAAATTATGGGCCCGCTAACCGGCCCGAATGGCGAGCAGGGCGGAACGCGGGTTGTCTTTCCGCAGGACAGGGGCTTCTATATTAATGCGAAAGCGAAAGATAAAGCGGAAGGGATCTTTCAATTTTTGAATTGGACCTTGACCGAAGGGGCTGAATTTAGACGCTACGGGATTGAAGGCAAGACGTACAATATCGATGCAGAGGGACGAAAGGTTCCGATTCCGGACGATCAGCGGGAAAATGAATATAAACTGGCGCAAATCGAGCCGTTGAAATTTATTGATCCGATGAGTGAAAAGCTGGATTGGGAGGCCAAGGAGCTTGAGTTTATCGGACTCGGCATGCAGGACCAATTCGACTATTATAAAAGCAAATTTGAGCAGTATACCGCTACTACCTACTACGATTACAAAGACCCGACTGTCACATCGCCTACCCAAGCGGAAATTGGTCCGCAAATTTGGGAGGATTATATGGGCAAAGTGGATGGCAGCATATTGACTGATTTCAAGGTGACCAAGGAAATGTGGAAGCAGGCGCGTCAGAAATGGCTGGATGCAGGCGGACAAAAAATTGCCGATGAAGTCAACGAGCTGCAAAAAGATAAATCCAAACCGAATTATCTTGAATAAATAACATTTTAGCGGGGCAGGGGCTGGCTGGTTCAGGGCCATGCTCCCCTCATTCAATAAGAAAGGAGCAGCCCATATGAGTACGGAAGCCGCATATTCTGGACCTGACAGGACACGGAAGCCAGGGAGACAGCAGAAAAGCAGGCTTGGCACTCGCATCTGGAAATCGCGCTACCTCTATCTGCTGATTTTGCCGACGATTATCTATTTTGCGATTTTTACTTATGCGCCCTTCTACGGCATAAGCATTGCCTTTAAAGATTACAAAATTATGGCGGGCATATGGGATAGCCCGTGGGTCGGCTTTAAACATTTTGCAGCGATTTTCACCTCGGAGAAATTCCCGTATTTATTGAAGAACACGATTATTATCAGCTTATACCGGATTGCATTCGGCTTCCCGGTTCCGATCCTGTTCGCCTTGCTGCTTAATGAGGTTCGGAGCATTTGGTTTAAACGCTCGATTCAGACGATTACGTATTTTCCCCATTTTCTGTCCTGGGTTGTCTTTGCCGGTATCATCTATAATTTTATCGGCCCGAACGGCATCATCAACCTTCTGCTTGTCAACGCAGGCTTCGAAAAAATCAATTTCACCACGAATGAGGAGCTGTTCCGCTCAATTGTCGTTGTAACGGCCATTCTGAAGGAGTTTGGCTGGGGGGCGATCATTTATTTGGCGGCACTGGCCGGCATCGATTCGCAGCTGTATGAAGCGGCCAAGATCGACGGAGCGGGTAAACTGCGGCAAATCTGGCATATCACCTTGCCGGGGATCAGGCCGATTATCGCACTGCTTTTCTGCTTGCAGCTGGCCGGCATTTTAGATGCCGGATTTGATCAAATTTTCATGTTTTTAAACCCTGCTGTCTATGATGTAGGGGATATTATCGACACGTATGTATATAGGCTGGGTCTTCTGCAATCACAATTCGAGATGGCGACAGCTGTCGGGTTGTTCAAAGGGGTCATTGGCATGATCTTCATCATTACCGCCAACTCGTTCATACGCAGGATGGGAGAGAAATCATTATGGTAGAGCAGACTGCCGGCATCGAGTCCGTTCATTCTGAGAAGGAACTGGCAGGGATGAACAAATTGGATGCCAATCCTTGGTGGGTACAGACGATCATCTATCTGATTTTGATTGGAGCCGGTTTAATTACGCTTGTGCCGATGGTGAACGTATGGGCGATCTCGTTTAGCGAGGCGCATGAAGTATTTGCGAATCCGATGATGCTGTGGCCCAAATCGTTCACTTTGGAGGCGTATCATTATATTTTCAATACAAAAGTATTATTGAAGTCGTTTGGCATTACGGTCTTCGTTACCGTCACAGGCACCTTTCTGAATCTCGTGTTTACGGCGACAGGGGCTTACGGGCTATCAAAAACGTATGTGCCGGGCCATAAAATATTGCTTTGGATCGTCATCATTCCAATGCTGTTCGGAGCCGGCTTGATTCCAATGTATATGCTGCTGAAAAATATTGGTCTGCTAAACAGTGTATGGGTGCTGATTTTGCCGCAGCTGGTTGCCTCATTCAATCTGATTCTAATGCGGAACTTTTTCTGGAGCATACCGGAAAGCCTGGAGGAATCGGCGCAAATCGACGGGGCTTCAGAGCTGCGCGTACTATGGAGCGTCATCCTGCCTTTGTCCAAGCCGGTAATTGCGACAGTTGGCCTGTTTTATGCGGTCGGGCACTGGAACGATTTTTTCACCGGATTGTTCTTTATCAGCGATAACAGCAAGTGGCCGCTGCAAATGGTGCTGCGTTCGATCATTATCGATTTCAACATGCTCAATATGGGTACTCAGAGTACAAGTGCGATGAATGACGCCAGCAAGATGGTCGTTCAGCCGGAAAATATTAAAGCTGCTACGATCATTTTTGCCATCGTGCCTATTTTGGTCGTTTATCCTTTTCTGCAAAAATATTTTGTGAAAGGCATTATGTTGGGCTCGGTAAAAGGCTAATTTCCCGGATGAGATAAGGAGGAAATAAAAGATGGACATGACGAGAAGAAAGCTGCTTGTATCGCTTGGAATGGCAGGGGCTGCGGTAGCCGCAAGCACGGTTGTTGGCGGAAGAATCGGGTATGCCGGCGCTGCTGGTTCTGCTGAGGAGTGTGTAGCTGGTAGTAGTTGCGTGATGATGGTAACTATTGCCGAGCTGCGGGCCGAAGCTGCTCCGGCAGGAGAGCTGTATGCCGTTACGGATCAAGGCCGTGAGGGATTATTCCGTTATGATCCGGCAGATACGGCGTCAGGCGACAATGAAGGACTAGTGCTCGTGTCCGTGAGTGGCAAACGATATAAAAGAGTTTGTGACGATGTCATCAATGCCCACTGGTTCGGGGCGAAGGGCGACGGCATACAAGATGACACGTCCGCCATTCAGCTTGCAATCGATGCCGGGCCGGGAACGGTCCTTTTGCCCCGCGGCACCTACCGGGTCACCGCTCCGATCAGCTTGCGCGGACGGAATGTCATTCTGGCCGGGGAAGGGATCGATGTTACCGTAATTGAGGCGTCTGCCGTGATGGCAGCAGTCATTGATGCCGATGAGACCAGCGATGTGAGAGTGTCGCCGTTCGAGATTCATCATCTGACGGTCAACGGCGGTCAAGCGGCGGCAGCAGGCGTTAAAATAAGATACCGCCATCTCGTCAAGCTGTGCAGCGTCCGCATTTGGAACGCAGGGGACGGCCTGCATGCCAAGGACACATGGCTGACCTCCTGCGATAACTGCTTGTTCGAGCATTGCGTCAACGGGGTTTATCTGGTCGGCTCCAATCATCGCAGCCAATTCAGCGCTTGCTCCTTTCAGGGCAATACAGGATATCAGCTGAGAATTGATCAGCTCGGAACAGGAGGCGACGGCAATGATGCGCTGGTATTTGCAAACTGCGATTTCGAATTTAGCGGGACGGGCGGCGGAGGCATCTATTTCGACGGCGGAACGGCCTCTTTTCAGACCTGCTATATCGGAGAAGGCATCGATAAGGAGATATTCCGGATGAAGGGCGGACTGGTGAGCGTTGACGGCGGTATCTTTTTTTACGGAAAAACGGCGGACAGCTTCGGTTTTTGGCTGGATGGCGGGACGATCACAGTTGCGGGGGCAAAAATCGCGCCGCAAACTTATTTCGGTTTTCAGACGCTGACCAAATATAACGGGGGCAAAGTCAGCTTTAGCCGTGTAAGCGGAGCGACGCCCGTAGGCGGGGATCAGGTAATGGCCGGCGACCCGCTTGATTATGGACCGGCATATCCGGTGTTTGCGGAACGGCTGGGCAAGTCGTATACGGCCAATTCCTCCAATGCTACGATCACAAATACGGTGGCTGCCAACGGGAGAAAGGTGACTTGCACGGCGCCGCTTGGCGTCAATCCTGTCATATCGCTTTATTCACCGTTAGTTTCCACGGCCTGGCGGGACGGGGAGGAGGTATATCTTGTCGTTAACTATGCCTCGAACAAAACGGTAAAGGTCGGCTTGTTCGGCGAAACGATGGGAGCTGCCCCGGCCCGGCTCCTGGGGTATATGCCAAACAGCAGCGGACTCAATCAGACGTATGTGAAGTTTGATTCCACGTTCAACGCGGGAGGCTATACGGTGTTGGAGTTTTATGTGGACAGCGCGCAGGCTGGGGATTACATCCAGATCAACGAGGTGTTCCTGGCCGATTCGCGCATGGTGGCCAAAGGGAGAGGCAATTTCGGCAACCTGTATAAATGCTGATAGGTGACGGTAAGCAAAACCTCAATGAACAAAATGGCAGGATGCTGTGGCAATAACATGTAGTTCCAGAAAACGATCCTGAGTCGTCTCTAAAGCGGCCCGGGATCGTTTTGATTATGTAGATATGAAAAGACAAGGGAAGATATGAAACTGTTTCTATTCGAATCGTCCGCCGCTTTTTACAATGGAAGTGTATTCCATAAATTGTACAGGAGGGACGAATGATGAGGAACGCATTGTTCACCGTGTTGACGTGTATGATGGCCGCTTTGCTCGCAGTAGGCAATTTCGGGCTTCCGCCGGATCGGATCGCTTACGCCGCGGAAACAAAGATTGTACTGACGCCATCGATGGTGACAAACGAGTCGGGACTTGGCGATGCAACGCTGCTTGTGGATGAGCAGGCGCTGGCCGGCGACCCGGCGAACGGAACGGGCGGCGCGCCGGTGACGAGCTGGCAGGCCGGTTGGAATGCGTCGCTTTATCCTGCGCAAGCGTATATCGACCTCGGTCAGCTTTACGACTTGACCAGCATTTATTTAAGGGACACGTATGACATGTACCCGATTACGATCTCTGCAGGCAGCCCCGGCAACTGGACCGAGCTGTTCACCGATCCGCTGACCGGGTGGATGACCTGGGACGCGCACCCGGTTGACGTGAAGACGCGGTATGTGCGCGTCATGCTGCACGATCCGCGGGTGAACATGAGCGAGATCGTGCTGTATGGCACGCCGGCAGACGGAGGCGGAGGCGGAGATACAATTGCGCCGGCTGCAGTAACGGATCTTGCGGCAACTTCATCGACTGCGAGTACGGTCAGCTTGACGTGGACGGCGCCCGGCGACGACGGGATGACCGGCACAGCGTCTTCCTATGATATCCGGTACAGCATGAGCGACATTAAAGCAGCCGACTGGGCATCCGCCACGCCGGCTGTCGGCGCGCCGGCTCCCGCTCTCGCCGGCACCGCTCAATCGATGACCGTGACCGGGCTGAGTCCCGCCACGACCTACTATTTTGCGCTCCGCGCCAAAGACGGGGCCGGTAATGAAGCGGATCTGTCTAATGTGGCGAGTGTTACGACTGCTACTACCAACGATACGATCCCCCCAGCGGCCATTAAAACGCTGAAGGCCGTCTCCTGGACGTCCGATTCGGTTACGCTGGCCTGGACGGCGCCGGGCGACGACGGCATGACTGGACAGGCAAGCTCATACGAGATCCGTTATGGCGATAAAACGATCGTCGATGGAAAAACCTCTCAGCCTGACGTATGGTCCGAGTCCGCCGTGTTCAACCAGACGGCGGTGCCGAAGCCGGCCGGCGGCGCAGAAACGATGACCGTGACCGGGCTTTTGCCGGGCACGTTCTACAGCTTCGCCATCAAGACGAAAGATAAGGCTGGCAATACGTCGGCTTTGTCCAACTCGATCGCGGTCCGGACCGATCCGAATCCTGCCGACATGGAATCGGGCATGTTGACCGAATGGTACGACGACA
The DNA here is from genome assembly GCF_042676285.1 of Paenibacillus sp. GCM10027626. Classification (NCBI taxonomy): domain Bacteria; kingdom Bacillati; phylum Bacillota; class Bacilli; order Caryophanales; family Paenibacillaceae; genus Paenibacillus; species Paenibacillus sp. GCM10027626. The sequence goes on along the minus strand of NZ_JBHTHC010000016.1, from coordinate 37,613 downwards.
CAAGCTTGAGTTCGTTCCAGGGACGCGTTATCTACGACCGGTTCGACTGGAAGAGCTGGCTGCAGCCGAACGAAGTGAAGCAATTCGGCTTGCGGGCGACCGCCCGGGTGAAGCCGGCATATTCTCAGACCTACACTTTCTACACGAAGGGTTCCTCCACTACAGGCGTGCGTCTGTGGGTCGGCGGTCAATTGCTGGTCGACACGTGGAACAATCCGACCGCAACGGAGCAATCCGCTGCGCTCGCTCTTACGGCAAACCAATTCTATGATGTTCGCTTAGAGATGAAAGGAACCGATCGCGCATCGTTTTTACAGGTCTATTGGTCGAGTCCCGGCCAGGCCAAGGAATTGCTCAAAACGCCGAAGCTGACTGCATTGCCGGACTCGATTCCGCCGAACGCGATCACCGACTTGACGGCCGCGCCGTCGGGAAAGTCGTCCGTGCAGCTTGCCTTTACGGCGCCGGGCGACGACGATATCGTCCTGCCGGGATTGAGTACCGCCTGGGGAAGGGTGGCGACCTACGAGGTCCGCTACAGCACTGCGGAGTCAATTACAGCAGATAACTGGGATCAAGCAACGAAAGCGACCGTGTACCCGGTTTCCAAAAAAGCCGGCGATGCCGAATTGATTGCGGTAAACGGACTTCGCGCCGGTACGACGTATTATTTTGCGGTTAAGGGAGTGGACGAGGCGGGCAATGCTTCGGCCGTCTCCAACCCAGTGTCGGCAATGACAGCCGGCACGGCGGATACGATCGCTCCCGGTACCGTCTCCAATCTGACGGCCTCCAATCCGACGCTGACGACCGTCCAACTGAACTGGACCGCGCCGGGCAACGACGGCTCGACAGGCAAGGCCGCCAGCTATGAAGTCCGCTTCGGCCAATCGTCGATCAATGCGACCAATTGGGACGCCGCGACTCGGGTAATCGGGGCGCCGGAGCCGGCTGCTGCGGGCACTGCACAATCGATGACAGTGCAAGGCCTCCGTCCCGGCACCACTTATTCTTTCGCGCTGCGAACGTCTGACGAGGCGGGCAACGTGTCGGCGATTTCCGCTCCGGCCTCAATCACGACGCCAGTAGCGCCGGGCGGGTACATCATCGCCGGGGCCTCGTCGATGGATTTAATTGTGAAACCGGCCGAAGCAGGCAAAGTTTACTACGCGGTGTATAACGCGGCGCAGACGCCGCCGACCGCGGCCGCGCTCAAAGCGGCGGCGCAAGGAGCGAATGGCGGAGCGCTGGTCAAAAACGGGGTCATGCCGGTCGACCAGGCGGGAGCCGAAACCGTTCGCACGATCGGCAAGCTGGCAGACAATGCGACCTACTATACGTATTGGGTGGCGGAAGGACAAAGCTCCGGCCTCGGCACGGTGTATAGCTCGACGAATACGCTTGCGGCCAGGCAGCGTCTCGTGCAATTTACTTCGCCGCTCGCCGGCGTAGGTACGGTTCAGTATTTGCTCTACATGCCGGAGGAGGCATACCGCAATCCGAACGGCGCATACCCGATGCTGCTATTCATGCCCGGCGGCACGGAGGAAGGGACCGATGCGGGCAAGCTGACGACGAACGGGCCGGCCAAGCGAATCAAGAATGGCGACGAGATGCCATTTATCGTTGTCACAGCGCAGTCCAAAGGAACGCCAAACACGCGGTGGTACACGCCGGGCTACGCCGATCAGTTCGTAAACCATGCGATGGGACGCTTCCCGGGTGATCCGAATCGTTTGTATGTCACCGGCCTGAGCAACGGCGGGGGCGGAGCGTACTACTACGCAACCGAGCATCCCGAGAGAGTAGCCGCACTGCTGCCCGTAGCGCCGCAGCTGAAAAACCATGACGCGACTGGCTATCCGTCGTTTATGACGAAAGAACTGGCCGCCCGGCTGAACGGTATTCCGCAGTGGACGTTCACCAACTCGAACGACGGCACAATTATGAGAAACTGGGTTGAGAAACCGATTCGCTTTCTGGTGGACAGCCCGAATCCACCCGTCCTGTCACCGATGCTGACCGTCTATCAGGAGAACGCTCATTCCGGATGGGAGGAAACATACGCCAATCCCGATATTTATACCTGGATGCTACAGCAATCCAAGTAGACTGCCAAACCGGATTTGAAAGCTAAATTCCATAGGAGGGTGAACAATGAGAAAAGCGGTACGGACTGTAATTGCTGTTTGGCTGGGTGTAGCGCTGTGTTTCGGGAGCGCAGCAGCCGCTCCGGACGGCGGAGCCAGTGGGAGCGACGAAGCGGCCGCTCCCAACAGGATTGCTGGTATGGAGACAAAAATCGTACTAACGCCGTCGATGGTGACAAACGAGTCGGGACTTGGCGATGCGACGCTGCTTGTGGATGAGCAGACGCTCTCCGGCGACCCGGCGAACGGAACGGGCGGCGCGCCGGTGACGAGTTGGCAGGCCGGTTGGAACGTGTCGCTTTATCCTGCGCACGCCTATATCGATCTCGGCCAGCTTTACGACTTGACGAGCATTTATTTGAGGGACACGTACGACATGTACCCGATTACGATCTCTGCAGGCAGCCCCGGCAACTGGACCGAGCTGTTCACCGATCCGCTGACCGGGTGGATGACCTGGAACGCGCACCCGGTTGACGTGAAGACGCGGTATGTGCGCGTCACGCTGCACGATCCGCGGGTGAACATGAGCGAAATCGTGTTGTATGGCACGCCGGCAGACGGAGGCGGAGATACAACTGCGCCGGCTGCAGTAACCGATCTGGCGGCAACTTCGTCGACTGCGAGTACGGTGAGCTTGACGTGGACGGCGCCGGGCGACGACGGAATGACCGGCACGGCGTCTTCCTATGAAATCCGGTACAGCACGAGCGACATTAAAAAAGCCGACTGGGCATCCGCCACGCAAGCTGTCGGCGCGCCGGCTCCCGCTCCCGCTGGCACCGCTCAATCGATGACCGTGACCGGGCTAAGTCCCGCCACGACCTATTATTTTGCGCTCCGCGCCAAAGACGGGGCCGGTAACGAAGCGGATCTCTCTAACGTGGTGAGCAAAGCGACTGCGCCCGTTTCACCCAGCACAAAAATTCCGCTGACCGCTTCGATGATTCTAAATGAGGCGACCAACGGCGACGCGACTTTGCTGGTCGACGAACAGGACCTCGCTGGGGATCCGAAAGCGGGGGCAGGGGGACATCCGGTTACGTATTGGAATCCGGGATATTTTGAAGGTTACTATCCGGCAAGCGCCGTCATCGACCTAGGGACAGATTATCAATTGACCGACGTCTACTTGTATGATGGGAGCGGCGGCGGCAAGATGTCCGTATTGGCAGGAACGCCGTTCAATTGGACGCACCTGTTTGACGACCCGCTGTCGCAGCAGAACAAGTGGATCGCGCATCCCATAAACATTACAACCCGCTACGTTCAGGTCAAATTCGACGGATGCTGCCGCAATATGCACGAAATTGTACTTTACGGCACGCCGCTTGGCACGCCGGCCCCGCCGCCGGCGTCGACGCCGCATACGCCGCCGACGATGGATCAACTGATGGGCGTCAACGCGTTCATCGACGATCCGCAGGACAAGATGCAGGCTGCAGGCTTTGTACGGGAATATCACAACTGGTTTTGGGACGAAGGGGATGCCTGGGACTTTCAAAATCATTCGACCGTGTATCCCGGCTATCCGAATAACGCGAACAAGTTCAACCCCAGCTACGGTGGCGGAGGCGGCTGGAACTTTGACGCCTATTACCAAAGCCTGAAAGGTGCCGGTTTGACGGTAGTGCCGGCAATCCAGGGCAGCGTCGACTGGCTGTCCGACGGGTTTGGACACAAGCCGGTTTCATCGGGGAAAGATGCCTTGCTGCCATCGTCCTATGCCGAGCATGCCGACCATATGTTTCAGTTTGCGGCTCGCTATGGCAGTACGGTCGTTGCTGACAGCAAGCTGAAGCTTGCTGCGGGCCAGGCAAGAAGCACCGGGCTGAATACGCTGCAATATTTCGAAGACTGGAACGAGCAAGATGCGAACTGGTCCGGGCGGATGTCCTATTTCACGCCGTATGAATATGCGGCGATGGCCAGCGCGGACTATGACGGCCACCAGGGGGCGATGGGGAATACGTACGGCGTGAAGAATGCCGATCCGAACGCGAAGATGGTGATGGGCGGACTGGCCGATCCTGATCTGGACTATATCAAGGCGCTCAAGTTCTGGTCCGACTGGAATCGCCGAGGAAGCCTGCCGTTCGACGTGGTCAACGTCCACTTGTATAACAACAAGCCTTCTGGATCCGGATATGTGGGCATCAGTCCGGAGGAAGGAAAGTTCAAGGAGCAGCTTGAGCAATTCGTCGATTACCGCAACCGCTACTTGCCGGGCAAGGAGATGTGGATTACCGAATTCGGCTACGATACGCACCCGGGATCCGATCAACGCTCACCTGAAATCGGACCCAATTCGCAGTTCGAAGTGCAGGCGCAATGGCTCGTGCGCTCCTATCTGGCGGCGGCAGCGGCCGGTGTTGACAAGGCGGTCATGTTCATGCTCCGCGACGAGCAGTATATTCCGGAAAAATTCCAGAACAGCGGGCTGATTACCAACAAGGCGACCGGGAGCGTGCCGAAAATTTCCTGGTACTACGTCTATACGCTCAAAAACCGGTTGAGCGGTATGCGCTATCTCGCCGAGGAGAATTCCGGCAATGCCAACGTCAAAATCTACAAGTTCAAAAGCGCAAACAGCTCGAGCGGGGCTTACGTCATCTGGTGTCCGACGAGTAACAATACGACAGTGAACGGCTATCAGCTTCAACTTGCCGGGACATCGACCAGCGCGACCCAGGTTGCGCTCGCAAACGGGAATACGAACGGCGTGCAATCCAACTTGACAATCAGCGGCGGCAAAGTAACGGTGAACGTCAGCGAGCGGCCGATCTTCGTCATGGTCGACAATATTCAGTAAAACTGCGAGCGGCGTCTCCCTGCAAAGGGGGGCGTCGCCGACGTGTTTCCCTGGAACTGACGATTGCCGAACATGCGCTATCCCGGACTTGGAAAAATTTGATATGATAGGTTTAAAACTTCCGGAAAACCGGCCGGGAGGAGCGTTTCGCTCGTCCATTATCGAGGGGGAGAACTGCTATGGAGCCAGCCAAGCAGAGCCGTTTCAAGCTTACGATTTTTGCCCAACTAATCGCCGCCTTTCTGCTCGTCATCGCTCCGATCTACGGCATCGGTCTGCTTATGAACCTGATGGGCGAGTCCGTTGTCAAGGAAGAGCTGTCCAAGTCGCTTGAATCCCGCGTCGACTTCTATTTGCATTCGCTGGAGATCGAGACGGAGCATATGTTCGGGATGTTGCAGGAGTACGTAGTTGACGAGGATTTGCAGCATCTGACGTTTTTGTACGGCATCATGACCTTAAGCGAATGGTCGGATACAGTGCGGAGCATTCAGAACAAGTTGCGGGTCATCAAGAGTTCCAATCATTACGTCAAAAGCGTCGAAGCCCACGTCCTGACGCTTGGCCGGACGTTGTCGAGCGAACGGTCGATCGCCGATGCGATCGATCCGGAGTACGAGGCGGCCAAGCTGATGCTGGACGAGACGGGCAGCGGCATCTATTATGCCGGAGAGCGGATGTTCATCGGCATCTCATATCCCAGTCCGCCGGTGTTTCAGCAACAACCGGGCTTCGTGCTGGCGATTGAGGTGAACGGCGATGCGATCCGCGACGTGCTGCAAGCTTTTTCCGATTACGGTCATTCAGGAGCGGCCTTGTTCAACATCGGGCAGAAGCGGGTGCTGACACACGATTCGCAAGCGGCTATCGTCCCTGTCATGCAGACGTATGTGCAGGAGGAGCGGGCGGCCGGGCGAACATCCGGTGTAAAAACGCTTCGTGCCGCGGGAGAGTCCTATTTGGTCTCCTACCGGTACTCTCCGCCTCTGGACAGCTATTTGGCGGCATATATCCCCAGCGAGCAGATGCTCAAACCGATCGATACGTACAAAAACTTGCTGTGGCTCATGTCGCTGGCATCGCTTGCCATCGTCATTTTGTATTCCAATTGGATCTACCGGCGGATTCACATGCCAATCCGCACGATGGTGCGCGCTTTCCGCAAAGTCGAACAAGGGCAACTGGAGCCGATCGGCTCGCCCCGGCGCAACGACGAGTTCCGCTACCTGTTCAACCGCTTCAATCTGATGACGGAAAGGCTGAAGATGCTTATCGATGAAGTGTATGAACAAAAGATCCGTTCCCAAAGTTCCGAACTAAAGCAATTGCAGGCGCAGATCAACCCCCATTTTCTATACAATACGTACTTTATTCTGTATCGGCTCGCACAGGAAAACGACAATGACAGTATTATGCTGTTCAGTCAGTACTTAGGCGAATATTTCCGCTACATTACCCGCAGCGGTTCGGATGAAGCGACGCTGGAGCAGGAGGTGCAGCATGCGCGGACGTATACGGAAATTCAGAATATCCGCTTCATGAACCGGATTGCCGTCGACTTCGGCGAGTTGCCGGAGGCATGCCGGGAGGCGTCGATTCCGCGTCTCGTACTGCAGCCGCTAATCGAGAATGCCTACAAGTACGGGATGGAGCGGAAACGCAAGGGAGGGCGCATCCGCATACGGATCGGCCGGGAAAACGAAACAGGGGCGATTGTTCTGACTGTGGAGGACAACGGCGACCAGCTGACGGAAGAGATACTCCGCAAGCTCGCAGCCGATTTTGCATCATCCTCTGTCCGGGAAATGGAATATACAGGACTGCTTAACGTGCACCGCCGGCTGCAAATCCGGTTCGGGGAGCGGTGCGGGCTTACGGTTGCGCGCAGCGAATGGGGCGGCATGAAAGTCGCAATGACTATACCGGGGAGGGATGGCGATGTATCGTCTGCTGATCGTCGATGACGAACCGATTATTGTAGAGGGGCTGAGTGCCTTGTTCCAAAGGCTTGATCGGCTGCAACTGGAAGTGTATCGGGCTTTCGACGGGTATGAGGCACTCGAGCTTGTCCGCAAGCTGCGAATGGATATCGTGTTGACCGATATTGAAATGCCGGGCATGAACGGCATCGAGCTGCAGCGGCAAATCGGCCGGCTCTGGCCAAGGTGCAAGTTCATCTTCTTGACGGGCTATGATACGTTCGACTATATCCAGTCCTCCATCCGCGGCGGCGCAGTCGACTATGTGCTGAAGACTGAAGGGGATGCGCCAATCATTGCCGCCGTGGAGAAGGCGATCGGCAGTATGCAGCTTGAGATGGATGCAGACAACTTGCTTCGCGGCGCCCGCACGCGGATGAAGGCGGCTTTGCCGGCGCTGCGCCGGGAATATTTGAACGCTTTGCTGTCCGGAAGCGCTTCTTGCGCGGGGGAAGAGCGGCGGGATAAATTTGGCGAACTGGACATTCCGCTTAATGCGGCGGCGCCAGTTCATCTCGTGTTGTGCCGGCTGGACCGGTGGCGGGACGAATGGTCCGGCTCGCCCGACAATTTGACGCTCTATGCGGTAAGCAATGTGGCCGAGGAATTGCTCGCGCCAGATTGCCTCGTCGTTCATCTGGCTGCGGGGCAGCGCCGGCTCGTCCTGTTCGTACAGCCAAAGGACGGGATGGAGGCCTGCGCAGCGCTTGCAGACGGCAGAGCGTTCGACGGTTATTTGCTGGGGACACTTGAGGAAGTCCAGGCCGCATGCCGCCAATATTTGAAAACGGTTTGCTCGTTCGCTGTTTCTCAAGAGCCATACGCATGGGAGCAGTTGGCCGACAAGTACGACAGGCTCACGTTGTTGTTCGAGCGGGGGCTCGGGCTTGGCAGCGAGACGCTTTTGTCCGATGAACGGATGTTTGCCGGCGGAGACCGGCAATTGCGAACGAAAGTTAACCGGATCCGGCTGCTGGAAGCGCATTTGGCCAATAAGGATACAGCTAAATTTTTCGCCCTGTTCGACGAGATAGCGGCTGCGATCGCGGAGCCGGAAGCGATGCAGACCGGCGCGACGTTAGAAGCGTTCTACGAATTGACCGCCGTCTTTATCTCTCAGCTGAATCGGCTGGAATTGTTCGCGTTCGCTTCCGAGCGGATGAACGTCGGCAAGCTGCTGTCCATTCGCGAACATGAGTCGTGGCCGGAGGCGGCTGCGTATTTCCGCCGGTTGGCAGAATGGTTGTTCGCGCGGATGAGCGAGCAGAATGAACGGGAGACGAGCGACGTAGTAGTTGCGGTGAACGATTATGTGACAGAACATCTGGGGGAAGATCTGTCGCTCAATCGTCTGGCGGAGCTGGTCTATTTGACCCCGTTCTATCTGTCCCGCCTGTACAAGCAGAAGACCGGCTCGTCGATCAGCGATTATATCACCGAGACGCGTCTTGACGAGGCCAAGCGTCTGCTTGAGCAGACGCATTTGAAAATTCACGAAATCGGCGAGCGTGTCGGTTACGATTCGGCCGCTTATTTCACCAAGTTTTTCAAGAAGCTGACACGGATGACTCCGCAAGAATACCGCGATTCCGCGAAAAGGCGATGAAGGGAGACGAGCGAAGAGCGAGTTAGCGAGGCTGCCGTCGGAGGGCCGGAGGCTGATATCCCCGGGTTCACCTCCCGGCATATTCAACGGGCGATCGATGCCGTTTCGAGAGAGGGGGCGGTTTCGTCAGATCTATGTGAATGACTTAAAGAAGATATGAAAGGAACAAGAAAAGCGAAACGTTGCTATTTCGCCTGACTCCCCCGACTCTTCATAATAAAGAAAGAACGAAAAATTTTTCTAAAGCTCCAGGGGAGGGAAAGAGTCATGAACAGAAAAAGAGTGCAAACGCTTTTGCTGGCAGTCGTACTGGCGTTGACGGCGGCGCTCGCCGCTTGCAGCCAAAACGGGACTGACGGCGGTAACTCCGGCAAGAAGACGGGCGAACAAACAGATGATTCCGGCCAGACAAAAAGCGATACGGGAGTGAAGATGGAGAGCGGACCGCTTGGGAAATACGATCCGCCGATCGAACTGACGACCGTTAGATCTGTTAATGCAGGCGTTCAGTTTCAGGGAGACGACTCGTACGACAGCAACATCTGGACTAAGGACTACGAAAGCGTACTCGGGATCAAGGTGAAGAACAAATGGAAAGTCAGCGATCAGCAATACCAGAACAAGATGACGGTGACGATTGTATCGGGCGATACGCCGGATTTCATGCTGGTCGACGCCCAGCAGTTTCAGACGCTTGTACAGGCGGAGCAACTGCTGGATCTGACATCGCTGTTCGACGAGTACGCGACCGACCTGACTAAGAGCAGTCTGGACGAGGCGGGAGGGGTCAAACGGCAGGCCGGCACGGTCGGCGGCAAGCTGTACGGCATCGCGGCGGACGGCGGCGGGCGGGATGACGCGCATCTGCTGTACATTCGCCAGGACTGGCTCGACAATTTGAAGCTCGAGCCGCCGAAGACGATGGATGACGTGATCAAAATCGCGATCGCCTTCACCAAGGACGACCCGGACCAGGACGGGCAGAACAATACGTACGGACTTGCGCTTGAGAAAAACCTGTTCGGCGGCTGGGCCGCCCTGAACGGCTTCATGAACGGCTATCACGCCTATCCGTACAATCCGGGCAACGGCAACGGCACAAGCCTCGTTTTTATGAAAGGGGCGGACGGCAAGCCCGTATGGGCCGACGCGCAGCCGGAAGTGAAGACGGCGCTCGGCAAGCTGAGCGAACTGTTCAAGGCCGGAGTCATCTATCCGGAATTTAGCGTCATCGATGGCGTCAAGGCCGGTGAGCTGGCGACATCGGGCAAGGTGGGCATGACATTCGGCTCGTTCTACGTGCCGACTTGGCCGATTAACAATATGAAAAAGGAAAACCCGAAAGTAGAGTGGGGCATCTACCCGATCGTCTCCGCCGACGGCGAAGCGGCCAAAGCGCTCAGCACCTCCGTCGTGCCGACGAAGTTTTATGTCATCAGCAAAAAATCGAAACATCCGGAAGCGGTTATCAAACTGCTCAATTATACGAACGAGAAGTTGCATGGGGAAAGCAGGGATATCAAGTATCATACGGTGAAGGATGCGAATGGCAACAGCCTGTCGGTTCATATGTACCCGCCGATTTCGGGCACCTTTGCAGACAAAAATCAGAGCTATTTCTATCAGTTGCAAGATGCGCTTGACAAGAAAGATCCATCTGGCCTGGACGAGGAAGCGAAGCTTTACTACGACCAGGTGATGCAATACCGCAGCGGCGATTGGACAGTCTGGTTCGCGGGCAAGTTGTGGGACAAAGGCGGGGTATTCGACCGTCTCGGCGAGTACAAGAAGGAGGAGAGAATCGTCGTCACCTCCTATCTCGGAGCGCCTACGCCGACGATGCTGTCCAAAGGAACAGCCCTCCGCGACCTGGAAGTGAAGACGTTTACGGAAATCATTATGGGTGCCAAGCCGCTCGATTACTTTGACGAATTCGTCAAGCAGTGGCATGAGCAGGGAGGGCAGCAAATTCTCGATGAAGTGGACGCTATGTCCGGCGGCGGAGCTTCCCAATGAATCGGGGGAAATGGAGGCTGGAACTGCCGCTCCATTTGATGATCTTGCCCGGCCTCGTTCTTGTCTTTGTTTTCTCGTACGGTCCGATGGCCGGGTTGTCTATCGCCTTCCAGCAGTTTCTGCCGGGCAAAGGGTTGTTCGGCTCAGAGTGGGTCGGGTGGGATCATTTCAAATATGTCTACAGCTTGCCGGATACGCATAATGTCATTCGCAATACGCTCGTCATCTCGGTCATGAAAATCGCCGTCGGCTTGGTCGCGCCGATCGTCGTCGCACTTCTTCTCAATGAAGTGCGACGGCGGCACTTCAAACGGGCTGTGCAGACAATCGTTTATTTCCCGCATTTTCTGTCCTGGGTCATTCTGGCGGGCATTGTCATCGACATACTCTCGCCGGTTTCGGGCATCGTCAACGCTGGGTTGGCCGCTGTCGGCCTGCCGAAAATTTTTTTCCTCGGGGATGCCGGCTGGTTTCCCTTTGTGCTGGTCGGCTCCGACGTCTGGAAGGAATTCGGTTTCGGCACGATCGTCTACATGGCGGCTCTCGCTGGAATTAATCCGGCGCTGTACGAAGCCGCCGTTGTGGACGGGGCAGGCCGCTTAAAGCAGACGTTTCACGTCACACTGCCAGGCATTGTGCCGATCATTGTGTTGATGGCGACCCTCAGTCTCGGCAACGTGCTTAACGCCGGATTCGATCAGGTGTTTAATTTATACAGTCCGACAGTTTATAGCACTGGCGATATTTTGGACACCTATGTATACCGGCTTGGCCTGGCCAACGGGCAGTTCGGCGTAGCGACTGCGGTCGGCCTGTTCAAATCGGTCATCTCGTTTTTGCTCATCTCCGTTTCGTACGGGTTAGCGTATCGGCTTGCCAACTATCGAATTTTCTAATATACGCGTCGGAAAGGAGCAGGACATGCGGCATCTTATTTCGTGGCCCCGCAGATTGTTTCTTGTGTGCAACGGCATCTTGTTGACGCTGTTGTCCATCGCCTGTCTTCTGCCGCTGATCAATGTGCTTGCCGTGTCGTTCAGTTCGGCGGCGGCGGTGGAAGCCGGTCGCGTGACGTTCTGGCCGGTCGAATTTACGCTGCGTTCGTACAGCTATGTGGCCGCCAAGCCGGAATTTGTCCAGTCGATGTGGATTTCGCTGCAACGGGTGCTGTTCGGTGTCGCGATCAACATGGCGCTGACGGTGCTGATCGCGTATCCGCTTTCCAAGGAACCCGTCCAGTTCCGGTTCCGCACCGTCTACGCCTGGTTGTTCGTGTTCACGATGTTGTTCTCTGGCGGCCTCATTCCAACATATATCGTTGTCAAGGAACTAGGCCTGATCGACACCGTCTGGGCGCTCGTCCTGCCGGGGGCGGTGCCGGTGTTCAATGTCATCTTGCTGCTGAATTTTTTCCGCAGTTTGCCGAAGGAAGTACTCGAATCGTCGTTTATCGACGGGGCGGGTCATTGGCAGACGTTGTGGCGGATGGCGATGCCGTTGTCGCTGCCTGCGATCGCTACGGTGACGTTGTTTGCCATCGTCGGCCACTGGAATGAGTGGTTCTCGGGCCTCATCTATATGAACGATCCCGAGCGGTATCCGCTGGCCAGCTACTTGCAGACGGTTATTGTCAGGCTGGATTTGACGCAGATCAATGACGCGACCCAGGCGCAGTTTCTGTCCGAGCTGAACGACCGGGGGCTGCGGGCGGCGCAAATTTTTCTCGGCGCCCTGCCGGTGCTGCTTGTGTATCCGTTCCTGCAGCGATATTTCACGACGGGGATCGTACTTGGCAGCGTCAAAGAGTGATGGGAACGGAGGGGTGGTATATGCTGGCTCGCTGGGACACGCAAAAATTGCGGGAACTGCTGCTGCCCGTGGAGCGTTTCGCACCGTTTCCGCGGGCAGACGACCGTGCCGGCTGGGCGGCGGTCGCGCCGCATACCCGGGATGCCTGGCTCGCGCTTGCTGAGCAGCACGCCGGTTATGAATGGCCGGCCGTCAGGGTGCGCGACTACAGGACGTACTGGACGGATGGCAATGTGATGAATTATGTGAACCGTCTGTTCGAGCGGCGCACAGTACTCGGCATTATGACGATGGCGGAGTGCATGGAGGGGAAGGGGCGGTTCATGGAACAAATCGTCGACGGCATCTACGCGATCTGTGAGGAGACGACGTGGGTGCCGCCGCTTCACCGGCTCCATGCTGGAAACGAACTTGACGAGTGTATGCCGGAGGCTTCCGATCATGCGGTTGAGCTGATGACAGCGACGACGGCGGATTTGCTCGTATGGATTCATTATTTGCTGCGCGCTCCGCTCGATAACATCAGCATCCGGATTGGGCGCCGCATCGAGCGGGAGGTACGCGAACGGCTGATGGTGCCTTATATGCAGCGCAGCGATTACTGGTGGATGGGGTTTCGCGAAGGAGTGCGCGTCAACAACTGGAACCCGTGGTGCAATAGCTGTGTATTGATGGTTTTTCTGCTGTTGGAAACCGACGCGGCTGCACGGGCTGAGGGCGTCGGAAAAGCGATGCGCAGCCTTGACGCGTTCATTCGGACTTATCCGTCAGACGGCTGCTGCGACGAAGGGCCGATGTACTGGGGCGCTGCCGGCGGCGGATTGCTTGCTTCGCTCGAACTGCTTGCGGAAGCTTCCGGCGGGCGGATCGATCTGTTCGACGATCCGCTTGTCCGCGATATCGGCACATATATTGCCAAGGTACACATTCATGATGCGTATTACGCCGCATTCGCAGACGGAGATGCCCGCGCTGGCATCGGCGGGAATCTTGTGTACCGGTATGGCCGCTGCATCGGAGATCAGGCGCTCATGCAACTCGGGGCGAGTATTCTGCCAGACCGGATGCCGGTGCCGGGGCTGCACAACTGGTTTGGGCTATACGGCTATTTGCGCGATGTATTCGGCGAGCGGGAACGACTGTCTGCGGAGCGGACGGCACCTTATGTGCGCGACACCTGGTTTCCGGTGACGCAAGTAATGACCGCCAGGGAGCAGGAGGGCAGCGAGCGGGGGCTGTACGTTGCGGCCAAAGGCGGACATAACGGGGAGTCGCACAACCATAACGATATCGGCAGCTTTCTCGTGTTTGCGGACGGCTGCCCGCTAATCATCGATCCGGGGACCGAATCATACAAAGCGCAGACGTTTGGGCCAGACCGCTACCAGTTGTGGTATTTGCAATCAAAATATCATAATTTGCCGACGGTGCGCGGCATTGGGCAAAAGGAAGGCAAGGTGTTCCGCGCCCGCGATGTTCATTACCGGCAAAACGATGAGCGGTCGGAGCTTCGGCTTAACTTGGCCGAGGCGTATCCGGCCGAAGCAGGCATCGTCCGCTGGGTCAGGACGGTTTCTCTGGACCGCGACAGTGCCAAACGCCGCATCGAAGTGACCGACGACTTCGAACTGAAGGAGCCGGCCTGCGAAATCGAGTACAGTCTGATGACGCCTTGTCTGCCGGAAGTGACCGCCCCGGGCGAGATTCGGCTGCCTTACGCCGTCGGGCTTTATGCACGGCTCTGCTTCGACGCTGAATTTGTGCGGCCGGTCATCGAAACGATCGAGCTGGGTGATCAGAGGCTAAAGAACAACTGGGGAGAGCGGATATTTCGCATCGTTTTGACGGAGAAGACCGCGCGGATGGCGGGAATCCGGACGTTGACGATCCGGCTGAACAACGAAAGCGGGGAGTGATCCCCGCTTTCGGTATGTGCGTACATAATTATTCCGTTTTCTCATGGTCATTCGAGATCCGCAGCACATCAAACAGCTTGAACATCAGGCTGAACACAATCGCGACGACAGTTGCCAGCGCCATGCCGGACAACGAGAAGCTGCCATAAGTAATTTTGACGCCGCTCAGTCCGGTAACAAGCACGATCAAGGTCAGGAACAGATTGGTCGGCTTGCTGTAATCGACCTTGGATTCCACCAGCATGCGGAAGCCGGAGGCGGCGATGACGCCGAACAGCATCAGCGATACGCCGCCCATAACCGGTTCCGGGATGTTGGAGATGAGCGCCGAAAATTTGCCGAAGAAGGAAAGTACGATGGCAATGACCGCCGCCCCGCCGATGACGAAGGTCGAATAGACACGCGTAATGGCCAGAACGCCGATATTTTCGCCGTAAGTCGTATTTGGCGTGGAGCCGACAAAGCCGGACAAGAGCGTCGAGATGCCGTTGCCGAGCATGGAGCGGTGCAGCCCCGGATCTTTGGACAAATCTTTATTAACGATATTGCCGGTGACGATCAAGTGGCCGATATGCTCGACGATGACGACGAGCGCCGCAGGCGCAATTGTCAAAATAGCCGACAGCTCGAAGGTCGGGAGCGTAAAAGTAGGCGCTTGCAGCCAGCTTTTGCCGTTCAGAACGTCGAAGTTGACGAAGCCCCCCATGAAATAGGCAATGACATAACCGGCAACGATCCCGAACAAAATCGGAATAATCCGCATAAAGCCACGGAACAGCACGGAGCCGAGAATGGTAATCGCCAGCGTGACGGTAGACAAGGTGACGGTTGCAGGATCCATCGACCAGCTTGTCCCAAGGTCCTTGGGAATCCAACCCGCCATGCCGGCTGCGGTCGGAACCAGCTCCAGGCCGATTACGGCAACGATCGCGCCCATAGCAGCCGGCGGGAACACGACATTGATCCAGCGGGTACCGGCTACTTGAATGATCCAAGCCAACAGGCTGAAAATAATGCCGGAGACGATAAATCCGCCCAGTGCAGCCGAGTATCCGTCACTGTGCGAAGAGTACTGGCCGATAACTGCACCAGCCGGTGCAATAAAAGCAAAGCTGGAGCCAAGGTAAGCCGGAATTTTTCCTTTACAAATCCATATGTAGAGCAAGGTGCCAATCCCGTTCATCAACAAGCATATTGACGGGTCGATCTCTAATATTGTGGGGACGAGTACTGTTGATCCGAACATGGCGAACAAGTGCTGCAAGCTGAGCAGAGTGCTTTGCACCATGGGCGGTCTTTCGTGGACCCCGATTTCTTTTCTCATCTGTCTCTATTCCTCCATAGCTGTAATAATATCCTTGTTGATTCTACCTACTAGCTTGTCCTTTTGGCAAGCATATTTTTCACCCCGCGAAAGAGAAAGAATTATGGCTAAGAGTGGCTGACCAAGAGGCATGCGGACCTACGATCCGCTATTTGCTCGAAAACAGGTGCTTCGAAGTTTTGGCGGACACAGGATCCGTTATTTGCCGATTTTGCTGGGGTTCAGCGGCGTTTTGAAGCCAATAACGGAACGAGGGTCCGCGAGCAAGCCGTTTTTGCTTTTTTGTTCACAGATAACGGATCCATGGTCCGCTTAGCTTATTCACGCTCATTCAGGAACACGAGCCGACGTTTAAGCTCAGCTTAGAGCGCGTCCACAATGAGTAGACAGCCTCCTACGATACGCTTGGGTCCGTTTCGCCCTTAAGTCAAAGAAAAAACCGCCCGAAGGCGGATTCTCTTTGATTTTTATTTATAAACTCAACTTTCTCAAACGAGCATTCGCTGGAAAACAACAGCCTTAAGCGTTAGCGTACATACCGACAGCGCATGAACGCTAACGGATGTCACAGCCGCTATTTTCGAAAATTTGGCCGATCTGAAATTGTAACGGAACTGTGAGCCGCTATTTGATGATTTTTAGCACGATTTCGAGAGAAAAAGTCCAATTAAGGTCGCTCAAATCCGTTAGATTTCCAAAAGAGGTTCTTTTGGCGAAATAGGGTCGGTGACTTCCGTTAGATCAATTCTCGTGTTTTCACGGGAAGAAACTTGGCGATAGCGCCAAGGACGGCGTCAGCCATTTCTTCTTGTGCTATCGATTTAGCGGGCTTCGCCGCCAAAAATAATGTCCATATGGCGGGCAGTGTCATAAATGAGCTGCAGCGGATTGGCTTCATAGATGCCGAGCTCCGCAGTTATCGTATCGGTATAGCCGATTTCCTGCAGGGCGGTGCGCACTTCATGCCACGGGACATTGCCGGCGAGCAGCGGGACGAAGCCATTGCCGTTGCCGACAGCCGTCAGGAAGTCCTTCACATGGATTTTGAAAATACGCTGGCCGAGAATGCGAATCCATTGCTGCGGGAAGCCGTAGAGCAGGATGTTGCCGACATCGAAGTAAACGCCTACATTCGGCGAGCCGACATCGTCAACATAGCGCGCCATCTCCAGCGGCGACAGCAAAAACCGGTTCCATACATTTTCAATGCCGATCCGCACACCCCGTTTCTCGGCTTCCTCGGCCAAAATCCGAATCTCCCGATGGCTGCGCTCATAACAGGCATCATAGGAGGTTTCCGCGGTGACGGAGCCCGGCACGACAAGTACTGTATCGATACCGAGCAATTCGGCAATTTCCATCTGTTTGGATACAACCCGGCGGCCCTGCTCACGCACAGCGTCATCTGCCGAAGAAAGCGGATACTGCCACAGCAGGCTGGTGGAGAGGCTGCGCAGCTGCAAGCCATGCTGACGTGCGAGCTGGCCGATTTTTTCCGCTTCCGCTGCGGTTGTATCCATCGTAAACCCGATGCCGCCAGGCTCATATAAATTTAGCTCCACTGCCCCGTAGCCGGCATCGCCGCTTACAGCCATCACCTGTTCAAGGGGAGTATCGCTTTTGAAGCACCATTGGTTGATCGATTTAATCATCGCTTTAGCGCTCCTTTCCCGTTTCCAGCACGACCGGTTGTCGGACTGCGGCGGAATCATTAGCGGCCAGTGTGACCTCTAACGTATCTACAGCATCGCTAAAATCAGCGAGCAGCAGCGTTGGATCGTTGTTGCGGATCGCTTCGACGAACGCTTTATCCTGCTCGTAGTAGAAGTCCATTTTCGACACCTCGGTAATATCCTGATGGTCGTCGACGATGCGCAGTGTAGGGATATCAACCATCACATAGAAGTCATGCCCGAAAAATTCAATGCCGCCGCGCCCGACATAATTGGCCAGGCAACTGCTCGTAATATTGCCGATTGCCCCGGATTCCATGACGAAGGAGACGGTGCCGACATCGTAAGCGGTTGCTTCCGGATCGATGTTGCGCAAATGTCTTTGCTCATGGATCGCGCTAACCTCTTTGACGTCCCCAGCCAAATAGCGGATCAAGTCCATCTGATGGGTGGATTGCTCGACAAGCTGGCCGCCGGACTGCTCGATCATCCGCCACCAGCGCGGGCCTGGCAGACCGCCGAGACGGTACGAAAGAATGAGATCGATCTTTTTGTCCGCCAAATAAGCTTTCGCTTTCGCTACTGTATCCAAATAACGCAGGCAATAGCCGGAAGTGTGAATAATACCGGACTCGCGAATAATCTGCTCTTTCCGCCGCGCGTCTGCTACGTTCAGGCCGACAGGCTTTTCGGAAAGGATGTGGATGCCTTTGCGGGCCGCCTGCTCTTCAATATCGCCCCGGGCAAATGGCGGCGTACAAATAAATACGCCATCGATTTCACCGGAATCAAACATTTGGCCGCTGCTTGCAAAAGATTTAGCGCCGTATGCCGCCGCCACCTCCTGCGAGCGCTCTTGATTAATGTCGTAAACAGCTGTCACTTCGGCATGCTCAATACGCTGCAATGTTTTAATATGATGCTCAGCCATGCCCCCAACACCGATAAATCCAATACGAACCGTCATCGTTCCATTGCTCCCTTCGCCGCCTGCAAAGTCATATTTATGATCATTGCGGAGTAAACTTCTTCTTGACTACAGAGCAAGGATAATACATTAAGTGCAGGATGTCGTTATTGAAATCGTCAAAATATTTACACAAAACGTGCACGCTAGCCATGATGCTGCAGCTTGCGCCATTCCGTCGGCGATACGCCTTCGGTTTGCTTGAACCATTGCGAGAAGGAATGCAGGCGGGTAAAGCCGATTTGCAGCGCAATTTCCATCATTTCTTTGTCTGAGGAGCTGAGCAGCCATTTGGCCTCGGCCATGCGGCACTGCTGCTGATATTGCTTGGGACTCATATGGTAGACCTGCTCAAACAGCCGCCGGAAGCCGGTCTCGGAAAATCCGGCCATTTCGGCGAGCGCAGATATTTGCACGCCCTCCTGCAAATTTTCGCGTATATAGTCAGCTGCCTTGGCGATGGTAAAGGATTGCTGATCTTTATAAGAATGCTCCAGTAAAAATAGAAGGATGACCTCCATCCATGCCCGGTACGTTCGTGCCTGTTCGTTCAGATGCGAAGCCTTTATGCGGATCCATTCCCGGAAGAGCCGCTCGAATCGTTCCTTGTCCAATCGCGATAGGGTAAAAAAGGTCGGGCTGTCCTGTTCGGGACTGAGCTTAGTGAGCAATTCGCTTATCGACGACGGAACATGTTCCAGGTGAATGACGGCATAGCGATTTTTTCCATATGCTTCGAATCGGTGATCGGTCTTTGCTGGTATAATAACAATATGGCCCATTTCGAGCGGCAGCCTGCCTTGCCGCCATTCGAACAGACCGCGCCCTTCCAGCACAAATTCGATTTCCAGACTAGAATGCTGGTGGAAGCCGGGGTCCCGCCATTCGATATCGCTTGTATGGATGAAACTTCTCACTTGAAGTTCCGTATGCATAGAATAATCCTCTCCTTTGACACAAGGCTCTTCGTGCAGACTGGAGTAGAGGACAGTCCTACTTGTGGGCCTTCCTTCAACATTCGCTCACAGTAGTGGAACATCCTGCTATGAAAATGAAAACAACGAAGGAGTTGAGTTCATATTGTCCAGGCGCAAAATGACGATTCGAACGTTGGCGGCAGTCTGCTGCTGTTCAATGCTAGTATCGGTATTGGCTGTTATGCCGGAGAAAAAGGCGGCAGCTGTGGTGGGATGGCATGTACAGGAAGCGGTTAAAAACCGGACGAAGGATGAAATTACCCGGCGCTGGCTGGCCCATATGCCACTGGCCGCCGGATCGTTATATATGGAAGGCAAACAAATCTATGAAAATTTGCCTTCGCTCGTCCCGGGCCATTATCAGGGTGGAAAATTAAAGTCCGCCTACATTCTGGATGGCATTCATGCGGTTAATTTTGCCCGCTATCTGGCAGGACTGCCGGACGATATCGAACCGGACTGGTCGCTTGCGGATCAGCAGCAGGCTGCGGCGCTGAGCAATGCCGTAATCGACCGGTTGGAGCATGCGCCGCCGCAAGTGCCGGAGATGAACGACGAGCTGTATTTGCTGGGTTATCAAGGAGCGTCAAAGAGCAATTTGCATGCCGGCAGCCAGACTTTTTATAATAATGTGCTTGATTATATGGGAGATAGCGATGACAGCAATATTGATCAGGTTGGTCACCGTCGCTGGATATTGAATCCGCTTATGACCAAGACGATGTTCGGCATGGTACATAGCAATCTCAGGCAATATCCCTATCCTTATTCCTCGATGTATGCTGTAAGCAGCGACCGCAAGGCCGAAGAGATCAGCTTCGATTACATTGCGTGGCCGTCCGCCGGATGGTTTCCGACAGAATGGTTCGCGGCCGAGGATGCTTGGTCCGTGTCGATCAATGATCGGCATTTTGATGCAGATCGCACCGGACAGATCGCCGTCCGAATGGTGCGGGAGCGCGATGGACAGACATGGGTATTTGACAAGCAGGAAACGAATCCGGCTGCAAATTTTTTTACAGTTACCGGCCGGCCTGGCGATCCATTCTGTATCATCTTTCGCCCCAAAGCTTTGGCTGAGCTGCAGGATGGAGATACCTATCAAATTACGATAGATGGCTTGTACAAAAAAGATGGAACATCCGCTTCACTTACATACAAAACGGCTTTCTTTGAGATGGTGCCGCGGATATACAGTAAAGAGGCGATGATCAGGCTGGCGCCGGGCAATCGCCTGCCGCTCGAATTCGGATGGACAAAGCCGCCATTGTCAGGCATGCGTCCTTACTTTGACAGCTCCAATCCGGATGTGCTGACAGTGGACCAGAGCGGCCGGGTGTATGCAGCAGAATCCGGCACAGCGGTGGTAAGAGTTCTTGGCTATTTTGGCGATGAAACCTCCGTCCTGTTTGATATAGAGGAGCCGGATGCCGCCGACCGGCCGAGCGTATGGGCGCTGCAGGGTTATCGTCAGGCGAAAAACCTCGGTTTTGTGGATTATGAGTACGACCGCCAATATAAGGAGGAAATCGACCGGCGGGGCTATGCAGTGATGGCGGTGCGTCTTGTGGAGCGGATATTGGATCAGCCGCTAGACGTACCGGAATCGCCGTTTGTCGATTTGGCAGATGACAGCATCTCGAAGGCTTACGGCTATGGCATTGTACGCGGAGGCTCAGCGCAAAAATTCAACTCATCGGCGAGCATATCCCGTCAGGAGGCTGCCGTCATTTTAATGAATGTCTATGATAAATTGGCGGCGGCCAATCCTGCTGCAGTCAAAACGCGAACGAAGCGCGCGAGCGAGAAGTTTGCCGATGACGAGGCGATTGCCGCATGGGCCAGAAGCAGCGTATACCGCGCGGCCGAGGCCGGCTTGATGGCGGGAAAGGGCGCACGCTTCGAGCCCGAAGCGCTGCTGTCCAGAGAGGAAGCGTTTATCCTGATGGTGCGTTTATATGATTCGGTGCTGCGCGAGCAATAAAAAAAGATGGGGCAGAATGTGTTGTTCTGCCTCATCTTTTTTTAATATTTTTAAAATTTAGGTTGGTGTGGCCTAAACTTGGGGGACTCACTATCATAGAAGGACGTGAAGTGTTTTCTAAAGCCAAGTGGACATGCTACGACGCGGCATCATCACGACATTGACGAGTGGGGCTAACGAACCTCAGACACGCTATTGGCCAAAAAATCGGCTTCTTCAGCGTGTAACGAACCGGACACACGTTATTGGAGGAAAAAAGGCGGGAAAGCGGCCGATTTTCGGTAAATAACGATCGGTAGATTCGTTACGCCACAGATGGCCCCATTTTGAGCCGAATAAGGATTGTCAGGTTCGTTAGCGGGTAGCTTCAACCTTCGTTGAAGAGTTTGCGAACTAGGCATACCTTTAGGTCGTTCATCCTCGAAGGACTTCGATAGATCGCACTAAGGACGCGTCAGCCGTTTCTTCTCAATGCTTACGCCATCAGCGCTGCCTGACGCTTGAAGTGGTCTTCGATGACCAGGCAGGCCATAGCTTCGACAACCGGAACAATACGCGGGCAGATGCAAGGATCGTGACGGCCCTCGGTTCTAATTTCGCATTCCTCGCCAAAAATATTCATCGTCCGCTGCGGTGAAGAAATAGACGAGGTTGGTTTGACGGCAATGCGGAATACAATTTCCGCACCTGTGCTGATGCCGCCAATAATGCCGCCGGCGTTGTTCGTCAAAAAGCCGGACTTGTCCATCTGGTCATTATGCTCGCTGCCCTGCATGGCCGCCGCGGCAAAGCCGGCGCCAAATTCAATGCCTTTGACGGCGCCGATCGACAGCATGGCTTTTGCCAGCTCGGCGTCAAGCTTGTCGAAGGCAGGCTCGCCAAGACCTGCAGGGACGTTGCGAATGCGGCATTCGACGATACCGCCGCAGCTGTCGCCGATCGAGGAGAGATGCTCGATTTTTTTCACCATTTCAATCGCAGCTTCTGGATCGCAGGCTCTTACCGGGTTTTTCTCGATCGATGCTTCATCGAAAGTTTTGCAGGCAATGCCGCCAACTTCCTTCGTGTAAGCGACGACCGAGACGCCTCTGTTTTCCAGCGATTTTCTGGCGATCGCGCCGGCGGCGACGCGTGCGGCAGTCTCGCGGCCAGATGCGCGGCCGCTTCCGCGGTGGTCGCGAATGCCGTATTTTTGCAAGTAAGTATAGTCAGCATGACCCGGGCGGAAAGAATTTTGAATATCGCTATAAGCTTCTGGCCGCATATCTGTGTTGTACAGCATAATAGCGATCGGGACACCGGTCGTTTTCCCTTCAAATACACCAGACAAAATGTGGATTTTATCATACTCTTTCCGCGGTGTTGTCACCGAGGATTGTCCCGGTTTTCTGCGGTCCATCTGTACCTGGATGTAGCTTTCATCAATTTCGATGCCAGGGGTAACGCCATCTACAATAACGCCGACTGCTGGGCCATGGGATTCACCAAAAGTAGATATTTTAAAATGTTCGCCAAAAACGCTTCCTGCCATTGTAATCACTCCAATTATTCGTTGTCTCTATCCGATATGTATAGTTTAGCAGTATAATTGCAATAAATGAAATAGATATAACTGGACGCTGTGATAGAGAGGGTTTATGCCAATGACGATTCATACAGAATGGTACCGGATTTTCATGTATGCCGCTCAGTTCGGAAATTTAACGAAAGCAGGGCAAATGCTGCATATGACGCAGCCATCGGTCAGCTATGCGATCAAGCAGCTGGAGGAAGCGCTTGGCATGACGCTGTTCGACCGGTTGTCCAAAGGTGTCCGGCTCACTCAGGAGGGGCAGCTGCTTTTTGAGCATGTCAAGCTTGCATTTGCTCACCTGGATACAGGCGAGAAGCAGATGCGGCAGCTCAAGCAATTTAAAGACGGACAAGTGCGGATTGGCGCGAATGGAGCCATTATTAAAGATATTTTGCTTCCCAAGCTCGATTTATTCCATCAATCGTATCCTGACATTCATGTTCGCCTCATTCAAAACCGGACAAGTCTTATCGTACAGCATCTGAAGGAAGGCAAGCTCGATATCGGCTTTATTCATTTGCCGCTTGATGATAGCGAGCTTGCGATTAAATATACCGCTCCGCTGCGTAATTGCTTTGTCGTCGGCGCCCGCTACCGCGAGCTTGCGGAGTATGTTGTGACAACCGCGCAGTTGCTGACGATTCCGCTGCTGCTGCTGTCGGCCGGCAGCAGGACGAGGTCATTCGTGGAACAATGGTTCAGCAGGCAGGGCTATACGATTGATGCCGATATTGAGCTGAACAGCTTGGAAATGCTGGCTGTATTCGCCGAACGCGGCTATGGCGCAGCTTTTGTCCCGCGTTCTTATGTTGAGGCAGAACTGGCTCGTGGTGTACTGTTTGAATTGCATACAGAGGTACCAATTGACGATCGGCAATTTGGGATTGCAACCCGGCGTGATCTTACATTGTCTTTGCCGACAGCCAAATTTTTGGAACTGTTTCAGCACGAAGCATAACGAAGGAAATGTTGCAAAAGAGTCAATTGCATAAATACGGGCGGCTATTCGTCCAATCCCCGGTCGGGAACCTTTCATACTCTATATCAGGCTTTCAAACAATAAGGATGGGAGTGTTCACACCGAATGGACGAAATGTATCATTTGTGTTTGCGACATATGAACCGCAGGGTTCGGATCAGTACGCGAAGCGGAGCATGCCACGAAGGCGTCATCGTGGGCTTGGACAGGAATCACGTCTTCTTGCGACCGGTGGGAAATGCAAGGATATCTGGGCAAAAAGGGAAAAAGAAAAGAACGAAGGTTTCCAAAAGTGCAAGGATTTCCGGTTGGGGTTTCGGGTTCGGGTCCGGCATTGTGGCGTTATCGCTGTTCACTCTTCTGGCCATCGCGTTGATCTGATGAATGAGCTGTTTTCCAAACTCCGCAACGAGACCCCCGCAAAGCCGAGAGGCTAAGCGGGGGTTTTTGGGATTCTCGTTTCATCGAACGATCGGCATCGGCATGGTCGGATCAATTTCGATGTGCTCACTGGCCGGAGGCTCGGGATATGTCAGCTTGCCCCGCTCGGCGAGAGTGCCCATGTCGTTCGCCTTCAGGAGGCTGTCGGACAAGGTGAACAGCGTATCGCCCGCGTATAGAATCCGCCGGACGGACTTCGCGTAATCGTAGTCGTACTGGCCGCTCTTGAGCAGATCGTCGTTCGACAGATGCGTGATCCGCCCGCGAAGCTTAAAGCCTTCGTTCAAGTCGACACGGTAGACGTAGGCGCCTTGATAGACGAATTCCCCGTATTCGGTAATGTCGTTCGTGCCGTCTCCGGACGTTTTGTTCGGAATCTCCATGAGCTCGACCGGGAAAGCGAGCAGATTTTTGGACTTGGAGAACAGCAAGGCTTTCGGATTGCCCAGCAGCTCGGAGCCGGTTCCCCGATCGCCGATGATTTCCTTGAATTTCTCCTTCGGATGGCTGACGTCGGAGACGTCGAACAGCGCCATTTTCAACCCTTGGTAAAACGCCGTCGGCTCCTCCATTCCAGATCCTTTAACCGATTGCACCTCCGTATCCTTGCCAAAGCCGATGATGTGGTTGTCATCGTATGGATGCAAATAGTCGCTGTAACCCGGAATTTTCAATTGGCCGAGGACGGCCGGCTTCGCCGGATTGCGAAGATCGATCGCGAACAGCGGATCAACGTTGCGGAACGTTACCATATAGGCTCGCCCTCCGAGAAAACGGGCCGAGTAAATCCGTTCGCCCGGCGCCAGCTTCTCCAGCTTACCTGCCGTCTTCATGCTTTCGTCGAGCACGTACAAATTGTTCGAGGCGCGATCTTCTCCGGTCCCCCACACGTTTCCTTTGGTCGTCGCGATCCGGAAGTAGCCGTTATGTTCGTCCATCGAGTATTGGTTCAAGACTGTTCCCGGGACCGTACCTTCTCCGGTGTAGACGATGCTGCCGCCGTCCAAGCGGAATTTGTGCACCCGCGTTTGTTCGCGGAAGCCCTCCCCGTTCGGAACGTATTCGGAGATGGCGACGTACAGATGCTTCGCGGAAGCGTAGATCGTCTGTCCAGAACCGAGATATGCGGACACCTGCATCTCTCGTCCGGGCGAATCGAGATCCAGAGCGCCGACGAGCATCGTCGTGGCGTCAGGAGAATCAGGGAAGTACCGAACCCGTTCGAGCGGTAGCTTCTTCAATTCGGAAGATTTGCCCGTATCGCCGTACCAAGGCTCGTAATCTTCGGAAGTTTCGTAATTCGCCGGGTAAAAATAGCCCTTGTTCGTAACGAGATAAAGCGCTCCGTCAATTTTGCGGGAGGACACGTAATCGCCTTCGAGCGTCGTTTCGCGTACCAGCTTGGGCACGCCGGAGCCGCCGAGCTCGTAAATCTTCGTCTTCACGGCGCTTCTCGAAGCAGCCGGAGGAGCTATGATGGCCATCTTATCCTTGCCGGAACTTGGGACGGCGCTTTTCGCAGCGGCGCCTTCCGAATGCAATGGAACAGGGAAGAAAACGCGATTCTGGCCGATCACGATCAAACGTGAGCCGTCGACGTAGAGTTCCAGCGGCGCGAATTGCTCTTCCGCGCCGTATTCGAGCGTAGCCGCCAGTTTCGGCGCTCGGGGATCGGTGACGTCCGCGATGAAAACCCGCGAACCGCTAATCTGATACACGAAACGCCCGTCCGTCTTCGCCCAATCGGCTTCGTCGACGCCTTCTACCTGAACGTTGGTGCGGGAATAGTCGGCCGCTTCGACGGATCCGGAGAGAGACTCCTCCATAGGCGCCGCGGCAGGAACGGCATTCACCTTCTCCTCTTGGGCAATCGTGATACCATCGTCCCTTCCGTAAAGATTGCCTCGCGCATTCGCGTTTTCGATCAGCTCTCTCAGCTTCTTGTACGTGCCGACGGCCGGCAGCTCGACCGGGTCGTCGATTCGCACGATGCGGCGAGCCCCGTCCCAGGCGACGACTGTCCCGAGCGCTTCGGACAGCGCGCGAACCGGGACAAAAACGACGGAGCCGGAGCGTCTAGGCGCCGTCTCGAGCTTGACGGTCCGGCCGCCCGCGTTCAGCGAAGCGCTTCCGATCGTCAGCTTCGCCGAGCGGTCCCCCCGAACGATCGTGGCGGTATCGCGACTCGCGCCGCTTGTTCCCCACGTCACTTTTGCCCCCAGCGCCTTGGCGACTTCGTCAAGTGGAACGACGATTGTTTTGTTCTCCGCGTATGCGGGCTTAGATAACGTTACCGGTTTGCCATTTACCCATACTTGGGCAGTCGTTTGCGGCGCTTTGGCCGATTGCGCCGATTCAGCGGCTATGGATGGAATGGCCAGTATGACGCACATCAATAAGCATAAGATCAACTTGCGCATCTCGGTATGCCTCCCTTTTTGAAATATTTGCTGACTTCATTACGCAATAGACGCGGTTTGAGAATAATTGGTTGCAGTTGAAGGGCGGATCGACGAACGAAAGATGAATAAGGTTCGCATCAGCCGATTTTCCATGTATAATGGTGCTAGTTCGCGTTGTGTAGGAGGAACCAAATTCATGACTTTATTGAACAAGCTGACTGCAGGGGATGAGTTCGTAGGGTTTTATTTATTGAAAGAGCTGGAGGTAAAACAGACGAATGGCAATCCGCCCAAGGATTATTTCGACATTATGCTGAGTGATTCGAGCGGGCAGCTGTCAGCCAAATACTGGGATGTAACATCGGCAGATAAGGAAACGTTTTTCCCGATGGGGCTTGTAAAGGTGCATGGGATCGTTCAGCTTTATAGGGAGCGACTGCAGGCGAAGATTTTCCGGCTCCGCGCGGCGGCACCGGACGATCATGTATCGATTACTGACTTTATTCGCGCGGCTCCGATCCAACCCATCGATCTGGTACATACAATCAAAATGTCTATGTCTGCTATCGTAGATGCTGAAATTCGGACGATTGTTTCTTATTGCGTTGATAAAGTAGCCGACGACCTGATGCACTATCCGGCTGCCAAAACCCATCATCATGCTTATTATGCAGGGCTTGCTTATCATATTGTACGCATGCTGGAAATTGGCGAATTTATTTGCAAGCAGCGTCCATTTCTAAATCCGGACTTGATCCGGGCGGGCATTATTTTACACGATATCGCCAAGCCGACTGAAATGATTGCAGAGTATGGCATCGTGTCGGACTACAGTGTGCAGGGCAAGCTGATTGGCCACATTTCGCTTGTGTCTAACTGGATTACAGAAGCGGCGATCCGCTGCGAGCTCGATCTGCAATCCGATAAGATTATCGCTCTGCAGCATTTGGTGCTGTCGCATCATAATTTAGGCGAGTGGGGCAGTCCTGTCCAGCCGCAAATGGCCGAAGCGGTAGCGCTCCATCATATCGATACGCTGGATGCCAAGCTGCAAATGGTTGAAGATGCACTGGATACGACACCGGAGACTGAGCCGTGGACGCCGATGATTCGGGGATTGGAAAATAAAGCGATCTACCGATCGCCGAAATAAAGCAAAAAGGGAGGCTACCCCGATTGAGCTGTTGCCGGTTGAAACTGCTCCATCAGGATAGCCTCTTTGCCGTAAGCAGGAAAGTGGGAGGCAAAATGAAATAGCTTTAAGTGGCTGATTCTGTCGGCGCCGTTGGCAGTGGCGATGATGATGACGAGGCATTAGCCGTAGCTGCTTCCAGGCTTTTGGCATAGGCTTCTCTGGCTGCATCGGATATTTCGACTGAATCATCATTGGCGTTAGTTTCCTTTTCCTCAGTCTCTACCTCTGTCTGAGTTTTTGCTGCAGACTCTGCCTGAATTTTGTCGATTTCTTGCTGAAGCTTCTTCATCTCGGAGAAATGAACCTTCATATATTCTCCTTCTTGCTCTTTTTGAAGCAAGCGCAACATCCTGCTTCTCTCACTAGGCGATGCCGCGCTTTCTTGAATGGCCAGCAGACGCTGAAGCATGTCATTGCGCGGCGCATTAGCTTTGGATGCAAATAAGCTGGGGTTGCCTGATGAAATCGGTGAAATAGCCATATGATATCAACTCCTTCCAAAATAAGTGAATTCATTCTTTTTATCGGCCTGTTGTCGGAAATCTTGAATACTAGTGCGTGGAAACGGCCGGTACACTTTGCTATAGTTAAATATTACCTTGACGGGAGCAGAAGCTCGCGAGTATGATAAGGATAATTTTAGAAGGGAGGCCAATTAAAATGACTAAGATCGTTCAACTGCAAATTACAACTGGATATGACATTCATTGGTCTCCACGGACTGGGAGCGGCAATAAGATGTAAGACTTTTTCATCCTGCAGATATGAGATAAGCTGCACAGGCGGGTGAGTTGATACATTACGTGCGATTATTAGCCATGGACAATGATTGTCTATGGCTTTTTGCGTTTTTAAAAGGTACGTGGAGATTTAACATAACGAATCTTATTACGCGAGAGGAGAATTACCGATGAACGAGATCATGATCATTACAATGCCGGGGCGGACAACAACAATAACACGAGAGGAAAGTGGATTTTTATATGGAACCAAACCTATTTTACCGGGAGGTGCAGCTTCCTTCGGGGACGCTGCATGTCTATGCCAATGAGGAAATTTACCAATCCTTAGACTATAAAGTCTTTCATATGGCGAACAATAATTTGCAAATTCCAAACCATGCCTATATGAGCTACACGCCTGATGTTCATGTCGGAGTCGGAACCTGCATCGGGACTACTGCAGTGTGGAGAGCAGAGGATGGCTATGTATCGCCTTCTATTGTAGGCAGCGATATTGGCTGCGGGATGCGTGTACATCTGACGAATTTGCATAAGGATGATTTGCGGGAGGTCGGATTGCGCCGGAAGTTAGTGCGGACAATTGAAAAATATATGCCGGTCGAGCAGCATGCGCGCGGACATTACTCCGATATCCGGCTGGAGCATATCGTTACGAAAGGGCTGCACGGCCTGCCGAAAAAATATATCCCTGACGGCTATACGCCGCGCAAATCCACATCGCTTACGCATGTCGAGTGCGCAAAGTTTTATATCGATGAAGAACCGTTAAATCGTTTCCCGGACCAAGTGTGGCACCGGTCGCACCGGCAGCTTGGCACCCTTGGCAACGGCAATCATTTTGTGGAGATTCAGGCGCTGGAAATACCGGATGAAAAGCGGGAAATCGCCGAAGCGTGGGGGATGCGGGATGGACAAATCATTGTGATGATTCACTCCGGTTCGCGCGCCTGGGGCGGGGCGGTAAGCCAATATTGCGGCAGCGATATGGCGAAATTGATGCGGGCGGCAGGGTATGGCACCGCCGATCCGAAGCTGATTTATGCCTCTTTGTCTGAGTCGGTCGCGCAAGATTATGTCAATCTGATGTATGCCGCGCTCAATTATGCCGTCGTCAACCGGCATCTGATCGCTTATGCCGTACGGGAAGCGGGCAAGGATGTGTTCGGCTCAAAATTTGAGATGAGCACTCTGTACGATCTCATGCACAACTACGCATGGGAGGAAGAGCACGAGGGAGCGCGCTACTTCGTTCATCGCAAAGGGGCGACGCGCTCACTGCCTGCAGGCCATCCGGACAATCCGGAGCCATACCGGGCAACCGGCCATCCGGCCCTTATTCCGGGCTCGATGGGGACGGCCTCCTACATTATGGTTGGCAACCCGCACGGACGAGACAACTTCTACTCCATTTGTCACGGCGCCGGTCGGATCCGTTCCCGCAGTGCGACCAAGCGGCTGGTTAGGCTGGATGAGTTCGAATCGGCGATGAAAGTCGGAACGGACGAGGAAATCGTCGTCAATCAGCGGACATTGGAATCGCTGATCGATGAATCGCCGCAAGCGTATAAAGACGTCGATCAGATTATCGAAAGCGTCGCGGGAGCCGGGCTTGCCGATGTTGTGGCCAAATGCAAGCCGCTTGCGGCGGTGAAGGGAGCATAAGCATCATGCGAAGAAATGAACAAGCGGATAAAAAGCTGAGCAAATGGATGTCAAAAATATTGCGTCATGCGCCTGATAAATACGGTATCGTGCTTGCAGAGGACGGCTCGTGCTCCGTCGAGGAGCTGCTGCGCGTTCTGCTCCGTGCGGATCATTGGAATCATCTGACGCTGGCAGATATTGAACGCATCGTGCGGGAGTCGGATAAACAGCGGTTCGAGATGAAGGATGGCCGGATACGGGCAAGATACGGACATAGCTATAGCCGCGTGTCTTACCCGGCGGCCGTGCCGCCTCCGGTGCTTTATCATGGCACGAATCAAACGGCAGCCCCCGCGATTTTGGAAAGCGGGATTCAATCTATGGGGCGGCAGTATGTGCATCTGTCGGCAGGGCTGTCGTTTGCCCGGCTTGCCGGGGAACGGCGCGGGCAGCTCGTTATTTTGCAAGTGGATACGGTAAAAGCGGCAAGTATGGGGATAACTTTTTACTATGCGGGCAATGAAGTATGGCTGGCTGATCATATTCCGGCTGCGTGCTGCTCGGTCTTTAAACAGGGCGGAAATAGCTAGCGCTGTGAGCTGCTTCGGGAGTGCGCAATCTCCTGAAGCAGCTTTTTTGACGACATAAGAATGTATAATTCAACTTTCGGTGCACGAAAAAGACAGTTTATCCCTAGATGTAGCTAGGTAGTCCCGAGAACCATTGTTGGAGTTGCTGTGCTTAGCAGAATGGATTTGAAGGGTCGCTAACGAACCCGACAGGCCTTATTCTGCTTAAATTGGGGCCTTGTGGGATGTAACGAATCTACCGATCGTTATTCACCGAAAATCGGCCGCTTCCCCGTCTTTTTTCCATCAATAGCGTGTCTCAGATTCGTTACACGCGGAGCAAGCCGATTTTTCGGCCAATAGCGTGTCTCAGGTTCGTTAGCCATTTCGGTCGCTCATCGTTAAGGGACTGTGATAGAAGTTTTTCTCATGCCGTAATACTTTTGCCATGTTCATAATTATGGAAATGAGCGATGATATTAATTAAAGATAAAGCTAAGGAGTGCAAACAAAATCATGAGCTATCAAACGATTGACAATGTGCTCATTTGGGGAGAGCCGGAGGAAGGGGCGCTGGCACAAGCGAAAACATGCGCCAGACACGGGAATGTCATACAGGCGCTACTTATGGCAGACCATCACAAAGGCTACAGTCAGCCGATCGGAGGGGTCGTCGTCTATGACGGGCAAATATCGCCCTCCGGCGTAGGGTATGATATCGCTTGCGGCAATAAAGCAGTTAGAACGAATCTGCTTGCCGCGGATGTCCGTCCTCATCTCGCCAAGGTGATGGATGAGATTGCCGGCAAAATCTCTTTCGGAATGGGGCGGGTCAATGATGAACCGGTCGACGATCCGTTATTTGACGACCCGGACTGGGCCGTATATGCCGCAATTGGGCGGCAGGAGCATGACAAATTGAAAGCTTTGGCCCGCGCCCAGCTGGGAACCGTAGGAAGCGGCAATCATTATGTGGATTTGTTTGAAGAGCCGGCTACGGGCATATTGTGGATCGCAAATCATTTTGGCAGCCGCGGCTTCGGGCACAAGACGGCCAGCGGGTTCCTTAATTTGGCCGCAGGCCGGGAGTTTTTGGCGAGCGCACCGGGAGAGAAGATGGACCAGCCGCCAGTATTGCTTGATTTGGAGCAAGAGCTGGGCGATATGTATTACCGCGCGATGCGTCTGGCCGGGCGCTATGCTTATGCCGGGCGAGACTATGTCATCCGTCAAGTGCTGTCTATACTGGAGGCGGAAGCCGATTTTTCGGTTCACAACCATCATAACTATGCTTGGAAGGAACAGCATGGCGGGCGCGAGACAGTCGTCGTACGCAAAGGAGCCACCCCGTCTGCACCAGGACAGCTGGGGTTTATCGGGGGCAGCATGGGAGACATATCCGTCGTTGTGAAAGGGAAGGATACTGGGGAAAATCGCGATTCCTACTATAGTACAGTGCATGGTGCGGGTCGAATAATGAGCCGAACGCAGGCAGCCGGCAAGATGAATTGGAAAACCCGCACCCGTTCCGGCGGCAGGATTACGCCTGAACAGATGCGGGAAGCAGTGCAAAGCTTCGGCGTTGAACTGCGCGGAGCGGGCACAGATGAAAGCCCGTTCGTTTACCGCAAACTGCAGCAGGTGCTTGATGCGCATGCTGAAACGCTTGAGGTGCTGCATGTATTGAAACCGATCGGGGTATGTATGGCGGGGGCGGATGAGTTCGATCCGTACAAGGATTAATCTGCATTGTAGCGGGCAAGCGCCTTGGTTGCAGAATCAAGCATGCGCCAGCGCAGCCTGTTATTTTCCACGATGCGGACCCTTAAGCCGAGAAAGCGGATTTTCGTCAAAATATATTTGCCTTCATCGCCAAAATAAATTAATTTAATCCGGTACGTATCGGCTGCCGCGTCATAATCAATCGACTTTTCGAAGCAGGAAAAGGCGTACAAAATACGCGAGAGCTCGGAATTATAGCGCGGCACAACCTCGATGATAACCTGCTCTTTGCGGCTTTCCAGCATGCTGGAAATTTCAGCCGCTAGCTCAACTGGCGGTTTAACGGCGGCAAGGAGCGAATTGTCCGCTTCCAATGCCGTAATATTGGCCAGCTTGGTCAGCATTAGCGCCCGGCTGCGGAGATGCTTCCACAGCAGATACCATTCCCGTTTCACCATGCTGTATTCCAGCCGATATGGGAAGCAGGGCTGCTCCGTGCGCAATTGCCCGTTTTTGAGCTTAAAGGAAAGACGTGCGCTGCCGCCTGTCAAAATCATCCGGCGGAGAGGCCGCAGCAATGGATGATACACCTGCTTCTCAATGCTGCGCCCCTTTTCGGCAAGATGCTGCGTGAAATCCAGCTGATCCTCGTTCGTCCGTTCCTCCTGCAGCAGTGTACGCAGCTTAGCCAGCGTTTCCGGCAAAAAGGCATCGGCTGCCGCGGGATGGTTCAGCATCGATTTTAGCCAGCTTCGTTCGGGAGTCGTAAGAAAATAAGCTTGCGAACCTTCGAGCCGCGAAAAAATTTGGTAGTTAAATATTTTCTCAAACAGATTCATAATAGGCTTGTATCTCCTTCCACTCCGCTATAAATTCTTCACGCAGCCGTTGCGGCGCCAGCACCTCGCAGCTCGACCCGAAGCTGCGCAGCCAAGGCTTGATTTCAGTTGTGCCGTTTACTGTAATTTCAAAAATAAATGAATGCTCATCTTCCTCGACGATGCGTCCCCACTGGCCTTGCAGCTCCACGCGCTCTCGCACAAAATTGTTTTTTTCGCCATTCTGCATTGGATTGTAGAATCTTGCCCTCACTAAAGTCGCTCTTCCGGAATCAATAAGCCAGCTGAAGCGCAGCTGTTCCTCCAATGCTAATCGCCATTTGTCAAACAGCTCTGCTGCGATACTGTCTCCTTGCTCAATCTGCGTCATGCCTTCAACGCGAAATTTCACGGTCCGATGCTTGGAATGGCCAAGCAAGTACCACCGTCCATATTGATGATCATAAATAACCTTTAACGGGACCATATGAACGAGCTTGCCTTCACTTTCCCGTTCAAACAAGGGGTTCGTATTTTTTGCACCGTAGCTCAACTTGTTTTTGGCGGAAAAATATAAAAAAGTTAACCGTCTGCGTTCCCGGATTGCCTGAAGCAAAGTAAACAAATGCGCTTCGTCCAAAATACGCGAGTAATAGTGGTAACGATATAAAAAGGGCTCCACAGCCTGCTGCAGTCTACCCGTTTTTTTCAAACTATCGCGCAGCAGGTAGCCGTGAACGGAAGGGATTTGCGTATTGGCCATTACATCGACAAAGGCGTATAAATCGGCAAGCTCCTCGGAGCTGAGACCGCTAATGAGATCGATTTGCAATGAATAGCGGTAAGGACGTTTGCCCGGCTCCCGGCGAATAACGCCTACTTCCTCCAAATAGCGCAGGTCGGCGCGAATCGTTTTTTCGTCGGGCAGTGCCAGCTCCTGCGGCAAACTGCTGCAGCAGAGATCAAGCAGCTCCATTGCCGTTAAAGCGCCCTGTTGAAAAGAAGAAATAATTAATGACAGCCGGTGAATTTCGGATTCTTTGACTGATTTGGCGCGATATAGAAATAGCAGCATCGGATCAGCGGAATCGTAATAATTAAAGCGCAACATGTCCGACAATTCCCGGCTCTCCTGTTCGGGTAGCTGGCGATGGACGCTTGTAACGATCTCCTTCATCCGGCGCAGCGTTTTATCAAATGTATGTACAGAAATGCCAAGGCGGTCCGCGAACTGCTGGCGGTTGTAGGCGCCGCTCGTTAAAGCCATCATCCGCAAAAACTGAACCTCTTTGTCAAAGCTTTCCTTTGCCATGTCTATTAAGCAGCCTCCAACTCTTTTAAATTATTTTCTATCATTATTGTAGCAGAACGCGAATAAAAGCATGAACGCT
Organism: Paenibacillus sp. GCM10027626; assembly: GCF_042676285.1. NCBI lineage: Bacteria > Bacillati > Bacillota > Bacilli > Caryophanales > Paenibacillaceae > Paenibacillus > Paenibacillus sp. GCM10027626. Next base: position 2,923 of record NZ_JBHTHC010000016.1, on the reverse strand, counting down.
ATGAAAAATGTGGTAGTATAGTACTATGTCATCATGACCATACTTACCTCAGAGTTGGTGAACCTTTGGAGCATACTTTAGATATGTTTTTATCGCTTGGCGATGCAGTTATTATTACTGACGAAAATCATCGCATATTGGCGGTCAATAAGACATATGAACGAATAACCGGCTATACTTTAGAAATGATTAAAAGCAAAAAGGCAGGCATTTTGAAATCGTGGCTTACCCCCGATGAAACTTATCGAAGCATGTACGCTGCTTTAAATGCGCAGATCCCGTGGTCCGGGATTTTTACAAATCGCAAGCGAGACGGCAGTCTTTGGCACTCCTCGATTACGATCAGTCCTTTTTTAACAGAAGGCCGAACGTATTATGTAGGGGTTTTTCGCGAGTTGGAGCAACTGGACCGCGGCTATTATTTGAATGAAGATCGGGTAGTCTCCATCCAGGGATCACTGCTCAAGGCGCTGGCAATTTCTTGCGAAATTCGCGATCCGGGCATCGAATCACATCTAATCCGCGTGCAGGAGCTTACGGCTCGCCTTACCGAATGGCATAACGACCACTGCGGGCTGGAAATGCCGGCGCAGACGGTGTCTCGCATTGCCCATTCCAGCATTTTGCATGACATCGGCAAATCGGCAATACCGGAAGGTATATTGTACAAGCCGGGGCGGCTGGCCGATTATGAACGGACGATTATTGAGATGCATCCTGTCATCGGCGTTGATATAATTGATAAGATATATGCAGAGTTAAATGATGAAATTTTCGAAAGCGAGCTTTCAACTGCTAAAAATATTATTTTGCATCATCATGAAAAATGGGACGGCACGGGCTACCCGCATCGCCTTTCCGGCGAGCAAATTCCGCTGGAAGCAAGGATTGTAAGCGTCGTTGATGTATTCGATGCGTTAACATCGAAGCGGCCCTACAAGGAAAAGTGGCCGGAGACAGAGGCCATTCAGTTTTTGCTTGACAAAAAAGGCAAGCATTTTGATCCTGAGCTTGTGGACTCGTTCGTTGCGATGTATGAAGCGGAGCGGGTGCCGCAGCTCAGTTTGGTTAATGAACAATAAAGGAGACGAGTGCCTTGGGGAATGATGTACAAGACGTTAAGCCGGAAGTACGGGCTTATTTGCAACGCATCGGATACACGGGCAAGCTGGACGGCAGCGCGGCAGTGCTGGCTGAGCTGCAGGAAAGGCATCTCCATACTGTCCCGTATGAAAATTTGGATATCATTCGCCGAATTCCGCTATCCTTGGAAATCCCGCAATTGCTCAATAAAATTGTTGAGCGCAAGCGGGGCGGATATTGCTTTGAATTGAATGCATTATTTGGCTGGCTGTTAAGAGAGCTGGGCTACCATGTGGAGGATCGGGTTGCACGCTTTTGGCGCGATGAACCGAACTGCCCGCCGAAGCGAAGGCATCATGTGTTGAAGGTAACTGTCCAAGGCAATAGCTACTTATGCGATGTCGGCGTTGGGGGGATTGTTCCGCGCAGGCCGATTTTGATGGTGACGGACCAGGAACAGGAGCAAGGGGAAGAATGCTACCGTCTTGTACAGGATGCTGGATATGGCTGGATGCTCTGCGAACGGAAAAAGGGGCAGTGGCAGCAGCTATACTCATTCACCGAAGAGCCCCAGCTGGCCAAGGATTTCATTATGGCTACATTTTGGTGCGAGAATGCTCCGGATTCGATCTTCACCAAAGAAACGATGGTTGCTGTGCGCACCGAAGCTGGGCGCAATACGGTGGCCGGAAAAGAGTTTCGGATTTTTACAGCACAAGGCGTACACAGCTTTGAACCTCGTACAGAGCAGGAATTTAACGAAGCTTTGTACAAATATTTCGGCTTGAAGCTCGATGCTATCAACAATTGAGTCAGATTATAAGCGGCTCATGGGAGACATTCTGCAGCTAACGACGGCCGCTCGGCATTTGGTAAGAGCGGGCGTAGCGGACCTGAACGGATCTGAACGGACCTGAGCGGACCGTAGATCCGTTATCTGTGAACAAACATGCCAAAATGGCAGGGCGACGGACCCTGGTTCCGTTATTGGTCTTAAATCGCCGATAAATCCAAGCAAAATCGGCAAATAACGGATCGTGTGTCCGCGAAACCTCCGAATGAGCCGGGATTCGACAAAATAACGGATCCTTTGTCCGCATGGATCACAGTTGGCCCGCATTCTGCGGCAAATAGTCCGCAGAAAATCGACAGCCTCCGTAGATCCGTTATCCGTGAACAAAACAGCAAAAACGGTTTGCTCGCGGACCGTAGATCCGTTATCTGTGAACAAACATGCCAAAATGGCAGCGCGACGGACCCTGGTTCCGTTATTGGCCTTAAATCGCGGATAAATCCAAGCAAAATCGGCAAATAACGGATTCACTGTCCGCCAAACTCTCCAATCACTTGTTTTTCGCATAAATAACGGATCGTCTGTCCGCTTGTCTCTTGATTGGCCGTTCCTAGCTTTGCTGCCGAAAATCTTTGACTGCATTATATCGACATCCTCTATCGTCCTTCTTTATATGATAGTAATGTCACGAACGAAGAAAAAATAAAAAAGTACTTTACAAACAAATAGATTCCGTGTTATATTCTAATTCCGGCCGGGACGAGTAACTAAAACACGGTCGGAGCAAAAATAAGTTTTAAAAAGTGCTTGCAATCTTCTAGGCGAATGTGATATATTATAAAAGTCGCCGCTGAGAGACACGGCGAGCAAGAAAAGAAGATTTGTTCCTTGAAAACTGAACAATGAGCGAAACTGTCAATTCGCAAGAAAACAAGTAATGAGCTAACAAGCTTATTCATGAATAGAAGTTTTCGGACTTCAACTTTTATGGAGAGTTTGATCCTGGCTCAGGACGAACGCTGGCGGCGTGCCTAATACATGCAAGTC
>NZ_JBHTHC010000015.1:0-210704 GCF_042676285.1 Paenibacillus sp. GCM10027626 | reverse complement strand
AGGCTGTTCTCGCTCTGGCCAAGCTTGGTGGATTTTTGGGACGCAAAAGTGACGGAGAACCCGGCGCGAAAGTGATCTGGAAAGGCTTGCAGGCTTTCCGAACCGTCTTTCAATCCTATCGCTTTTTGCTGTAATTTTTTACCGGTGTTATGGGGCAAGCTTAGTTGTACGATTCGTTAGCAATATTGGCGATAGCGTTTATTCCCGCTCGTCACCTCCAAACCGCCTTCTATATGGTTTGTAAAACAAAAAACGCTCCGATACAAAAGTATCGAAGCGGTGTGTGCTTCACGACCGAGTCTAACTCAAGTGTAACTCGCAAGCAAAATTTTGGCAACCATTCCAAACGAGATCCATGGAAATGAGCATCAAAAAAGCCCGCGAATACTCGCGGGCTTAAAATCTGTTTAACGGGAATCCAGCGCACTGCGCAGGCTGTCCCCGATAAAGTTGAAGCACATAATCGTCAAGAAGATCATGAATCCTGGAATGATCGGGTACCAAGGCGCTTTTGACAGGATTGTCAGACTTTGCGCTCCCTGCAGCAGGTTCCCCCAGCTGGCGTCCGGCGCTTGAATGCCGAGACCCAGAAAGCTGAGGCTCGATTCCGTAAGAATCATCGTTCCTATTTGCAGCGTAGCCGATACGATGACTGGAGCGAGCGCGTTCGGCAGCACATGCCGGAAGATAATCCGGGCATCCGACATCCCGATCGTGCGGGCGGCATCAATAAACTCGCGATTTTTGACGGATAAAATTTGCCCTCTGAGCAGCCGGGCCTTAGTCATCCAGCCGAAAGCGACAAGTACCGCGATGATATTGAATAGGCTGGGCCTCAGCAGCGTAACGACAGTAATGAGTGCGAACATAAACGGGAAAGACAGCATAATATCGACGAACCGCATCAAAATGCTATCGATTTTCCCGCCATAATAGCCGGCGATCGAGCCGACCAGCACGCCGATGATGACATTAAAAACTACGGCGAAAATGCCGACCGACAATGAAACGCGGGCGCCATACATAACGCGTGTTAATAAATCCCGCCCGTATTCATCAGTGCCGAACCAGTGCTCGCTGCTCGGCGGCTTCAGCCGGTTGAGCAGATTTTGCGCCGCAGGATCATACGGAGCAATCCACGGAGCAAGGACGGCAATTAATATGAGCGCAAGCATAATGAACAGGCTGACAAGTGCTATTTTATTTTGCTTGAAACGTTCCCACGATCTGTTTTTCGGTTTGGCGAATACCGCTTCGACCGCATTGTTTTTAGCTGTAGTAGTTGCTGCGTCCATCGGATTACACCTTCACCTCTTTCTTGCCGTAGCTGACCCGCGGATCAAGTAAAGCATACAACAGATCGGAAATGATGCTGCCAAATACATACAGGAAAGCGATGATCGTCGTAATGGCAAAAATAATCGGATAATCCCGTTGGAACGCCGCCTCCGTAAACAGACGGCCCATACCCGGAATTGCGAATATGGTCTCCACAATCAACGCGCCGCCGAAAAAACCGGGCAGCGCCAGGCCGAACAAGGTGGCCAGCGGAATTAAGGCATTTCGCAAGCCGTGAAAGCCGAGCACGCGTCCGCCGCCAAGCCCTTTGGCCCTCGCTGTCCGCATATAATCCTGGTTAATAACTTCCAGCATGCTGGAACGAACATAGCGCGCCCATACCGCCACTTCCATAGCGGCGATCGTCAACACCGGCAAAAGCAGATGCTGGAGGCGATCCCACAAGCTGAACGGAGCGTTGATCGTCTGCAGGCCGCCCGAAGGCAGCCAGCCGAGCTTGACGGCAAAGAACATGATCAGCATCAATCCGAGCCAGAACGACGGGATGGAAATACCGACAAATGACAGCCCCGATACGATCTGATCCAGCTTCGAATTTGCTTTAACCGCGCATAAAATTCCGAGCGGCACGGCTATTAGCAAAGCGATCAGAAAGCTCGTTACTGTAAGCAACAGCGTATTCGGGAGCCGATCCCAGATGAGACTGGAGACCGGCTCATTCTTCAGAAAAGAAATCCCGAAGTCGCCCTGCACGATGCCGCTGATCCATTTCCAATACTGAATATAGAGCGGTTGGTCGAGCCCGTATTGTTTGATCATATTCTCTTTGTCTGCCGCTTTAACGGTCGGATCGTCGATATATTCGGAGAGCGGGCTGCCAGGAGCCATATGAATAATCGCAAACGAAATAATTGTGATACCGATCAATATCGGAATGGCGTTCAGCAAACGCCGCAATGCGTAGAGCGCCACCGGAGGTCACTTCTTTCTTATTTGGTAAAATGCCATTTGTCGACTTCTCTCAAACCGCTGCGCTCAGGATTGAAGCCTTCCAGATTTGCTGGATAAGCCATCGTGCGCGTCGGCGAGTAAATGAACGTATACGGCTGATCTTCTGCGATTAGGGCGTCGATCTTACCCAGCAGCTCTTTCCGTTTGTCCTTGTCAAACGTCTGCAAATCTTCTTCAATCAGCTTGTCGACTTCCGGATTGCTGTACGAAATCGTGTTCATGCCGCTTTCGATTTCGGAAGAATGCCAAATTCCTTTCGGGTTCGGATCGCCGCTAATGTCCCAGCCAAATATAACGGATGTGAAGTTTTTGGCCAAAAATTCGTTAATGAAAGCCGAGCCTTCCATCGTTTGCGGAATGACGCTAATGCCTACTTCTTTCAGTTGCTGCTGGACGACGGTCATGACTTGTTCACGCACTTTGTTGCCTTGGTTCGTACGCATTTCGAACTCGAATTTTTTGCCGTCTTTATCGAGTATGCCGTCGCCGTCCGTATCTTTCCAGCCGGCTTCCTCAAGCAACTTCTTCGCTTGCTCGACATTGTAATCGAATTTCGGCACATCGTCCGTATAATTCCAATAAGATGGGGTCGTTTGGCTGTGTATCAGTTCCCCTTGGCCTTCAGCGACACTGTCCACGATTGCTTGGCGGTCAATCGCCATCGTCAATGCCTTGCGCACATTCTTGTCCTGGAACAGCGGGTTAGCCAAGTTCCATCCGGCATAGATATAAGCGCTGCTGGTAATTCCTTTTTGCAGCTTCAATTTGTCCGGATTTTTGCTCGCATAATCCTCGATTACCGCCAGATTGTCTGCCGGAACATCCACAACGTTGATTTCTCCCGTTTGCAGCTGCGCCATCATCGCATTGGCGTCCGGTATGATTTTAATCGTAACTTTATCAAGCCCCGCCTTGCCGTAATAATTTTCGTTGCGCACGAATGTCAAGTATTGCCCCGACTTCCATTCTTGCAGCTTGAACGGGCCGGAACCGACCGGGTTTTTGTAAAAATCGGATTTGTCCATATCTTTAACCGACGCGTCCTTCAGCAGATGCTGCGGCATAATATTGTAAATGAGTGTATCGATATAGCCAGCATACGGCTCTTTAAAGGTGAATTTGATCGTCGTATCGTCGACTTTTTCTACTTTTTCAATGGCGTCGAATGTGCCTTTGCGCGGGCTTACATGCTCCGGATTAATCGGGATGTTGTACGTAAATACGACATCGTCGGCCGTTACCGGCTGGCCGTCCGAAAATTTCGCGTCATTGCGAATCTTGATCGTCATTACCTTCTTGTCTTCGGAAAATTGCGGCTCGCCCTCCGCCAAATCAGGAACGATGTCCTGTTTTTCGTTAAAACGGTACAAGCTGCTGAATACCAGCTCGATGACTTCGGAGGAATATACATCCGTAGCCCAGAAACGGATGAAGCCTTTCGGCTCGCTCAAATAGGCGGTCGTAATTTCGCCGCCGTCAACGGCTTCTTTCTCGGGCTCGGGCGAATCTTTCGGCGTATTTGCTCCGCCTGAATTGTTCGTTTCGGATGATGGGTTAGATGGTGCTTCCGGCTTGCTGGACGAACATGCGGATAGAAACATAGCGGCCATTACGATGACAGCCAGCGCCGTAATGGCGAGACGGCGAGTGTGGAACAGTTTGGTCAACATTCGTTTTCCCCTTTCGGCTACAAATACTTATTTTTATATGAAATGGCACGAGGCAAAATGCCCCGGCTGCACTTCCCTAAATAAAGGCGGTTCGGTGCGGCAGCGCTCCTGGACATGCGGGCAGCGCGGATGGAACGGACAGCCGGAAGGCGGGCTTGCCGCATTCGGCACTTCGCCGCTCAGCACGATGCGCTCCCGCTTGCGCTCCACATCCGGTTCCGGAACGGAAGACAACAGAGCTTGCGTATATGGATGCTGTGGGCTTTCAAAGAGCTGATCCCTGCTCGCTATCTCGACGATTTTCCCTAAATACATGACCGCGACGCGATTGGAAATATGTCTGACGACGCTAAGATTATGGGAAACGAACAAATAGGATACTTTCGTTTGCTTTTGCAGATCGCCAAGCAAATTGACGATTTGGGCTTGAACAGAAACGTCCAAAGCCGAGACCGGCTCATCCGCAACGATCAGCTTGGGCTCCAGTGCGATTGCCCGCGCGATGGCGATGCGCTGTCTTTGCCCGCCGGAAAACTCATGCGGATATAGCGAAGCCGCCTGCTTGCTGAGTCCGACGTTCTCAAGCAATTGCTCTGCCCGGAGCCAGGCTTCTTTGCGGCTTAATTTCCCTTGAATGAACAAGGGTTCGGCAATTGCCTGTCCGACGGACATTCTTGGATTCAACGATGCGTAAGGATCTTGAAAGACGCATTGAATCTCTTTGCGAATCGGGCGAAGCTTCCTTTGCCGCATCTTCCCGATGGAGATCCCTTTAAATCGTATTTCGCCTTCGGTCAATTCGAGCAGACGCAAAACCATCCGTCCGACTGTGGACTTGCCGCAGCCGGATTCGCCTACAATGCCGAGCGTTTCTCCTTCTTGCATCGTAAAGCTGACGCCATCGACCGCTTTGACCATGCCTTTATTTCCGCCGATCGGAAAATATTTTTTCAGTTCGACTACTTCAAGAAGCGGAGCGGTCACGTGTGTGTATCCCCCTTTGATGTCCGTTAAATTAGGATGCAGCGCACCTGATGGCCGGCACGAACCTCTTTCAGCTCCGGCATCCGTTCGCGGCATTCTGCAGTCACTGCAGGGCAGCGGTCGGCGAACCGGCACCCTTCCGGATAAGAACCTGCCGGCGGAACGTTGCCCGGTATCGGCTGCAGCTTCTCGATTTTTCCTTGCATCCGGGGTGTCGACTGCATAAGTCCTTTCGTGTAAGGATGCAAGGGCGATGTGAACAATGTCCGTACATCTGTCTTTTCCACGATCTGTCCTGCGTACATGACGATGACCCGCGTCGCCATCTCGGCTACAACGCCAAGATCGTGGGTAATGAACAGGACCGACATTTTGGTTTCCTTCAGCAGCTGGCGAATCAGATCCAGCACCTGGGCTTGGATCGTCACGTCAAGCGCCGTTGTCGGTTCGTCGGCGATCAGCAGATCCGGCTTGCACGCCATCGCCATAGCCAGCATGACGCGCTGTCTCATCCCGCCAGACAAACGATGCGGAAATTCTTTGCGAATGCGCGCCGGCTCCGGAAAGCCAACCCGCCGCAGCCATTCGTCCGCAATTGAGATCGCTTCCATTTTGGAAACCCCAAGATGCAGCAAAATCGCTTCCGTCATCTGAATGCCTATGGTCAACACCGGGTTGAGTGACGTCATCGGCTCTTGGAATATCATGGCAATTTGCTTCCCGCGAACCCGGGACATCTCCCGCCGCTTTAAATCCAGCAAATTGCGTCCCTTAAACCTGATTTCGCCGCTGGCCACCTCTCCTGTTCTTGGCAGCAATTGCATAACCGACAGGGAGGTCATGCTCTTGCCGCAACCCGACTCCCCGACGAGCGCCACTACTTCATTCTGACCGATCTCGAAATCGATCCCGTCAACGACGGTGCGCTCTTTTCTTTTGTCTTTGATGACCGTTGTCAGCGATTTTACTTCCAGAATTGCTTCGGTCAATCTCGCTCACCTTTTCGTAATGGATATAGTGTATGAATGACCTTCATTTTACAGTTGTTTGATATAAATGTCATTTGATTTTATGAAATTTTTATTATTAAACTTATTTATCAATGACATGCTTTGTCGTCCAAACGCGGTAAAGCGTCTTTTCGTTGAATTGCAGATTTTATTTACCTAAGTATGGAAGTTGGAATGGTGGGTAAATAAAAAGCTGTTCTTGATCGCCGCTTGACGCAAAGAACAGCTTTTTGCCGTTAGAACAAGCCTTGCTGCCCTTTCAGCTTGACAAGTGCCTCCACAAAGTAGTAATCGCCGTAAATGATCGGCACATTGACATGGCGGTTAACCGGATAGGAGACAGTGCCTTTGGTCAAGATCGCATCCTGCCCATCGCTGAAATCGGCATAGTTGTCGTATAATCCTTGTAAAATTGCCAGTGCGTTTTCATAGTAGAAGGCTGCTTCTGTTTCATCCTCCAGCAGCTTGCCCAGTTCAAGCAGTCCGCTTGCTGTACATGCTGCCGCGGTGGAATCGCGCACAAATTTGTCCTTGTCCGCTGTGCGGAAGTCCCAATAAGGCACTTTATCCTCGGGGAGATGGGACAGGAAGTAGCCCGCGATATTTTTGGCAGCTGTCAAATATTCCGGTTTGCCTGTTTCACGCGCTGCAATCGCAAAGCCGTAAATAGCCCATGCCTGGCCTCTCGCCCATGACGAATCCGGGCCCAGCCCCTGACCGCCAAGGTTTTCTATTTTTCCCCCTGTCTCCGGATCAAAGCTGACGATATGCGGCACCGTCCAATCCTCTCTTACGAACTGCCGGAGAACAGTATCCGCATGCGCAACGGCGATATGCTTGAAGCGCGGATCCTTCTCTTCCTTGGACGCCCAGAACAGAAGCGGCAAATTCATCAGGCAGTCGATTATAGCCCAGCCGGTGCTGTTCGGGTCTACGCTGTCTGTCCATGCCCGAATAAATTGCCCGCTTAAATTGAATCTGCCGGCCAGATGGCTCGCTGCGATCAGACCCGTTCGGCGGGATTCGGCATTACCGGTTAACCTGTAGTTGATGACAGCAGTAGGCAAGTACATAAAGCCAACATCATGATGGATATTATAAAATTGCTGCAATGGGACATTTAACTGCTGTTCAATGCGCTCCGCCGTTTCCCGCAATGCTTCTTCTTTCGTTTCTCTGTAAGCAAGCCATAGCAGGCCGCCCCAAAATCCGGAGGTCCAAAAGGACGCATCCTCACAATTGTAATGGCCATCCAGGCATACATGGGGAAAGCTCGCCCCGATTTTTTTGTTCAAGGAATGGATCTTTTTTAACGACTCCGAATAGGCATGATTGATCCAGTCCGGATTGTGCTGAGTTGTCTTTGCCACCAAAAGCGCCCCTCTCATTAGCTTGTTATACCCATTATTGTATGGATTGAGGGGAGGAGGGGAAATCGCTACTATTTGTTCTAGTCGCTAATAACGGCACTATTGCCTCAAAAAAGCTGCAAGGACAAATAATGAATATGGCGGCAAAAAACCGTGATGCGCTTACATCCAAGGCTGCCCCGCCAGTTGTTCTGCTACCCTAAGTTTTTTAAATATTCGCCAGGCGAAACGCCGATATATTGCTTGAAGATGCGAATAAAGGTATTCGTATTATTGCAGCCGACGATGGCGGCCACTTCATGAACTTTATAAGTCTTTTGATTAAGCAGCTCTTTGGCCCTTTTTACTTTCAATGTGTTTACGTACTGCTTGAAGTTAATATCCAGCGAATTTTTAAGCAGCTTGCTCACATAGCTTTCCGACAGGTTGAAATGGTTAGCTATATCCGTGAGCGATAAATCCTTATCGAAATGCTGATGGACATAAATAAAGATTTGGGAAGCGGTCGAGCTTTCTAGGCTGAATTTGTCCTTGTTGCAATAGTTGAAAACCTGCTCAAACAGGCTGAAAGCTTTCTCGGAAAATCTGGCTGCCGCAGCTTCCATAAACGCATCGAGCGCATTCGGATATTCTTTTACAAACTGGTTCAACGTTTTGTTATTGGCGTTGAGACAGCGCTTGAAGGTAGTCAAGAGAGAATGCTTCAGGCTCGACAGGTTTGCCGGCCCCGGCATCGTTTGCTTTTCATTTTCATCGATTAACTTGCCAAGCAGTTCGTAAGCTTTGCCCAGCTCATTCGTATTTACATAGTTAAGCAGCAAATTCTCGACCTCTATTGGATAGTAGCAGACGACCTCCTCTGTATGCCTTACTTCTTGCGAGGTGATTACTTTATTCACTGCCGCATATTGATAACTGCTTAATCGTAATAACTCCTGCAACGCGGATGTCAGCTCGGTTAATGGATAAGTTTCCGATATACATACTGTAATATCGAGCGATAAATTGCTTTCAACGCTGCTAATGATATGCCCGGCCGTATGCTTAAGCTGATCGGCAGACAGCGCATGGAAAATAATGCAGTATTTATTCCGGTCCAGCGGCAGGACGAAGAAGTGCTCGCAATCGGCCAGATTTTCTTTGATTATCGTTTGGAAGATGGCTGCTAAATTAGGCACAGCAATAGATTCATACAGCGCTTCCAAACCTTCGCATTCGAGCAGCATCAGATTCAGCCGGTTTGCAAAAGGCTCCAGATGCAGAGCAGAAATGTTGTCGTTAATAAATTGCTCGTTTGCGATCCCGTAAATCACTTTGCGAAAGAAATCCTCGCGCAAATGGACGACCGAATGATCCAGCTTATTTTGCAGGGCATCGTTGATGAAATAGATTTGTTCAATGCTCGATTGGATGTAAGCGAGTTCATTAATGGCGAGAGGCTGCACAGTTTCACTTGCAGCTTTGCCCCCCGCTTTGGCTCTTGCTCCATTATGCGCATCCAAAAATTGCAGCAGTTGTCTGATCGGCTTGTAGCTTGATCTGGTAGCCATGTAAGCAAGAACGATGCCTAGCAGCAGCAGAAGCATGCCGGGAAACAGCGCTGTCTTCCATAATGCAAAAAAGATCGTGCTAAATGAAGTTAATTCGCCTGAGTACACATAGTGCAAATTGGGAATCAGCTTCGAATGATGAATATAATTGATCGTTGAGCCCATTGTGAGATGATTTTGATCGGTTTGAACGTTTATCATATCGGGTCTTGTCAATAGCTCTGGCTGCAAGTTGTCGTTATTTCTATAAGTAGTGATCAATTCATCGGTATAAAGATAGAAGTTGCCCTCCGGCTTATCCATCGTTTTCGGCAGCAATGAAATACTGTCCACTACAATAAAGAAATAGAGTGGGGCAAGCCGGGAATTTGGCGTTTGATGAATCATGACAATTTTATCAGGTATCATCATTAAAGATTGCGGGACCACATAGGTTCCGGAGACCAGCGCTTCATTTTGCCGCTGTTCATAATGATCAAGCACAGCAGGCTGGATGCCAAGCTCGCTCAAGTAATTTTTGACGCTAAAGGTGCCCGTACTCGTAATGATCAGATCATCAGTCAGTTTAGTGACACCGAACGTGAAGCCAAGCTGGCCGAATCCGCGCAACTGCTCAATCAAATCATTGTAAAGGCTTGCAATATTGAGGTAGTTGGTGTCATCGCTATAGCGATAATCGGTTAAGCTTTGCAGCGTCGATATTTTGTATACGAATTCCATCACGGTCTGGAATTTAAAGTCTGCATAATTGCTGGTTTGATCTATGTAGAGCTGGTGATTGTGATTGTTTTGCGCATCGAGCATTTGATAGCTTTTGTAGAAGATAATGGATGAAGTGATGATGGAATATAAAAGAACAATGACAATAAACAAGGTCAGCATCTTGTACAAAAACTTCCGCTTCACGATCATGGAACAGACTCCCCTTTTTGTTTTAGTCTACATCACTTTAGTTCTTTCTTCAAAAAGATAATCGTGCGAAAAAAGCCAATCCTCATTTTTTGACTTAAGAAAAACCGTGGAAGAAAGCGCTTTTAAAGCTGATTACAGCAAGTTATATCGATTTTTTGTTCATCTTCAAAACTGGTAGCCAACTGTCGAATTTTGTCCTGAAGCGATAAAACAAAGATCATGACAAATATTAAAGATATCGCTTTCATGCGCTCTCCTGTACGATGCAGGTATGAAAAGTTTACGAATGAAGCTGCCGATGCAGCAGCAGGAGGTGAGGCATAAGCATGACTAAAAGCAAGCTGGGCATTTACTTTCATGATTTAAGAAAGGACATATTGAGAGACCGGATGCTCTATTATTTACTCATCCCGTTTCTATTATGGTTTCTCGTCTTTAAGTATTTGCCGATGTGGGGAATTCAGATTGCGTTTAAGGATTTCAGCCTGTTTAAAGGAATAGGCGGTAGCAAGTGGATCGGATTTGAGTATTTTACTGAATTTATTGGAAGCGAATACTTTTTGCGCGTTTTTAAAAACACGGTCATTATTAGCTTGTATGGGCTGAGTATTTGCTTTCCAGCGCAAATTATTTTGGCGATTATGATAAGTGAGGTCACTCGCGAAAAATTTAAGAAAGTGGTGCAAACTCTTACTTATTTGCCGCACTTTGTGTCGGTCGTCGTCATAGCCGGAATCGTAACGACCTTTCTGTCGCCGGAAAGCGGACTGATCAATCTTGTATTGGAAAAGTTGGGATTTGAGAAAATTTACTTTCTGACGAATCCCGATTATTTCCGGGGCATCTACACGACAATGAATTTGTGGAAGGAAACGGGCTTTGCGTCGATCGTCTTTATTGCCGCCATTGCCGGCATAGATACGCAGCTGTACGAGGCGGCCAAAATGGATGGCGCCAGCAAGTTCAAACAAATTATCCACGTTACGCTGCCAGGCATACTGCCAACAATCGTAGTTATGTTTATTATGAAAATCGGCAGCTTGCTAAGCGTCGGCTATGAGACGATCATTCTCCTCTATCAGCCGGCGACCTATGAAACGGCGGACGTGATCAGCACCTATGTGTACCGCTCCGGGCTAATTGACGGCAGATACGATTTTGCCACAGCCGTCGGGCTGTTCAACTCCATTGTAGCCCTTGTGCTCGTTATTTTGGCGAATCGATGGAGTAAAAAAGTAACCAATGCAGGCTTATGGTAGGTGATCGGATGATTGAATCAAGAGGAGAAAAGCTTTTTAAAATCGTCAACAACGTTCTGCTGGCAATCATGGCGGCGGCGGCGCTCTATCCTTTCCTATACGTACTCTCAGCGTCTATCAGCTTGCCTTATCACGTAGTAACAGGCAAAGTGCTCCTGCTGCCTAAAGGGTTTACCCTTGACGCCTACAAAAAAGTATTGGGCAATTCGGAAATATGGCTGGCCTATGGAAACACGATTTTTTATACGGTTTGCGGTACGGCAGTGTCGATGTTTTTAACGATATGCGGCGCTTACGCTTTGTCGAAAAGACGTCTTCGCGGACGAAAGTGGTTTACGATTTTCGTTACGCTGACGCTATGGTTTGATGCGGGCATGATCCCATTTTATTTGACCGTTAGAGACTTGGGCTTGCTTAATACGCGAACAGGCATTATCATCGCCTTTGCGAGCAATGCCTTTAAAGTTATTTTGCTTCGTACAAGCTTTGAAGCGCTGCCTGACGAGCTGGAGGAATCGGTGAAGGTGGACGGCGGCAATGATCTGCAGGTGCTGATGCGTGTGTACTTGCCGCTTGTGAAGCCTGCGCTTGCTACTGTCGGCCTGTTCTATGCGATTGAAAGATGGAACGGCTACTTCTGGTCGATGATCATGCTGACGGATATGGACAAAATTCCGTTGCAAGTTTTATTGAAAAAGATGATTGTGGAAAATGACATTCAATCGGAATTCGCGGCGGCGCTCGATTTTTCTTCTACGGTCTCGGCAGAAACGGTAACTTACGCGACGATTGTCGTTTCTATACTGCCTATTGTCCTTGTGTATCCCTATATTCAAAAATATTTTATAAAAGGGATGCTGGTCGGAGCAGTAAAAGGATAGAACCTAAATTATATCATGCGGGGTGGCATTACGATGAAATTGAAAAAAATCGTTTATGTTTTTGCGGCAGCAACGACACTGGCGGGAGCGCTTGCAGCTTGTTCTTCAGAGCCAAAAAGTGAAGAGCCAAAGCAGCCGGCACAGGGAGCGCAAAATCCGGATGCCGGGGAAAAAGCCAATCCATATTTGGCTTCAGAAAAGCCGTTGAAACTGACGGTTCATATGGGCACGAAGGATTCAGGCGTATTTAAAAATGATTGGCCGATTTTCAAAAAAGCGGCGGAGCTGACGAATGTATCGCTTGAGGGCACTTTGCCGGTTACCGTTTCTGATTTTAGCGAGACGTTTAGCATCGTTATCGCTTCCGGCTCGATTCCTGACATTATGCAGGCATTGTCCAAAGACTTCCTGCAATATGGCCCAGAAGGCGCGTTTTTGCCGCTCAATGATTTGATTGATGAGCATGCGCCTCATCTGAAGAAGTTTCTGGAGGAAAATCCGGACGTAAGAAGCGCGTCATCCGATAACGAAGGGAATATTTGGTTTATTCCGTTTATCGCGGATGGCGAAGCAGAGAAGGGCTGGTTTATCCGTAAAGACTGGCTCGAGAAGCTGAATCTGGAAGTACCGAAAACAGTTGATGATCTTTACAACGTACTGACAGCATTTGTGAACAATGATCCAAACGGCAATAACAAAAAGGACGAAGTTGGTTTTTTCCATCGAAATACTTCAATTGGCATTGAAGGGCTGATGGCACTCTGGAATGCATACACGGATTATCGCGCATTTGACAATAAAGTTATTTACGGGCCGCTTGAGCCGGAATACGGCGATGCGATGACGAATATGGCCAAATGGTATAAAGAAGGCCTGATTGACAAGGAAATCTTTACACGCGGCGGCAAGGCGCGAGATATTTTGCTTGCTGACAATGTTGGCGGCTTGACGCACGACTTTTTCGCATCGACAGGCAATTACAATGAACAGCTTCAAAGTAAAATCGAAGGCTTCCGCTTTGAGCCGATGCTGCCTCCGGCAGACGTAAACGGCGTTGTCAAAGAACCGTCCAAGCGTGACAGGGCCAAAAACTATGGCTGGGGAATTGCTCACAGCAACCCGGATGCGGTAGCGACGATCAAATACTTTGATTTCTGGTTTACCGAGGAAGGAAGACGTATGGCGAACTTCGGGATCGAGGACGATACATACACGATGGCAGACGGCAAGCCAATCTTCACAGATAAAGTTATGAAATCCGATAAGGCGCCTGTCGACGTTATTCGCGAAACAGGAGCGCAATCGAACTTCGGTTTCCAGCAGGATTATTTCTATGAGGAGCAATGGACGCTGCCTCTGGCAACGGAAGGCATCAATCAATATAAAGAGAACAATGTGTTTATGGACAAGTATCCCATTTTGAAGTTTACGGATGAAGAGCAAAAAGAGATTCAGAAGATTGGTCCTAAAGTAGACACTTATGTCGTTGAAACTAGACAGCAATGGATTTTGGGCGCTAAGGCGGTAGATCACGCGGCATTCGTAAAAGAGCTGGAGAAGCTTGGCGCACGCCGTCTGGTAGAAATTAATCAAGCGGCTTATGACCGCTATCTGGCTGAGCTTAAGCAATAACAGAGAAGAGGAGGGGTACAAACTTGCAAGCATGGCTGAAAGAGCCGATTTCGGCGTCGGAGCTGCTGGCCAATTTGCGTTCGCGGCTGGAGCCGATGGATGAGAAGGCTGCTTACATTGCCAGGCATATGCCGGAGCTGGCGGAGGAAACGATCGCGAATGCGGAGCTGGCTTATCAAGGGATGATCAAGCTTCCCGGAACAGGCGGCGTAAGGGAATTTGTCGGCAATCCGCCATGCTGGCTGGAGCGCAGGCATAATGACAATGAATTTCTTTGGCAGCTTAACCGCATGAACCATTGGCAGGATTTGTTGGAAGCCTATTCATTGACGAAGGATGAGAAGTACGGGCGCAAAGTAATCGATGAGATGCTGAACTGGATTCAGTCGGTCGAGATTACAGAAGATATGATTGATCTGCCGCTCAGCTATTATGCGGAATGCCATCCGCTCCGCGCATTGGAGCTTGGCATCCGCAGCTATAAGACATGGCCGCTGGTGTTGGAGCATTTGGGGCATACCGGGCTGTTCACCGAGGAAGTGCTGGAGCAGTATGTAGCTGCCATCTATAAGCAAATCAAAATATTGCACAGTGTATCGCCGCAGCTGTGGCCCAAAGCAGATCATAACCATTATTTGATGGAATGCTTGGGCATTTTGACGACAGCGCTTTATTTCCCTGAGCTGAAGGAAGCCGAGGAATGGACAGCTTTTGCGATCGATGGCATTGAGAAATGCTGCATGGCGCAGCTGACTGAAGAAGGCGGGCAAATCGAGGGCTGCCCATCTTATCATAATGGCTGCATGTTTTGGTTCGGGCTGGCGGTTATGCTTGCCAAGCGGTTCGGCTTTCAGTTCTCGGAGCCGTGTATGGAACGGTTCAGAAAAAATTTGGATTACTCCATCTATTCGCTGCGGCCTACGGGAAAATGCGTGCCTGTCGGCGATTCGCATGCCAATAATCTGGCTGTTATGGGCGGCGTTTACGGGTATTTTGCTCTTGATGATATGACCTGGCTGGGACTTGCTACCAATCTGATTGCTGCTGACGAAGTGGTACGCGAAGCCGGCAAGCATGTATGGCGTGCGCTTGATGTGCGGCAATTTGCGGAGACGCTGCGTTCCTTGCAGGGCAAGCAATTTCTGTGCGACAAGCAGACGATGTTCTGGAACCGTACGCTGCATCAGGCGATTATTCGCAGCGGCTGGGATAAGCAGGCGCTCAGCTTTTTATTTACTTGCCGCAGTCCGATCCAAAATTTTCATGCCCATATTGATTTGATGAGCTTTGACTTTACAGCGCTCGGCAAAAATATGGTTTGCGATCCCGGCATTTTTTGCTATCGGGATGACGAGGACCGCAAGCAGTTTAAAAGCGCAAACTACCATTCTACACTGCTGATCGATGAGCGGGATCATTTTGAGTATTTAAGCTCATTCGGCTATGGACCGCAAAAAAACGGCGAGATTTATAAGGTGGAAAATAGAAGCTTCTACCAGCTCGCAAGCGCTTACCATCTGAATTATGAGCCGATTGTCCACCATCGCCATATTTCGCTTGTTGACGGCCGCTTCGTTGTCATTGCCGATCGGGTGGAGGGGGTGAAGCAGCATAGCGTTCAGCGCTATTTTCATCTTGATTTTACCGAAGTGCAGGAGATTGCGGGCGGCGCTGCGGCGACGAGCGATATCGCAAATCTGGCGATTTTTACAAGCGAACGGGGACAGCTGGATTTCCTGCCGGGAAGATTGTCCGATACGAATGATATTGCAAGGCCGGCGACAAGGGTCCGCTTTCAGGGTATATACAGCGGGACAGTTACATTTTTAACGGTGCTTGTCCCTTATCAAGGGGAGCTGCCTCATGTTCAGATTATTGAGGCGGTAGAAGGCATCTTTGAATTTATGCATGGCGGGCGTTATCAGGTTGCGATAAAGGACAACGATATGCACATTAGCAAATTAGTCTGAAGGGAGCAATCAGGATGCGGATAAAGGGAAGGCTGTTTAAATCAATCAGCTTGCTGGTATGTCTTGTTTTGGGGATAAGCGGAATTGCAGGCGCGTTGCCGCCAGCGGCGACTGCTGCTGCTGCCGCTGCGGATATCGCTGTACATTTATATCAGGACTTGAGGATTACACGAAAACGGGCGCTCCGCCAAGCGGCTTTGAAATGACAGGCATTGCAGCTGTAAAAAGCTCAAGCGGCGCCCTTAATAATGAACATACTGCCCCGAACGGCACGAGCGTCGCTCTACGCATTGAAGAATCAGTAGCCGAACAGCCCGATGTAGGCCTGGCCAAGCGGTTTGGCGCAGATGATCTGACCGGCCGGCTCATCTTTGATTTTGATATTAAGCTGCTCGATTTCAACGGCAGCCGTTTTATCGAAATAAAGGACAGCAGCAATAAAGGCATCACGCTGGGCAATATCGGCGCGGACGGCGTGCTGAAGGTAGGAGCCGGGAAGGTGCAGCTGCAAAAAAATCAATGGTACAGGCTCTCTTTTGCCATGAATGTTGAAGCTGCCGCATTGACGGTATCCCTTTATGTGGATGGTGTGAAAAAACTGGATTCAGTTGCGCTGAATAATAGCAATCAGGCAGTCGGCATTAATTATCTCAGAGTACGCGCCAAAAGAAATGCGCCGGCTGATTTGCAGCCAGATACGGGTGGTGCCAAAAGCTTTACAACCTTGCTTGATAATATGCGGGTTTATGAAGGTACGGAGCTGAAGACGATGGAGGAGCTTGCGGACCTGCAGAGACCTGAATCTTTAATGGAATTTGATAATGATTTGCGGATTTCGGTAGAGGACAGACTGGCCGGCGCTTTGGCCATGGTGCTGAACAATCCGAATGTATTAATGAATAATGTAAAAACGGTTAATGCGTTCAATGAGCAAAATAAACCGCGCAAGGTGGAGGGAACGGTCATTGTGCCGCTGCGCAAAATTAGCGCTTTTTTTGGCGTTGATGTGCAAATCAGCGGCCAAAGCGCCCGCGCAAAAGTAAACGGGAAAATGAATGTAGTGACGAAGAAGGACGCTGTTATCGCAGGTGCTGTGCATCCGTCAGAACATATTTCGTTCATAGCGGACGAAGTTATGGTGCCGATTGATATGGCGGCCAATATTCTTCAGAAACAGGTTTACATGGATTACAAGGGCAGAGGGCTTATCGTGATCGGCGATACCGCGCAGCCGTTCAACGATGCGCTGGATCGAGCGGATGAAAATATTAAACCGCAGGACAATGAGAAGTTTTATATTGAGGAAGCGGTAAAGCAGATTGTGTATGACCGTCCAAGCGGCGAGCAGGCGATGAGCCAACTGCTTGATCGTCATGCCCCGCATCCAAGAGTAATGGCAACCGCAGCTGATTTTAGCCGGATTAAGACAATGGTGCAGCAAAATGAGCCTGTGATCAGCAAATGGTATGCGGATATTCAAAAACAAGGCGAAAAGCATTTGACTATGGCGCTGCCTACTGACGATTTGCCGGACGGGAGACGGATGATCGGCTCCAGACAGGTAGGGCCGCTCGTGATCAATTTGGGGATGCTCTACCATCTGAGCGACGATGCGGCCAAGAAGGAGCAGTATAAACAGCGCATTTGGGATGAAGTGTATACGGTATCGCAATTTCCCGGCTGGAATGAAGAAAATGAATTTTTGAATACAGCGGAGTTCATGGAAGGCGTGGCAATTGCCTACGACTGGCTGTATGATGCGTGGACACCTGAACAGAGACAATTGCTGGAGGATGCAATTATTCATAAAGGCCTGGTGAAATCTTTAGAGGCCTATAACAAAAATGTATGGTGGATTCATACTTATCCAAGAACGAATAACTGGAATGCCGTGAGCAATGGCTCTACGATATTGGCTTTAATGGCTATCGGGGACATCGATAAGCAGATTGCGCTGCCTTCCAAAGAAAACGTTACGATGCAGCAATTCGGTAGCAAAATACTGGATATTGCTTTCAATGCGCTGGAGGATTTTATTTTGCTGGAGTTTACGCCTGATGGCGCATGGGCGGAGGGTCCAAGCTATTGGAAATATACGCTTGAATATATCGTGCGTTTTATTGCGGCGATGGAAACTGCGCTAGGCACCAGCTATGGCTATGATCAGACGCCCGGCCTTAGCAAGACGGGTTATTTCCCTGCTTTCTTAAGCGGAGCTGTAGGCTCGCTTAACTATGGCGACGCCTCAAACAATAAAGTCATTTCTGCGGAGGAGCTGTGGATCGCCAAGAAGTACGGGGATAAATTGCTGGCTTCTGTTCATTTGGACAACAAGCTGAAATACAAAAATGCCGGTTCCGAATTAGAAATGCTTTGGTATGAGCCGGACTTGTATGTGCCTAATCAATCACTGGAGCTGGATCAATATTTTAGCGGAACAGAGGTTGCGACCTTCAGGAGCAAATGGGACGATCCTGCCGCGAGCTTCCTTGGCTTCAAGGCGGGCAACAATGTTGTAAGCCATGGCCACTATGATCTGGGCAGCTTTGTGTTTGAAGCGCTCGGCCAGCAATGGGCGATTGATCTCGGCAAGGACGATTATAATTTGCCGGGCTATTCCAACTATGACAAAGAGCGTTTAGCCTATTACCGCTTGAATCCGGAGGGCCATAATACGCTTGTCATTAACCCGGACGGCAGTGCACAGCAAAATATTAAAGCTTTCGCGAAAATTGAAAAGACGGAAAGCAAGCCGCTTGGCGGGTTTGCTATTGCGAATCTGACTGAAGCTTACAACAAGCAAGTGTCTGAAGCGAAGCGGGGTGTAATGCTGTCCGCAAACCGTATGCGGGCTACGATTCAGGATGAGGTAAAGTTTCTGGCTCCTTCGACGGCCTATTGGTTTATGCACACGGAGGCTGAAATTGAAGTAAGCGGCGATGGCCAATCGGCTATCTTCAGCAAAGGCGGGGAGAAGCTGTGGGTAGGCTTGAGCAGCGACGCCCGCGGCGCAAACGGCGAACCGGTTGCCGCAAGGTTCGCAGTAATGGATGCCAAGCCGCTGCCGGAATCTCCGAATCCTGCTAATCAGCATCAAAATGCTGGCATCCGCAAGCTGTTCGTTAAGCTGGACGGCGTGCAGGATATGCGCCTGACAGTGACGATGATTCCGATTGTTGGCGATTTAGAGGATACGGACACGACGGTTGTGCCCGCAGCTCTGGACCAGTGGAGCATCGCCGACGGCGAGCTGATCATCCCGGTAATTGAAGGCGCTAGCGTAGACGGTATGGCCGTGGAAGGCTTTAGCCCGCAGACTTTTACCTATAATATTGCTTTGCCGCTGGATTATACGGCTGTTCCCGAGCTGACATTTACGTATGATCAGTCCCGCTATCAGGTTCAGGCTGCTCCTGCGTCCGAAGTGCCGGGCGTGACGAAGCTGGTGGTTTCTTCCTTGCAAAGTCCGGAGATAAAGAGCGTCTATCATTTCAATTATAAGCTGATTCCGTTGAATGGTGAGGATGAGAGACTGGCGGAGCTGCCGATCGCAGCCGTGTCTGCCAGCACATCGCAGGCGGACAAAGGAAATACGGAAGATAAAGCGCTCGATGGCGATTTTGATACGTATTGGGCGGCCGAGGGCGATCAATGGATTATGCTTGACCTGGGCGAAGCCAAAACGTTAAACAGTGTCGGCATTGCTTTCATTCGCGGGAATGAGCGCAGCTTCAAGTATGAGATTGAAACTTCTTTGGACGGCGTGACCTGGAACAAGGCCTTTACCGGACAAAGCAGCGGCGAAAGCCTTGAAATTGAAAAAACGTATATCAGACAGCAGGATGCCCGTTATGTGCGAATTACAGGCCACGGCAACAGTGTCAATCAGTGGAATTCCTATGCCGAGGTACGTTTGTACCAATTGCAATAAATAGAGGGCAAAAAAGGCTGGAACCGGACTGCCGCAGCCGGAAAGTCCAGCCTTTCCTACTGAAGGGAGCGTAATGCTTGATGAAGCAGCCAAATATTTTATTTATTATGTCGGATGATCATGCCTCGCACGCAATAAGCAGCTATGGCAGCGTTATTAACCATACCCCTAATATCGACCGGATTGCCGAGGGCGGGATCCGTTTCGACAATTGCTTTTGCACAAATTCGATTTGCGCTCCCAGCAGAGCGACGATTTTGACCGGGGTCTATAATCATATCAATGGCGTAAAGACGCTGGATGATCATCTTGATGGAACGATGATGAACTTTCCGAAGCTGCTGCAGCAGGCCGGCTATGAGACGGCGATTATCGGAAAATGGCATTTGGGCCATGGCGGCAATTCCGACCCAACCGGATTTCATTACTGGAATGTGCTGCCGGACCAAGGCGACTATTTCGATCCGGAATTTATTGAGATGGGGAAGACGAAGCGAATTAACGGCTATGTGACGGATATTATTACGGCTATGTCGATCGACTGGATCAAAAAGCGCGACAAAAATAAACCGTTTATGCTCATGTGTCATCATAAAGCGCCGCACCGTTCCTGGCTGCCATCGCCTAAATATGCCGATTTGTATAAGGATGCCGATATTCCCGAGCCTCCTACCTTTCATGACGATTATAGTACGCGGGCGGAGGCGGCGCGCGCTGCCAGGATGCGGATTGGCCGTGATTTGCTGAAGAAGGATGTGAAGGGGGAGCCGCCGCAAAACAGCTCGCCCGGACAGATCAAAAGCTGGAACTATCAGCGCTACATTAAAGATTATTTGCGCTGTGTAGCCTCGATCGATGAAAGTGTCGGCCTGCTGCTTGATACGCTGCAGGATGAAGAAATTTGGAACAATACGATCGTCGTTTATACGTCTGATCAGGGCTTTTTCCTTGGCGACCATGGCTGGTTCGATAAACGGTTTATGTACGAGGA
Source organism: Paenibacillus sp. GCM10027626 (assembly GCF_042676285.1). Lineage (NCBI taxonomy): Bacteria > Bacillati > Bacillota > Bacilli > Caryophanales > Paenibacillaceae > Paenibacillus > Paenibacillus sp. GCM10027626. The sequence goes on along the minus strand of NZ_JBHTHC010000015.1, from coordinate 190,234 downwards.
ATCGTTAAGGATGCCGCTGCTGATCCAGTATCCGCAAGAAATTAAAGCCGGCAGCGTCAGCCGGGATATGGTGTTGAATGTAGATTTTGCCGCTACCTTCCTGGAGGCGGCGGGAGTGGCGGTACCTGAGGAGATGCAAGGAAGAAGCATGCGTCCGGTATGGAGCGGCCATACGCCGCCGGATTGGCGCACTTCTATGTATTACCGGTACTGGATGCATCTCGATAAAGAGCATTCCGTTTATTCGCATTACGGCATACGCACGCATGATTACAAGCTGATCTATTATTATGCGGATGCCCTGGGGACGACAGGCTCGCTTGACGAGCGCAAGCCTGCCGAGTGGGAGCTTTTTGATTTGAAAAAGGACCCTTGCGAAATGAACAATGTGTACGGCGCAGCTGAGTATGCCAGTGTGATCGCGCTGCTGAAGCAAGAGCTGCTTGCCTTGCAGCTTGCTGTAAAGGATGTTCCTTATGAGACTGATGAAGGAGAGAGGTTTGCATGAAGCTTTTTTGGGGAGATTTGCATAATCATTGCGGAATTACTTACGGATTTGGAGATTTGCATCATGCGCTGGAGGCAGCGAAAAGCCAGCTCGATTTTTGCGCGATTATCGGTCATGCGATGTGGCCAGATATGCCGGACAGAACTGACGCCACGGCCTTTCTGGTTGATTTCCATAATGAAGGCTTCGCCAAATTGCGGGAGGGCTGGGAGCAGGTTCGCGCCAAGGTGAAAGAAGTGAATGCCGCTGGAGAATTTGTCACCTTTCAAGGCTATGAGATTCATTCCAGCGAGTTTGGCGATCATCATATATTGTCGCCAAGCGATGAGCTGCCGCTGGAGTATGCCGCTTCACCGCAGGAACTGGCGGAAAAGCTGGCTGCGTATGATGTCATAGCCGTGCCGCATCATATCGGCTATACGCCGGGATATCGCGGCATTAATTGGGATGCGTTCCGCTCGGAATTGTCGCCGATTGTTGAAGTATTCTCCAAGCATGGCTGCGGCATGTCGGATAAGAGCAGCTACCCTTATTATCATACGATGGGACCGAAAGATTCGAGTAACACCGTCTTTGCCGGACTCAAGAAAGGCAAAAAATTCAGCTTTGTCGGCTCCACCGATCATCATGCAGGCTATCCCGGCTCCTATGGTGATGGAAGGGTTGCGGTGTGGGCGAAGGAAAAAACGCGTGAAGCGATTTGGGAGGCGATTAAAGCCGGCCGAACATATGCGGTAACGGGAGATAAGATTGCCTGCCAATTTTCGATAAATGGAGCCGGGATGGGCAGCAGCCTGGAAACTGCAGAGCCGAGACGGATTGTGCTGGATGCAGAGTGCTTTGACTTTATCGATAAAATCACATTATACAAAAACGCCAGGCCGTGGAAGGTGGTTGTAGGCGAGAGCCTGGGGCAGGAAGCATGCGAAGGCGCGCAAAAATATAAAGTGCGTGTAGAGCTTGGCTGGGGCGACTCCAAAGAGGGCTATAGCTGGGCTGCCAAAGCTGGTGTCCGCGGAGGCAAGCTGCTGTCGGCAGATAGCTGCTTCCGCGGCCAAAGCGTATTGGCGCCCGAGCCCGGGATGAGGGAAAATCCCGATATTAACAAGCTCGGCAATCGAATCGCGGAGCAGACGGAAACAGTGCTTGCCTGGACTTGCACCACCTTCCAAAATCCGTCGACCCTGCATCCGGCGACGGCAGCAGTCGTGCTGGAAATCGAAGGGAATCAAGCGACGGTGCTGACCGTCCAGGCGAACGGGATAGAAAAAGAAATCAGCTTGGGCGATCTGCATGAAGGATCATGCTCAATGCATGTCCATCCGTACAATTCAGAAGCGTTGCTTATCCATCGCGCCGTTCCTGAAGCTGCATATCGGGTGCATTTGGAGTGGACGGATACTGAACAAGAGCTGGAGACCGATGTGTACCATGCAGAAATTCGTCAGGTAAACAACCAGTTTGCCTGGATTTCTCCAGTATTTGTCCGTTAGAGCGGCCTTGGGCGAAGAGGCTATGTGTTTGCTAGTAAGAATGTATAGGTTAAGACTTACAAAGAATAAAATGTGATCTGAAAAACACTGTAATATTGCCGATAATCGAAATATGGTTATCGGTAATATTTTTTCTGCGTCAGAATATTCAAGCGAACAAGGGTTGAAAGATATTTCGGCTGGTGTGGTCTAAACTGGGCGTAAGAAAATCGTAGCCGAATTTAATCTATGGCCTCATTTGACGCAAATATAATTAAAAATAATAGATAGCATAAGATTTCTTATCAATTATTTTTCAAGAATTTCATTGATCATTGCTGAAGATTGCGTTAATATGGAAGATGATTAAATCAGAGTAAAATCATCGGATTTGTTTAGATATGGGGTGGATGTTGTTGCAACTTCAAGTGACGAATAGTCCGTTTACAAATGAACAAGCAGAGCTGATCAATAAGCTGCTGCCGACTTTGACAGATGCCCAGGTGAATTGGCTGAGTGGATATTTAGCTTTTTACCGTGCCGGCAATGGAGCAGCCGCGTCAGCCGAGCTGGCGGCGAGCGCCGTGGCGGAAGTACCGGCAATAGCTGCAATTGCTCAAGCGCCGCAGGAGCCGCGTGAAGCAACGATCTTGTTCGGTTCTCAAACCGGCAATGCGCAGCGGCTGGCGGGGCGGCTGGCCGACAAGTTGAAAGGCCAAGGCTTTGAAGTTACACTGTCGGCGATGAACAAGTATAAAACGAATAATCTCAAAAAAGCTGGATATCTGTTTATTCTTGTCAGCACACATGGCGAGGGCGATCCGCCGGACAATGCGATGACTTTTTATGAGTTTTTGCACGGCAAGCGCGCACCGAAGCTGGACGGAACGAAGTTCTCCGTGCTGGCGCTGGGCGATACCTCGTATGAGTTTTTCTGCAAGACGGGGCAGGATTTTGACGCAAGGCTGGCTGAGCTTGGCGCGGAACGGATTGCAGATCGCGTAGACTGCGATGTCGATTTTGAAGAGTCTGCGGCCGGCTGGATCGCAGCGGTAAGCGCTGGCCTCGGCACCGCAGGGCAACAACAAGCAGCGCAAGCAGGCAGCGTGTCAGGTGCCGCTTCATCGCTCGCGGCTGTGGCAAGCGAGTCTCAATATTCGCGGTCGAATCCGTTTATGGCCGAGGTATTGGACAACATCAATTTGAACGGCAGGGGCTCGGATCGCGAGACGCGCCATTTGGAGCTCTCGCTTGAAGGCTCGGACCTTACTTATGCACCTGGAGATGCTGTCGGCGTTTACCCGCAGAACGACAAGTCTTTGGTCGATGCGATTATTTCTCTTATGAATTGGAATCCGGAGGAGCAGGTTGCAGCAGGCAAAGCAGGCGAGACGGCACCGCTTCGCGCGGCGCTTCTGCATCATTATGAAATTACGGTTTTGACCAAGCCCTTGCTGGAAAAGGCGACCGCTTTTTCTGGAAACGGCAGTCTGGCTGAGCTGGTAAAACCGGAAAATAAAGAGGAATTGAAAGCTTACATGAACGGGCGCGATCTGCTTGATCTGCTTCAAGATTTCGCTCCGTGGACGCTTGCGGCAAGTGACATTGCTGCATTGCTGCGCAAGCTTCCGCCGCGGCTCTATTCTATTGCAAGCAGCGTGAATGCTCATCCGGATGAAGTCCATCTGACGATCCGGAAGGTGGAATACGAGGCGCATGGGCGCGAGCGCAAAGGCGTATGCTCCGTATATACCTCCGAGCATCTTGAGCCCGGCGACAAGCTCCCGATTTTCATTCAGCAAAATCCGAACTTTAAGCCGCCGGTTGCTCCGGATACGCCGGTCATTATGGTAGGTCCTGGCACAGGAGTTGCGCCATACCGCGCTTTTCTGGAGGATCGTGAGGAGCTCGGGGCTTCGGGCAAAACATGGCTGTTCTATGGGGACAGACATTTTGTGACAGATTTTCTGTATCAGACGGATTGGCAGCGCATGCTGAAGGATGGCGTATTGACGAAGCTGGATGTCGCCTTTTCGCGGGATACGGAGGAGAAGGTGTATGTGCAGCAGCGGATGCTGGAAAACGGCGAAGAGCTGTATAAGTGGCTGGAAGAGGGCGCGCATGTGTATGTTTGCGGCGATGAGAAGCATATGGCGCATGATGTGCAAGCTGCTCTGCTTGCTATTATCGGTCAATACGGCGGCAAATCTGCCGAGGCGGCAGCGGAGTATTTGTCCGAGCTGCAGACGCAAGGCCGCTATCAGCGCGACGTGTATTGATGCTTTTGGAGCTTTGAAGCTGAGCGCGCAAGATGCATAGAGTAAATGGCGCATGAATCCATCATGCGGGCAAAGGAGCAGACTAGAATGGCCAAAAACCATAAAGTAGAGCCAATCGGCGGACCTCCGAGCGATGTGGAGGACCTAAAAAGAGAGAGCAATTACTTGCGCGGGTCGCTAATGGAATCGCTAGCTAACCGGGTAACGGGCGGATTGCCGGAGCTGGACAACCGGCTGTTGAAATTCCATGGCAGCTATATGCAGGATGACCGCGATTACCGCAATGAACGGGAAAAGCAAAAGCTTGAGCCTTACTATCAGTTTATGCTTCGTGTCGTTACGCCGGGCGGGGTAGCTAGTCCGGAGCAATGGCTTGTGATGGATGAGCTGGCCGGCAAATACGGCAATGATACGCTCCGTGTAACGACGCGGCAAGCTTTTCAACTGCACGGTGTATTGAAATGGAACCTGAAAAAAACGATTCAAGATATTAACAATGCGCTGCTGACGACATTGGCGGCCTGCGGCGATGTCAGCCGGAACGTAATGTGCAATCCTAATCCTTATCAATCCGATATTCACACAGAGGTTCATTACTGGTCACAGCAGCTGACGACGCATCTGGCGCCAAAGACGCCAGCTTATCATGAAATTTGGCTGGATGGCGAAAAGGTCGTTGATTCGCTGGAGCAGAACGGCGAGGCCGGAGAGGCTGGCGAAGTAGAACCGATTTACGGTCCCGTTTATTTGCCGCGGAAGTTCAAAATCGGGATCGCGGTTCCGCCATCGAATGATGTGGATGTGTACTCGCAAGACCTTGGCTTTATTGCCATCGTTGAAGACGGGAAGCTTGCCGGCTTTAACGTATGCGTCGGCGGCGGCATGGGCATGACCCACGGCGATACGGTAACTTATCCGCAGCTTGCAAAGGTGATCGGCTTTGTAACGCCTGACCGCATTTTGGAAGTAGCAGAGAAAACGGTGACGATCCAGCGCGATTACGGCAACCGCTCCGTGCGGAAAAATGCGCGCTTCAAATACACAATTGACCGTCACGGCCTGGAATGGTTCATAGATGAGCTGCATGACCGGTTAGGCTGGGAGCTTGAGCCTGCCCGGCACTTCAATTTCGAGCATACTGGCGACCGCTATGGCTGGGTGAAAGGCAAGAATGGCAAGTGGAATTTGACCTTGTACGTGCAAAGCGGACGAATTGCCGATTTCGATGGCTATAAGCTGAGAACGGCGCTGCGTGAAATCGCGAAAATCCACACGGGCGATTTCCGCCTTACCGCTAACCAAAACTTGATTATTGCTAATGTCAGCAGCCAGAAGAAGACGAAAATAACGGCACTGCTCAAGGAATACGGCATCGCCGAGGGTTCGCAATATTCCGCTCTTCGCCGCAGTTCCTTATCGTGCGTGGCGCTGCCGACATGCGGTCTTGCAATGGCCGAGGCTGAGCGGTACTTGCCAACGCTGATCGATAAGCTGGAGCCGATTCTTGAGGAAGCCGGCCTGCGCGATGAAGAGATTAATATTCGCATGACGGGCTGCCCGAATGGTTGTGCCCGGCCGGCTTTGGGAGAAATTGCTTTCATCGGCAAATCGCCAGGCAAGTACAATATGTACATGGGCGCAGGCTTCTCAGGCGACCGTCTGAGCAAGCTGTATCGCGAAAATATTGGCGAAGAGGAAATTATCGATACGCTTAGGCCGATTCTTAATCAATACGCGTCCGAACGCGAGCAGGGCGAGCATTTTGGCGATTTTGTCATCCGTACCGGCTATGTGAAGGCAGTGACGGACGGAACGAACTTCCACGCATAAAAAGAAAATGGCGGTGCAGCGGCTATTGCTGTGCCGCCATTTTTTACTGCATAAGAATTTATAAGTTTCCAAGTTGTGCGGAAAAACAAATTCTTATTGGTGATAAAAACTACCTTATGCTTTAGAAGCGGGTTTGCTAGGCCAACCTTTAGGTCGCTCCTGCGGAAAGCAAAAAATATTGTTGACCATACGTATAACCGATGGTTATAATAAAACCACCGGTTAGTAACCAAAGGTTACAACAATGCTCTGTAAGTGATCCTGTCCATTCAAAAGGAGATATGTATAATGACATTTATCGTTTTCGTCATTCTGTTTTCGGTCGTTTGCGGCTGGCTGGATATGGGGATCGATGCTACAGGCAAAAAGGGGGCGAGATAGATGTTTGCAGGACATTTCGGCTTGGCTGCCGCAATAAAAAGCAAGGAATCGAACGTTCCGCTCTGGTCTTTAATGCTCAGTACACAATTGCTGGACGTCTTTTTTGTGCCGCTTTATTTGACTGGCGTAGAAACAATGGAACCGATCGCTGACAACGGGGGATACGGTGAGTCTATCATTCATGCCGACTATACGCATTCGCTGCTGGGAGCACTATTGATTGCAGTCATAGCCGGGCTGCTGGCTAGAAAAGCTTGGGGCAAGCGGGGCGGATTCGTCATTGCCGCAGTCGTCTTCAGCCATTGGCTGCTGGATTTGCTCGTCCACCGCAGCGATATGCCGATATTTCCGGGCAACTTGGGCGATCTTCCGCTGCTTGGCTTCGGACTATGGAAGCTTCAAGCCTTTAGTATCGGTTTGGAATTGGCGCTGATCGCTGCTGGAGCGGTATTATATTTCTATTCTGTATTATCACGGGCAAAGAATGCTGCAAATGCGCAGCAGAGGGAGAGCAGGAAGCGCGCGATTTTGGCGGGCACCGTAATGGGAGCGTTTTTAATCTTATCGCTTATCGTTGATGTTATGGGAATTGGTTAACTGCCCAACGAGAAAAACTTATGTCGAAGTCCTTGTAACCCAACTTTCGACACCTTCCAAAGAGATTTTTTGTGGTAACAAAGACCGGCAGCGCTCATGAAGCTGCCGGTCTGGCGCTCACACCCTTCGCACGGCAGCAAGCGCATTTATTTTCGGTTTAGAATATATATTGCGCCTCCATAGCCTAATATGCACCAGATGAGCAAATTGATATAATTCCCCGCACTTACTGTAAATGTAGAGGCTGCCAAAGAGGAGCGCATCACTTCTGCCATTGAATATATAGGCAGTACTTGATGAAGCGCCTGAAGCCATTCAGGCAGCCGTTCGATGGGGAAATTGACCGGCGAAAACATCATCGCGCCAAATACGATCACTTGAGAAGCTCCAAGCGACGCTTCCGGCGACAGCAAGTAGGAAAGCCCGTATCCGACACCAATTGACGTCAAGGCAATCATCAGCAGCGCCGGAATGACGGTCCAGGATACATCATACCCCGGATCGAACATGAAGTGCGCAATAGCTGAAGAAACGGCGATAGCAGGAACCGTGATCAGTAACCATAGTGTCGTATCCGCGCCTAGAATGACAGCGCGATTAATCGGCCAAGTCCGCATAAACTCCATATAGCCATCAGATTTCGCCGTACCGATTTGCTGCGGCAAAATAACCATTCCTGTAACGATCAAAATGAGAGTAGGCGCACCGGTTGCCAAAAAAAGAATACTTTCTGAGCTCGCATCCGGAATTAAATAAGTAAGGCCAATCACAATTCCAATCGCCAGCAAAATTTGAATAAGAGCGAAAAAAGCTAAAAACCCGGAATTTCTAAGAAATTGCATTTGAAAAACATATTTGTACTGGTTAAATATATGGCTCATTGGACCTCCTCCTTCCTTGAAGTTAATTCGACATATACATCTTCAATCGTGGCAGGAGACAAGGTATAATCCAAAATAAGACCATGATCCGCTTGCTCGCTTGCCCAATGAATCGCTAGCGGTGCCGATGCCGGCAAAATGGATAAGAGCAGCTGACTGCCTTTGCGATGCGATTTTTGCGCCCACTCCGGTATTTCAGCATCCGGCAAATCCTTATTCAAGTTAATTTCCATACGCAATAAATGACTATATGAACGTTTTATTTCCGCAAGTGTCCCTTGTACAAGAAATTTTCCTTTATCCAAAATAGCGGCGCGGTCAATCGCCTTTTCGGCTTCAACGACATTATGCGTCACTAATATGACTGAAGTGCCATCATCCGTCAATTCCCGTATCACTTGCCATAAATAACGTCTGCGAACCGGGTCCACATCGTTTGTCGGCTCATCAAGAACGACCAGCTTTCCCGGGGCAATTACGGCCATGCAAAAAGCCGCCAGCCTGCGGGCGCCGCCCGAAAGCTTTTGACCTTCCTTGTCTACCCATTCGCCCATGTCCAGCCTTTCAAACAGCATATCCATCCGCTTCGGATCAAACCGTTTTCTCGCCCGCATCTTGCCCATTAGCGCGACCGCTTGCCGCGGTGTAAGGAGCCCTAACGGCACTTGTGCTTGCGGCTGCACGGAACAGATGGATCTTGCCCGGGCAGGCGATTGCAGTACGGACTCTCCAAGTAAAGTAATATTGCCTTCGTCAGGAGTGATCAAGCCTAAAATTTGATTGACAATCGTCGTCTTTCCCGCCCCATTATGCCCTAACAGCCCCAATATTTCCCCTTCCTTAAGGTGAAAGGTAAGCCGATCGTTTGCAATATTCTTTGTTTTACCTGGTCCAGGAAACACCTTTGTTAAACCGTTCACATCAAGTATCATCATTGCTCCTCCCCGCGGCGATCTCTTTTCGCGTACATAATTGTAAGCGCGCGTTCAATAAAATGAATCATCTCTTCATCCAAGGGGTAAAAAGCGATCCCGTTCTGCCGATCTTTCACAGCCTCCCACATTTTATCCAGACGGGATTCATCCGACCCGAACATGTCCTGCACTTGCTCCAGCCACCTGCCGGTTAAACTTTGGGCTATATCCGAGCCGGGATCCTCATGGAGATGAGCTTGAATATCACGAATAACTGCAAGCCATTTGCGCAGATCATCCTTCGTCAATTGATTATTCAAATGAAGAATATCTTTCACTTCTTCGTTGCTGAAATATTTTTCAAACATATGGGAGGCGCATTGCGGGTCATGCTGAAACAGGCGGATCGTTTCAAAAATGACGGGCCATTTCACTTCTCCCTCAAACTCAATGGAATGCAGCACGCCTTCTAAAGCCTTTTCCAGCGCCTGCAGCCGTATTTGCTGCTGCTTTACCATTTCCAGCTGCCGATTTATCGACTGCTGCCAGGTTACTGTAGATTCCTCTAATATTTTTTTAATTTGCTGCAAGGAAAAGCCCATATATTTCAGAGCCAATACCTGCTCCAGCCGTAAAACATCGTGCTCGCTGTACAAACGATGCCCTCCATCCGTCGCGGAGGACGGAACGACCAAACCAACCTCATCATAGTAATCCAACGTTCTGACGGTGACGCCGGTTTTTTTGGACAATTGACCAATCGAGTACATTTTCTCACCCCTATATTGATCTTATTACAAGTATAAAACAACACGTAACGTGCGATTCAAGCGGAAAGTGAAAAAATGTATGGGCGGTCGTGTATGTCAGACTTTTTGAACTGTCAGAAAAGAGAGTGGATGCTCCGGTATTCGATCAATGCACTAATCTTTCTGCTGCATTACCGGCTTCACAAATTGTGGGATGTAAAAAAGCGGATAAATGAGCAAAAACAAATTAGGAATCCACCATACCGGATTGAACTCGACTCGTATAACCCAAAAGGCGATTGCTTGCAAACCCGAGCAAAAGGTTAAAACAAGCGATGTAAGGGCGAGGCTTTGCCATAATGGATGCCGTTTCTTGCGCAAATAAAGGCTCGACAGTCCGGTTGCGGATATGATCAGGTCAAGCGGGAAGAACGACCAATTCCATGCGACAAGCAGCGGATTGTTGTAATCCTCGAATAAAAACTGGGGAGGGATGAGATGGAATAATGTAATCGTCCAATAAACGATAAAGCCGACATCGACTCCGAGAAAAAGCCATTTTAACGATTTTAATGATTTCAATTTCATTGCCTGGACAGCTCCTTTGTTTTAGATTTGAACCAACGAAACCATTATATTTTTATTGGTACCAGCAAAAAGGGGCACACAACCGCTAGTGTGCTTATTTTTGCTGCGGCTGTGTTCCTGCGGCTACGATTCCATCTAAAAAGATGTCTACCATCGTGGACACCGATTCCTCGAGCGTCACTTTGTTGGCGGCCAAATATTGCGGCTCGAACAGTGAATAGGTCGCTCCTTTCAAAATCTGCAGCAATGCTGGGACGTTCGTCCGCCGCAAATGACCGGAAGCCATTCCTTCTTCCAGCAGCTTTTCGACGGTGTCCCACTCATGCTGCAGCAAAGCGTCGATTTTCTTCCATTCCTGCGGGTGAAAACGGCGGATATCATCAAGCAGCCGGGTAAATATAAATTTAAAATCGTCCGGGAGCAGGGCAAGAACGGCTCGGAGCTTTTCGATTACGTTCATCTGCGGATTGTTGTAGATCTCAGCTTCCTGGCGCTGTATTTCCAAAACCGCTTCATTAATAATAAAACCGATAATTTCATCCTTTGAAGCAAAATGCTCATATAAAGTCCGTTTGCTGACGCCAAGTTGCCTGGCGAGATCGCTCATTGTAAAGCGGATGCCTTTGACGTGAATTAGCTCGACGGATGCCTTGGCAATTCGGGCTCTCAAAAAGAACGCCTCCCCAATTTGAATCTCAGGAAACCAAAAAAGTATTCTTGGTACCAATATGCATTATATTAATTCCCTTCCTATTCTATGTCAAGGAGGAGATGAATTGGAGCGGAACGGATGAATTGCAGACTGGTCATGATAATATAAAATATATAAATGAATAGGGTCATATTCCATATTGTTTGAAGGGAAGGCGACGATAATGTCAGGATATTTTCGCGGAGAAATTGCCAAAATGGCGAACGTAAATATAGAAACTTTACGATATTATGAGGAGCTCGGACTTATTATACCGCCTATGCGGTCAGCATCCGGATACCGCCTGTACTCGGATGAGACGCTGGGTCGTCTGGCTTTCATCCAAAATGCCAAGGCATGCGGATTTACGTTGAAAGAGATCAGGAAGGCATTGGTTAAGTCCGAGAGCGGTGAGATTGATATTAATGATTTTTTAGCGGTGATCGATAAGAAAATGGGGCGAATCCACGCCGAAATTGCCAAGAAGGAAAAAACATTGAATATGCTTGAGCAGCTAAAGGGCAATTTGCAAGCCGCGGACAAAAACCCTGAGGTGCGGGCTACGCTCCAAATACTGAATATGGAATAATTGCTTGACCCTGTACCTTACTACAGGTTTTAAACTAGCGGTATTACAACCTGTAGGAGGAGGAATTAAATATGCATAAAACGAGTCCAGAGCAACTTGCTGGGATTAAACATTATTTAAAGCAAACAAGCAGAAACGATAGTAAACCGGTGAAACAAATTCGGCAGGAAATGACCGAGGCTGCGAAAAATATGCCCCAGCATGCCAATGTACAGATCCGCAAGACTATGATCGGGCAAATAAGTGGTGAGTGGATTATTCCAGACAATTGTGATCAGGAAAATGACGACCGAACGATTCTCTATTTTCATGGAGGAGGATTTGTTGCCGGTTCTTGCGAGTTTTATCGCGATCTATGTTCAAGAATTGCAATATCCAGCGGTGTAAAAGTTCTAAATGTTGAATATCGTCTTGCTCCGGAGCATCCATACCCTGCAGCCAACGACGATTGCCTGGCCGCCTACCGCTGGCTGCTCGCAAGCGGATACGTTTCCTGCAATATCATGTTCGGGGGAGATTCTGTCGGGGGCAGTCTTGCGCTGATGACATTGATTTCATTGCGTGATAACGGCGAAGAGCTGCCAGCGGGCGCTTTCCTTCTTTCTCCACATACTGATCTTGTTCATTTGGACGGGGAGACGTATCAGAGCCGGGCTGAGCTTGATCCCACAGGGAGCCTAGAAGGGAATAAAAGGATATTGCATGATTATTTGGGCAGCTGTACAGAGGAAAACCCTTTGCTGTCGCCATTAAGGATGAATTTGGAACTGCTTCCCGATCTATTCATTCAGGCAGGCGATCAAGAGGTTTTGTTAAGTGATGCTTTGCGTTTTGCCGATCGGGCAAGAGCGGCAGGCGTGGCAGTGGAGCTGGAAGTATGGGAAAACATGTGGACCGTCTTTCAATTTTTGGCGCACCTTTTGCCAGAGGCACAGCAAGCCATCGCAAATATTGGTTCCTTTGTGCGGGCCAGGCTACCTGAGAGAACATAACTGCCAGGGGGCTTGGAGCATGCGGACCAACGGAAGCTTTCGATTCTGTGAGCCTTTGCCGCAGAAACGGGTAACTGCGAGTCATGCGGACACAGGATCCGTTATTTGTCCGGAAAACAAGCAAATAGAATGGTTCGCGGACAGAGGCGCCTTTATTTGCTGGTTTTGCTTGGTTTTCACGGCGATTTGGAGCAAATAACGGATCTGCGGTCCGCGAACCAGCCGTTTTCACCCGTTTGTTCACAGATAACGGATCCACGGTCCGCTCAGCTCACGTCCCACCTTCAATTGGATGGCTGGGAGTAAATTTACTTTAACAGGGGATTGTCATCATCACAAACAACCAAGTTCAGCTAACATGCGATTCCATTGTTGAAACGGAAAATAACTGTTGGCGGAGTTTCTCAAGGAGTATGCGTCATTTCCTTCAAATACCCATCCAAAAGGTTCTTGATAATTCCATTTATTATCACAGTTATTCCAAAATTTTTCATCAACATGTTTACTTTTTTCAAACCATGTATGCAATTCGTCCTCTGTAAACAGACCTGATGTTTTTCGCATCCCAAGTTCCCATGCTGAAATCGTTTGAAGCTCTGCAAAACTTTCAATGCCTACAAATCTTCGTAAAAGCAGGGCAGGAATCCAAGCTTCAACTTCATGTACCGCAGCTATTTTATCCACAATTGTCTGAAATTCATTAAATCTCAAAACAAATGGATGGAAATGGGCTTCATCATCCCAAGCGATTTCTAGCTCCTCTTCACCTTTATATTGAAAACCGAGCGAGATATAGGCCAAATCTTCACCTGGGTCAAGCAGCAAAGTATCGTTTTCTGTCAAATGAAAGCGAATTGGGTTATCTTCAAGAATTTCGTAGGAGAACTCATCGTGAAGATCCCAAAAGTATCGATCCCAAAACTTTTTGGAGTAAAATAGTTTTTTCTGTATCAAAAAATATCACATCCTTTTTTTGCTATCACCTCTGTAAAGTAATGCAATATTTGATAATTCGACAACGCTACCATCGCTTCCTGCCTGTTCAGTTGTGTAAGGTGTCCAAGTCGCCTCAGTCTGTACGATGCGATGAATACTCAGGTTCTACTCTTTATTATTAATGGCTTTTTTGCATCTGCAATAATGGAAACCATTCCAAGTCCTTCGATAGAATTCCTTGTATCAAACCGAAAAGATCTTCCTATCCTTCCATCCACTTCATTCCAGTATGTATAATGAAAATCTCCATTTTCATCACAGTATTCCAACAATGATACTTCAAATCCTGTCTTTTCAAATACTTGTACGAAAGTTTTTGCATCATAAACTATTTTATGAGTTGCTGCCGGATGGTCCGCTGGTCCAGGGCCACCAACTTGAACCATCTGTTGGTACCATTCGTTACGGAAGTTTTTATCTGGAACGGCACAACGAATGTACCCACCGGGCTTCAAAAACTCAAAACAATGGTTGGCAGCAATAATCCCTTCCTCATAAGTTAAGTGTTCCCAAACGTGTTCAGCTAACAGCGCATCTATACTCTCCGGTTTAAATAATCTGTTCCAACTTTCTAAAGAAAGTAAATTTAACTCATCTTCCTGCGTACTGAGCCAACCATCATACTCTGTCCGCCCTGCACCGATTATTACTTTCATTAATATACCACCATCCAGTCTTATTTTAGTTTATCGTTTTCTTTAGCTTAATAATTTATTTATTTCAGAGTAACACTTCTCACTATCGAAAGTCATCCTGCTCATCGACGTAGTACTTACTTATCATTTTCGTTCAATATCGCACATAAAAGGAAACTTTCCCCTCACTTGTGCGTCTACATATATAGGCATCTTCCAAATCCGAGAAGTTATGGAAGTCCGTCACTTCGTGTACTTTTCTTTGCATTGCAAAGTAAGCAACTAGAATCTGTATAATAGTGCAATGAGAAACCAAAAATCTGGAATGAATGGAGGGGGAGTTATGGGGGTTAAAAAATTTATTCCAAGTTTATTAACTGTTGGTGTTATTGCTGGAACAATTATGGGTGTAGCTTTAGCGGCTTCGGCAAAGAGTAATGTGAAAGAATATAGTCCAGTTACTGGATATCCCCATACAAACGATTCAACGGTTAGAAGTAATGATGGAAAACCTTATTCTCTTATATCGGAAAACAGTATGAGTATAGAATCTAAGAGTACCGAATATAAAAAGAATAAGAACGGGAAGACGTATGGTTCTTCATTATATGCTGAGTCGGAAGAGGGAGAACCCGATTTAATAGAAGCTTATGGAATCGATGGAACTTTGGGTTATGTTCTTTCATCTGATTTGAACGAACAATTACCCAAGACACCTCAGGAAGCACTGGCAAAGCAAAAACTTCGTGAAACCCAGGGACCCCGTCATATCCCATTATATGATGTTGACGGTGAAACAGTTATTGGGGAATTCGTGGTCTCAGCCGGCACTGCTGTGACCAAATAAGACCATATATAATATTACTAACAGGCTGCCGCGGCAGAGTCTGTTTTGAGCAGCACCGCATGGGAAAAGCATCTCCTGCGGTGTTGTTTTTATTTATCCAGTCACCTGCGCATAACAAAAAACGGCTCCAAGCCTGCTACAGCCCGAACCGTTCAATGCTTTTACTTGATAGAAGCCTCATAAATGCTCTGCACCGATTGGGACAACACGGCGTTGAACTGCTCATCCGTTTGCCCGGCTGTCAGCCCTTGTGATAGTGCGCGCGAGAAGCTGGCGATCAATCCGCGGTTGGCGGCCAGCTTGTCATTCGCTTCTGCCTGCGAATATCCGCCTGACAAAGCGACAATCCGTACAACATGCGGATCCTCCATTAAATCCTGATAGAAATTGTCCACAGTCGGGATCGACAGCTTCAGCATGACCTTGGCGTCCTGATCGAGGGCGGATAATTGAGCGGCGATCTCATCTTTCAATATTTTTTCCGCTGCCGCTTTGTCTGCGCTATAAATATCAACTTCTGGCTCGATAATTGGAACGAGCCCATAACGAATAATTTGCTTGCCGATCTCAAATTGCTGTTCCACCACTTTTTTAATGCCGTCTGCATTGGCTTCCTTAATAAGCGAACGCATTTTTGTGCCGAAAATGTTCCGTTCCACTGCCCGCTTCAGCAACTCGTCCAGTCCGCCGATCGGCTTCATTTGCTGAACGCCGTCTTCTAGCTCGGCCAGTCCTTTGTCGACTTTGAGAAATGGCACAATTCCTTTCTGCTCCCATAGATAGTCCGCAGTCAATTGGCCGTCGATGCGGCGGTCCATCGTGTTCTCGAAAAGGATGGCGCCGAGAATGAACTGAGAATCAAAGGCAGGACTTTTAATGATGCGCGTTCGCATCTCATGAACTAAGGCATACATTTCCTCTTCAGTGGAGTAGCTGCTCTGCTGAATGCCGTATTGCTCCAGTGCTTTCGGCGTGCTGCCGCCGCTTTGATCCAGTGCGGCAATAAAGCCTTTACCGGTGTGAACCCGCTCCAATTGCTTTATGTTCATGATTGTTTCTCCTCCCCAGAATCGATGGAATGAACAGCTTGAATTCTTTTATTATAACACGTTTAATGGCGATCAAACATTGCGGCAAGCAGATTTTGGAATTGATTCACATTCAGTTCACAAAGGTGATATACGATCTCAGTAATGAATGATGTGCTGGGAGGTATTATGATGCGCAATAGTGAATGGGCTGTCGAGGCGCATGGGCTCGTCAAAGTATTCGGCGATAATCGTGCGGTTGACGGCGTAAATTTAAAAGTACGTGCAGGTACAATTTATGGGGTGCTCGGTCCGAATGGGGCAGGCAAGACGACGACAATTAGAATGCTGGCGACCTTGCTGCGGGCAGATGCCGGTTCAGCGGAAGTTTTTGGCTATGATGTGCGAAAAGAATCGCAAATCGTCCGCCAACTGATCGGAGTGACAGGCCAGTATGCATCAGTGGATGAATCGCTTAGTGCAACAGAGAATCTAATTATCTTCTCTCGTCTGCTCGGGCTGGGACGCGCCGAAGCACGTAAAAAAGCAGCGGATCTGCTGGAGGAATTCGGTCTAACCGAGGCGGCAAAACGCCCTCTGAAAAACTTCTCGGGCGGCATGAGGCGCCGGTTGGACTTGGCAGCCAGCCTGATTGCGCAGCCTCCTCTAATTTTTCTGGATGAACCGACAACCGGGCTGGACCCGCGGACAAGAGCCCAAATGTGGGACACGATCCGGCGCTTGGTAAGTACAGGTTCTACCGTGCTGCTGACGACGCAATATTTGGATGAGGCCGACCAGCTGGCGGATCGGGTTGCCGTAATCGATCGCGGCCATGTTGTCGCTGAAGGTACTGTGGATGAACTGAAGGCGTCGGTGGGCAGCTCCTCCCTGCATTTAAGGGTGCAAAACTCAGAGGACATTGATGAAGCCCGCAGAACCATTGAAAAAATCCTTAACGTACAGTCGAATGTGTCGTCTGAAGCCGGAAGAATTACTGCCCCAATGGCAGAAGCGGATCTTGTCACCGATTTGCTTATCGCTCTTCGCGCGGCGGGGATTCACTTATCGGAAATGAGTGTACAAAAACCGACCCTCGATGAGGTGTTTTTAACGATTACGGGACATGAGGCCGGGGCGCCAGAGGCAGCGAATGAAGCGGGCAAAGCAGAGGAGGCAAGAGGATAGATGAATAGCAATGTAAATTTAAAAAATCATACGAGCTTTGGTAAGTCGCTGCGCAACTCGTTTACAATGGCCTATCGCGGTCTTTTGAAAATCCGGCGTACACCTGAGCAGCTGTTCGATGTTACGATCCAGCCGATTATTTTCACATTGATGTTTACTTATATCTTTGGCGGAGCTATCTCCGGCGATGTACAGAGCTATCTGCCTGTTATTATACCCGGTATTCTGGTGCAGACCGTAATTACGACCTCGATCGTGACTGGCGTTCAGCTGCGCGAGGACATGGATAAAGGGGTGTTCGATCGCTTCAAGTCATTGCCGATCGCCCGGATTGCGCCGCTGGCCGGAGCGCTGCTGGCGGATACGGTTCGTTATACGATTGCCACCGTGCTCACCTTTGCAATGGGATATTTAATGGGCTACCGGCCGGACGGAGGCTTTGCTTATGTCGCCCTTGCAGCTCTTATCGTGATCTTTTGCTCCTGGGCTGTCAGCTGGATTTTCGCCTTCTTCGGGGTCATTGCCAGAACGGCCTCCAGCGTACAAGGGATATCGATGATTGTACTGTTTCCGCTGACGTTTCTTTCGAATGCGTTTGTCCCAGTCGAGACGATGCCGAATTGGCTGCAATGGTTTGTGAACATTAATCCGATATCGCATCTTGTAACAGCAGTCCGCGACATGGCAAATACAGGGACGATCGGCTGGGATTTGGCTATTTCGCTTATCGGCGCGGCTGTCATTGTGGCAATTTTTGCACCGATAACGGTACGGGCGTATATGCGCCGCACATAGCGCTTGGGACCAGAAGGTGATCTCCGTAAAGCGCTGGTTAAACATTTTGTAAAAATCCCTGAGATTATCCGGTATAATCAGAGCATAGGAGGGATGTCAAAAGATGGAGAAACGGTCAAATCCTCAGCAAGTAGCGGAATTTATGAGCAATCTTGATCATCCGCTCAAGCCGGAAATCGAAGCAGTCCGGCAAATCATCTTAGAGGCTCATCCTCAGTTGCAAGAACATATCAAATGGAACGCGCCGAGTTTCCAGGATCAAGCGGAGGATCGGGTGACGTTTAATTTGCGGGGCAAGGATTATTTTCTCCTTATTTTTCATTGCGGAGCCAAGGTGAAGGAACGTGCCGCGGGAGAGGGTACGCTGATTACAGACACGACTGGGCTGCTTGAATGGGCTGCACCCGATAGAGCGACTGTTAAGCTGAAAAATATGGATGACGTGCTATCAAAAAAAGATAAGCTGATCCAAGTAATCGACCAATGGCTGAAAGTGAATTAGCCTGAACGAGCCCACGCGGACGCCGCGGGGGCTTTTGTTCATTTTATAGAATTTATATGTTTTACCTGATAAATTCTATAAAATTTCAGGGGAAGAAACTTGCCTCGCACCAAGGACGGCGTCAGCCGTTTCTTCTTATGTCCTTTCATGTTCCCAACTTGCTTAAGACGTTTGCGACTGAGGAGAGATCCTGCTTCAGAAGCTCCCTTTTATTTTCGTCGCGAAAGACGGCGGATGGATGGTAGGTTGGCATAATGTGAACCCCGTCTTTCTCCTGCCATACGCCGCGGATTTCCGTAATTTTTGCCTTTCGGTCCACAATAGCCTGTACGGCTATGCTTCCCAGGCACACGATAACCGCCGGGCGAATCAGTTCAATTTGCCGGATTACAAGCGGAAGAGCTTCCTTGACTTCCGAGGTGCGCGGCGTCCGATTTCCGGGAGGTCTTATTTTGAGTACATTCGTCACATAAGCGTCTTCCCTGCGAAGGCCTGCCCGCTGCAAATATTTATCCAGCAGCCTTCCCGAATTACCGACAAACGGGCGGCCTGCAGCGGCTTCTTTTTCCCCGGGAGCCTCCCCCAGCAGCAATAGACGGGCGTGATCCGGTCCTTCCCCGAATACAAGCCGCTCATCCGGATCCGGTATAAAGAGGCGCTGACAGACGGCATGCAATGCTTCCAGATTGCCGATCGCTTGCCAATCCTGAGGTACGGCCGCTTCGACGGTCATTGGGGTACGGCCTCCTTTTTCAGCAATTCTCGCAGCATCCGTCCGTTGATGACGGCCTGCGCCCGGTAATGGTTGTTCATACTGACGAAAGTCTTTTCCGTTTTCTCCATAAGCTTGCGAATATTTGGCACCCAGTCTTCCAATTCCTGTTCGTTATACAAATAGTCATACCGTTCATACGCCTCTTTATGATGCCACCATTTTTTATAGTTCCGGCCATGGAAGCGAATATAGCCAATGGGGCCTGATGCTCTAACGATCGGCGGAACGAGCGTTTTAAACTGCGGCTCGTCCACGCATACATAGCCCAATTGTTCTTCATCAAGCAGGTCGAATATGCGTTCATCAATCCATTCTTCATGACGAAATTCGACGACAACGGGAATGTCACCCATTAATTCTTTAAATTCCTTTAAATAATCGCGGTTTTCATCCCGATTGCGGAAGCTGGTTGGAAACTGGGCCAGTACACATCCTAGTTTGCCCACTTCTATTAATGGCTGCAATGCTTCCTTAAAATCGTGAAAATGTTGTTCGTTATCTTCCCTTTTGTGCGTCATCCCTCGATATGCTTTGATCACGAACTGAAAGTTCTCGGGGGTTTTTTCCCGCATATGATACAGCATAAACCGGTTAGGCATCGCATAAAACGATGAGTTTACCTCTGTAAAGGCAAATTCCCGGGCATAAAAGGAAAGTCTCTCTTTTTTGTCCAGATCTTCCGGGTAAAAGACCCCGCGCCAATCCTCGTAACTGTAACCAGCCGTTCCGATCAGTAGCATGCTCATCCTCCAAGCGCCTTGATTTTGTCCGCAACGACCTGCACTTGCCCGTTCTGCATCCGGACGTTGCCCTCAAGTAATATGCCCCTAGGATGCAATTCGTATAAGAAATTGTTGTATGCTTCGGGATACAAAACGACTTCGACCATTTCGGTATGATCCTGCAAGAGTAGCATAAGCACGTATTCACCGCTATTGGTCGGATACCGCCGGCTGTGGATGACTGTTCCGCATATGCGGACACGTTTATTATTGCTGAAATGAGATAATGCTTGGATGGGAACGATGTTGTAACGCTGCAAAAAAGCTTTCCATTTCCCCGATGCAGACGGCTGCAGCGCAAAACCGAGCAGCGCCATTTCCATCTTTCTTTTTTCCGGTTCGGTAAAATCGGGGAGCGTTGCGAATACTGAATTGCCGCTCTCTGTCCGCGGAAAACCGTTCAAGTAAGCGATCATCTCTCGGCGGTGGCCAAAATGATCGCAGGCGCCCGCAGCAATCCATGCTTCGAGCACCGGCCTTTTGATCCGGCTCGCTTTCATCCGTTTCACCCATTCGGGAAAATTTTGAAATTGGCCATCGCGGCAGCGGGAGCGCAGCAAGGAGATGACCGATTCCGGACCAGCGCCTTGAACCGCATCCAGACCTACGCGGATTCCTTCCGCTTCGGCATGAAACCCAAACCCGCTCCGGTTAATATCGGGGCCAAGCAAGGAAAGTCCCATTTTGGAGATCTCTCTAATATATACTTTTTTATCGTAATACCCTCCCTCTATACTTAATAAGGAGGCCATATAATCTTTCGGGAAATGCGTTTTTAAATAAACAGTCCAGTAGGCCAGATAAGCGTAGGACACACTATGGGCTTTATTGAAGCTGTACCCGGCAAACCGGACCAAAAAATCGAATACGGCCAAAGCATCCTGATTCTTAACGCCTCGTTCTGCCGCTCCCCGGAGAAACTGCAGCTGGTGGCTGGACAGCGCTTCGACTGATTTTGCGGACAGCGCACTCCGGAACAAATCGGCTTCACCCATAGAACATCCTGTAACCGCTTGAGCGATGCCCATCACCTGCTCCTGGTAAAGAATCAAGCCGTAAGTCGGCGAAAGTATGTGCTCCAGCTGAGGCAGTATCACTTTAAAATTTTCTTCTCCCCGGTGCCGGCGCAAATATGTTTCCGCGATTCCCTCATTCCATGCTCCAGGACGATATAAAGCAAGCAGATCGGCTAAATGGCCGATGCTATGCGGCTGCATTCTGCGCATTAACCGGCGGATTCCCATACTTTCCAGTTGAAAACATCCTAGCGTATTCCCGCTGCCGATCGCGCGATACGTGTCCGGGTCGTCCAGGGGGATCGCGCCCACCTCGAGTTGTTGGCCCGTTCGTTCACGAATCGAAGCGAATGTATCGTGAATGATCGTCAGATTGCGCAAACCGAGCAGGTCGATTTTCAATAAGCCTATTGTCTTGAGATCTTCCTTAGTGAAGGGAGTCACCGGTTCCCCGTTCGGCCTTCGCTGCAGAGGAATTGTGCTGGCCAAATGTTCATCCCCGAGTATAATCCCCGAAGGGTGGGTGGAATGCTGGTGAGGCAATCCTTCAAGCCGTTCGGCGAGTTGAAACAGCGACTTGAACGGCTCCTGACCGACAGGCAGCTTGTTCAGCTCCGGCAGGGTGTCAAGACAGTGGCGGATTCCGCCTTTTCCGGAAAAAGAAGGGAGCAGCTTTGCAAGCAAATCAACTTGTTTTTTCGGCATGCCCAACAAAGTCCCGGCTTTCCGCACCGCCCCGCGCGTCCCGAACGTGTTCAGTACGCCGATATGCGCAATTCGGTCTGCTCCGTATTTGTCTTTGATGTACTGCAGCAGTTCGTGGCGCCTTCTTTGGCAAACGTCCACATCGATATCCGGCAAATCAGCCCGATCCGGACTCAAAAAGCGTTCAAACGAAAGGCCGTGCAGAAGCGGATTAACCTCTGTTATGCCAAGCAAATACGCCAC
This sequence comes from Paenibacillus sp. GCM10027626, assembly GCF_042676285.1. Classification (NCBI taxonomy): domain Bacteria; kingdom Bacillati; phylum Bacillota; class Bacilli; order Caryophanales; family Paenibacillaceae; genus Paenibacillus; species Paenibacillus sp. GCM10027626. Next base: position 168,251 of record NZ_JBHTHC010000015.1, on the reverse strand, counting down.
AAAGCTTCCTGCGGCGGAACCTCTTCCCGGACCAATGGGGATTTGCCGGTTTCGCGCATACTGAACGATATCCCACACAATCAGGAAATAGTCTGAGAGCCCTCGTTTTGTAATGACCTCAATCTCTTGGTTCATTCGCTCAGTCCTTCTTTGCTCTTCTGAACCTTCGAAAGCTGGAACAGACGAATCAAATCGGCGCCGCATGCCATCCAGGCATAGTTGGTATAATGCTTCATTTGCGCTTCGCGGCGAATTGGCAGCGTCTATTCCTGCCGTAGCGGAATCGCTGCACAAATGGCCATCTGCGCTCCGCGCCTGTGTAATAGGAAAGCTTGGCAGCTTATATGCTCCTTGTTCCAGTTGAAACCGGCATCGCTGCGCGATGCGGACAGTATTTGCCAAAGCGTCCGGGAGATGGCTGAATTTCGCCTTCATTTCAAGGGGGGAAGGGAGATAAAACGGCCCTGTCTTGCACGGGGCTTCCGGCCTTGGCCGCTTTTTATCATATTGGATCATATGAAGTAAAGGGGCGTCTTCGGGAGTGAGGTAATGCACGTCATGAGTAGCCGCTAACGGGATTTTCAATGCTCGGGAAAGATGAACGGTCCGTTCGAGCCACAAATCATCATCTTTAAATCCGTGATGCTGTACCTCCAGAAAGAAATGTTCCTTCCCAAACCATTCTACATATTGAAGTGCTTCTTTTTTTGCCAGATCCATTCGTCCGCTCGTGATCAGGCGATGGATCCTTCCGGTTCTGCCGCCGCTCAAAGCAATGATATCGCCATGGAAGGCTGGAGGATGAAATGAGCCGCTGTTCAACAACTTGACGATCTGCTCGTAGCCCTGAGCGGTAGCCGCCAATAAAATGAGAGATTCTCCTTCATCGACAACTTGCATTTCGCAGCCGATAATCGGGTGGATGCCGTATTTCTCTGCAAGTTTGCAAAATGGAATCGATCCGTTGATTGCCCCCTTATCGGCTATCGCCAGCGCATCCATACCCCATGATTCGGCCGTTTGCAAAAGTTCCTCCAAGCGGCATGACGCTTCCCTCAAACTGTATTCTGTATGAACGTGAAGATGGACGAAGTTTGTCGTAGGCCTATCCATGCCAGCCCTCCTTTGGGTGGGAACGTTTGTTTCCATTATATCTGCATGAATGATTGCTGTCTATTGGAGGTTATTTCCGGGCGTATAAACAATTGAAGGGAGGGGATTATACCGAATAATGTAAAATATTGAAAGATTGGAGGGATTGTGAGTGGAGATGTCCTTCTCTAGATTGCAAATTATATTTTTATTGCTGTTATCGCTTGGCATCTCGAATCATGTGCTTATTATCCCTCATCTTCTTCAGGCCGCGGGGCGCGATGCCTGGGTCAGTATTATGATCGCTTACATAGGACTGATTGGTTGGAGCTTGATTTTATTTCTGATCTTAAAATCAATGCGTACTTCATCTTTTGACAGTTGGCTTGAAGAACGGATCGGAAAATTTGGATGCTGGATCATCAGCGCCGGGTTCGCTTTATATTTGCTGGTCGCGGGAACGATGATTATTTTCGATACGACGAAAAATATAAACATCTATTTTCTTCCGAGAACGCCTGATACGATTATCATTCTCAGTTTTGTTCTATTGTCTTTCGGTGCAGCACGATCCGGACTAAGAACGCTAATATACTTATCCACTATTTTGCTCCCTATCGTATGGATATTGGGAATTGGCGTATCGATGATGACGATGGACAGCAAGGACTATGGCATGTTGTATCCCGTGTTTACAGAAGGAATAAGCCCTGATCTCCGTGGAGGGGTAGTTGTGTTTGGCGGGAGTGTAGATTTGCTGGTGCTGTTGCTTTTGCAGCATAAATTGAACAAACCGTTAAATTACGGCACTGTATTTATACTGCTAACGATACTGGTAGGGCTAATTATGGGACCAACAGTGGGAGCTACCGCTGCATTTGGCCCTTACCAGGCAGGAAATTTGCGCTTTCCGGCATTCGAACAATGGAGGCTGGTCATGATCGGCAGGCAAATATCCCATGTTGATTTTTTGGCAGTATTTCAGCTGATGGCCGGAAGTGTGATGAGGACGGCTCTTGTTATTCATTTATTATCCGATCTGATCGGTAACCGATTCCCGAAATATCGGCTAACGGTTAAGCTAATCATTACGGCAATGATGTCCTTGCCATCGCTATTGCAAATCAGTGACATCAGGATACAGAAGATTACTCATGATTACTTCTACATCTGCTCGCTATGGTTCGGGCTCGTTCTAACGGCAGTGCTCCTTGCTGTAGCCTATTTTCCGCGCAGGAGAGGGGGGAATAAAAATGAATCCATCGTCTGAGGAAGCTGCACTTTTTGCCGAATTAGATATGCGGCTGCGGAGCGGCGACCTGCTGATCGAACAGTTGAAGGGTGCATTCTCGCGCTATGCGGATATCTCCTTTCCAGAGCTCCCGCAACTGGAGCAAGCACGCCCGCAAACAGATAAGCAGATAAATAAGTTAACGGTATTCTATTGTGAAGGTATGGTCGATAAAATTCAACTGAATGAGTACTTGGCGAAGATATGTCAGCACGCCCTCAACCAACCGCCAGCAGGAGCAAACGAAAGCTCGAAATATGTGGACGACTTGCCGTTATTCGAAATTAAATTTTCAATCGGCGACATGATCACAAAGCTGTTTACCGGCAGTGTGATTGTTTATCTGGAAGGGGATCCGAGCTTCTGGGCGGTCGGGCTTGCCAATGTTCCGCAACGGGCGCTGCAAGAATCCAATACGGAAATTTCGATCAAAGGGCCGAAGGATGCTTTTACGGAAGATATGTATACAAATATATCGCTTATTCGCAAACGGATGCAAACGGGATTGCTGTTCAGCGAACAGTTCGTCATCGGGAGCTTGAGTAAGACGCGTGTAACTTTGCTCTATTTAAGCCATAAAGCGAACCCGGACATGCTTGCCGAAGCGCGTAAACGATTAGAAACCTTTCAGGCGGAAAGCATTGTAAGCAGCGGCCAGTTGGAGCAATGGCTGTCAAACCGGACGTTTTCATTATTTCCCTTGATCGATTATATCGGTCGCCCCGACTTTGTCATTGAAACGCTATTGCGCGGGCGGTTCGCCATTATTGTAGACGGATCCCCCATGGTGCTGATCGGACCAAGCAACTTTCTGGAACTGTTAAAGACGCCGGAAGACGTTCATTTCCCTTATCATTTTGTGATGTTTCAAAGGGCTCTGCGAATTTTTGCCCTGCTGCTCAGCATTTTGTTGCCTGGTTTCTGGATCGCGATTGCAACCGTCAATCTGGATCAAATTCCCTTTGCCCTTTTGTCGACGGTCATCACTTCCCGGGAAGGTATTCCGCTTCCTACCATTCTCGAAGCGCTGCTGTTAATTTTTCAATTCGAACTGCTTCGGGAAGCTGGCATCCGGCTGCCAAAAGCAGTTGGACAGACGATCGGCATTGTCGGCGGTCTGATCATCGGCGATTCCCTCATCCGGGCAGGCCTTGCCTCCCCTACTTTGCTGGTCGTGATTGCGATATCGGCGGTATCGACGTTTTCCTTGGTGAATCAGTCGTTGTCGGGTGCCGTCAGTTTGCTTAGGGTGTTCATTTTGTTAATCTCCTCCTGCCTCGGCATATACGGTTTTTTTCTGAGCATGTTTGCGGTTCTGATCTATCTCTGCAGGCTCGATTCCTTCGGCCTCGCCTTTCTTGAGCCGATCACCTCATTGCGATTTAAAGAGTGGCTGAGCGCGATATTAAAGAATCCGTTCAGAAGATCCCGATTCTCGTCATCGATGATAAACAAATGGAAAAGGTGAGCAACCATTGAAGCGAAAATCGTTATGCATGCTTTTATTAACCGCCGTCTTGACGGTCGTCTCAGGCTGCACCATCACCACTGATATCCAGGATATTGAAAAGATGAATTATGCGTCAGCCGTTGGGGTGGATTACAAGGACGGAAAATATTATGGGTATATCCAGTTCATTGATTTCCAGTCGATTGCGAAAAAGGAAGGCGGCGGCCAGAAACAACCGGCAAGAATATGGGTGGGAGAAGGTGTTGGAAACTCTTTTGAGGAGTCGTTTTTTGATCTCTACCGAACAGCTCAAGAGCGAATATATTGGGGGCATGTGACAGCTGTATTGATTACCGAATCGGCATTTAAACAAGGGTTCGAAAGCATCTCTGACAGCTTAAGCCGATATTATGAATTTAGGCTGACACCCTGGGTGTTCGGCACCAGAGAGTCGATCAAGGATATCTTTTCGTCAGCTGGTTTCTTCGGAGAATCTCCGCTCAGTACGATTCTCCATGCACCGGAAGGGACTTACACGCAGACCTCCCTGATCAAATCTATTAAGCTTCACCGCTTGATTGCTCAAGTCTATGAGCCGGGATATACATCTTGCATCCCGGTGCTTGCATTGAATAAAAAGCAATGGAAGGAAAAAAACAAGCCGGAGCCGAAACTAATGATTGATGGGGCGATTTTTCTCAAAAACAAATCGTTTCGAAGCTATATCTCTTTAAAAAAGCTGAACGGGCTTCGATGGATCCAGCACGGTTCGGAACGTGCGGGTATTCCTGTGCCGAATAAAGCGGCGCCAGTGGCACAAATCGTTGTCGACAATCCGAAAACCAAACTGAAGTTTGTCAATCGGGGAGACGGACCGCAGTACAAGATCAAGATGAAAGCGACAGCATACATCGTAAACCGAAGCAGTAATAACTTATCAGAGCTCCAGCAATTAACCGATAAGACCAAGGAAGCTATTGAAAAAGAAATTAGGGAAACATTCCAGGCGGGACGGGAGAAACAGACAGATGTTCTGAACCTTGAGCACAATCTCTACCGGAATCATTACCGTGAGTGGAAGGCTTTGTCGCCTGCAGAAACTAAACTGCTTGCCGAAGATGTGATCCGTGAAATTAAGATCGATCTCAATATAACGCATTCCAGTTCGAAGAAAAATGCAAGGATCAGGGAAGTAATCCACTAATACAGGCTGACAGTGAAGCGGATCTGATCGGACCGGAACGGACCGTGGATCCGTTATCTGAAGCACGATAGCCCTCGCGGTGAACTTACGCCGCGGGGGCTTTTCTCTAACTTAATTGTCCGTCAACGGCTGTGAAGCAGCTACGGCAATCGTCCTGAATTCATTGCCAAAGTTAACTGTAATATCGCCAGGCTGGCTTGGCCGGCAGGCACAATAGAAATGATATAAAATACCTTCATGACGGATCACAGAAGGCTTATGCGCATGCTTGCTGTCGAGGCTCCCTTCCGGACCGCTGCGTACTATCGGTTCAGGATGCTTCTCCCATGTCAGCAGATCGTCGGATAAGGCGATCCCCTCTTGCGCATGCTTGCCGTCATAGCCGAAAAAAAACATCGCCCATTTGTCCCGATGCTTCAGCACGCACGGATCGCTGGCGAACTTGCTGTCCCAAGCTTCGGGCGTAACTTGCAGCAGCGGATTGCTGGCCGCTCTCGTCCAGTTGACCAAATCGGGCGAGGTGGCCAGCCCTGTTTGCTCGATCCAGCCGATGGATTTATCGGCTTCGTTTTTGGCATTGTAGTACAGATAGAAGAGGCCATCATGCTCGACCAGACATTCCTTGTACAAGCCGCCCTTCTCCCATTCGGCGCCATCCTCTGGAGAAAGAATCGGATCTGGAAGCCGGTTCCACGTCAGCAGACTTGGATCTTCTGTCCAGGCCAGCCCGATGCGGCCCGGGCCATTCTCATAGCCGTCTCCGGGATAGGCATGATAGACGAGCCAATATTTGTTGTCCCATTTTTTGAGCGCGGGCTGTCCGTTCATATCGTTCTCGCGCAGCATCCAGCACCCGGCGGCATTCAATGAATCCCATCCATTCCCTCCGCCGCGCCGCAAAATCAGGCCAAGCGGCTGCCAATCGAGCAGATTGTCGCTGATCGCCAGCCCTGTCTGGTAGCCGTGGCCGTCAAAGCCGACATACATCATGTAAAATTTGTCCTGATGACGGAATACGAAGGGACAGTCGACAGCATGCTCGTCAAATGAGCCGGCAGTACCAGAGCCGGTAAGTACCGGTTTACCCCATTTGTAAGGGGTTAAGTAGTCGGCAATATTCATGACAATCGCTCCTTATAAATCAGTAATTTGATCTTTTCATAACGATACTAGCACGGAAAATCGTTTATTCCCATGACTGGATCAGGTATAATTTTGATCAAATCCGACTTTAAGGAGAGCAACAATTTAATGGAGATATGTCCTACGTTGCAATTTGAATGCAATCCGTTTCCGGCATATATCTCTTCTGGAAAGGTGATTTATAAGCCGGAGGATATGCATCCGGAGCGGATATTTTCGACCTTTGTAGCGATGTTTATTGAGGAAGGCGTGCTGTATTTTACAGAAGGAGATCAAGCATTTACGCTTACACCGGGGCAATGGTTCATCCAGACACCGGGCGTTCGGCATTATGGGCATCGGGCTGGCGGCGTGCGGACGGTGTTCCGCTTTGTTCATTTTTTGCCGCAGGCTGGCTGGCGCATCGAAATGCAGGAGCAGCCGGCAGTTCACGTAAAGCAGCTTGATGGCGGAGAAGGTGTGCGGGCTCCCTATTACGAGGTATCGCTGCCAATGCGCGGCGTATATCCTTATCCGGACTGGCAGGAGTTATTCGAGCGGCTGCGCCAAGAACATCCGCCCGGCAGAGGGGCGCTGTACAAGCAGCAGCGCTTTCTTGAGCTGCTGGAGCGGATGGTGTGGCTGGAAGGGGAGAGCGGGGCGAAGGCTGATCCTGTGGCTGGGGTGGTGACGCATATCCAGCAGCATTATACGGAGCCATTGACAGTTGCGGCGCTGGCCAGCCGCTTTCACATTTCGCCCGATTATTTGACCCGGCGGGTCAAGCAGGCGATCGGCATGACGCCATCGCAGCTGCTTATTCAATGCCGGATCAATAAAGCGAAGCAGTTGCTTGTCCATACGAATATGGCGGTTCAGCAAGTAGGTGAGGAAAGCGGCTTTAATGATATTGCCGTATTCAGCCGGCTGTTCAAGAAGCATGCTGGGCAGTCTCCGTCGCATTACAGGAACGCGCAGTGGGGAAGGGAGAAGGGATGAGACGTCGAAATTTTTAGGAAAAAAATTTTTTTCGATATGTCGATTTTGCCGTCAGCTGTTCGTCGTCTTATTAGAGGCTTAGAAGAAGTATTACAAAATCTATTACAACAGAAGAGGGGATATATTATGTACACGGTAACTTCAAAGGACGGCACGAAGATCGTATATGACAAATCCGGTAAAGGACCTGCGCTTATTCTGGCAGCCGGGGCGTTCAGCTATCGGAAATTTCCGGGGATGGCGCAGTTGGTTAATTTGTTGTCCGAGCATTTTACGGTCTACAATTACGACCGCCGCGGCCGCGGTGACAGCGGAGATACGAGGCCATATGAAACAGCCCGCGAAATTGAAGATCTGCAAGCATTAATGGAGGCAGCCGGCGGCCATGCCTATGTGTGGGGATTGTCCTCCGGCGCGGTTCTTGCTTTACAGGCAGCGGCAAGCGGGGTAAGTATGAAAAAGCTGGCACTGCATGAACCGCCATTTGTAGTCGATATGGCCGACCGGAAGCCGCCGAAAAATTTTGCCAAGCATGTTACTGAGCTGATTGAGGCTAATCGCCGGGCAGAAGCGATCAAATACTTTATGACCAAGGTCATGGGGGCGCCTTCGTTTGTTATCGGCATGATGCGCATAATGCCAGGCGTCTGGTCCAGGCTCATGTCTGTTGCTCACACGCTTCCTTATGATGCAGCCTTGCTGGACGGATATATGGACGGCAATCCGCTGCCTGCCGAACTGTGGAGTGACGTGACGATACCAGTTCTGGTGCTTGAAGGAACTGAAAGCCCGCCGGCACTTCGTCATGGCGCGCAGGCACTCGCGAGCGTCCTCCCTAATGCGCAGCTGCTGAGCAAAAAAGGACTCGGTCATACAAAAAAATTGGATGCACAGAAAATTTCTGCGGAGCTTCAAGCATTTTTTCTGGGCAATCACTAAGAACTCATGTTAATTTGGAAAGAGCAGGGATAGCTTTACCATTGAAAAGGAGGAATTGAGCGATGAGATTTATGATGATTGTTAAAGCGACTATTGATTCGGAGGCCGGGGTTATGCCGAGTCAGGAGCTGATTGAAGCCATGCAGAAGTATAATGAGGAATTGGTAAAGGCCGGCGTGCTGCTCGCCGCTGACGGGCTGATGCCCAGCTCAAGCGGCATCCGGATATCCTATCCCGAGCCTGGAGGCAAGCCGAAGGTTGTGGATGGCCCATTCACGGAAGCGAAGGAGATGATCGCCGGATATACGCTGATTGAAGTGAAATCCAGAGAAGAAGCGATTGCATGGGCGATGCGCATGCCTGATCCCCATGGGAATGGACAAGGCGAGATTGAGCTTAGGCAGGTGTTTGAGCCTGATGATTTAATGGACGACCCTGAGACGCTTGCCAAGGAAGCGGCGCTTCGCAAACAGGTTGAGGAGCAGAAAAAAGCGTGACTGCCTCCCAAATTGAACGGACAATTGATGCGATATGGCGAATGGAGTCTGCCAAGCTGATCGCCAGTCTTACGCGAATGGTGCGGGATGTTGGGCTCGCCGAAGATCTGGCCCAGGATGCGCTGGTCATTGCGCTCGAAAAATGGCCCAAAACCGGCATTCCCGACAATCCGGGGGCTTGGCTGATGACAACAGCCAAACGGCGCGCTATTGATCTGATGCGCAGATCGAAGCTGCGCAAACAGAAGTACGAGGAAGCGGCTCACAATATGAGCTTGTATACGGAAGATGATATGGATTATCGCCTGGACGGGGAGGTAGAGGACGACCTCCTCCGGCTGATCTTTATGACCTGCCACCCGGTATTATCGCAGGATGCGCGGGTTGCTTTGACGCTGCGTCTGTTATGCGGGCTTAATACGGATGAAATAGCGCGCGCTTTCGTAGCGCCCGAATCGACAATCGCCCAGCGGATTGTCCGGGCGAAAAGAACGCTCAGCGCCAAAAAGGTGAAGTTTGAGGTTCCTGCCGGAGAAGAGCTTGAGGAACGTCTAAGCGCTGTGCTCGAGGCAATTTACCTGATGTTCAACGAAGGGTATTCGGCCACCTCCGGGGAGCACTGGATTCGGCCGCTGCTGTGCCAGGAGGCGCTAAGACTGGGACGCGTGCTGGCCGAGATTATGCCGCATGAGCCGGAAATTCACGGGCTGGTCGCCTTGATGGAGCTTCAATCCTCGCGCTTAAAAACGCGGGTCAACGCTAATGGCGAACCGGTCCTGCTGATGGATCAAAACCGGGCGCAGTGGGATCGCCTGCTGATCCGCCGCGGCCTGGCGGCGCTGGAGCGCAGCCGGAAGCTTGGACGGCGGCCCGGTCCTTATTCGCTTCAGGCGGCAATTTCCGCTTGTCATGCCGAAGCAGCTACCGCGGACGAGACGGATTGGATTCGCATTGCTGCACTTTATGAAGCGCTGTCCAGCGCGGCGCCTTCCCCGATTGTAGAATTAAACTGGGCGGTTGCCATATCGATGTCATTTGGACCAGCCTTCGGATTGCAAATTGTCGACGAGCTAAGGGACAACCCAACCTTGAAGGAATACCATTTGCTGCCGAGCGTGCGCGGAGACCTGCTGGCGAAGCTTAGAAGGTTCGATGAAGCCCGTACAGAATTCGAACGGGCGGCGTCGATGACGCGGAATGTCCGCGAGCGGGAGCTGCTGCTGAAGCGCGCCGCTGAATGCGGAAATGACAAATAAAGGAGAGACGATAATATGAACCAGGAAGTAACGGATTTTATTGAGGCTTTAAAAGAACCGTGGCAAGGGGAGCTGGCCGCCGGTTTGCGTGAGGTTGTCCGCCAGGCGATACCGGATGTGCAGGAGCGGATGCAGTATAAGAAGCCCCATTTTTTGAAAAATGGCAAATATGCCGCTGTCATCTCGACCTCAAAAGATGCAGTCAGCTTTACGATCTTTAATGCTGCCGCACTGGAGCTGCCGGAAAATAAGTTTGACGGTCCGCCGGAAAGAAAAACATGGAAGCTGCGCAAAGGGGACACATTTGACTCCGGACAGTTGGCCGAGTGGCTTTCCCAAGCTTCCGGCAGCCTATAACTCAACGGTTCCGGATGAATATTGGCGCATGGAGTCTGTAAGCCGATACGCATCCGGCCCTTAAATCCGGCGGAAAGCCGGCCTATTTTACTCCGCCAGCAACTTGGCAAGCACCTTCTCAAGCTTATTGCCGCTCATAATCTCGTGGCTTACATAGCGGCCGTTGTAGAAGAAAGCGAAGGTTGTCCAGGGGGCGGGGGCGGCTTGCGCTTCTTCCCTGGTACGAATTTGATGAGCGTGGAATGGGATATTGTGCTTTCTTGCAATGGCTTCCCACTCACCCAAAATGCCGACCGCAAAAGGACACTGTGCAGTAAAATAGACGGTTATGCCGGACTCGCCCACCTGTAATTGTCGTGCCGAATCATTAAATCGCGGGTTGGGAGCGGCAGCGTTCCATTTATGAGTTACCAGCTCGAAGTAGGGAGGGGCCTGATCGGTCACGGTGAACCCATGATGAAGAAAAAAGGTTTTGTCACTAAGAAAAGGCATTTTCTTGCTGCCCAACAGATGGACAATGCCGTCCATGCCTTTGCTGCGGGCCTCTTGCTCGCAATGTTCAAGTAATTGCCGTCCGTGACCGCTCCCTTTATATTTGCCGCTTACCCAAAGACAATTGATAACCATATAATTAGGTGCATGTACAGGAACCCAGGCTGCTTCAGCAGGTAAATATTCGATAAACACTTTTGCCCGCTCATCCAGCCGGTAAAAAGTAAGCCCTTCCTCCATTCGCTCCGACAGCCAGCTCTTTTTCTCTTTGACCGCCTGCTCGTACTGTTTTGCACCTAATGCACAGCATATATGCTCGCTCTCCAAATTCTCCTGCGTCAATTCGATGAAGCTCACCGTACCTCACTCCTAATCTTCCACCATTTACAATAAATATAGCGATATTTGCAGATAAATCCTAGTGCGGCAGCAAACAAATTTATTTACAACTGATTATTATTCTCATATAATTGATTCTGAGTGAGATTGATAATGGTTATCATCAGCTTAACAGAGGTGGACGGAAATGCTGTTGACAGATATAAATAAAGGCGAAAAGGTACGGATAACAAGCACGCACCGGATGGATGCTCTCGTTCAGCGGCGCTTGATGGATTTGGGCATTATGGAAGGGACGCTGGTTATGATCAAGCGCATTTTGCCTTTAGGAGGACCGATTGCGATCGAAGCGGGAGGGCAATTGATCGGCCTCCGCCGCCGCGATGCCGGAATGATCCGAGTGGAGAGCGTATGATTAATGTTGCTTTAGCCGGCAATCCCAATACGGGGAAAACCTCGCTGTTCAACAAGCTTACCGGTTCCTACGCATATGTGGGCAACTGGACTGGGGTTACAGTGGAGAAGAAGGTCGGCGTTTTGAAAAATAAAAGCGGGCAGCTGATTGATTTGCCTGGCGTGTATTCCCTTAATCCATTATCGAGGGACGAGGGCGTCGCAACTCATTTTCTGCTGTATGATGAGATTTCGACGATTTTGAATATTGTCGATGCTTCCCAGCTGGAAAGAAACTTATATTTGACCTTGCAGCTTCTCGAATACGGGAAGCCGCTTGTCATTGGCCTTAATATGATCGATGTGGCCAAGGCGAGGGGGATTCAGATCGACGACCGGCTGCTGGCCGAACGTCTCGGCTGTCCGGTCGTGCCTATTGTGGCCCGCTCTGGGGCAGGCTGCGACGAACTGGCGGGGAGACTCTCGCCTTCCTCATGCGGGCAGCCAGCTCTGCAGATTGATTACGGCGATGCACTGGAGGGCTTGATCGCGCAATTTGTTGCTATGCTGCCGGAGCGCGAGGAGCTGCCGCCTGGCAGATGGCTGGCGCTTCAGCTTTTGGAAGGGAATCAAGTAGTCCGGGAGCTTGTATTGCAGCATTTGCCGGCTGCCGCTTTGGATGAATGGGTTCAGCAGGCGGAAAAAGCGGTGCAAGCGGAATCGGCGTCCAATTCTATCGCTCAATATATAAGAACGATTCGCGGCAACCACATTGAGTCTTTGCTCACCAGCTGCGTCACTAACACGAAGCAGATCGAACTTACGCTTACCGACCGGATCGACAGCATTGTGACCAATAAGGTGCTGGGGCTGCCGATCTTTCTACTGTTTACTTATTTGATCTTCAAATTGACTTTTGATTGGGTCGGTTCGCCGCTTTCGGACGGACTGGATGCCTTCATTACCGGCCCGCTTACCGATACGCTTGGCAGCTGGCTGGAAGCGGCCAGCACAACCGAGTTTATTCAAGCGCTTGTATTGCAGGGGATTGTTGCCGGCGTCGGCGGCGTGCTCGTGTTTGTACCGCAAATATTTATGCTTTTTTTCCTCATTTCGTTCATTGAGGATTCCGGATATATGGCAAGGGTCGCCATGGTCATGGATAAAATTATGGAGAGCATCGGCTTGAACGGCAAAGCGTTCATCCCGATGATTATCGGCTTTGGCTGCAATGTACCCGGCATTATGGCGGCAAGGACGATCGAACAGCCGAAAGAACGGCTCTTGACGATCATTTTGTCCCCGCTTATGTCATGCTCTGCCCGACTGACCGTGTACAGTTTATTCGTCGGTGCGTTTTTCAAGCAAAATCAGGCGCTGATCGTTTTATCGCTCTATTTGCTCGGTATTATGATCGCATTAACGCTGGCAAAACTGTTCTCATCTACGATTTTGAAGCAAGCAAGCTCGTTTTTCGTCATCGAATTGCCGCCATACCGTGTTCCGCAGCTAAAAACATTGCTGCAAAGCACATGGGAGAAGGGCAAAGGCTTTGTGCGCAAAGCCGGGACGTTTATTTTCGGCGGCTCTGTTGTTATATGGCTTTTAACCTATGCCGGCCCAGGCGGCCTCAATGTTGCGATGGATAAAAGCTTCCTGGCTTACATTGGCGGCGTTGTTTCTCCGATACTGGAGCCGCTCGGATTCGGCAACTGGCAAGCAGCGGCAGCTTTGATTACCGGATTCCTTGCCAAAGAAGTCGTTGTTTCCACGATGAATATTATTTATGTCGCTCCTGATATGCATACCTTGCAAGGAGTGATGGCAGACTTTTTTACGCCGCTATCGGCCTACAGCTTTTTGGCTTTTATTTTGCTGTACGTTCCTTGTCTGGCTACAGTAGCCGCGATCAAGAAGGAGACGGCCTCGGCCAAGTGGACGTGGTTCTCGGTGATCTATGCGCTGGTTATCGCCTATATTATCTCTATCCTCATTTACCAAGGCGGGCGTCTATTAGGATTCCATTAAATCAGGAGGAAGGGAAAAGGAATGATCCCAAGCATAATAATTGGTGTGCTAATTTTCGGATATGCGGGTTTTTCGCTGTACCGGTTTGTGCAAAAAAGCAAGGCGGGCAAATGCGCAGCATGCTCGCTTAACAAGAGCTGCTCCTCGAGCTGTACGCCGGAAGAAGCACGTTAGCCTCGTATACAAGTTGAGCGAGTCGTATCCCCCGTGACTCTATAAATACAAAAACACGCCAATTTTGGCGTGTTTTTGTGTTTGGTAGAGAAATTTGACATCCTCCCCCGCCTTTCCCCGGTCAGAAGATAGTTCACCCAAAACAAAGCATAATCGTTGACGCTGGCAGGCACATATTTATCGATGGTTAAATGCCCTTCGATGGTGGGGATGCCAATTTTCAGGTGTCCTTGATCGAAACGGAGCCGCCAGTTCTGATTGTCAAACAGAATCGAGATATTCGCTCGAAAGGAAGGAAAACCTTTGGTGTTGGCATGCTTCCGCCAATCTTGATACCGGCTGACAGCCAGTTTTCTTGCTTCTTGAAGCAGGGTTGATGGTAGTGGTATGGAACGAAGCAGGCGATCCAGCTCTGTTGCCTTACGTACTGGGACTTCCTGTAGGTACAGAAGGGCTTGGTTGCTAGCTTGTGAAAAGTGGGATCGCATGGTTTTATACATGTCTTGTTTTACCAATGTGGGCCGATACAAAGGAAGTTTGATCGTAATCGTAGTCAGACTCATTTCCAATCCCCCCATATCTATCATTATACCAGAACACCAGTTCGATTTCAAATAGGGAAGGAACTGCTTTAAAATCATGTCGGACAATTGAGATAGCAAAATTGCCACCCTTGTCCGAAGACGATTCATCTCCTACCTAAGCTTCCGCTTTGAGGAAGGAGTCTTCTCGTCTGTATTTGATAAAAAGAAGGCCGCCGATAACAATAGATCGGAGCCCTCTGTGTAACAGGAAATTTCCCAATTAGGTTCTCGTTTTAACGGCCAGCCCGCTAAAAGTAACCGGACCAACAACATCAGCTCTCGTATTTGCGGTTTGATTTTCTGCGGTTACTGTGTAAACATGACTGCCTGCTCTTACATTTTTATCGATCGCCTGGAATGTAACCGCATAGTTTTGTTCAGAACCAGCCGATTCAATACCTTGCAGTGTATTAAAAATCTCTCTTCCGTCACGGAAGATTCTAAAGCGGATTTGAGCGATACCGGTAACCCCCCGGACACCAACAGTTGCCACTAATTCAACCCGATTAGGTTGGGCATTCAAAACAGGTATTCTTATTCGAATTGTTGCCAGGGTAGACCTTCCAGGCGAACGTCTGATAATGATTGACTTCGCTAAGTTGAAAGTGCGCCGCGGGCTAACGGCAGCTTTATCGAGAATACGTGCCAAAAAATCATCTCCTCTTGTTTGATACCTCAAAATATGTTCGACAAAAGGAGAATGTTTGGACTACTATTTAATTGTTTTGAAATAGTCAGCTGCTGATCGATGAGCTATATTGACGCGATTGAGTGCCATACTATGGAAGGAGTGCTGGCGTATGTCCTCTAATATTTCTTGCGACGGTAAGTATCTTTACATATGATTTAATAGAACGGAGGTCTATAATAGAAGCAAGGCACTAGAAAAACATTCAAAACGGAGGCGTTTGCAAATGGCAAGACTGGAAGGGAAAGTAGCGATTGTAACAGGAGGAGCCAGCGGAATCGGCGAAGCTACGGTACGTCTGTTTGCGAGTGAAGGAGCCAAAGTCGTCATTGCCGACTTTTCTCCGCGAGGACAGGAAGTGGCCGAACAACTGAACGCCGAGGGCCGTGAAGCTTTGTATGTGAAGACCGATGTAACCAAGGAAGATGAAGTCAAGCAGATGGTCAGTGCCACAGTCGAGAAATTCGAGAGAGTGGATATTCTGTTTGCCAATGCGGGCATCGCTAAAGACAATGCCGCTCATAATCTGAGCCTCGATGATTGGCAACGTACGATTGATATAAACTTGACGGGTGTCTTCCTGTGCGATAAATACGTTATTGAGCAAATGCTTGCGCAAGGGACTGGCGGAGCCATCGTCAACTGTGGCTCGATTCACAGCCATGCCGGGAGAGCAGGGGTTACCGCTTATTCGTCAGCTAAGGGCGGGGTAAAGCTGCTGAGCCAAACGCTGGGAATTACTTATGCTCCCCAAGGTATCCGCGTCAATGCAGTTTGCCCTGGCTATATCGATACGCCGTTGATTGCCGGGCGTACGGAAGAGATGCACCAGCATCTGATCAGCTTGCACCCGATGGGCCGCCTGGGCAAATCGGAGGAGGTAGCCAAAGCCGTTCTGTTCCTCGCCAGCGATGATGCCTCGTTCGTGACCGGGACTAGCTTGCTGGTTGACGGCGGATATACAGCTCAGTAAGGTTTAGTCGGGGGCATATTCCAGGAGATGGTTGGCCGCGAACGAAAAGGAGTCGAGGTCTCTCCGGCTAGATTGTAGGCCGAGAAATGGATTTTATAAAAAAAGTGGACATTCGTTTGAAAGAACGGAAATGCCCACTTTTTTGTTCGTTTACCCTAGTCAGCTAATTTCACCAGACTGTAGTTTTTCTTGCCTTTGCGGATAATGATGAAGCGGCCGCCGATGGCATGATCCGCTGTGACGGTGAAGTCAAGATCGCCAACGCGCTCGCCATTCATCGATATGGCGCCCTTCGTAATATCCTCGCGGGCTTGGCGCTTGGAAGGCTCAATGCCCAGCTCGACCAGCCAGTCGACGATATTTTTCGACTCCTTGCTTGTTTCGAAGGTCGGCATCTCTTTGAAGCCTTGCTCGATCTCGTCTGCGGTCAGCGAGCTGATATCGCCGCTAAACAGCGCGGCCGTAATTCGCTTGGCCTGATCCAGCAGCTCTTCGCCGTGGACGAAGCGGGTCATTTGCTCAGCGAGCATTTTTTGTGCTTCGCGCTTATGTGGCTCGGTCGCAACCTTTTCAGCCAATTCATCGATTTCCTCTTTGGTAAGGAAGGTGAAGTATTTCAAGTATTTGACGACATCGCGATCGTCGGTGTTGGCCCAGAATTGGTAGAACTCGAACGGCGTCGTTTTGTTCGGATCGAGCCAGATCGCGCCGCCTGCCGTTTTGCCGAATTTAGTTCCGTCCGCTTTCAGCATTAGCGGAATGGTCAAGCCGAATGCTTTGGCCTCTGAACCTTCCTTGCGGCGGATAAGATCCAAGCCGCTCGTAATGTTGCCCCATTGGTCGGAGCCGCCGATTTGCAGCTGGACATCTTCGTGTTTGAACAGGTGCAAGTAGTCAACGGATTGCAAAATTTGGTACGTAAACTCGGTAAACGAAATGCCGCTTTCGAGCCGGCTGGCGACAACGTCCTTGGCGAGCATGGCGTTGATGCTGAAGTTTTTGCCGTAATCGCGCAGAAACTCGATAATATTAATTTTACTCGTCCAGTCGTAATTGTTCACCATGCGAATTTGATTGTCGCCCTCGGTGATGAACAGCTTTTTCATTTGTGCCGTCAGGGCATCAACGTTGGCCTGTACTTGCTCCATCGTTTGCAGGGAACGCTCGGTTTGGCGCCCGCTAGGATCGCCGATTGTCCCTGTTGCGCCGCCGATCAGAATGACCGGGCGGTGGCCGGCAAGCTGAAATCTTTTAAGCATAATAAAAGGAATCAGATGTCCGATATGCATACTGTCGCCGGTCGGATCGACACCGCAGTACAGGGAGATGGATTTTTCCTCCGTTAATGCTTTTAATCCTTCTGCATCAGTCTGTTGATTAATGGCATCGCGCCATTCGAGCTCATCAATGATGTTCATCTTATTCTCTCCTCGCAAAATTTCTTGATTTTATAGACATAAAAACAAAAAAAACGCCCCAAGTCATAAAAGACAAGGGACGATTGTTTACCGTGTTACCACCCAGCTTGCATGCCGCGACCAAAGACGAAACTGTCTAAGTCAACAATGCATGCCACTCTTGACGAGTTATCGATCGCCAATTCCGCTCGGCATTACCCGAGATACTCCAGAGTGTAATTCGCGCGCTATTGTGTGTACCGGGTTGCATCAACCCCCGGCTTTCTGAGACAGGGACGATAAGCGGCTACTGGGCTCCTTCAACGTAAATCAATATTTGATTAATGACCAGTATAGTGAATGTAGTTGCGGTTGTCAAACTTTGTTTTTCCCGATGCTTCTGATAGACGGGAACGGCAATCGTCTTGTAGCCGGTTGCGCAAGTATTATATAATTGCTGCATGGAGGGATCTATGTAAGCGAAACAAGTATTGCAAAAAAAGCAGCCTTAAAGTAATTCAAATGAAACCACAATCGACAAGCTCGTATTGTGGCTTTTTTAAAAAGGAGGGATTCACTTGAATTACTATAATACTTTCATATTAGTTTCAGAGGATTGCCCGGTTGAGGAGAGCAAGGCGCCAGAGCTGAACGGCAAGAAGAAAACAGTCGCAGCATATGAATATGAAATGCTGAAAGAAAAGCCGGCACATTATACCCAGGATGAGCTGCAATTTGAGGTGCATATGCGCCATAAAGAAATTGCGGAATCGGACCGGGACGAGGAACTGAGCAAATTTTTGGCCAAAAGCCGCGCCTGCATGCGCGCTTCGGCATTGCCCAAGCGCTATGGATACGGCATCTATTTTGATCAGGAGGGCAAGGCCGAGCTTGTGCCTGTAGAATCAGATAAATATAAGCAGATGCAAACGAGGAAGGATTTGCAAATTGTTAAAGGGATGAGATCGAAGAGAAATTGATACTTATAGCGAGGGAGTTAAAAATGACTGGAGTTATTGATTTTTTACGCGACTTCCCTTTTTTTGATAATTTAGATGAAGAGTCGTTAGGCAAAATTGCTAAATTTATTTTAAAACGCAAGTATGATAAGGGGACGAATATATTTCTGGAGGAAGACCAGGGAGACGAGCTTTATTTTATTGAATCTGGTCTTGTGCAAATCTACCGCCTAAATGAGGCGAGGGAAATTATTCTTTCGCTTCTTAAAGAGGGGGATTTTTTCGGCGAGATGGCTGTGCTGGAGGATGAGCAGGTTCGCTCCGCCTCCGCCAAAACAGTGGAGAAAACAACTCTGTATGTGCTGAAACGGCGCGATTTCGATTGGCTAATGAGCAGCAACCCGGATATTGCCATTAACATTTTGAAGACGGCTTTGACGCGGTTAAGAAGAGCCAATGAGTTGATCACCGATTTGACGGTTCACGATGCCCGCGCCCGTATTGCGAGAGGGTTGCTGCGGTTAATTGAAATGCACGGTGTCCACACAGCAGAGGGGATTTTAATTAATATGAAGCTGACGCATCAGCAGATTGCCGATATGACTGGAACGGTGCGTGAGACGGTCACCAAGGTAATGTCCGATCTGCAACTTCAGCAGATTGTCGCAGTGGAAAAAAAGATCATTCTAGTTATTGACTTGGCCAAGCTGAAGCAGTTGGTAGATACGGTCTAGCGCCTTAGTACAGGGGGATGCTTTTAAGAGCATCTCTTTTTCAATGCCTTTGTCACAAAAAATAACGCACTCTCGTTCTATTTGCAAATGCAGCAAGTAGAAAGGGAGAGAGCACTTATGAAACCATTGAACTGTGTTGTAGTCGGAGGCGGATTTGCCGGAATACATGCGCTTAAGGCGATTCGCAAAGCCTATAAGGAAGAAGATCGCCGCGGTAAGCTGCAGCTCACTTTAATCGATCGGGAGAGCAGCCATACGCGCAAAGTATTGTTTTTCCGCCCGGCTGTCAGTGAGGAAGCCATTACCGTTCCATGGGAACATTATTTGCCGGAAGATGCGCGCTTTGTGCAAGGAACTGCCTTGTATTTGACAAGTGACGACAAGCAGTTGATTTATATCGATCAAAATGGCGTGGAGCAGCGCATGCATTACGATATTTTAGTTGTTGCCATCGGCAGCGTGGTTCGCGAACAGGGGGACGGTCAGGGCGGAATCGCGCTGACGGGCGCGGCGGCAGCCGTGCAGATTCGGCAGCAGTGGCAGCGGAATTTGCAGCTTGCTGCCAAAGAGACGAATGAAATAGAGAAACAAAGATTAATGGCTGCAGCAGTTGCTGGTGCCGGCATTACTGGAGTGGAGACCGCAGCGGAGCTGGCATTTGCCATGCGTACTGAAGCCGCTAGGCTTGGTTTGAGCCAGGACGATGTACAGGTGCATTTGCTAAATTCCCAGCCGAGATTGTTTATGGAAGCTCCGCCCAAGGTGAGCCACAGATTGGAGCAGGAGCTGCAGAGCATCGGCGTCACGGCCCATCATCGCACAAAAGTGCTGCGCGAGGATGGTGGGCAATTGGAGCTGACTTCATCGACTTCGATACCTGTCGGCTTGACGGTCTGGACGCTTGGACTTGTGCCTAATCCGGGCTTGGGCAAACTGGGACTGCCTTTATCCCCCGATGGACGGATCATTGTAGATGAAAGCTACCGTGTCAAAGGAGCGCACGGAGTATATGCGATTGGCGATTGTGCGCTTGTTATTGAGCGCGAAAGCGGGAAAGTTGACCGTATGACTTGCAAAGAAGCGGTACCGCAAGCACAGCGGCTGGGGAAAATTATTTGGGCTGATTTGACCGGCTCGGATGCACCGCGGCACCGGCGCGTGCTCGAATCGTTTACAATAGGTTTAGGACCGGGACGAGGATTGTTATGGACACGTAAGTGGGGGCTAAATATAATTATTTCGGGTAAACTTGCCTATCGGATAAAAGTTTTTTTATGGGAATATTCCAGCATGCTTAATAAATAAGCGGGAGGATAAAATGAATGAGCTTAATGAGTGGTATATCCAGTATAAAGCATTGTTATTCAGTCTTGCTTATCAATTGACCGGCTCAGTGGCCGATGCGGAGGATGCTGTACAGGATGTATTTTTAAAAGTACAAGGAGTACAGCCGGCCAAGCTGCAAGAGCCTAAAGCCTATTTATGCAAAATGGTTACGAACCGCTGCCTCGATTTGCTGAAATCGGCGAGAAAGCGACGCGAGCATTATGTCGGACCATGGCTGCCGGAGCCGCTGCCGGCTACTTATGATGACAGCAGCTTTGAAGCGGTTGTGCGCCAGGAGCTGCTGTCATATGCGATGCTTGCTTTGCTGGAAAGGCTGACGCCTGCTGAACGTGCGGTATTTGTGCTTAGGGAAGCGTTGTGCTTTGATTATCCTGCGATTGCGGAGTTGACCGAAAAAAGTGAGGCGAACTGCCGCAAGCTGATGAGCCGCGCCCGCAGTAAAATGGGCATTTCTGAAGAAGAGCTGGCCGCACCCGGCGGTGCCGCAGAAGCATGGATTGAGAAATTTCTTGCCGCTCTCTCGCATGGGGAGACAGAAACGGTATTATCTATGCTGCACGATGACGTCGTCTTGTTCTCGGATGGCGGAGGCAAAGTATCAGCTGCCACTCGTCCGGTTGAATCCAGCATGCGCGTCGCCAGCTTCCTGATTGGCATCATGCGCAAGGAAGGCGGAGAAGCGGACTTCGAGCTGGCAAACGTTAATGGCCAGAGCAGTATCGTTATTCGTGAGCAGGGTCATGTTATAGCTGTCGCTTTTCTGCAGATGATCGATAATAAAGTGAAGTCGGTTTATTTTGTGAGAAATCCTGACAAGCTGCAGCATATGAAAGGGAGGAACTAGAACGGTTATGGGGAAACAGCAGGGAGCAGCGTACGATAAGCTGGACCTGCGGCCTATGCTACATGATTCGATATACACAGAGCTATTTGCGCAAATTAATGGTACAATCTGGTTGATACTATCGACCAACTGAAAGAGCTGATTGCCAAGATGCAGCCGGAAATGAATTTGGGCACTCCGTCGATTATGTTTTTCAGCGCAAATCTCGAACAATTGTATAAGGTTTATATTGCCAAAAGTATAACAGTCGGAGAAATTGTAAATATGCCGTCCGGACGCGTATTCAATTTTTCTGATGATGAGAACAATTATTTTGGTGTAATGGAGGAGTATAATGATGATACCAAATGATCAGGAACTCGACTTTTTATTTGCCGGCAGCGCAGAGCAGGTTGACGCTTTTTTGGAGCAGCATGGCGATGAGTTTAGCAAAAGTGACCGCACTGAGTTCAGTCATGCCGCCAGAGAGGAGTCGCTCGCGGCAACGCGCAGCAATGTATTTGCCTGGGTTTTTGCCATTACTATCGACTGGCGCGAGGAAGACGATGAAATTGTCCGCCTGTTCGGTAAACGGCTGCCCGGCAAGCTGGCGGCTGAATTTACGGATAAAGGCTTAACGGTCAGTTATAATGAAGCGGTCTATGAAATTCCGTTAAGCTTCTCGCCGGCAGACCGCTATATTACAATCCGCGGGGTAGCAAAAATCATTGAAGACGGCTACGAAATCCGTTTAATGAACGATTCTTATTATTCGGATACGCATGCTTTTATTCTATTGCCTCATGCATCCTGGCAGCGATTAGAGCAGCGCTACGGAAAAGAGCAAGTGGATGAAGTTTTCCGTAAAATTACCGATACATTGGATTTTCCTTAAAAACTATTATGAAATTGGCTTCAAAGAAGGAGTAGAGCTAGCTGTAACGAACCATACAAGCGCTATTCGGGCAAAATTGGGCTTCTGAATTTTCTAACGAAACTGGATATCGTTATTTGCCAAAATAGCAAGGAATAAAGCAGTATTTCGCCATCATAACGATTGTGAGATTCGTTAAAATATTTATGTTGCCATTTTTGCGAAAATAACGATTGGCAAGTTCGTTAGCTGCTTGGGGGTACTACCTTGGCTCCCCGAATATCAAGGGGCCAAACGGTGCAGTGAACAAGGAGGCTCAAATACCGGCGCGGACATTAAGGTGGATGATGGATTTGACCAATGGCGGCGTCCTGCTGCCCAATCTGTAGATAGAAGAAGACGGACATGCTGGCATCATGTCCGTCTGTTCGCATGAACGCTATCTTTAACGATAGCGTTTTTTTGTTACCTGAATTGTTACTTTAGCGATATCCGAGTAGCTTTGCCCGTCATGCACGCGGAAAGTGAACGTATCCGTGCCCGTTTTGCCGGATTTCGGCGTGTAAATGAAAGCGCCGGTGCTTGAATTGATAAGGGTAGCTGTGCCTAACCGTCCATTGGACACGATGCTGAATTTTAAAGGATCTCCGTCGCGGTCTGCTGCACTAAGCTTTCCTTTGACCGAACTGTTGCGAG
Source organism: Paenibacillus sp. GCM10027626 (assembly GCF_042676285.1). Classification (NCBI taxonomy): domain Bacteria; kingdom Bacillati; phylum Bacillota; class Bacilli; order Caryophanales; family Paenibacillaceae; genus Paenibacillus; species Paenibacillus sp. GCM10027626. Next base: position 145,543 of record NZ_JBHTHC010000015.1, on the reverse strand, counting down.
TCGTATTGAACATAGCATTGAAGGCGACAGGAGGACGGTTCACTGCGGCTGGTTCGATATTAATGAATACCGTTGCTATATTGGAATACTTCTGTCCGTTGAACACGCGGAAGGTAAAGCTGTCTGCACCGGATTTTCCAAATTTTGGCGTATAGGTGAAACTACCTGCCGATGAATCTGTCAGGACAGCCTTGCCTAATTTACCGTTGGAGACGATGCTGTATTTTAAAGGCTTGCCTTCCGCATCAGTTGCAAGGAGAGTACCGTTCACCGCTTTATTCTCCTTTGTAGTAATCGTCTGATTTTGTGCGGTAGGCGGCGGCACAGGAATAATGGTTACGGTCACTGTAGCGACCGCTGAATAATTGTGTCCGTCGGATACACGGAAAGTAAACGTATCTAACCCTGTTTTGCCCGATTTTGGTGTATAGGTGAAGGTCCCGGTGCTTTTATCCTTGATGGAGGCTTTGCCCAGCTTGCCTGTGGATACAAGACTAAATCTTAACGGATCGCCGTTTTCATCTTTAGCCGTGAGGAATCCGTTTAACTGGCCGTTCTCAGCTACAGTGAAGGCAGCATCCTCTGCGATCGGCGGCATATTCGGGATAATCTTTACAACAACTGTAGCGGTACCTGAATATTGCTGTCCGTCGAAGGCGCGGAAAGTAAAAGAGTCTGTGCCGGATTTTCCGGATTTCGGAGTATAGATAAAGGCGCCGGTATGATTGTCAAGAAGGGTGACTTTGCCTAAACTTGGCTCCGAAACGATGCTGAAGGTTAATGGATTTTGGTTTTCGCTGGACCCGATTAACTTACCTTCAACAGCTGTGCCTGCTGTCGTGAACAGCTCCATATTTTCTGCTTTCGGCGGGTTTTTCGGACCCTCTTCTTTGGGAGCGACCTTCACTTGCTCGGATAAAAGATTGTAGCCTTTACCAGCATCCCATATTTTTTCATTGGCTAAGCGGACGGCGTATTCCGGGCGATTTTGCAAGGCTGCGGCTTCGTCAGGCAGCCATAACGCCAATTGGTAATCCCCCGGCTTCACATTTTCCGGTACGGAAAATTGAGTCTCGACATGTGTTTTCTCGCCAGCCGCCCAAAATCTGGGGTCAACGCCCGCGAGCGGAATATTGTACCGGTCCTTGCCGTTATCGAGTACGAGGAAAACCGGCCGCTCATTGAACATCGAGGCAAAGCCGACATTCCGCAAATTCAGTTCGATAGAAGCGAGTTGCCCCACATGAAATTCAGTTGTCCAAGCGGCATCGTCGAGAACGATTCGGTAGCCCATGCGGCGGCTGATTTCCTCGAATGCGCCTTCGCTTTTCCAGCTGCTGTAGACCGGCTGAAAATACTCGCTGGAAAGATAGCTGGTATGCAGCCTTTCCATCTCAAGAATTGCATTTTTGGATGTGGAATAAGGGGACAGATCGCAGGTTTCTCCTCCATGAGGCGTGTAGCGCGTATCTGCGCTTATATAGCTTTTCCATCGTTCGATTTCTTTGGCCGGGTAGGTGCCGACATCTGTCGCAGATGAGATAAAGCAATCGTTATGATGGCCGACGCGGGCGCGATCGCTTCCGCTGAAAGCCTCCTCGGGTTGCAGCGGGATACCGTTATTCGGCAGCAATTCTTCTTTTTTCATTGGCGTGCGCATTTGAATCATCCGGTTTTCCGGCAAAGCATTAAGCAGCGCCTTTAAAATTGGCAGAGCATTACTAGTCGTTGTCAAGTTGTTGGCGGAAGAATGCCATTCTCCCCAGGCTCCGATAAAGCCGGCCTGCAGGACAGCGATCACATCGCTATTTTGCGCCAAGAGCGGTTTTAATTGCTCGATATGGCCCAAGACGACAGATAGCGCGGCGTCATTGCCTTTGGCTGTCGAATCATACGAGAAGCGGAGCACGACTTTTATGCCCGCTTTGCGCACAGCTTGAAATTGCTCTTCAATTTGCTTGAGATATTGCGCACTGATGGGCTTTGTCCTGAACTCGTCCAATTTGATGTTCCAATAAGCGATGCTGTACCCTTTCAGTCTGGATTGGTCTGCGGCATAATATGGATCTCCAGGGCTATAATTATACATAAATCCACGCTCTGGGTTCATAAAATTTTCATTATTCTCGCGGTAAGTGCGGGTAGTCTTGTCCAGTTCAGACGATGCTTGTGCAGTTACACCCGGAAGGAGTGCTACCAACAGCAAACAACTTAGCAGCCAGCTGAGAAAGCGGTTAAACTTGCGTTTGTTTCCCATAAGATCACCTCCTGTTTTTCTAGCATATTCGCAATCTATTAAATCGGTTTGGGTGTTTTACCAATTGATAGAGTATATTTGGCGCATAAAAAAAACAGCCTTGGCGGCTGTTATAGCTATCGTTATCGTTGTCCGCCGGCTTGAATGGCGGAGATCGCTTCCTCGCTGCTGCTAATGTGTACCCCGATATTGCTCATTTCCTGCAGTCCCTTTTCATAGACTTGCGACATCGCGTCCGGGATCATCACAATGCGAAAATCGCGTTCACTCGCTTCATAGATCGACGTTCGCGGGCAATTAGGGAAATTGCAGCCGATAAATACAAGGGTGTCGATGCCCCGCTCCCGCAAAAATGTTTCAAGGCGAGTTTGGTAGAAAGCCCCCCAGCGCGGCTTATACATGACCCACTCCTGCGAGCCGACAAGTTGAAAATCGCCTTTGAGCAGCAGGTCGGCGTCCAGTGCGGTATAAGCAGCGGGGCGGATTTCGCGCACCAATTCTGCGCCTTTCGTAGAAGGGGCGGCAATTCTCGCTCCCCGCTCGACTGCTTCTCTGCGGCAAAGATCGACATTGGAGCCATCCTCCTTATAAAGCCGGATGACATGGATGACAGGCAGCTTCTGGGCGCGGCAGACTTCCAGCAGCCGCGCCATATTCGGCAGAACTGCCGAAGTGCCGGCAATCTGGGCGGGAGCTCCGTCTAAAGTAAAGTCGTTCTGTGTATCAATGGTCATAATTGCGGATGAGTTCCAATGTGGTTGTGTATAGTTCATCGTATACCTCCGTTTAAACAGACAAAAATCGGATTAAACCAAGCAAAGCAAATGCGAATAAAACAATACCGGCGCCGATACCGGTTATCGCACTGTTTGCAACCTGCAGCCGTGGGGATATATATAATGACAGGATGGAAACGGCAACAAGCAGCGCGGCTAAAATATAAAGACTGCTGTCATCGAATACCGATTTAAGTCCAATAAAATGAATGCCAACAATGAAAGCAATCCAGGGCGCGACATAATTTTTAAGTTTCCGTCTCATGAGAACAAATGCCCCGATGCCAGCTATCGCGAATTCAATATAAACAGTAATTAAGTAGGTGCTGAACGCGGTTGTTTCTGATAAAGCTGAGGCTGCATGCCAATTTGTCACACTTAAGTAGACACCAGTAAGACATAGCAGAAGCGCGACTCCGGAAGCGATACCGAGATATATGCGCCAGCTTGGGCGAGGATTTTCCTGAGCCCAGCCAAACCAACAGAAACTGAACATGCCGAATATTGAAGCATACATGGCGTAGTCGCGTATATAGTCCATAAATTCCCTCCTATAATTTAAAATGTCTTTTTACTATAGCATAAGGAAGCGACACAGTCAGCGAAAAGGAATAAATCCCTATTTGTAGCTTGTATGATCCAAATAAGTCGCCGGGGGGAGCCTGAGGTACAGGCCGTAAAAATTTTTGCAATAATATTTCAAAAAACATATTGATTTGTTAAATAAAATTTTATATACTCGGATTACAAACGAATTGCAAAGGCTTTCATCCAAGGTGTCATGAAAAATACGCCAAGCAGTTGGGGTGTCAGGGAATGAAAAATGCAGCGCCTTATGATAGTTTGATTGAGAAATGGGTTAGGGAAAAGAAATTTCCCGCTGCGGTGCTCGACATCAGTATCGGCAGCAGCTTTCGTTTTCAGAAGGCTTACGGGACATGGGAAAATGCGCAGGGTTCGTGCACAGCTACACTTGAAACATTATTTGATCTGGCTTCATTGACGAAGGTCGTAGTCACACTTCCGGCAGTCCTTATACTCATTAGCGAGGGCAAACTGAAGCTGGATGATAAGGTTGAGGCATACCTGCCGCGCTTTCGCCATCATGAGGTTGCGATTCGCCATCTGCTCATGCATTCGTCCGGCTTGCCCAGCGATCTGGAGCTTCGTCCCAGGGCGGCGGTCGGCCGCGATGTGCTGGGGGAAATTTATGAGCAGGGGCTGCAGTTCGCGTCAGGCAGCCAGACGCTGTATAGCGACCCGGGGATGATTTTGCTGGGAAAGATCATCAGCGAGCTCGCCGGAGAACCGCTGGATCAATTTGCGCGCCGCATGATCTTCGATCCGCTCAAGATGAATTCGGCCCGCTATCGGCCTAAAGGAGAGTGGAAGGAACGGGCGGCGGCGACAGAAATGGTGGACGGTCAATTTGTCAGCGGCGAGGTGCATGATGAGAAGACCTTTCAAATGGGCGGTGTCTCCGGAAGTGCGGGGCTGTTCGCTACAGCGGGTGACCTTCATAAGTATGCGCAGTGCTGGCTGAATCCGGAGCAAACAAGGCTTGCGATCGATCCCGTTCTAATGCGGGAATGTCTGGCTCATCCGCTAGAGACGCGCGGTCTTGGCTGGGAAATGTGGAACGGCAGCGATTATGTCAGCTGCGGCCAATATTTCTCGCCTGGCAGCTTTGGGCATACCGGCTTTACCGGAACGAGCCTGTGGATGGATCCGAGGTGCGGGCTGACGGTTGTCTTTCTTACCAATATGGTTCATTACGGGCGAAGCAGTCTGATGCGAACTTTGCGGCCGATGCTTCATGACTCGATTTATACCTCGCTTTTTGAGGTTTAAATACATTTATAAGGTTCTATATAAAAGGGAGGAATTACTCATCATGAAACGTTGGAGCACGGTAGCATTGACGACAGTCGTCGCATCAGCGCTGGCATTTACCGGATGCGCAAAGAAAGAAGAGCCGCCTGTCAATGAAGGTACCAATAAGGGGAATAATCAAGAGACAGAGAAAGTAGAACCGCCAAAGCAGACAGAAAAAGTGAAGTTGACGATCGGCAGCTGGAGAACAGAAGATACTGAAGCGTACAAAAAAATTATTGCCGCTTTTAATGAAACGAATCCCGATATCGAGATTGAGTTCAAACCGACGAAAAATACCGAGTACAATACGGTGCTGAACACAGCCTTGCAAACCGGCGGCGGCCCGGACATTATTCATCTTCGTCCTTACGCAGCAGGCAAACAGCTTGCCGACGGCGGGTATTTGGAGCCGCTCGACAATTTGCAAGGGATGGACGTCTTCTCCAAAGACACGCTGCTGGCGGCGACAGGCAGCGACGGCAAGGTGTATGGCGTGCCGACTGTTTTCAGCTCAACGCAAATTTTTTACAACAAAAAGCTGTTCGAGCAATACAATTTACAAGAGCCGAAGACTTGGGATGAGCTTTTGAAAGTAGCGGATACGCTGAAGCAAAACAAAGTGACGCCGTTTGCCTTTGGCTCCAAGGAAGGCTGGCTGTTGTCGCTTACGCACGGCGCTCTTGGGCCTAGCAGCTATGGCGGCAGCGATTTTACGAACAAAGTTGCTTCCGGCGAGGCGAAGCTGACCGATCCGGCCTATATCGATTCGATCAAAGCGATGAAAGATCTCGTGCCTTACTTCCCGGACAATTATGTGGGACTCGGCATGGATGATATCCGCAATCTATTCGTAACGGAGCAGGCAGGAATGTTTGTGATGGGCGACTGGGAAGTAGCGGTTATGAAAAAAATGAATCCGGATCTGCAGCTTGATCTCTTCCCGGTTCCGCCGAAGGACGCGGGCGGCAAGGCGACAGTAACCACCTGGGTTGACGGATCGTTTGCCGTCAATAAGGCATCGGCGAACAAAGAAGCTGCAATGAAATTCGTGGAGTTTATGACGACCAAGCAGTTTGGCGAAATCGTCATTAACGAATTGCAAAAACCGAGCACGATTCCTGGCGTAAGCGCCGCTGATCCGCTCGTCTCCAAAATTGCCCAAAATGCGGATACCATCGCGACGCCGTATATGGCGGTCGTTTACCTTGGCGGCGGCAACCCGACTACAAAGGCGACGCTGGAAACTTCGCTGCAAGGCATGTATCTGGATAAGATGACGCCTGAGCAAGTAGCGGATGAAGTGCAAAAAAGTGCTGATACTTGGTTTCAACCGCAAAAATAACTAAAAAATGAGTTTTCTAAAGGGGCGAGGACATGGGCAAGATGAAAAAAATTAAATGGACCAGGGGGGCGATTCACCTCTTCCCCCTCCCTGCCCTCGCGGTTTATACCTTGTTTATCGTGTATCCGATATTGGCTGCGTTCAGCTACAGTTTGTACGATTGGCAGGGGTTTCAAAAAGGGGCATTTATCGGGTTCGAAAATTTCGTCAGTCTGTTTACGAAGGAACCGTTTAATCACTTGTTCTGGAATGCATTTGGCCATAATGCGTACTATTTTATTCTTGAGATGGTTGTGCAAAATGGCATTGCCTTTGTGCTGGCATACATCATCTACTCTAAAATTAAAGGCGCGGGCTTTTTCAAAATGGCCTATTTTATCCCCCGCCTGCTGTCCGTCATCGTCGTCGGCTTTTTATGGCAGCTTATTTTGAATCCGAACAGTGGCGTGCTCAACACGCTGCTGCGCCAGCTTGGGCTAGACGCTTTGGCGAAGCCGTGGCTTGGCGATCCGGATACGGCGCTGACGGCGATCATTTTGGTCAACAGCTGGTTCGGTATCGGCTTTTCTGTCCTTATTCTGCTCGCAGGGCTGCAAAGCATTTCCCAAGAAATTATCGAAGCAGCCCGCATTGACGGCGTAACAGGCTTCAAGCTCATTCGTACAATGATCATTCCGATGATGATGCCATCGATCATTATAATAACGGTTTATACCTTTATTCATGCTTTTGAATCGTTTGAACTGATCTACGCGATGGAAGGTTCGCAGGGCGAACCGTTCAATTCAACCGATACGCTCGCGATTTTCTTCTACCGGATTGCCTTTGGCGGAGCAGGCGGCGGAGACTCGGTAGCAATCGGCCTTGGCTCGGCGCTGGCTGTTGTCCTGTTTTTCATCATTGCCAGTCTGTCTGCCGTATTCCTGTATTTTACTCGTAAAAAAGAGATTGAGCATTAAGGGGGGATGTCGACATGAAATCAAGCAGAAGCATTCGGGTTATGCAATATGGCATTGCTTATTTGCTGGCCTTCATCAGTCTCTACCCGGTTTTCCTTATGCTGATCTCGTCGCTTAAGACTAACATTGATATTTTCAAGCATCCGATGGGGGTGTCAACGAAATTAAGCTTTGCTGCTTATGAGAAATTGATTGACCAGCTGCCCTATCTCGATTATTTGACGAATAGCGTTCTCGTCAGCGTCGTTTCGGTAGCGGCAATCATTGTGAGCGGCTCGCTTGCTTCTTTTTACATTGCCCGCTACAGATTTCGCTGGAATGGCGCGCTGTTCTTCTTTTTCCTGCTCGGGATGATGATTCCGATCAAGCTGGGCATTGTGCCTTTATTTCTCTTGATGAAGCAATTCGCCATCATCAATACGCAGTGGTCGCTCATTTTCGTCTACACGGCGATTGGCATTCCGCTTTCGGTTTTGATTTTGACCGGATTTTTCCGCACGCTGCCTAAAGAGCTGGAAGAGGCGGCGCGGATTGACGGCTGCTCGGAAATCGGCATATTGGGGCGTATTTTGCTGCCGCTTATGCGCCCTGCATTAGGAACGGTTATGATTATGAACTTTATTACGGTATGGAATGATTTCTTTTTCCCGCTTATTTTTATTCAGGACGAAGCCCGCAAGACGATCCCGGTCGGCATGCTGACATTATTCGGGGAGTATTCCACCGATTGGAGCGTACTGTTTGCCGGATTGACGCTGTCATCCCTGCCGATGCTCGTGATTTTCTTCCTGGCTTCCAAGCAATTTATGGAGGGGTTGACAGCCGGTGCCGTCAAATAACACTTATAAACGCTATATTGGAATCGACGGCGGCGGGACGAAGACCATTGGCATCCTTGGCGATGAGACCGGACAAATACTCGCAGTATGCCGGGGAGAGGGCACGAATGTGAAGTCGAAGTCCTGGTCCGAAGCGCAGCAAATTGTAAAGGCGTTGATTGAGGAGACGCTGCAGCAGGGGCAGTCGGATCTCTCGCAGCTGGAGGTCGTCTACTTGGGGCTTGCCGGAAGTGACCGGCCGGAAGATAAAGCGCGCTGGAGCGCTTTTCTGCAAGCCGGCTTGCCGGAGCATGTACGCGCCGTGATTCATAATGATGCGATTAATGCGCTGGCAGCCGGCACATGGGGGCGCGGCGGCATTGTCCTCATTGCCGGCACAGGCTCAATTGCATATGGGTTTGATCCCGCAACTGGCACCAGCATTAGGGTAGGAGGCTGGGGCTATCTGCTCGGCGATGAAGGCAGCGGCTTTGATTTGGGGCGGCAGGCATTGACGGCCGTAATGAAAGCGTACGACGGCCGCGGGGAAGAAACTATGCTTACGGAGCTGCTGCTGGAGCGGCTGGGATTAGCTGCGCCGCCGCAATTGATCACGCACTATTATGAGCAAAAGCAAATTCGCCCGGTCATTGCCGAAGCTTCGCGGTTTGTCATGGAGGCTGCTGAGCAAGGAGATGCAGTGTCGCTGAGCATTATAGATGGGGCAGTTCATGAGCTTGGACAATTAGCGGCAACCGCAGCGAAGAAACTGGGGATGCGAGGAACGGTTCCCCTCGTGCTGGGCGGGGGGCTGTTCGCCAGCGAGTTGTTTGCCGGCCGGTTTGTCCGGCTTCCGGCAATTCGTGCAGGCAGCTTCTCGCCGGAACGTCTGCTGCTGCCGCCAGCCATTGGTTCCTACGTGCTCGCTCTTGCCGAAGCGGGGCATCACATGACTGAGCAGATGAAACAGCGCATCGTAGAGCACTTTAAAGAACGGGAGGAACTATACTATGGAGCAGACAAACATTAATAAATTGCTCACCGAACAAAAAAATGATCGCACTCAGCATCTGGATCAAATGAATATCGCAGAGATCGTTGATTTAATGAGCAGCGAGGATGAAACAGTAGCGCATTCTGTACGCAAGGCGCTGCCGCAAATCTCCGCTGCGATTGAGAAAATTGCAGCTGTCCTGCAAGCTGGAGGACGACTGATCTATATTGGAGCAGGCACAAGCGGCCGGCTCGGCATACTCGATGCTTCAGAATGCCCGCCTACCTTTGGCGTCAGCCCTGATTTTGTACAAGGCATCATCGCGGGAGGCGATCACGCGATCCGTCACGCCATCGAAAATGCGGAAGATGATGCCGAAGCGGGACACCGCGATGCGCTTGCGGCCGTCACGGCAAAAGATGCGGTTGTGGGCATAACTGCAAGCGGAAGAACGCCTTATGTCATTGCCGCGATTGAAGCGGCCCGGCAGCTGGGAGCAGTAACGGCAAGTATTTCCTGCAATAGCAACACGCCGCTTAGCGATGCGGCGGAGTATCCGATCGAGGTGCCTGTCGGACCGGAAATCATTACAGGCTCGACCCGCCTGAAAGCGGGAACGGCGCAAAAAATGGTGCTGAACATGATCTCGACCGTCTCGATGATTCAGCTTGGCAAAGTATACGGAAATTTAATGGTCAATGTACAAGCGACCAACTACAAGCTGCAGCAGCGGGTAGTAAATATCGTAATGGAGGCGACGGGAACTGACCGGCTGACTGCTGCGCATTATTGCGAGCAGGCGGATGGGGATGCCCGGGCAGCCATTCTGATGTTGCGATATTCAATTAACAAAGAGGAGGCGGATGCTGTATTGTCCCGGACAAGGGGACATTTTGGCCACGCGGAGCAGATGCTTGCCGCAGACAGGCAAGCGGAAGATCGTACGAGCTCGTAGCGAAACTATGCTGCCGGCTCCTGCCTGTGCCGCTGCCGGTCGATCGTTTGCTTGCATAGCGCAGCGACAAAGGAGGCCGGCAGCAAATGTTGTAACAACTACTACAAGGAAAGAGGGATGAAGTTGAAAAGAGTATTTGCCATGCTTATGTTTGCAACACTGCTCGTTTCCAGTTTCACCGGTTTTTCCGGTCAGCCGGCATCAGCCGCAGCGGACGATGTCCAACTTATAGTCCATTACTATAAAGATAGCGGCATTTATAGGGGGGATATTGGAGCCAAGCTGCTTCATGGCGGAGCTGGCGAAGTCACTGAAAAAACGGTGGACGACTATGGACTGAAAATGACTTTTAAACTTAATAGCAATAATGATGGCGCTTACATTGGGCTGACTGTAGCTGAGGACAGCAACTTCCCGAGCGACCTTCGTTATGTCAGGGCAAGCAACGGGGTTGCTGAAGTGTGGCTGATCGATGGCGACGCCCGGGTTTACAGCAAGCCGATTGCAATTGCGCCCGAGCTTATCGTCAAGAAAAATTTCAAAGGCTACGTGGCGATTGAGGATTTGCAAGACTTGCTGGGCGTGACGCACAGCTATGGCAAAAACGGTTATCTGTTTGACGACTTGGCCCCAAATACGGCGAACATAGTGACGTTGTTTTATGGCCGCGACTATTTTGAAATCAATATCGACAGCAATCGGATCGGTTCCAATGTGACAGGGAATATGCTGAAAGAATATACGAAGTTCGTCTTTTCCGACGTTGACGGATTCAGGCAAGGGGACCGATATTATTTGTCGCTTGGCTACATTGAAAGGCTGTTCCAAGTGAGAAGCCTCTCCGTCGGCAGCCAGCAGTATCTGTTGAAAAAGCAGGAAGCGGCCTATAATCAGCTCGCTTATGCCGACCGTCCGGAGGATGTCGGGTTTTCCTCGGCCAAGCTGGATGCAATCGATCAATATGTCGAGCAGCAAATTGCCGCAGGCTTTCCGGGAGCGGCGATGATCGTCGTCAAGGATGGCAAGATCGTCAAGGAATCGGCCTACGGCTATGCCAAAAAATATAGCACCAAGACTGTGACGGAAGGGGTTTATGAGTCGGCAACGCTGCTGCCGGAAAGCGAGTGGCAGCCGGTGACGAAAGATACGCTCTTTGACCTGGCTTCAAACAGCAAAATGTATGCGACCAACTATGCAATTCAAAAACTGGTTTCCGAAGGCAGGCTTGATCTGGATCAACGGCTGGTCGATTTCCCGGGCTGGGAAAATTTCCGGGATGACTATGCCGTTTATACTGGGAAATTTACGGAAGCATACACGAAAGGGAAAAAGCTCGGAAAAAATATCATTACAATTCGCGACATTTTGCATCACTATGGCGGACTTATTCCCGATCCTGAGTATCCGAATTTGACATCGGCAGACGAACTGTGGTACCAAACGAGCGATCCGTCCAACCGCGACGGCATTATCGATGTCATTTGCAAAACACCGCTGATGTACGAGCCGCGCACGACTTTTGCCTACAGCGATGTCGATTATATGATTTTGGGGCTGCTCGTTGAACAGATTACCGGCATGCAGCTGGATCAATATGTCGAGCAAGAAATTTACGGCAAAATGGGCCTTTCAGACACGATGTTTACTCCGCTGAAGAAAGGCGTTCCGCAGTCGCGCATTGCGGCAACGGAGCTGAACGGCAACACGCGGGACGGAAATGTTACATTTGGAGCGATGCCGGACGGCGCGCCTGTACCTCAGCGCAAATATACGCTGCAGGGCGAAGTGCATGACGAGAAAGCTTGGTACTCCATGGCTGGTGTGGCCGGACACGCGGGGCTGTTTTCCACAACAGGAGATATGGCAAGACTTACCCAATTAATGCTTAACGGAGGCATTTACAACGATTCACAATTTTTCACGCAGGAAGTAAGAGATGAATTTATAACGCCATATGATCCGAAAAATCCAAACAACTCCACCATCGGATTAGGCTGGCGTCTGCATTCCAAATCGGCGTCTGCATATTATTATTTCAACTGGGGGCCGAGCAGAAGCACATACGGGCACCAGGGATGGACGGGTACATTGACGATTATTGATCCGGTCTATAATATGACGATTACCATTTTAACGAATTCCAAGCATTCGCCTGTGGTTACTCCTCCTAACGGCTTTGCGACCGGCGATTTTGCCTTGGCTGATATGGTTACCTTGTCGGCCCAGGTATATCAGGCATTGAATTGGGATAAAGAGCAATACAATACAATTCAATCCGTCGCTGCAGTTAAGGATGTAGAGGTTGACTACGGCACATCACTGGAAGAGTCGCTCGCGTCGCTGCCGCAAGCGACAACGATTACTGATGCCAAAGGCAGCAACCATACAGTGGCGCTGAACTGGACGATTGACGGCTATGACGGCAGCAAGGCAGGCAGCTACACGGCAACCGGAACATTTGCTTTGCCAAGCGGTGTTGTGCAATCCGCACCTCCGCTGAAGCTGGAGGTAACAGCACAGGTGACAGTGAGAATGCCGAGCAGCAGCGGGCCGGGCTATATCTACATCCCGTCCAATAATGCGGAGCTGCAAGGGCTTGAGGTGCGGGACAATGGGGAAGCCGTCGCGTTGACGCCGGAATTCGCACCTGATACAACGGCATATGAAGGACAAGTGAAGGGCGGGCAAGTCGAGCTTACGGTGAAGACAGCGCATGCTGCCGCGAAAGTGACGCTTGATGGCGCGCCGATAAACGGCACAACAACACTTCAGCTTGCGCCGGGCGAGAACAGACTCAAGCTGACCGTGCAAGCCGAGAATGGCACGACGAAGACTTACACGCTGACATTGCAGCGCGATTCGTCGGAGACGGGAACGCCGGAGCCGGAGCTTGGCCAGCAGCCGGTGAGGCTGACAGACCTGGTCGGACATTGGGCGGAAGCCGTTATTAAGCAGGCGGCAGCTCAGCATATTGTAACAGGCTATACAGATGGAACCTTCAAACCGGATCAGCAAATTACGCGTGCCGAATTTACAGCGCTCCTTGCGCGTGCGTTGAAGCTTGAAGGCGACGGCGCAGCAGTGAAGTTTACCGATCAGGGCAATATTGGCAAGTGGGCTGCCCGGGCGATCGGGCAAGCGGTTCAGGCAGGAATTGTTACCGGTTACGCAGACGGCAGCTTCCGTCCGGATGCGGCGATTACCCGCATAGAGATGGCGGCGATGTTTGCCAGAGCGATAAAGCTTGATCTGGCAAATGCTGCGAATGCGGCGACCGGATTTGCCGATGACAAGGAAATTTCGAAGTGGGCCAAGGCTTCGGTAAAAGCAGTTAAAGAGCAAGGAATTGTGCAAGGCCGCTCCGGCAACCGCTTTGCTCCGCAGGAGCAGGCAGCACGGGCGGAAGCAGTCGTAATGCTGATGCGGATGCTGAGTAAATAAAGAGTTAACGCCCCTTCAAGTGCCGGCACGGTGCCGGGAGGGGCGTTTTTTTGACCGTAGAAGAATTTATCCACTCAACTTTCAAATGGATGCCCGTTGACGATCAGGGCTAACGAATCTGAGACACGCTATTGGCCGGAATATCGGCTTGCTCCGCTTGTAACGAACCTGAGACACGCTATTGATGGAAAAAAGATGTGGAAGCGGCCGATTTTCGGTGAATAACGATCGGTAGATTCGTTAGAACCCACAAGGCCCCATTTTAAGCCGAATAAGAGTTGTCAGGTTCGCTAGCAACTCCAACAATGGTTCTTGGGTTTACCTAGCTACACCAAGGGCTACCTGTCTTTTTCGTTCAGCAACCTGTCTAAACTGCAGCATAAGCTGCAAGTCTTACTAGTCTAAGAAGGCAAGGGCGGCTACAACCACCAGCAAAACGCCGCTAATGACCGTCCCGAATTGTCCCACCGTGTATTTGCCGATCCGTACATGCGCGAGACGGATTCCGAAGGCGACGCCGATCCACACTGTGACGAAGCTGCCGATTGCCGCCAGCAATGAGATGAGCATTGGCGAAAGACCAAGCAGTCCGGCGCCGATGCCGTTCGTCAGTGCATTGGCCGATAGTGCAACCCCAAGCGCCATGGATTCGCCCCAGCCAATCGTTTTGGCCGCCGGTTCAGCCGGGCCATCGTCTGATTGCTTGCGCGGGGTCGCCAGCAAAATAATGCGAATCCCGATAATAACGAGAATAAAGGCGCCGACAATGACCGGAAGCAGGCCGGGGAGCAGAGAAGAAAGCCACAGCCCGAAATATATTCCGCACACACTGAAGAGAAAGCATATTACGGCGATCAGCAAGTTCTGGAGTAGACGAATTCGTATATTCCGGATGCCATACGATAATCCGACGCCTAAATTGTCAACACTGGACGAAAATGTTAAAGCAGCGATGATCAACCATGATGCCATGTTTTAAAACTCCTTTTGTTGAACGATTTGCTACGCGAGCAACTGAGCTTGCTGCGTGCTTAATGCAATATATGAGATCTGTTGTCGAAAGTGACAACACTGTTGATAAAAAATCAACACCAATATAAAGGAGGCTCTTGCTCATTTATTCGTATCTGTAGAATAACATATATTATACAGGCTTGAGGAGGGATGTCGCCAATGACGGAGGAGCGCGAGAAAGCAAGCCGGCTTGGATCGGAATTAAGAGCATTAATGCAGGAGCATTCCCTGTCTATGCGCAAGCTGAGTGAATTGACCGGAATCCAGACGGCGACGATCTCGAGAATTGTGAACGGCAAGCAGAAAGCTAAGCTTGAGCATATCGAATTGTTTTCGAAAACATTGCAGGTTCCCGTCAATAAGCTGCTGGAAGCGGCTGGCGTAATTGAGCTGGAGGCGGGCAAAGCGGCAGCGGAGCATGTCGCGATCGTGGAGATGCTGGAGGACGCCCTGCAGTTTACAGAGCTGATCAACTATAATTTAATTATTCCGCGCATCCAGGAAGAATTGGACCGATATGAGCGATATGCCCTAACCGAGGAGGGGCAGCAGCTCATCCGCAACCAGTTTGCCGCGAAGGCGCAGCAGGTGGATGGCATGGGTCCTTATATTGATCACCTCATGGATATGTACAGGCAATATGCGGATGCTGAAAAGTCTGAAGAGGCGGAGCAAATCCGCGCAACGATCGGCAGTGTGCTGCTTTATTTTATTTTATCGACCGATGTGATTCCGGATTATATTTTCCCGATCGGCTATTTGGATGATGCGATCGCGGTGAAGCTCGGGCTTAACCGGCTGCAGGAAAAACGGTTGACTCTATCCTAAGAGGAGGCTGTACACTTACAGCTGAAAGGAGGAAACATGAATTGCTTTACACGGTTAAGGAAGTTTCCGCATTGTCCAACGTCACGATCAAGACACTGCATCACTATCACAAAATCGGTTTGCTTGTCCCATGTGAGCTGAGTGAGGCCGGCTACCGCCTGTACGGAAAAAATGAGCTGGAGCGGCTTCAGCAAATTTTGCTGTATAAGGAGCTGGATTTCTCATTGGAGCAGATTCAACAGCTCATGGAAAAGCAGGCTGACCGGGCGGAGCTTCTCGCCAAGCAAGAAAGCATGATCAAAGAAAGACAAAAGCGGCTGGCGAAAATTGCCGCGACAATACGCAAAACCATTCTAAGTTTGGAGGAAGGAGTCGCGATGGAAGATAAGGAGCTGTTTGCCGGATTTTCGACAGAAGAGGAGTGGCGGGAAGCGCTGCGAGAACAAAACGATTATTTGCAAGCTAATTATCAATATGAGCTGCTTGATGCGGCGGCTTTGGATATTGAGCGGATGAACGATGCGGCGCAAGAGGCGGCATTGTTTATGTCGGCGATGAGTGAGGCGTTGCGGGCCGGCATCAAGCATACGGATGAAAAAATTGCGGCGCTGCTGCAGCGGCATTTGGATTTTCTTGGGGAAAATGGGCATCGTCTGTCGGCAAGCGATTTTGCTGCACAAACCCAATTTTTCCTGAAGGATGATTTTCATTTGCAAATGCTGGAAGGCCAGCAAGTTGGCCTGGCCTACTATTTGGCTGCCGCTGCAGCAGCATATGCGCACTAAAGAAAGCTTAAAAAGGATGGAGCTGAAAGATCAGGCTCCATCCTTTTTGGTTAGGCGGATCGATTTGTTGCGCAAAATGCAACATTTGAAGGTGATCTCGCCGATATTTAGGAAAATGCTGCGCTTTTTTATCGGCCGCAGCCCAGTGTGAAGATTTCGTAAGGCTTGATCGTGATTTGCAGCTGTTGGTTGGCATCGGCAGTCAACGGCTGCAACCGCTCTTCCAGTACGTTGCTTGCAAACCAGTGGGAGCCGCGCCCGATCAGACTGTTGCTGTCTACAGTAAGTGTAACCGTCTCACCGGACAGATTGTACCAGCGAATCAAGGTGTCGCCGCGTTCTTCATTGCGCTTCACGGAGGAAAGCACCAGTTGCTTACCGCTCGACCATTTTATCCAGGATTCACTTGCTGGGAGCGTCTGCTGCTGCTCATCAATTGCTTGCTGGTGCACATCCGTTTGCGCGCTGTAGAGCGGGATTTGATATGCGTAAGCCTCTTGCGCAGCTGCGTAACGCGCCGATTGATCCGCATAAGGGATTATGGCGAATTCTACCTGCTGTTCTCCGATACATTGCGCTTCAGGGGTCGGGAAGACGCCCCAGTCGCCAAGCTCGCCAACAGCGCGCAATAGCGTAACCGCGATTGTGTTGCGTTCGTCGCGCAGCAGCTCATACTCATGCAGGCCGATATTGGCGACAGCCAGCCCGCGGCGCTCGTCATCAATGGCGACAAACGCTTGCTGATGTTGGGCGTTGCTCGGATTCGTCCATTCGGGAGCCGGCTCATTGTTACGCTTGGCGATTTCGAAGATCGAATCGGCGTAATGAACGGCAGCAGCCGTATCGGACGGGAACAGCGCGCGCAGCCGGTGATCTTTGGCCTTGTTGTCGAACGCCGTTTTCACTTTGACAGCTTTGACGCCCTTTTCTAGTGTGACTTGCGTGCGCAGCGTAAGCGGCACAAGCTTGGAAGAACGTCCGGCTTTCCGGTTCATGAGCGGGACCATCGACTGCTGCTCGATGAACAGCGTATCATCCGCGCTCTCCGGAATTTCCCAGTGATGCACAATTTCCACCGTCTTGGAAAAAGCATTCGCAGACACCACACGCATGTCGGCTTTCAAATTCTTCGTAGTCAGCGTCAGGGCGCTGTGATCCTGCTTGAATACATATTCATTGCCGATGTCGCCAACATTTTCATAGATGCATAGATCAGTATATTGATTGCCGCTCGTTTTATCCGTCAAGATGAGGCTGCCGTTCTCGGCAAACGCGATATGATAATATTCATTCGACAGCTCCAGCTCATGCTGGTCAGCTGCTGCCGTATTTTGTGCTTCCTTGGACGGAACCCAAGCATACGCCCGATAGCCAAGTGCCGGCAGCTGCTCTGCATGAAGGGTTACGCGAATGCGGCGGGCGATATAAGGCTGGCGGAAGCGGTCGTCCGGCAGCGTATAATTGAAATGAGCGCCAAGATCTTCAATTTCGGCTGCTGCAGGCTGGCCAAGATGATCGATAATCGCGCCGCGCGGCAGCTCCATTTCGGCTGCTTGCTGGTACAATTGCGCTGGTGTTAGTTCAGGCGTGAACGGGAAACGCTTCACTTCCAGTTCAATGCTTACGACGCCGGAGCGCATTACGCCGGCCTGATTGAAGACGATAAAAGAAACGGCGTCATCGTTTGCGCTGCCCGGCGTTTGGATGCGTGCAGCGATATGCTGCAGGCTGTCTTGCAGCAGTACATCCGCTACATCGTAACTTTTCGCGAAGCGGGTCATCATCTCGGCATGTACGGCGTCAACGCTGCAGCCGCAGATGCTGTCATGCGGATGGTTTTGCATTAATGTTTTCCAGGCATAAGTGAACAGATGATGCGGATAATCGAGTCCGGCCTGTGACGCGAATACCGCAGCCGGCTCGGCGCCTTTTTCCAGCAGCAATTGGCCGCGCACATTAGCTTGCTTGATATAGACGCGGGCTGATGCAGTGTTGACCAGCGTGCCCCAGCCATCCGTACGCTGACTGCGCAGCTCGCCTTCAATTTCCTTGAGCGGGCGCTTCAGAGAGGCTGCAAAGGCCTGAACATATTCTTCAAAGCTGCTGTGCTTGAATTCATAATCCGGGTACGCTGCCCGCGCGGTCTCCAGCGCGGCGCTAAGGTCGGTCTGGATCGGCTGATGGTCGCAGCCATTCAAAAATAGCAGCTGATCGGTGGAAGCAAAGCGTTCGGCATCATGCAGCTTTTGTTTCCAGTAGGCTTTTGCCTGCTCTGGATCGACCGGAATCTCCATGCCGTTGCAATACCAGTTGGCAAATAATATGCCTGTTACCTCCGAGCCGTCCGGCGCACGCCAAATGAGCTCGGAAAAAGGGGATTCGTAAGCAGCCGAATCCATTACGGCATTGTTGAAGCCGGTTGGCTTCACGCCGCGGCCGAAGGCGGCGAAGGTAATGCCCGCCTGCTGCAGCAGCTGCGGCGCCTGCCCCATATTGCCGAAGGAATCGGGGAAATAGCCGAGCTTGGAAATGACGCCGTATTTTTTGGCATCGGCATGGCCGATTTGCAGGTTGCGTATATTGGCCTCCGGACTGGTCAGAAACTCGTCCTGCAGGATATACCAGGGGCCGATAACGATGCGGCCCTCGCGAATAAATCGCTCCAGCTGCTCGCGCTTTTCCGGACGAACCTGCAAATAGTCCTCAATAATGATGGTCTGTCCATCGAGGTGAAAGCTGCGGAATTGCGCGTCCTGCTCAAGTGTATCCAACAATGTATCCATTAATGCGATAAGACGTACATGATGCTTCTCATAAGGCAAATACCATTCCCGATCCCAATGCGTGTGGGAAATAATATGTGCGACGGGCTTACTCAACATGAGCACCTCCATTTAATATAACAAATAATACAAGTTTTTATTGTCTTGTTATACTCGAATGATAGTGTTTATAATAAGGTTTGTAAATGGTAATTACCAGGTTTCGGCGAGAAAGTTGTACATTTGTTATAATGATGTGAGGAGTTAGAGAGTATGAATGGGGAGCGCACGCCGCTGTATACGCAAATTTACAGTTTTTTGCGGGATCAAATGGAATCGGGCAAGTGGCAGGAGGGCTTCAAGCTGCCGTCCGAAAATCAGCTCTGCCGCAAGTTTGATGTCAGCCGCATTACGGTGCGCGGGGCAATGACACAGCTGGTAGAGGAAGGGTTTATTTACCGGATACAAGGGCGGGGCTCTTTTGTTGCCGGGAAGGACAAAACAAAAGAGCCTGTCCGCTATGCGCCGAGAAGTGCGCAGTTGCAGCAGGCTGAAAGTTCATTGCCGCTAATCGCGGTCATTGTCCCCCGGCTGAGCGGTCTGCTGATTACCGGAATTATTAGCGGGCTGAATGAAGGGCTTGCGTTTTCATCCTATCGCATTTTGCTGCTGCTGTCGGACGGCGTGCTGGAGAAGGAAGATGAGATGCTGCGGGAGGCGCTGGCGCTTGGAGCGCAAGGAATTGTCGTCTATCCGACCGAGGGCCGCGTCTATAATGAAACGATGCTGCGGCTGTCTTTGGATCGTTTTCCGATCGTTGTTATTGACCGTTACTTGTCAGGAGTGCCTACAAATTGCGTATGCTCCGATCACTATTCGGGAGCTTATGAGGCCACCGAGCATTTACTGCAGCTCGGCCACCGCAACATTGCTTTTGTGACGACGCCATTTGGCGATACAACGAGCAGCATTGAGGAACGGCTCGGCGGATACCGACAGGCAATGAACGACTATAGCGTCGTCATTGAGCGCAGTTTTATTCAAGTGCTGTCAGCGGATGAGGAGCTGCGCGCCTTTTTGGATCAGCATCGCGAGATGACGGCTTTATTCGCCATCAATGAACAGCTGGGGCTTAGACTGATAAAGGCTGCGGACGACACGGAGCGGGTAGTGCCGGACGATCTGTCGGTCGTTTTCTTTGACGATTATGCTCATTCCGAATTTGCGCGTATCCCGCCTACCTGCGTAACGCAGGACGGGGAGCAGATCGGGCGGGATACGGCCGCGCTGCTGCTGGAGCTGCTGGAGCAGCCTGAGCATGAACGGGAGCGTAAGCTGATCCGGGTGCCGACGCGACTGAAAATCCGCCAATCGACAAAAGCGCGCCAGCAGCCGATTTAAGCATGAAAAGCAAGTTTGGGCGACCCCCAAATTGATTGAGCGGACCTGCGATCTGCTATTTGCTGGAAAAACAGGCGATTGGAAGTACTTATGGGCATAGAGAGGCTGTCGATTAATTGTGGACATCTGTACTCGCGGGCGAAGCGGGCACGAGCGGATCGTAGATCCGTTATCTGTGAACAAATCTGCCCAAACGACTGGTCCCCGGACCGTGGTTCCTTTATTTGCCTCAAATGGCTCCAATAACCCGGTAAAATTCACGAATAACGGATCGTCTGTCCGCGTGCCTCAAAGTTCAAATATCAGCATCATCGTTTAACAGAGCCTAAAAAATATAGAAGACAATGCCCTGACCGGCGGCGACTGCCTTTTCAAAGTAATTGCGGATTTGCTCCAAGTAGCTGAAGATGTAGTCAAAAAACTGGTCGCCGCTTTCCTCATCTCCGCTAAAGAGCGGATATACCTCGTCTTTCAGCATCGCCTCAAAATTATACAGCGCGAGACAGTCGCTTCTCGTCAGCGGCTTGATTGCCTGATAGCCCTCTGCAACTTGTTCCGGCTTTAGATAGAAGGCCCCGAACTCGGCGAATTCCAAATAATTGTCATTCCCCAGTGGAACAATATAGCCAAAAGGCGGCTCGCCATCGCTGATGTCACCGCACAGCATATAGTGGATAGCTTCCCACGATTTATCGATATCGAGCTTTTCTCTATCGTAAGGATCCAAATCCTCTAGCTTTATTTCTGCAGAAGCAAGCTGGTTAATTTCTTTTTCGTCCAAAGCAACGTAGCAGCCGATCATTCCCATGCGCGCATTCTCCTTGTTCTGTCATTATTTGTCTTCATTAGCATAACGAAAAAGAGAGATGATGGAAATTGGACTTTTCGACTATATGCTGCGCCACCTGTGGAAAGCGGTTGCACATTTTACCTGACTGTGATTAAATGGGATTAACATCATACGGGATTATTACAGGTGCCGGCGCCATTCGTTCAAGCATGCTGCTAAACGATTCATGCGAGAAAATCCGGGAGGATGAGACGGTGAGCCGCACCATTGATATTACAGGGACGATTGCTAATGGGATGTGGAATTATGGCATGCCATTCCCAGATATCGCAATCAAGCCAGTCGCAACATTAGCTGAGCATGGCTTTGATGGCCATGCCTTTCAGCTGCATTCCTTTGCAGGCACTTATTTGGAAACCGCCAACCATTTATTCGCCGGCAGAGAACAGCTGCATCATATAGACCCGAGCCGTTTTTTTATGCGTGCATGGGTAGCGCAGGTTCCGGACAAAGCGCCGCTTGAGCCGATTTATGCGCATGAATTGGAAGAGGCAGTCGGAGATGTATTGGAACCCGGCGATGCGTTATTGATCGCTACAGGCTGGGATTCCCGCTGGAATACAGCGGAATTTACGACAGCTTCGCCGTTTTTTAGCGATGAGACGATGGAGTGGATTGTACAGCGCAGCGTCAGCTTGCTAGGGGTCGATATTACATCGATTGAAGATCCCCGCAAGCCGCCTGATGTGATGTCGCAATTGGCTCATTATTTTGCAGGAGACCGCTTGCTACTTGCGCCGGTCGTACGCCTCCGGGAAGCGGGAAAAGGGCCGTGGACGTTAACGGTGCTGCCGCTTGCAGTCCATGGCGTATGCGCCGCGCCGTGCCGGGCGATTTTGCGCTAGAAGCGCTTCAGTTGATGCAACCTCATACTCACCCAGGGGACAGCAAATTTATTTTTGCAGAGGTGACGGTTATGAGATTATGCTTCACTGGAGATATTGAAGGCTTGGAGCAAGGGATCGGGCTTTTGGCCAAGGAAGCCGGATTCGAGGCTGCAGCCGACGGAAGAGTTGTACAGGTTGAACAGTGCGAAGACAATCATTTGCTGGTTGAAGCCGCGGATGGAAAGCTGCGGATCGTCTATGCGCGCAAAATTCATTTTTTCCGTGCGTTAGGGCTGCTGATGGAGTCATTACGCGAGCAGGACAGCTTCCGTCTAGAAGAAATTCCGCAGTTTACGATGAACGGGCCGATGTTCGACGTCTCGCAAGGCGGCGCTGTCATCCGTCCTGAGTCTGTCAAAGCCTTTTTGCGCAAAATGTCTCTAATGGGGCTCGATATGCTGATGCTGTATTGCGAGGATAGCTTTGATGTGGCGGAGCAGCCTTACTTTGGCTATATGCGCGGCCGCTACTCGCAAGCTGAAATTCGCGAGCTGGACGATTATGCCGATCTGCTTGGGATCGAGCTTATTCCGTGTATACAGACGCTTAGCCATCTGGCCGATGTGCTCAAATGGAACGCGTTTGCCGATATTCGCGATGACCATGAGACGATGCTGGTCGGTGAAGAACGAACTTATGCCTTTATTGAACAGATGATTGTGGCAGCTTCGGCGCCGGTGCGAAGCAAGCGCATTCATATCGGGATGGACGAAGCCTGGAAGCTGGGGCTTGGCGAATATTTGATACGCAATGGCTATCATTCCAAATTCGATATTATGAATGAACATCTTCGCCGGGTAGTGGCGATGACGGAGCGTCTTGGCTTAAAGCCGATGATGTGGAGCGATATGTATTTCCGGGCAGGCTCGCGCAGCGGCGATTATTACGACCCGCAATGCGTCATCTCCGATGAAGTCATTGCCGGAATGCCAAGCGATGTGCAATTTGTATATTGGGACTATTATCATTATGACGAGGCGTTCTATACAGACTGGATTCAGCGACACAAAAAATTCGGCTCCACGCCGGTCTTTGCCGGCGGCATATGGAATTGGAAGGGCTTTGTCCTAAATTACGGCGCAACGTTCGTGTCGACGAATGCCGCGCTGAACGTCTGCAAACGCGAAGGCGTACGTGAAATTATTGCCACGCTATGGGGCGATGACGGTACGGAGTGCGACTGGTTTTCCGCGCTGCTTGGTCTGCAGCTGTTTGCTGAGCACGGCTATGCGGAGGCGCTTGACGAGGAGAAGCTGGCACGACGGTTCCATTATTGCACAGGCGCCCGGATGGACGATTTTATGGCGATCAAAAATGTCGATGAGCCGCCAGGCATTAAGCCAAACAATCTGGAAACCTACAACCCGTCGCGCTACATGCTGTGGCAAAATGTGATGATGGGGCTGTTCGACGAAAATATTCGCGGACTGGATATGGCTGGCCATTACAAAGAAATGCAGCAGCAAATGGCATTGTATGCGGAACGTAACGGCGAGTATGGCTTTGTGTTCAAAGTTTTGGAACTGCTCTGTTCTGTGCTCACCCTGAAAGCGGATGCCGGCAATCGGATTACAGCGGCTTACCGGGAGGGGGACCGTGAAGAGCTGCTTGAGCTGGCCGTCTCGGTACTGCCGGAAATTGCTGCGCGCGTGGAGCGGTTACGGGCTTATCACTTTGAGCGCTGGCATATTGTGAATAAGCCGTTTGGCTGGGATATTATTGACCTGCGCTACGGCGGGCTGCTGAGCAGTCTCCGCACCGCCAAAAGCCGGATTTCCGCTTATTTGGACGGCTCGGTGGAGCGGCTCGAGGAACTGGAGGAAAAGCGGCTGTTGTTCCAGGGGACAGAAGGTATGGTAGATTGTTACTTTTATAAAAATATGCCGACTCCAAGCCGGATTTCGCAGTAAGGAAGGGGAGGAGTACGGATATGAACATAAATACAGATCGTATGGCTGCAGACATTCGCAACTGGGCCGAGCAAAATCGCGAACGGCTGATTGAACTGCTGGCCGAGCTGGTTTCACATCATACGGTCAATCGCGTTACAAGCGGCTCGGAGCAGCAGTGCCAACAGGCGCTTCATAAGCGGTTGCTGGAGCTCGGGTTCGAAGCTGAGCTGTATGAGCCGGAGGCTGTGCAGGGCTTTCATGAGCATCCGGCTTACTATCCGGGCAAGGATTACAGCGGACGCCCTAATGTTTGGGCGCAATGGAAGGGCAGCGGCGATGGACAATCGCTGCTGTTCTCCAGCCATATCGATACAGCGGCTGTCGCTCCCGGCTGGCCGGAGGATCCTTTTACGCCGCGAATAGAAGATGGTTGTTTAATCGGGTTGGGCGCCTTTGATATGAAAGGCGGACTTGCCGCTTCCATTATGGCAGTCAGATGTTTGATGGAGCTCGGGATCGGGCTGCAGGGCGACGTTCTGATCGAATCGGTAGTGGATGAAGAATTTGGCGGCGCCAACGGGACCGTGGCCGGCCGGGCGAAAGGGATAACTGCCGCTGCGGTTATTATTCCTGAGCCGACGAATTTGGCGCTCTACCCGGCTACCCGCGGCGGCGCGCTGTGGCGCGTCACTTTTGAAGGGACGACCGGCCTGTCGTTCAGCGGCGAGACTGTGCGCAATCCGGCTGCAGCTGCCGCGCGCTTTATTGTCTTCCTGGATCAGTTTGAACAGCAGCGGGCAGATGAAGCGGGGCCTGCCCCGTGGTACAGCGGTTCTAAAGAAGCGCTGCCGGTCATTGTAACGCGCCTTGCGGCGGGAGATATGTCAGCGCCGTTATGTGATGTTGGGCCTGTTGAGGCTCATGTTGATATTTGGGTGGAGTGTTATCCGGGGATAACCGAGGAGCAGCTTCGCCAGCAATTGCTGGACGGATATGAACAGTTTTGCGGCACTGCCTATGCCGATGGGCTTGATCGTCCGCGCTTTAAACAAATGATCCGCTTTTTGCCCGGTTCGGAGGTTGAAGCGAATCATCCGCTCATTCCGCTGCTTGCTGAGGAGATAGAGAGAGCAACTGGCGATAAAGCGGTCGTAACCGGTTCTCCATTCGCCTGCGACGCATTTGTATTTAATGAATTTAGCTCCAGTCCCGCTCTGGTCATCGGCCCTTCAGGGGGCAATGCGCATGCGCCGGAGGAATTTGTCGAGCTGGACAGTTTGGTCAAATTGGTCGAAATCTATGCACTTACTCTTATACGCTGGTGCGGCCTTGCCGAGAGCGGGGAACTGAGGATGGAGGGATGACAATGCGAAGAGCGGTGAATACCGGCAATGCTTCTATTGGCAGCGGCCCCTATTCTCAAGGGATACTGGCCCGAGGCATGCTGTTTGTATCAGGACAAGGCCCTCTTGACGCTGCCGGAAATATTGTTGCGGGGGATATCGAGGCGGAAACAAGAATGACGATGGACAATGTGAAAGCGATCGTCGAGGCGGCAGGCTTTACGATGGACGATGTGGTCAAGGTAGGTGTCTATCTTGCGGATTTGCAAGAGTTTGACCGCTTCAACGCGGTTTATGAAACCTATTTTTCTGCGCCGCTGCCGGCGAGAACCTGCGTTCAGGCCGTGCTGGACAACATCAAGGTAGAGATTGATGCGATTGTGTGCCGGGATCAAGAGGAGTAAGCCTACTAGCTTATAGAGGGGACGACAATGACCGTGAGAAGATTCGACAATAAAGTGGCGCTTGTAACCGGCGCCGGTCAAGGGATTGGTTTTGCCATTGCCGAGCGGTTTGCCGCAGAAGGCGCCCGCGTCATTATGGCCGATATTCGCGAAGATTTGCTTTCAGAAGCGGCAGCAAGCCTGCGCGCAGCTGGCGGCGACGTTTCGGAGCATCAGCTTGATGTCTCCGCTGCGGAGCAGGTTGACGCTGTCATCGCCGAAATTGCTGCGAGCTGCGGCAGAATCGATATTTTGGCGAATAATGCCGGTATCGCCAAAGAAGAGCCGTTCGTTGAGATTGAGGATCAGCAATGGCGGCGGATGATCGATGTTAATTTGAACGGCATGTTCTATGTTGCCCAGCGCGTCTCGCGCCTGATGGTGCAGCAAGGCGGCGGGGCGATTATCAATATGGCTTCGACCAACGGTCTTGTCGGCGAAGCTGGCTATGCGCATTACAATGCCTCGAAGGGCGGGGTGGTCCTGCTGACGAAAACGATGGCGATTGAGCTTGGCAAATCTGGCATTCGCGTTAATGCGGTATGTCCGGGGTATATTCAAACCCCGCTCTCTCAATCCATCGACAGCCCGGAGACGGTAGAGCGTTACATCGAGCAGTTCATCCCGCTGCGGCGCACAGGGACGCCGCAGGATGTGGCCGGTGTATTCGCATTTCTTGCTTCAGAGGATGCGACCTTCATTACTGGCGAATGTATCGTCGTTGACGGCGGCCAATTGTCATTCTAAAGGAGAAAGCAGTCGATGAACAAGTTGATGCTTGACACGCCTTGTATTGTTGTTGATGAAGCGAAGCTGCTGCAAAATATTGAACGGATGCAGCAGACTGCGAATGCGGCCGGCATAAGCTTGCGCCCGCATATTAAGACGCATAAGACACCTGAAATTGCCAAGCTACAGCTAGAGGCGGGCGCAGTAGGCATTACCTCCGCCAAGCTGGGAGAGGCGGAAGTGATGGCAGAGCAGGGGGTTAGCCCGATTGTTATCGCTTACCCGATCGTAGGTGCCGCCAAGCTGGAGCGATTAATGAGGCTGACGGAACGGGCCGCTATTACTGTGGCGGTAGACAGCATCGAGGTTGCGCGCGGGATCGCTGAAGCGGCGGCTGCCGCAGGCAGGACGATTTCCGTCTGGGTTGAAGTGGATCCGGGGTATGGCCGGGTCGGTGTACAGCCCGGGGAAGCGCTGGAACGGCTCGGTGCAGCGCTAGCGGAACTGCCCGGTGTGCGAGTGACAGGTGTGCTGACCTTTGGCGGCCAGTCCTACGATGCGGCAGATGACGATGCCTTGCGGCAAGTTGTGCATGAGGAAGCGCGCATTGCCCGGGAGGCCGCGGCGACGCTGCGGCGGCTTGGTTGTCCGGTTGAAGCGGTCAGTATCGGTTCAACCCCGGCAAGCCGTCTTGCTGC
Source organism: Paenibacillus sp. GCM10027626 (assembly GCF_042676285.1). Classification (NCBI taxonomy): domain Bacteria; kingdom Bacillati; phylum Bacillota; class Bacilli; order Caryophanales; family Paenibacillaceae; genus Paenibacillus; species Paenibacillus sp. GCM10027626. The sequence continues at coordinate 118,494 of NZ_JBHTHC010000015.1, read as the reverse complement.
GGCAATGGAAGGGGCAACGGAGATGCGGCCGGGGACGTATGTATTCGGCGATCTGACGCAAGTAAAGGCGGGGGCAATCTCGCTTGCCGATTGTGCGCTGACCGTCCTGGCGACTGTAATTAGCCGTCCTGCACCGGATAGAGCCGTCATCGATGCCGGGACCAAGGTGTTTACGATGGATGGCGAGCAGTCGCCGCTCGGAACAGGACGCGGATATGTGCTCGATCATCCGGGCATTGAAGTGGCATGGTTTAATGAGGAGCATGGTGTGCTGCACCTTCCTCCGGAGGAGCAGGGGCTGCAAGTTGGCGATAAGCTGCAAATTATTCCCGTTCATTGCTGCGCGGTTGTAAACATGCTTGATGTGATTCATCTGGTGCGCGATACCGAAGTCCAGCGCATCTGGAAAATCGCTGCCAGAGGAAAAGTGAATTAAGATACGTTATGATAAGGATATCCAGGCGCCGGGGAGCGGCCGGATATCCTTATTCTCATAAAGGAAAGCGGTGGAGCTTTTGACAATCTATATTGCGCTGTTACGCGGTATTAATGTGGGCGGCAACAACAAAATCAAGATGGCTGAATTGCGCGCGGCGATGGAGCAGGCCGGGTTTCTGCGCGTGCAAACCTATATTCAAAGCGGGAACATCCTGTTTGTGGCGGAGGAGGACGCCGATCTGCTGCGCCTTCGGCTGGAGCAGACGATTGAGCAGTCATTCGGGCTGAAAATTCCGGTAGTGCTTCGTACGGCGCAGCAGCTCAAGCAGATTATTGCGGGCTGTCCGTTTACAGAAGAGCAAATTGCCGCTGCCGCAGCGACCGCGATCGGCAAATGCCTGCATGCCGTAATGCTGTCAGATAAGCCGGCGGAAGAACGGGTGGCTAAACTAGCGGATTATGCTTCCGCTGCGGAGCAATACGTCTGGGATGGCGGGGGTCATATTTATCTTTTATTTTATACAAGCGTGCATCAAGCCAAGCTCGCTGTTCAGGTCGACAAGCTGGGGGTTACAGCGACGACACGGAACTGGCAAACATTGAGCAAGCTGGACGAGCTGGCAGATGCCATGATTGAATGATATACTGTTTATATGATAAACAATTTGGAGAAGGAGTCCGAACGCGTGAAGTCTAACGAGGATCAGTTATTTCAGGATTTGCCGCGCGGGGTGGCGATAAGCTGGGGGAAGGTTGAGGCGCCGCGGCGCGGGCCGAAGCGGGAAATGGACGTTCAAACCATTGTCGCAACCGCTATTGAAATTGCTGACAAGGACGGACTTGCGGCTGTGTCGATGAACCGGGTTGCAGCTGCTTTCGGCTTTACCGCGATGTCGCTGTATCGCTACATTCCGAGCAAAGAGGACTTGCTGCTGCTGATGCAGGACGCAGTATGCGCCATGGTCGAGCTGCCTGTCATTGACGATTACGAGGATTGGCGGGGAAATATGCGCGTGTATGTCCATGCATCGATTCAGGTGCTGCGCGATCACCCATGGTATAGCGACATTCCCATATCAGGCATACCAATAATGCCCAATATACTGAAAATGGTGGACTGGTCGCTGCGGACGATGCGCTATTTGCCTTTGAACGGCAACGAGAAGATGGCCGTCACGCTTCTGCTAAGCAATTATGCAAGGGGGTGCGGCACTCTGCAAAGAGATATAGACCGGGCTATGCTGGCAGGAGTGTCGCCGGAAAGCTTTAGCGGTCTTCAGTACACGCAAGCTTTAAAGCTGCTTGTGAAGGCGGAGCAATACCCGGATCTGCAGCCAATTGTCATGTCGGGCATTTATACGGAGGACGGGCAAAATGCCGAAGAGAAAATCGATGATATGGAATTCGGACTGGAGCGGATTTTGGACGGGATTGAGCAATATTTAAATAGCAAACAATAAAAAAACAGCCGTTGCTGAAGAACGGCTGTTTTTTCAACCCCCCGCCTTTTTTCCAGCAATAGCGTGTCTCAGGAGGCTCATTCGCCCACAAATCCAAGAAGAGGTGTCTCGCCATGCGAAGCCGATCCTTGGATGAGTAGAAAAGGCGCTCAAATGTTGCAGTTTGTGCAACAAGTTGATTGGAGGAAGGAGGTATGCTGCAAATTGTTGTATGAAATGCAACAAATCTCTCCTCCAGGGCGCATAAATAGCGATGATTGTTGCACAACGTACAGGCCTGTTAAATGGATTTTCTACAGTTCGTTTTTTGTTTTGTTCGCTAGATCGTCGGACTAGATATAGCTTTTAATTAAGTTGACGGTCGATATTCGTTATCGTATAATGGACATAATTTTTCTATGGAGGAATTATGCAATGCCCGCTATAATAAAAGTTACGCCACGTTTGTCAGAAATATTAAAAGAACGTGGTCTAACTCAAATGTGGTTATCGCAAGAAACCGGAGTTCCGCAAGGGTCATTATCACGCTTTGATAAGAACGATAGACATGTAGATGTGCACGTAGTCGCTATCATGACGGCACTTAACATTACATACGATGAATTATTCGCTATCGAATATTCCGATTGACATTCATTATACGATATCGCATAATTTTCTTGTGAGGTTAATTACACGTGAAGGGAAAGTTGATAAATGGATGAACTTAAAGATATGATTACAGCAATTTTACATCGCCTAGAAGTAGAGTCTGCTAAGAATGAGGCATTTCGTATAGAGATGACAAAGTTTCAAGGTGAGATGCGAAGCAACTTCAAAGAATTGCAATCTCAAATGGATTATTTGGCTGGAAAACTGGGGCAGCATGACAGAGACTTGTATATATTAAGACATAATACTTCGTCCATAACAACGGAAGAATCATACTAAGATAAAGGAAAAACCGCTACCGAATTGGATAGCGGTTTTTTTTGAATCTTATTACTTGTACTTTCTCTTAGCAAAAGCAAGTATTCTTCATTTTCATTCATGAGTTGATAACCCGCGGTACTGCAAACCTCGTTTCCTTCAAGGGCTGCATTCTCTTGACGTTTCCAACTTCTTCAATCTTGGAATATTAATTTTTACACTGTAGAGTTTTCTTTATCTGCGGCCCGCTTTGCGGCGGAATGCCAACACCGACCAGACAAAGGCAACGAGCAATAGCAGCAGGCACCAGCCAAGCGCCCACCAGTGGCGATTGGCAAGCGGCGAGCCTGTCAGCAAGCTGCGTATCGTCTCAATCACCGGGGTAATCGGCTGATGCTTGGCGATGCCTTGCAGCCAGGAGGGCATTGTATCGATTGGAACGAAGGCGCTGGACAAGTAAGGAAGAAATAGCAGGATAAATCCATAGCCGCTTGCTGCAGCGGGGCTTCCGGCCACGAGGCCGATTGCCGCGAATAGCCAGGTAATGGTCAAAATAAATAATGCAATCATGCCGAGCGCCAGCAGCCATTGAACCGGAGTCGCGGACGGCTTGAAACCGAGCAGCAGCCCGATGGCAATGACGACAGCAGTAGCAATCAAGTTGCGGAACAGGCTGGCGACAACATGGCCGGTGATGACGCTTTGGCTGTAGATCGGCATCGTTCGAAACCGCTCGATAATTCCATTCGTCATATCTTGCGAAACATCTACCGCCGTGCTTGAGGAGCCGAAGCCTGCACACAGCAGTATAATCCCGGGTACGATATAGTCGACATAGCGGCCTTCATGGGAGATCGCGCCGCCGAAGACGTAAGTGAACAGCAGCATTAACATGACGGGAAGCATGATCGCCATAATGAGCGCTTCTACATTGCGCAGACTATGGCGGATGCTGCGTCCAATAAAAATCATGTTGGTAGTGAGAAGGGATGCGGATGTTTTCATACGTGTGTATCCTCCATTTTATGACTTGTCAGAGCGACAAAAACATCATCCATGCTCGGCCGTCTGAGATTGACGCGGACATCCGAAGGAAAGGAGGCGGCGAGTTCGTTAAGCGCACGCTGAACATCATGGATTTGTCCGCTTGTCGGCACCGTACAGAGTACTTCGTCTTTATCGGACAGCAGCTCCAGCTGTTCGCCGCCTATTCTTGCCTTCAGCTGTTCAGGCGTACCGCTTGCAACGATGCGGCCATCGGCGATGACGGCTATCGTATCGGCTAGTTGATCGGCTTCCTCCAGGTACTGGGTTGTCAAAAAAATCGTAATGCCTTGACCGGCAAGCTGAAGAATAATATCCCATAACGTGCGTCTGCTATGTGTATCAAGCCCGGTTGTCGGTTCATCGAGAAAGATGATTGGCCGGGGAACGATGAGGCTAATCGCCAGATCAAGGCGGCGCCGCATGCCGCCGGAGTAGGTTTTCACTCTTTTTTTGGCGGCTGCTGTAAGGTCAAATTGTATAATTAGCTCATTTGCCCTTGTTTTCGCTTGCGAAGCGGATAGCCCATACAACCTGCCAATCATGATCAAGTTTTCTTCACACGTCAATACTTCGTCTACTGCGGCGAATTGGCCGGTAAGGCTGATGGCGCTTTTTACTGCATTACGTTCAGTCATAACGTTGCGGCCTGCCACAAGCGCAGTTCCGCTGTCTGGAACGACCAGTGTAGAAAGAATATTGATTAATGTCGTTTTTCCGGCCCCATTAGGACCGAGCAGAGCGAAGACGCCGCCTTTCGGCACAGTGAGATCGATTCCGCGAAGAACAGCTTGCCGGCCGAAGCTTTTGTGCAGGCCGGTAATTTGGATAGCTGGAGAGGTCATAGCATAACACCCTTTCTGCTGCATAAAGTAAACTGAAGATTTAATGAACAGTATATAACATAAACCGTATATTACATAAACAGTATATATCATAAACTATTATGAGTGCAATCCTTATTTTTTATTTCCGTTGAGAATAAAGCGGGAGTATGGCACAATGGAGGCTGCAACGCTACAATCTGGGGAAAAGAGGAATCAATACAATGAGTCAATTGCCTAGTTGCCCTTCCTGCAATTCGGCCTATACTTACGAGGATCGCCAAATGTTTGTTTGCCCGGAGTGCGGGCATGAGTGGACGGCAGGGTCCGGCTCAGATGCCGCTGGCAGCGAGGAGCGGATCATTAAAGACGCGAATGGGCAGCCTTTGAGCGATGGCGATACGGTGACGGTCATTAAAGATTTGAAAGTAAAGGGCAGTTCGTTAGTTGTGAAACAGGGGACAAAGGTGAAAAACATTCGTCTCATTGAGGGAGATCATGATATCGATTGTAAAATTGATGGGTTAGGCGCGATGAAGCTGAAGTCGGAGTTTGTGAAGAAAGTATAACGCGCCTGCAGAGGTTGTCCGCGGAATTTCTCTAATAAAAAAGCTGGAGCAAGATCAAGTCCTGCTCCAGCTTTGCTGTAGTAATTACTTCGTATAATTATCAAAATAGCCTTGAATGAACACGATTGGTGTCCCTTTGTCGCCGCTTCCGGAAGTGAGGTCGGACAGCGAGCCGATCAGGTCGGTAAGCTGCCGCGGCGTCGTTCCTTGCGCTTCCATGGCGCCAACCAGGTCAGCCTCTTTATTGTTAATATAATTGGAGATCGCTTGCTTCAGCTCTTCTCCGCGCAGGTTGGAAAAATTGTTATCCGCCAAATATTTGAGTTTGACTTCATTAGGCGTGCCGTCGAGGCCGGATGTATAAGCAGGCGAGACAACAGGGTCGGCCAGCTCCCAAATTTTTCCTACCGGATCTTTGAAGGCGCCGTCGCCGTAAATCATGACTTCAACTTGCTTGCCTGTTTTTTCTTGCAGCAGGCTTTGAATTTTGTCAACAACCGGCTGGCAATTGCGCGGGAACAGCTTTACGCTTTCCTCAGTCGATTTATTCGAGCCGAGCAGGCCATATGCTTCATTGTAGCCGCTGCCATTGACCTGGGAAGAAAGTACCTCGTCCAGGCTGTACACTTTTTCCCCGCCGTGTGCTTTCAAAATACGTTTCGTGCGGAAACGGGTATGCACATCGCAAGTGAGTACATTTTTTGTGTAATCCAGAATCGTTTTCGGATGGTTGGAGAAAATAACCTCGCACTCCACGCCATATTCCTCAACGAGCGACTTGTAGTAAGTAATATAATCGACACCAGTGAAGGTATGTTTATTGTAGCCGAATGCATTACGGAATTGCTCTTCTGTCAGCACATCAGTCCAAGGATTAATTCCTTTTTCATCGAGAATATCGATATCGACTAATTGATTGCCCACTTCATCGGACGGATAGCTGAGCATCAAAATAATTTTTTTGGCACGCTTTGCAATGCCGCGCAAGCAGATGGCAAACCGGTTGCGGCTCAAAATCGGAAAAATGACGCCAATGGTACCGTCGCCAAATTTATTGTGAATGTCTTCTGCAATATGATCAATGGTCGCATAGTTGCCTTGTGCGCGAGCGACTACAGATTCGGTTACTGTCACGATATCTTTATCTTGAATGGTGAAGCCTTCCACTTCTGCGGCTTTCAATACACTGTCAACTACGATTTCCTCGATGCAGTCCCCTTTATTGATGATCGGGCAGCGAAGACCTCTTACAACAGTTCCAACCACTCTTTCCACAATGATCGCTCCTTACAACTAATGAATAATGAACACCCTTAGTACTATACCTTAAAGACAGCTCATAAGTAAAATGAATATATTGAATAGAGGGTATTAGTTTAATTTATATGTATAAGTTGTGAAAAAATAATAAACTCATTTTTTAGCTGGATGATGTATAATACATCTTATGTATTGAAAACGACAACTGGGGTTATGACAATGAACGAGAAACAAGAACGATTTTCTTCTGCAGGATTTATTTTAGCGGCAATCGGCAGCTCTGTCGGGCTCGGTAATATGTGGAAGTTTCCTTATATTACGGGAGAGAACGGCGGCGCTGCATTCTTTTTGCTTTTCATAGCTTGCCTGCTTATTATCGGCTTGCCGCTATTGCTTGCGGAGCTGGCGATCGGCAGAAATGGCCGCGGCAGTGCGGCAACCGCTATAGTCCGTTCAGGAGGAGGCAAAGGCTGGAAGAGCATCGGGCTGCTGCAGGTTATTACGCCATTTTTAATTTTGACCTTCTATATTATTGTAGCTGGCTGGACATTGCATTATGCGGTTCAGGCTTTTACTGGGAATCTGTTACAGAATCATGATTTTGCCGGACAATTTTCAACTTTTGTAACTGGCGGCTTGCCGATTGTATGGCAGTTTGCCGCTTTGTTCATTACTGGCGCTATCGTTATTTTGGGCGTGGCCAACGGTATTGAGAAGTTTAATAAAATCGTTATTCCCAGTTTGATCGTATTATTAATCATTTTGATGGTGCGAGCGCTTACCCTGCCGGATGCGGAGCAGGGCGTAAGCTTTTTTCTGCGGCCGGACTTTTCGCAAATAACGGCCGAATCTGCACTCGCCGCATTGGGACATGCCTTCTTCTCCCTTTCATTAGGAATGGGCATACTGCTTACTTACGGCTCCTATGTGCATAAGGAGCAATCGCTTGGCATGGCTACTTTGGCTATCGGGGCTGGTGATCTAATTTATGCTTTCATTGCCGGTCTTATTATTTTTCCGACGACCTTTTCCTTCGGAATCGCACCGGATGAAGGGCCGTCTCTTGTCTTTATCGCATTGCCGGCCGCCTTCTCCGCCATGCCGTACGGCGCATTGTTCGCCGGGTTGTTTTTTGTGCTGCTTGCCTTCGCTGCGCTGACCTCTGCGGTATCTGTGCTGGAAGTACCGATCTCCTATGTGATGGAACGGTTTCGTATGAAGCGCAAGACAGCGGTGTATGTCATTTGCCTGATTATTTTCTTGCTAGGCCTACCTTCGGCTCTTTCATTTGGCGATTATCCCGCACTTACTTTTGGCGGCAAATCTTTTTTTGATTGGGTTGATTTTATTACGGCCAATATTATGCTGCCTGTCGCCGGAATAGGGGTTACGATCTTTGCCGGCTACTATTGGAAAGGGGCGGCGGAAGCTGTCGGCTTGCGGGCAGGCTGGTTTCGGATTTGGCTGTTTATGATTCGCTACATTGCGCCGATTCTTATTTTTCTTGTCTTTCTGTACACAACCGGAATACTCAAGTTCAATTAGCGGACGCCGTCAGGCGTCTTTTTTTGCAGACTGCCGCTCTTGCAGGTACGAAAGGCTGCACCCTATGATATACTGTTTCATAGAATGCTTAGAAACCTTTTCTATCCATAAAAAGAAGATGGAGGGCTAGTGATGACGATTTTGAAACCGATTACGCCAGCGGCGGTTCAAGCGCCGGGATCAACATTAGGCGAAGGCCCATGCTGGGATTCACGCACCAATCATATGTATTGGGTTGATATTGAAGGGGCTCGCATTCATCGCTATAGTCCGGCAACAGGGGAAACCGATACATATGAAGCGCCGGAAAAAATCAGCGCCTTGATCCCATGTGCGCAAGGGGGCTGGGTGGCGACTGCTTATCATGCCCTTTACCACTGGAACACCGGAGACGAGACGTTCGAAGAAATATTGCGCTTCAAGCTGCCGGACAATGTACGATTCAATGATGGCAAGGCAGGCCCGGACGGAGCTTTGTGGATTGGAACGATGGATATGTCAAGCGGCCAGCCGATCGGCAGTCTGTACCGGGTGGATGAGCAGCTGCAGGTCGAAGAAAAGGTAACTGGCATCTATTGCTCGAACGGGTTAGACTGGAGCCCGGACAATTCGGAGATGTATTATATCGATTCCGGTGTGAAAGAGGTACGTGCCTACGCCTTCGATCTTGCTACCGGTTCCCTTGGAGAAAGAAGAACTGCTGTCCAGCTCCCAGAGGAAGGCAGCGGTGTACCGGACGGCATGAGTCTCGATGAAGAGGGAATGATTTGGGTTGCCGAGTGGGGCGGCCATCGCGTCGCGCGCTGGAATCCGCACAATGGAGAACTGCTTGCTGCCGTTCAGCTGCCTGTGCCACAGCCATCGAGCTGCGCTTTTGGCGGCGAGCATTATAATATGCTGTTCATGACAAGCGCGGCGGCCGGATTGCCGGCAGAGCAGCGCAGCCGCTATCCGCTGTCCGGGGCTTTGTTTCAGGCAGTGGACGGGCTAAAGGTACACGGGCGTCCTCCATTCCAATACGCTTGGCGGAAGTAAATGCCCCTCCCCCCTGGAGATTTGAGGAGGTATTCCTCCTTAAGAGGGGGGATTTTTTGTCTCATAATGAATGGAGAGTACCATTTCCGAAATACTAATGGTATAGTAACCTAGGGCGCTGCCGCGGACTGCGACGGGCGCAGCGTGAAACAAAATGAAGGGTTCCCGGATGAGTTCCGGGCGCGGTTCGAAAACTCCCGCGTAACCAAAACTAGGAGGAAGAAAATGTTTAATTTTGGATGGGGCATTCTATTTGTCCTTGTGCACTTCATGCTTTTTTTGTTGTGCTACCGCAAGTTCGGCAAACACGGCTTATATGCCTGGATCGGTATTGCGACCGTTCTGGCCAATATTCAAGTGACGAAAACGATCGAAATGTTCGGTTTTGTCATGACGCTCGGCAATACGATGTATGGCACGATTTATTTGACGACTGACCTGCTCAACGAAAAATACGGCGAGAAGGAAGCGCGTAAAGCGGTCTGGTTTGGCTTTTTTACACTCATCATGTCGACGGTTATTATGCAGATGGCTCTTATTTTCCAGCCGCAGGCAGAAGATATTGCACAGGAGCATCTAGAAATCATTTTCGGATTAATGCCACGGCTGGTAGCGGCAAGCTTGCTCGCATATTTCACGAGCCAGTTTCTTGATGTCCGTTTGTTCGCGCTGCTGCGCAAGTGGTTCCCGAAGCCGAATCAGCTGTGGATTCGCAACAATGGAAGCACATGCGTCAGTCAGTTGATCGACACGTTAGTCTTTTGCACCGTCGCATTTGCCGGTGTGTACAGCTTTGATGTATGGTGGCAAATATTGCTGACGACATATTTAATTAAATTTGTTATTTCGGTCGCTTCTACGCCAGTCATCTACATTGCGAGAAGGTTTCAGTTTCCCGAAGATGACCGCAGAGCAAATGAAGCGGGTTAAATAAAAAAAGCCGCTGGAGCGCAGATCTCCAGCGGTTTTTTCATCAATAGAAGGCTTCCAGCTCGCGGACGACAGCGGCTAAAGAGCCGTCGATCCGGGTTTGGCGCTGTTCCTTCTCGAACAGGGCGGATATTTGGGGAGGGAACTCCTGCTTAATACCGACCAATTCAATCGCTTCATTAAACTTAGCCGGATGAGCGGTAGCCAAGGATACTGTAATGCTGCTTCCGTCGGCATATTTGTCTGCTGCCGCTACGCCGCAGGCCGAGTGCGGATCAAGCAAATATCCGGTTGCTTCTTTATAGTGCTTGATCGTATCGAGACATTGCTGACCTTGTACGCCATGTGCGCCAAAATCGGTCTGTACCTGAGCAAGCATGTCGCCGGACACTGTAATTTGTCCTTCAGCTTTGAATTGCTCCATCAGCTGCTGAACCTGATTTGCATCTTCGCCAAGCACATAGTATAAGTAACGCTCGAAGTTGCTCGCTACTTGAATGTCCATCGACGGGCTGTAGGTGATGCGGAAGTCGCCTGGCTTGTATATGCCTTCAAGCACAAAGCGCTCCAAAATGTTGTTTTCATTCGTTGCCAGAATGAGCTTGCCGATCGGAAGTCCCATTCGTTTGGCCAGATAGCCGGCAAAAATATCGCCAAAATTGCCTGTAGGAACGCTGAAGTTGACGACTGCCGCTCCAGTCTGCTTCACAATCTGGAAGTATGCATAGAAGTAATAAACCGTCTGCGCCATAATCCGTACAAAATTAATGGAATTGATCGCGGCCAGATGATGGCGGGATTTGAAATCAAGATCGGCGAACAATTCTTTGATCATGCGCTGGCAGTCGTCAAAGTTGCCGTCGACCGACAAATTCAGCACATTGTCTTCCTGAATGGTCGTCATTTGCAGCTCTTGCACTTTGCTTACTTTACCATGCGGGTGCAAAATGCAAATTTTGATGCCGTCTTTTCCTTTGACGCCTTCAATTGCCGATGCGCCCGTATCGCCAGAAGTGGCGCCGAGAATATGAATTTTTTTGTTGTATTTGGTGGCGACATAAGTATATAGTTGACCCATAAATTGCAGGGCGATATCTTTGAAGGCAAACGTTGGGCCGTGGAACAGCTCCAGCAAATACAAATCGTCCTTCAGCTTGCGGACGGGAGTGACTTCTGGATCGCGGAAGGTGCTGTAGCTTGCGGCAATAAGCTCGAGCAGCTCATTGTCTGGAATTTCGCCGTTCGTGTACAGGCTGAAAATTTCGAACACTAGCTCCTGATAGCCAAGCTGCTGCCATTCTTGCAGCTTCTCGGCCGACACCGCCGGTATTTGATGCGGCACAAGCAGGCCCCCGTCATTGGCCAGGCCCATCATGAATGCATCGATAAAACCAATTTTGCCTACATTTCCTCTTGTACTGATAAATTCCATCATTTCTCCTCCTGCAAAGCCCCAGTTATCGTCAAAGCGCACGATCCCGTCGACATCTTGATTGCCAAGTCCGCGATTAGCAGTCAGCCTTTGCCGCTGAATGCGATCAGATAGGCGGTTCGTACATCATTCGACGATGAGACGGGCGGTACAACGTATTATAACATGATTGTGTACGATTAAAAACAGCCGCTGAGACGCTGTCTGTTCGTTTCACAGCTAGTATCAGGCGGCCGCTTTCTCATTGGCGAGCGATTAATTGCGCAGCTGCCCCAGCTCGGAGACGAGCGCTTCAACCTCGCTAATGCTGAAGTTTTCCTTGCTGCTTACAATTTCGTAAATCTCTTTAATATCTTCGTACCGCGCAGTACTAAAATGCGAAGCTTGCATGGCTGCGGCGGTTGCCATACGAAGCTTGGATTTTATAGCTTCAATCATAAACTCGATATTTTCTGCTGTTGGCTCATTCAAATTAGTCACAGGATCAGTCCACCTTCCGTTTGGTGTAAGCTGTTCGTATTGTAACATGCCCAAGGCCGAGAAGCCACTGAATCCAAGGATTAGATTGAAGCTATGATGCAATTTCGGGTACAATTCAAAAGTAAGAGGGGAGATAGGCGGAAGGAAGCGGTAAATGTGTCAAGAAACCGGGCGAAGGCCCGCATGAAAATAGAAGAGCAGCCGGTGAGGCAGCGGGTGGATGGCGCCGGACTGCGGCATTATTTGCAGCGGCTCGCCAAGCTTTACCCGGAACGCTCACAGTTGACCATTGTCTGTGTCGGAACGGACTGCTCTACTGGGGACTCTTTGGGTCCCTGGCTCGGGACGATGCTCCGCTATCAAGGCTGGGAAAATGTTGTAGGAACGTTGTCGGAGCCATGTGACGCAGAGCGTTACCCGTCAGTTATTGAAACGCTGGATAAAGCATCGATCGTAATTGCAGTGGATGCCTGCTTGGGCAAACAGGACTCTGTCGGCGACTTTCTTGTAGCTGCCGAACCGCTCTACCCGGCACGGGTTACGGGTAAAAATTTGCAGCCTGTGGGACATTATAGTATTGCAGGCGTCGTTGGCCTGCATACGATCAAGCCGTATTGGAGCTTGCAGCGCGCCCCGCTGTCCATGGTCATCGCTATGGCCCGGCAAGCAGCCGATGCTTTTGAAGCGGCATGGCCGGGGCGGAAGAGAGGGCATGCCCAGACATCGCTTATACAGTATTTACTTGGAAAGGATGACCGTAAATGACGATAAAATCGCCTACATTGGCCACAAATAAAGCAGAGCTCGGCAACGGTACGGAAATCGCTTATTATGACTCTGCAAATGGCAGATCTGTACCCGGGGAGGCGGCAATCGTTCTGCTGCATGGATATTGCGGCAGCTCCGCCTATTGGGAAGCCGTCGTGCCGATGCTGCAGCAGGCAGGGCGTGTGATCGTGCCGGATTTGCGCGGTCACGGGGCGAGCTCCGCGCCGGCAGGCTCCGTTTACTCGATGGAGCAATTTGCCGAGGATGCGGCGCTGCTGCTGGATAAGCTGCAGCTAGAGCGGGTCTGGCTGTTCGGGCATTCGCTGGGCGGTTATGTGACGCTTGCATTCGCCGAGCGGTATGCCGAGCGGCTGCATGGCTATGGCCTTATTCATTCCACGGCATGGCCGGATGATGAGCAGGCAAAGCAGAACCGAGACAAGGCTGCAGAGACGATTCAAACAGCCGGCATTCAATCATTTGTGGACGGGCTGGTGCCAAAGCTGTTTGCTCCGGAGCATTTAAGGTCGATGCCGGAACGCGTGCAGCACATTGTGCAAGTCGGCTATGGAACGTCGGCTCAAGGGGCCGCTGCGACAGCGCGCGGTATGAAAGAAAGGGTGGACCGGAGACAAGTGCTGAATACAGCCGGCCTGCCGGTCTTGCTGGTAGCTGGCGGACAGGATGGCGTCATCGCCCCGCACAAAACGTTCGCTGCGGAAGGCGATCATATTACGCAAGCGCTGGTTGAGCATTGCGGCCATTTGAGCATGGTGGAAGCGCCGGAGGAATGCAGCAGGCACATAGCCGCTTTTCTTGATCGTTAGTTGTTACAATGCAGCCGGCAGCAAGGGAGAGGAGAAAGGACGAATGTTTCATCGGGATTATTTTATGCGGATGATTGAGCAGATGACGCAGGTTGTTGGCCAAGTGACAGGCTTGCGGCGCGAGCGCAAGCATGAAGAAGCTTTATATGCCATTGATGAACTGCTGGATCGGCAATTCCGCCTGAACGGCAAATTGATACGGTCCCTCTCGGACGAAGATTTAATACAGATGATGACGACGAACGGAGTTGTCGAATCGCCTAATATTTATGCAATTGCTGCATTATTAAAAGAAGAAGGCGATGTGTATGAGGAGATGGGAGAGGGAGACAAAAGCTACCAATCGCATCTCAAGGCGCTTCATCTTTTTATAAGATTGGCTATGCTGGACAATGCGCCTGTCATTAATAAGCCTTCGGAGGAGGCGCAAAAGCTGCTGAACAAGTTATCGGTCTACGAGCTGCCTTCGGCAACGAAGCTGCTGCAGCTGGATTGGCACGAGGCGGATGGGCAGTATGCGCTGGCGGAAAATGTGCTCTATGAGTTAATGGAGGACGGCGTATTAGGGCAAGAGGCGGCGGCGGAGTTTTACCGGCGTTTGCTGCAGGTGCCGGATGAGCAGCTGCTGGCAGGCGGACTGCCGCGCGAGGAAATTGAGGAAAGCCAGTCGCAGATGGCGAAGCTGCATTAACCTATAGGAGCGATTAATTAGAATGACAGAACAATGGCAGGACGAACTTAAACAATGGGTTGCCGAGGGCAAGCTGCTGCAGGCGACCTTCAGCCAGCTGCGGCGAAAGGATGGGGAGGAGCCCGGCAAGACGGCAATCAGACCCGTCGATCTGCGCGGTCAGCTTTTTTATCAATTCGAGTATCATTATCCTACTAAAGTAACGCATCATAATGTCTCGCAGACGGAAGCGGCCGGGCAGATGGCGCAATGGCTGGAAGCCCATTACCGCCAGGCGCTGTTCAAGACGGCGGAAGCCGATGTTCAGGTGCTGTTCAACAAAAAGGGCAAGGCAGCCGTGCTGCGCAAGCCGCCAACTGCCAAACAGGCGCAATTGGAAGGCGGTGTGCGCGCACATAATCGCCAAAAGCAGCGTATTTTGGAAGCGGGCGAGGTTGCGCCATTCTTAGTTGAGCTGGGCATTGTTACAAAAGAAGGGCATGTGGCCGCCAAAAAGCAGGATAAATACAAGCAGATTAATCGTTTTTTGGAAATGGTAACGGATATTTTGCCGAATTTGCCGGCAGACCGGGAAATCAAAATTGTTGATTTTGGCTGCGGCAAGTCTTACTTGACCTTCGCGCTGTATCATTTGCTTGCCGTTCAGCTTCAGCGGCCTGTATCGATTGTCGGGCTCGATTTAAAGGAAGAGGTCATTAACTTTTGTTCGGAGCTGGCTCGCAAGCTCGGGTACGAAAAGCTCGTTTTTCAAGTGGGCGACATCGCGCAATATGAGGAACAATCGGCTGTTGATATGGTAGTTACGCTGCATGCCTGCGATACGGCTACCGATGCGGCGCTCGCCAAGGCAGTCGAGTGGGGGGCAGGCGTCATCCTGTCTGTTCCATGCTGTCAGCACGAATTGTTCCGCCAGGTGGAAAATCAAGTGCTTGAGCCGTTGTTGTCGCATGGATTGCTGAAGGAGCGGTTTTCGGCTTTGGCAACGGATGCGGTGCGCGCACAATTGCTTGAGGTGTTGGGGTATAAGGTGCAAATGCTGGAGTTTATCGACCCGGAGCATACTCCGAAAAATATATTAATCCGCGCAACGAAAGGGGCAGGACATAAACGGGAAGATAAGTGGCAGGCATATGTCAGCTTTTGTGAGAGTTTGCATCTAAAGCCCTATTTGGAGCGGGCACTAGCCTCCAGGCTTCCCGCCAGGTAGCGCCATAGGTGCTGCGAAGCCCCCTGATGGTTGTGTCTTAAGGCTGGTTGGCGAGCTACTTCCGATGTGATAAAATAATAGAAAGTGATAAAAGTCCTGCATATTGGGACTAATTTCACATTGAGTAGAGAATTGTGTCGAATCGCTTGTAACGCATAAGTGATATTGTGAGCGCAACCATCAGCATACCGTTAAAGGCGGAGTAATGAATGAGAAAAGCGAATATAGCTTCTGTGAAACCCGGGGACAAGCTGGCTCGTCCGGTTTTTGGGGAAAACGGGAACGTGCTGCTCGGTGCTGGAGTGGAGTTGAATGAACGGTTTATCGCTAGGCTTAGGGCGCTTGGAATTGATATGCTCTATCTTGACGACCCGGCAACGGAAAATATTGAGCCGACTTCACCAGTACGGGATGAGACGAGACAGAAGGCGACTGAAGCGGTCTATCAGACGATGACCAAGCTGATGGATCAGCCCAGCACGAGAGGCAGAACGATTATCCCGGAGATGGGGCGTACATTTCGTTCAATCTTCGGCGAATTGATCCAGGATTTGATAACACGCGAGAATGTGCTCGTAAATTTAACAAGCATTCAAGTTATGGATGCATATTTGTTCCAGCATTCCGTTAATGTGGCGATTTTAGCCGGCATTATGGGGCTGGCAAAGGGCTATAACAAGCAGCAGCTCGAGGAACTGGGCATAGGCGCTTTGTTGTTCGATATTGGCATGACGCGTCTGCCCAAGGGATTGCTCGACAAGGCAGGGCCGCTAACAGCTGATGAGCGGATCATTATGGAGAAGCATACCGAGGAAGGGTTTAATATTTTGCGCGCGCAGCATGATATCTCGCTATTGTCGGCCCATTGCGCTTTTCAGCATCATGAGCGCTACGACGGGTCCGGCTACCCGAGAAAAATCAAGGCCGACGCTATGCATGAGTATGCCCAGATTGTCGCCCTGGCCGATGTTTATGACGCTTTAACATCGCCGCGCCCGCATCGGAGGCGTTACACCCCGACGGAGGCGATTGAATACTTGTTTGCTGCAGGCAATACATATTTTGATCTTGATTTAATTAAAACTTTCTGCCGGCATATTTCGATTTATCCGGTCTCAACGACGGTTCAATTAAGCTCCGGGCAGATTGGCGTTGTAGCTTCTAACGATCCGCTCGCGCTTCATCGCCCTGTCATTAGAATTTTAAGGGAGGCGGACGGCTCGAAGCCCGCTCAGCCTTATGAGATCGATTTAAAGGATTCGAACATTTTGCTCATCGTCAAGGAGTTGTAATATACAAGATGGCAAACTTGCCGAAAGGCAAGGACGCAAAGCTACAGGGTCTAATCACTCGCAGGAACGCAGGACGCCGATGCGGATGAATGACAGCCTAGCTGCCAAAACGTTGACACCCGGGGTCCGGGGCGGTGCAGGCGGCTTCTTCAATAAATAGGGAGCGGCTTATTTTTGCAGTTGTATTTAAAAGGGGCGAAGTTCAGGCTGCAGCAAGCCTGAACTTCGCCCCTTTGTGCAAATATAAGAAAGTATAAGTTTCACCCTATACACAGCTTATATTTCTAAGGGAAGAAACTTGCTTCGCGCCAAGGATGGCGTCAGCCGTTTCTTCTTGGCTCAGATGTCGCGCCGCAATGCGCTTAGCACATCGATGCGGGTCGCCCTCCGCGCCGGGCGCATGCCGGACAGGACAGCGACGCCCAGCGAGATCGCTACACTGACGAGCGTCAGCGACAGCGGAATGTAGGTGAAGGTAAAGCCTTTCGGTGTACGGCCCTCGAGGACCGAGCTAATAATAGGCGGCACGGCAGCGTTAATGACAATGCTTAAGCCGTAGGAGACTGCGATGCCGATAATGGCGCCGCACAGTCCGATACCGAAGCTTTCCATCATAAAAACGCTGCGGATCGTCTTGGGCGTTGCGCCGATCGCTTTCATTATGCCTATATCCTGCGCGCGCTCCGTAACCGCCATCGTCATCGTATTGTAAATCCCGATTGAAGCGATTAATACGGCGATTGTGCCGACAAAGATCAGGCCGATTTTCATGACAAGAAAGACGAGGTCCATTTCTTTGACTGAATCCGCTACAGAATAGATGCTGAAATTGCTGCTGCGCAGCGCTTTGGAGATCATCGTCACATTGCTGGCTTTGTCTGCGTAGACCTTGATGTTGGGCACAAGATCGGAGCCGTTAAAAAAGACCGCTTTCTCCCATGAATCATCAAGATATAGCGTTGAATCCTCCACCCATTCGCGAGCGGGCTTGTCAAGGATACCGACGATTGTAAGCTTGATCGGCGCAAGCATCTCTTTCTTTTTCGTCTCATGATTGAAGCCTTTAGCTTGAAAGGTTATGGTCTGGCCCAGCAACGGCTGGTCATAGCCATTCGTCGCGCCTTCCTTTCGGAGCTGCTCGGCAAAATGATAGCCGACAACCGTTTCTGTGTTTTTGGCCGGCAATTGCCCTTCGGAAAGCTTAAGGCCGGCCTTAACTTCCTGTTCAATATTGGTCACAATAGTATGGACGGTATTTTTATAGTCTTGCAGAGCGACATTTCCCTGCAGATTGAGCTGGGCGGTTACGGCTTTGACATGCTCCATCGCTTTGAAGCTTTCTGCATCGGTAAGTGTTGCGGGTACATAATTGTTGTCGGCTTCCTTCTTGCCATGAACCTGAATTTGCGTAACCGTCTGCCCCTGCAGCAAATTGTCCACCATGCTGCGCTGCAGCCCAAAGGCGACTGAAGCGATCATCATCAGAAAGGAGCAGCCCATCGCAGTGGCCAAAATCGTCATAAAGACACGGGATTTATTTTTGGCCATATTTTGCCGTACGAAGCGGATTTTATCGGATAATTTCACGTTGTGATTACCTCCAGTGCCCTGCCGGTAGTTTGCCCGGAGTGCGCCTCCAGCCGGCCGTCGGCAATGCGCATGATGCGATTGCCGATCGAAGCCACTTTGTCATCGTGGGTAATGATGAACATTGTAATGCCCTGCTCGCGGTTTAAAGACTGAAGCAGCTGCAAAAATTGCAGTTCATTTTCACTGTCAAGACTTCCTGTCGGTTCGTCGGCGAGCAGCACCGGCGGATCGAGAATAAGCGATCTCGCAATGGAAACGCGCTGCTGCTGGCCGCCTGACAGCTCGCTCGGATAATGCTCGGCATAGCCGGCGATGTCCAGCCGCTCCAGCAGCTCCATTGTGCGCTTGCGGCGGACGTCCAGCGGCGTGCCCTGCAGCACAAGCGGCAGCTCGGCATTTTCGAAGGCAGTCATGCTCGGGATCAGTTGAAAATTTTGAAAGACAAAGCCAATATATCGCCGGCGAAAGTCGGCCCATTGCGCCTCGTTATAATGCGTTACCTCTTGCCCGGCGATGCTGACGCTGCCTTTTGTCGGATGAATAAAGCCGGAGGCGACATGCAGCAAAGTGGATTTGCCGGAGCCGCTTCGGCCGATAAGGGTGACAATTTCCCCCTGGTTGATCGTCAGATCGATACCGCGCAGTACAGGAACATGACGTTCACTGCCTTTACGGCCCAGAGTGAAGGAATGCTCGATTTGGCACATTTCTATCATTTTAAGCTGAAATCTCCTTTCGGAAATTGGTTATATAGATCAATGTCTGCGTCCGGATCGCAGTAGCTTGCAATTCATGTTTATAACGACGGCTATTTAAAAAAAGTTTTGCAGCGTCGTCTAAATTTCGTCCCGGCTGCTCTGCTGTGATACAATCATCAGCGAGTCGATTATGAAGGAGGTGCCTGCATGCGGAGGGCGGTTTCAATCATGGCGGTGTGCGGGTGTACCTTTATGCTCGCATTTACGGCATACCGCTATGGGATGTTTTTTGATACCTCTTTTTATTTCTGGATCTGTCTGCTTGCTTTGGGCGGTGCTGCGTCATCTCTAGGCATGCTTGTTGCAGGGCGGAGGGCGAGCTTCGGCGGCTTCACCGCGGAGGATGATCCCGCTGTAAAGCTGCTCGCGGCCGGTGCGCTGGTCATTGCGCTGCTCTATATGCTTGCGTTATGCTTTGATCCTGCTTCCGTAAACGGAACGGTCGGGCAGGCGCTTCGCTGGATCGGATATTGCGGATGGCTGCTTCTGCTATGCAGTTTGCTGCAAATAACGGGTAGCCGCTCCTTTCTGATCGCTGCCCTGCATTTGTCGGGCATATTCGTTACATGGGGGGCGCTGCTAGGCTGGATCGGGTGGAGCGATTTCGCTGAAATCGTCATGGTTACAACAGATGAGCAATTGTCGGCTACAGGAGCGCGGCTCGCCGGCTTCTTCCAATATCCGAACATGCTGGGAGTGGTAACGGCGGCCTATTTGGGCTGGCAATGGACCCAGCTTGTCCATTCTTCTTCGCGGCTTGTCTTTTTGGCAGCGGCTGTACAGAGCGCTCCGCTGGCGGCTGTATTGCTGCTGACGGAATCGCGGGGGGCATGGCTTGCCTGCTGTGCCGGCTGGGCAATCGGCTGGTGGGCGGCCGGAACAGGAAAGCGGGCATTGTGGTTGTTATACAGCTGCTGGACGCTGTTTGCGGCCGTCTGGATCTATCGCCTCGCTATGCCTGCCGGCATGCGAAGCATGGAGGAGTCCGGCTGGAGCCTTGAGGCGGCTGGGGGTCTGCTGTTAGCCATATTGGCGGCCGCCCTCGGATTTTATATGCTGAATGCGGCGCGGCAGGGCAGATGGAAGGAGCGCAGGCTGCTGCACTGGCTGCTGCCGTCCATCGCGGCGGCAGCGGCGTTAGCAGCTGTGCTCTATTGTTTACCAGCAACGCTCTCCGGCCGGGTGAATGCCAATTATGCAACAGCTTCTTCCCGGACATTATTTTATCAAGATGCATTATCGATGTTTGCCGAAGCGCCGCTGCTTGGGCGAGGAGGAGATACCTGGCGCTCCTTGTTTACGCATTTTCAGTCAGAGCCTTATGTGGGGAGTGAAGTACACAGCGGCTATATCAGCCTGCTGCTCGATATCGGCCTAATTGGCTTCGCTTGCGTAGTGACAATGATTGGGGCGATACTGCTGTTCGTTGCCAGAAGAAATCGGGAAGGGCTCGTTCCATTAACGGTGCTGCTCATGCACGCTGCCGCGGATTTCGATATGACTTACGGCTTCTACTGGCTGCTGCTGTTTGCCTGGGCCGCACTTTATATAAAGCGGGATGAGGCAGCGGAAATTCGCTTGCATCCTCGCTCCCGTAAAAGGAGAGGGCTGCAGAGGGTGTTATGGTCTTGTGCCATTTTGCTCTTTATTGCCGCAATCGGTGCCGGTTGGCGACTGGACAGCGCCGCCCGTTATCGCGCAGCGGCTGTTCATGAGAGCGGCGGCGAGCAGGCGAGGCTGCTGCGGGCCGCGCTTGCCATGAACCCGTCATGGACCCAGGTTCGCCTGGAATTGGCCAAGCTTGTCCAGCCGGAGGAGCAGATGGGGCTGCTGACGGCCGGACTAAAGTATGAACGGCAATCGCCGCAATTGCTGTGGGCGCTCGGGGCGGGAGCGGCCGACCGCAACGATGTGCCGCAAGCTGTGCAGTTGCTGGAAGCTGCTGTAGAGTATGACCGCTTTGATCGCGACAAGCAGAGTGAGGCTGTGCTGCGATTGGCTCAGCTGGCCCAGCTTAATGAGGCTGCCAATCAACTGGGGGAGGCCCGTCTGGCGGCCCAGACGGGTGTAAGGATCTATGAAGAGTTTGAGCGTTTAAGCCGGCAGTCATATCGGAGAAACGACCGCCAATTTGCCGGAAGTGACGAGGCCGCTGCGGCGGCCGATGAATGCAAGAGGATTTTGCTGCGCCTGCCAAAACAATGATGACCGCTCAAGATTAGCGGGGGGTTAACCGCCGAATGCGGAACGAAAAGCAGCCCGCAGCTTATCCCGATCAACCTCCCATAATTGTGCGATTTCATCGCTTATATGTTCATCCCACCAGTCGGCCAGCAGCCGCCGATTGCTTTGGTGTTCCACGATCCAAGGCAAATTGAGAATGACTTTGTCAAAATAAGCTTTTTCCGCCAGCGCCATTTTTTCTTTTGGCACCCACAGGTGCAATCGTTTGGCTGTGCGATATAATTCATTATTGCAGGCGCGTTTAATTTTGCGGGCAGTGGGCAAGCTTTGCTGATGCTTTTGACCGGGAGCGGACTTCAAGCTGATCGCCTCCTTTCTCCCTTTATATGCGGCCGGCTTCATGGCGGTCACAGGAAAATGACAGTTTTTGCGCCTCAGCCTCGAAATAAGCAAATGGGCTATGGTGGGCATGTCTGTACTTGTGCTAGAATATGGTGGAATTAGAGAGACTTATACTTAGAAGGATAGGAGACGACACATGGACTGGATTCATTCGATTCTGGATGCATTGCTGCGTTGGGTAGAGAGCTTAGGGTATTTTGGTATTGTCATTGGTTTGGCGATTGAAGTCATTCCGAGTGAAATTGTGCTTTCATACGGCGGTTATTTGGTTTCAGACGCAGGCGGCAATCAAATTTCATTTGTTGGCGCTGTTATATTCGGAACGATCGGCGCTGTGATCCAGCAGTGGATCTTGTATGCAATAGGCCGTTTTGGCGGACGTCCTATTTTTGAAAAGTACGGAAAATATATTAAAATTAAACCGAAGCATCTTGATATTTCAGAACGCTGGTTCAAACAGTACGGTGCGGGAATTGTGTTCACAGCACGCTTCGTTCCGGTCATGAGACAGGCGATTTCCATTCCGGCGGGAATAGCCAAGATGAATTTCTGGCTGTTTACGCTGCTGACGCTACTGGCCTCCGTTCCGTGGTCGCTGCTGTTTGTGTACATAGGCTGGAAGCTGGGAGATCAATGGGAAAAATTCAACGAGCAGGCCGCTCCTTATGTTCAGCCGGCGATTTTGATTGCCATCGGTTTGCTGATCGTCTATGTTTTGTACAAAATGCTGCGCAAAAAAGGGAAATCGGTCTAATTTGTCGCAATGCTCCTATGTTTGATACAATAGAACAGATTAAAGGCTGGGGAGGGCAACGATTGTGAGCAAAAATGTCGCAAGCAAGCTAAATGGCGGGATTAGTCCGCAGCAATTTATCGACTCGCTTGAAAAAAATAAAGAAGCTTTTCTGGACTGGTACAACCGGTTCGAATGGAAGGAAGAGGACAAAGCGTTTTTTGAAGCGCTGAACAAGCGCAGCGATTTGCACTGTCTCATTCTGGCGGCAGAATGGTGCGGGGACGTGGTCCGCAGTGTACCGGTTATTTTTCATGTTCTTGCCGCCACCGGCATTCCGACTGAAGTGCTCATCATGGAAGAGCATCTCGAGACGATGGATCAATTTTTGACGATGGGCGGCCGTTCGATTCCGATTGTCATTTTTGCTGACAAGGCGGGTCAAGTGCTTGGTCAGTGGGGGCCTCGCACCCAATATATTCAAGAGCCGATGGTAGCCTTCAAGCAGGCTAACCTGGATCGTGAAGCGGCGGATTATCAAGAAAAGCTGGCGTCAACGCGTCAAGAAATTTTGCGCCGCTATGGCGAAGGCACCGGTTATCAGCACGAGGTCGTCTCCGAGCTTCGCCAGCTGCTGGCATCGGTGTAGCTATGATTAAAATCGAAACCTTCACCTTGGGACCGCTGCAGACGAATGCTTATTTACTGACGGAGGAGACAGGAAAGCGCGGCATCATCATCGATCCGGGAATGGGACCGAGGCGTCTGCTTGAGCGGATTAAAGAGATTCAGATCGAGGCGATTGTACTGACGCATGCGCATTTCGATCATATGGGCGGCGTCGAGGAAGTGCGCAAGGCGGCGGGTTGTCCTGTATATTTGCACGATCTCGAGGCGGACTGGCTTGCCGATGCCGGCAAAAACGGTTCCGCGCGCTGGCCGGATGTGACGAAGCCGCTCACGGCATCGCCGGCGGAATATGCATTGGACGAAGGCCAGCAATTGCAATTGATTGGTCATACGTTTCATGTTATGCATACGCCTGGGCATTCGCCGGGCAGCATTAGTCTGCTGTGCGGGGAGCATCTCATTAGCGGCGATGTTTTGTTCCGCATGTCGGTAGGACGGACGGATCTGCCCGGCGGCAAAGAGCGGGACTTGTACGACTCCATTCGCGGCAAACTATACAAATTGGATCCGAAGGTCCGCGTCTATCCGGGACATGGTCCGCAGACAACCATTGGCTTCGAAATGGCGAATAACCCTTATGTACCGGCTTGACCGGCCGCATAAGGGTTATCCTTACTTATTAGCGAAAAATGGAGGAATGACGGTTGACAGAAGTGAATGAATTGACAGTTGGAATAGAGCAGACCGCGGAAGAAAAGGCGGCTGAAGCTGAGCGTATAATGAAGCGGATTGCCGCGGAATTGAACCTGCCGTATAAAAAGGTGAGCAGCGCTGTCGGCCTGCTGGATGAAGGCAACACGATTCCTTTTATTGCCCGCTACCGGAAAGAAATGACGGGCGAACTGGATGAGAACGAGCTGCGCTTCATTGAGGAAAAGCTGCAATATATGCGCAATCTGGAGACGCGCAAGCGCGAGGTCATCAGGCTCATTGACGAACAAGGCAAGCTGACGGACGAGCTGCGTCAGGCGATTATTGCCGCTGTGAAATTACAGGAGGTCGAGGATCTCTATCGCCCATATCGCCAAAAGCGCAAGACGCGCGCCAGCGTAGCCAAGGAGAAGGGGCTGGAGCCGCTTGCGGAATGGCTGCTCTCGCAGCCGCGGCAAGGTATGCCGCTGCAGGAGGCGGCGCGCTATATCGATGCGGACAAAGGTGTGGAGAGCGCCGAAGAAGCGCTGCAGGGCGCGATGGATATTATCGCTGAGCAGATTGCCGACGATGCGAAGATTCGGGCATGGGTGCGCCAGTATACGTTTAATAACGGGATTTTGCGGACAGAGGCTAAAGATCAGGCGCAGGAATCGGTCTATGAGATGTATTATGCTTATCAGGAGCCGGTTAAGAAGCTGCCGCCGCATCGCACACTGGCTATCAATCGCGGTGAACGGGAAGAAGTGCTGCGCGTCGGGCTGGATGTAGAGGCGGCACGAGTGCATGATTATATCGACCGCCAGCTTATTCGCGGCGGAACGACGCAAGCGATCCGCGAAGTGCTGGTGCGGGCGCTTGAAGATGCTTACAAGCGGCTGATTGCCCCGTCGATCGAGCGTGAGGTGCGCGGCGAATTGACCGAGAAGGCCGAAGAGCATGCAATCCAAATTTTCTCGGCCAATTTGCGCAATTTGCTGCTGCAGCCTCCGGTGCGCGGCCATGTCGTGCTGGGTGTCGATCCGGCTTACCGGACAGGGTGCAAGCTGGCCGTCGTAGATGAAACGTCCAAAATGCTGGAGGTGGCGGTTTGCTACCCTACGCCGCCGAACAACAAGATCGCCGAAGCGGAGCAGCTTATTAATCGCTTAATCGACAAATATCAAGTCGAGCTGATTGTGATTGGCAATGGAACGGCTTCGCGCGAGACGGAACAGTTTATTGCCGGATTGATCAGCAAGCGGAAGGCAGCCGGGCAGGGAAAAGGGAGCGGGCTGAAATATATTATCGTCAATGAGGCCGGTGCGAGCGTCTATTCGGCGTCCAAGCTGGCAGCGGGTGAGTTTCCTTCTTTGGACGTTGCTGAACGGAGCGCAGTCTCTATTGCGAGAAGGCTGCAGGACCCGCTTGCCGAGCTGGTCAAAATCGAACCGAAGGCGATCGGAGTCGGTCAATATCAGCATGATGTCAGCCAGAAGCGGCTTGAGGAAAGTTTGGCGGGTGTCGTAGAGTCGGCGGTTAACCATGTCGGTGTCGACGTGAATACATCGTCACCTTCGCTGCTTGCTTATGTTGCGGGCATCAATGCGACAACCGCGAAAAATATTGTAAAATATCGCGACGAGAACGGGATCTTCCAGAATCGCAGCATGCTGAAAAAGGTGCCGCGGCTCGGCGCGAAGACGTATGAGCAATGCATCGGCTTTATCCGGGTGCTGGAAAGCGCCAATCCGCTGGATCGAACGCCGATCCATCCGGAGTCGTACGATGTCGTAGACAAGCTGTGCAAAGAAATCGGATTGTCGCTTACCGCGCTGGGCTCTGAATCGTTCAATGCTTCTCTGGCGGCTGTAGACGCCGAACAGACGGCTTCTCAGCTTGGGGTGGGCGTCCCGACCCTGCGGGACATCATCAGCAGTCTGCTGCGCCCTGGACGCGATCCGCGCGAGGAACTGCCGCCGCCGATCTTCCATACGGACGTGCTTGATATTGAAGATCTGCAGCCCGGCATGGAATTGCAGGGAACGGTGCGCAATGTCATCGATTTCGGCGCCTTTATCGATATTGGCATAAAAAATGACGGCTTGGTTCACATTTCGCAGCTTAGCGACAAATTTGTCAAGCATCCGATGGATGTCGTCTCGGTAGGTGATAATGTCACGGTCTGGGTGCTGAATGTAGATGTGAAAAAAGGCCGCGTCGGCTTAACGATGAGAAAGCCGGGTTAATGCCAAAGAAGACCTCCGGGCACATGGACAATAGCCATGAAAGCTCAGAGGTCTTCTTGTTGTTGCACGGAAAGTCGAGCTATAGAAGCGGACCATGCTGGAACGCGGCGCTCTTGTCATCCGGTTGCTGCTTGGTCCGATAAAAGTACCAGCAATCATTCAACAACCGGATTTGCCGCCGGTCTCTCTTCAAAAATGCCCGCATCAATTGGTTGCACAACCATTGCGGCATACGCATACCTCCTTATTCGACCATTTGTCTGTAATAACTAGGATATGGAGATAGGCGTCCATCCGTGCAGGTCCATTTCAAATTGAGCGGCATATTTGTTTAAACGTCCATTTCCTCCTCGTACCATTGTTCTAATTGAGCCTGCAGGGCACGAATTTCGGTCAGCAGTGAAATAAGCGGATATGATTTTTCTTGAATTGCTGAAAAATCCTGCTCCAATTGATTCATATAATCAATTCCGGAATGAATCGCGATCGATCTGTCATGGAGCTCCAAATTGTCGCATTCGGCGATCGCATTCGGCAGCTGCGGCACGTTGGCCGCCGTCAGCTTGTCCAGCTCTTTATGCAGGCGCAAATTGAGCGCGCTAAGCTGGTAAGCGTGCGAAGCAGGCATTTCAACGGCTTCGATGCCGCGCTCATCCTTTAAAATGACATAACGCATCTGTGGCATTATTCGGTTCTCTCCCCTCGGGCGGTGCTATACTACTTGACAGTGTAGCTTATTCATCATTTAAAATTCAAGTAGTGATTGCAACAAAGCGATAAGGAGAATTATAGCTATGATGTCAGATGAAAGATTGCAAGAATGGGTCGAGCGGATTTCGCTGCAGTTTTTTAATCTTCCCTTTCGTCATCGCGCTACTTTTAACCGTAGATTGACTTCGACAGGGGGACGGTATTTTACAAAAACGCATCATATTGAAATCAGCCCGCATCAGCTTGAAGCTTTTGGCGAAGCCGAAACGGAAAAAATAATTAAGCATGAGCTTTGTCATTATCATTTGCATTTATTAAAAAAAGGATACAGACATCGGGACGCGGATTTCAAACAGCTGCTTGCAAAAGTAGGGGGAGCGCGGTATTGCCAGGCGCTGCCGAGCCGCAAAAACCGCAGTAGAATGCCGTATAAATACAAGCTGACATGCCAAAAATGCGGACAGGAATACCTGCGAAAAAGATGGGTGGATCCTGCAAAATACGGGTGCGGAAAATGCCGAGGAAAATTATTGATAAAAATGCTTGACTTAGTTTCTGGGCCATGATATATTATTTCTTGTCACCGAAACACACAATGTTAAAACAACATAAATAAATAACATTCCCTGATAGCTCAGTTGGTAGAGCACTCGACTGTTAATCGAGTTGTCACAGGTTCGAGTCCTGTTCGGGGAGCCAATTATGGAGAGATACCCAAGTGGCTCAAGGGGACCCTCTGCTAAGGGGTTAGACTGCGTAAGTGGTGCGAGGGTTCGAATCCCTCTCTCTCCGCCATAATTGTTAAAGTGACGCAGGGCCGTTCAGGCGGCCCTTTTAGTTTGCCTTAAATAGATGAATTGATAGATTTATGGTGAACTTTTGCTTGAGTGTGACAATGAGATTTATTGAAAAAAGCTTGCACTTATGAAGTGAAAATGATACAATACTTCTTGTCGCTTGAAGAGAGCGGACACTGAGCGCATCATTGCGGCCCGTTGGTCAAGGGGTTAAGACACCTCCCTTTCACGGAGGTAACAGGGGTTCGAATCCCCTACGGGTCACCATCTTTCGAGAGCCATTAGCTCAGTTGGTAGAGCACCTGACTTTTAATCAGGGTGTCGTAGGTTCGAGTCCTACATGGCTCACCAGTTTTTACAATGTAAGATATGTTACGGCATATCCCATTTGCGGTCGTGGTGGAATGGCAGACACACCATCTTGAGGGGGTGGCGGGGAGACCCGTGCGAGTTCGACTCTCGCCGACCGCACCATACTTAACAATGACAGAAGCCTTGAAAGTTGAGGCTTCTTTTTTGATTTTAGAGAATTTATAAGTTTCACTCGATAAATTCTATAAAATTTTAGGGGAAGAAACTTGCCTCGCTCCAAGGATGGCGTCAGCCGTTTCTTCTCATTTATATAGTTTTGTGGCCAATGTGGGGCGGAATTGTTGTGTTCTATGCAACATTTTGCAGGGATTGTATCTTCATAATGTGTTATATTATAAGAATGTATTATGAAAATGAGAGTAAGCATCGTCGCTGAATCGATAACAGGCTGGGGTGACGGTGCTGGGAGTGTGAACGTGATGAAAATAACGGTGCTTGGCCCTTGGGGGGCCTATCCCAAAGCCGGAGAAGCGACTGCGGGATATTTGCTCGAATATAATAATCGCAATTTATTGATCGATTGCGGAAGCGGCGTATTAGCGCAATTGCAAAAAATAATACCTTTACATAAGCTCGACGGTGTGCTCATTTCACATCGCCATCATGATCATGTAGCCGATTTGGGCTGTCTGCAATATGCTTGCCTGATCGATACAGACCTCGGCAGACGGAAAGTGGAGCTTCCGCTTTATTTGGCTGAGGAGCGCGGACGCGAATTGCTGTACAAAACGCTGAAGGGGACGCGTGTCCGCCGGATAACGGCAGAGGATCGTTTGGCAGAAGGGGACCTTAAAGTGAGGTTTTTCCGCACTTATCATGAGGCGTATTGTGTTGGTATGATTTTTGATCATCAGGGAAAACGAGTGGTCTACACTGCAGATACATCGTATGATGATACGCTAATCAAAGCATGTCGTGACGCGGATGTACTCATTGCCGAAACCTCATTCTATGCGCAGATGAGCGATGCGAACAAATATGGGCATATGAATGCGCTTGAGGTGGGTAAGCTGGCCGCGGCAGCGGGTGTACGCAAAGTTGTGCTGACGCATTTGCCGCATTTTGGCGATATAGATCAGCTAGCGGAAGAAGTTCGAACCGTTTTCGACGGCGATATTGTTACTGCATATTGTGGCATGGTGGTTGAGGTGTAATCGCCAGCACAGCGGCTTGAGGCTTGTTCAAAAATGCCCAAAACTCGTCCGGGTAAAAACCTGCTGACGGTCTAACAGGATTTTATACAGTTAAATTCGAGCGAATTGCCGAATGGACTAACTAACTGTAATAATTCATTTGAAATGGATGATTTTCGGTGATAGCTCCCTTTTTGCACAAACACATTGCAGTTTCCCCCTTAGTTATTCCTTTTCCTCCCGATAGAAGCAAATTAGCTGCATGAAATCCATTTACCTTGAAGGCTGGACGCCCTTCAAGGTTTTTTTGTTGCCACATCAGGCTGTGCAGAAAAACAAATTCTTACGGAGCGGGTTTGCTGGGCAAACCTTTAGGTCGCTCATCCCCCGAAGGCCTTCGATAGAATTGGCGGATGAACGAAAGCTAACGGAAGTCACGGCCGCTATTTTCGAAAATTTGACCGATTTGAAATTGTAACGGAACTGTGCGCCGCTATTTGATGTTCAGGAGCACGATTCCGCAAGAAAACGTCCATTTAAGGTCGCCCACATCCGTTAGATTTCAAAAAGGGGTGATATTGGCGAAATAACGCCCGCAGCTTCCGTTAGATGAAACCACTGTGCAGGTTACCCTCCTTAAGAGCTTTAGCCCGCTGATCTCCGCGTATTAGAAGAAAAACTTGGCGATAGTACTAAGGACTCCGTCAGGCGTTATTATCATAAGTTTGCAAAATGTGCGGAAAAAAATTGCTGCATCACCTTGAAAACTTTACAACGATACGTTTCTATGATAAAGTACCAATTAACCAAACATCCTACGTTTAAATGAGCAGGATGTTGATTCATGAACGTGAGGAGTGTAACTATGCTGCAAAAGACAACAAGATTAACGCTGGTTGAACAAGCGGCCATGCAAATGGAGAGCTTGATCGAGACAGGACATTGGGCGGTCGGGACGCGTATTCCGGCAGAACCGGAATTGATGGCTGAATTGAATGTTAGCCGCAACACGTTAAGGGAAGCGATTAAAGCATTGACGCATGCCGGCTTGCTGAAGACAAGGCAAGGGGACGGCACATATGTATGCTCAGCGAGCGTGCTTGGCGTTGCGCTGCAGCGGCGAATCCAGCAGTCAAGCACGCTGAGAACGTTGGAGGTGCGGCATGCGCTCGAGCGGGAAGCCGCTTGTTTGGCGGCGACCCGCCGTACAGATGATGAGGCTGCGCTGCTGCAGACGCTGCTTGAGACGTGTGCGAGTGCGATGGTGAAAGATGACCTGCAGGCTTATATTGCTGCGGACATAGCGCTTCACCAAGCAATTGTCGAAGCTTCGCATAATGATATTTTGATTGAGCTGTATGGACATATTATGGAAGTAATGCAGGCATCGATCGAATTGCTCGCTGACCGCGAGAAATATAGCTGCCACATGGAGCTGCACCGCAATTTGGTTGAAGCGATCGTAGCGCAGCATACGGAAAAAGCGGTCATCGCTGTCCACAGTTATATTGAAGCTGCAAAAGAGTCTTTCAATGAGGATTGGGGAGAGAGCAATGAATAAGCAACTAAAACAGCAGCCGGCTGCTGCTGTTTCGATAAAGGTGCCTCGCCCTCGTCCGACCGGGGTAGCAACCGCTCAAACGATATTGCTTGTGCTGGGAATTGTTTTAATTGCGCTAAATTTAAGGGCGCCATTAACAGCGGTAGGGCCGTTGATCGGCTCCATCCGCGAAGCGATCGGCCTTTCCAATGCGGTTGCCGGCACATTGACGACGGTACCGCTGCTTGCTTTTGCCTTGTTGTCGCCATTTGCCCCGGCGTTGGCTCGCAAGCTTGGAGTGGAACGTCTTATTATGTACGCGCTATGCTTATTGACACTTGGCATCGTTGTCCGCTCCATGACCGGAGCTGCTCCGTTATTTGGCGGCACTGTACTGCTCGGATTGGGAATTGCGGTCTGCAACGTAATGCTTCCGAGCATTGTTAAGCGTGACTTTCCGCAGCATGTTGGAATTATGACCGGGGTCTATGCTGTAGCGATGAACTTGTGCGGCGCTGCGGCTTCCGGACTAAGTGTTCCCATCGCGCGGGATTGGGGGCTGGAATGGAATGGCGCGTTAGGCTTTTGGTGCGTGCCTGCTGTTATTGCCGTTATTTGCTGGCTGCCGCAGCTGCGCAGAACCGGCCTGGCCGGCCAAGCAGCACAAGCCGCGCAGCAAGCCGGGGAGCAAGCCCGGCAGCAAACCGCAAGCATGCATATTTCGGGGCAGGCGGCAGGCCAGAAGCCGCGCAAGCTGTGGCGTTCTCCGCTAGCCTGGCAGGTTACGCTTGCGATGGGCTTGCAATCTTTTATTTTTTATATCGTAATCGCCTGGTTTCCGCAAATTTTGATCGATCGGGGAATGGATACCGAGGCGGCCGGCTGGACGATTTCCATTATGCAATTCGCCTTGCTGCCGATTACGTTTATCGTGCCGATCGTAGCGGCAAAGATGAAAAATCAGCATTTGCTTGTTGTGCTGACCGGGCTGTTTTATATTGCCGGCATTGGCGGCTTTTTTATGGAAAGCAACGATTGGGTACTGCTCTGGGCCATATTGCTCGGTATCGCGGGGGGCTGCTCTTTCAGTTTATCGATGATGTTTTTCAGCTTGCGGACGCGTACAGCCGGCGAAGCCGCGCGGTTGTCAGGAATGGCGCAGGCGGTGGGTTATCTGCTGGCGGCAGGCGGCCCGATGCTGTTCGGGGTGCTGCATGATTCGTCGGGAGGCTGGCGCACGCCATTGATTGTGCTGCTTGCGGCAAGCATTGCCTTTATGCTGAGCGGCTTTGCTGCGGGACGGAATCGCACGATTTAAGCAGCAGAAGGATCAAGCGCATGCGGATGACGCAAGCACTTGATCCTTTTTGCTTATTTGAAAAATAAAAAATGAGTTGGCAGCGACCGCAATTTGCCGTCAGACGGCGTGTTAATGACTTGGCCGCCGAAGACGAGCGACGAGGAGCCGCCGCCATCCAAATTGTAGCCGTCAACGGCTTGATAGCGTGAAAGTAAAATTTGCATTTCGCGCAGAGTAGCGCCGGAACTGCCCTTCTCGTCATAGCCATTCGTCACCAGAAACAGCAGCTGGTTGTCGCGATAATTGGCGACCACTGTGCGCGGAGCGCGTTTGGGGCTGGTTTGCCATTTCTGGGGTATCGGCAGCGCAACTTTATTTTTCATCAGAATCGGCACGAAAGAGGCGCCGAATTGTGGTTTTAAAGCGTCGAGCTGCTGCTTGCTGCTGAAATTGCCGCCGATTAGCTTCATATCCTCATCCATTCCCACAAAAAACAAATCCTTCATAGTAGGCTGAAAACCGGCGACATAGTCACCGTTAAGCATCGTTGTGCTCAGCGGATAACGTTTCTTTCCCTTATCGGCAAAACCGCCGGCATTGACGCCGGCAATCGCTTTATAGCGTTTGACAGCGGATAAGGTCGTTTCGGCGCCGCCCCATTCATCTTTCCCCAGAACCATCTTCATAGCGTCCGGCGATTTCAGCTTGATTTTCAAGGCGTAGCCTGTAAAATAGGCAGCTTTGATCGGGAAGAGACTTGCCGTTATTTTACTGGATTGGATCGTCTGGATCGGCATACCCAGCTTACTTGTAATCCGCTTGTCATAAATCATCGCCGGTCTGGTTGCTTGAGCGATGGCGGTTTTGGCAATCTGATTCATTTCAGCATTTGTTTTATTGTATAAGGACACCGTTTTTTTGATGGAGGCGGCGGTAATGTTGGCCGTTTCCTTGGCTTGCCCGAGCGCGGCTTGCAGCTTGTCCATCTCTTGCGCGGCTGCGGGCGGTCTTTCAGATGCTATGTAAGGGAATGACTCTTCAGGCAAGTCTATCGTAAAATGCGATAAAACCATCCATAAAAGAATACCGAGGAATGGGGCGCAGACAAGCAGGCTAAAGCGGTTGAGCTGTTTGACTGTTAGCGTCATTTTAACACATCCAGGCTTTTCTTTAGTTCATTGAGTTGTGCCTTTACTTCCCTCAACTGGGTAAATAATTTGTTGCTGTTGTCCGTCTTATCGTTAATATTTTCTTTGGAAAATTCGAGCAGCTCATTGAGCGCGTCGACCTTGCCCTGCAGCGTATCGACATTGTTTTTCATTTGTGTCTCGAGCTGTGTGAGCTGCTGCTCATAGCTGATTTGCATTTTGGCAATTTGCTGAGCAGTCTGCTGGGCGACCTCATCGGTAATCATCTGTTTCATTTTGCCGCTATACCAAATCGCTCCGAGAATGCCGGAGCCGATCAGCACGATCCAGACAAACAAAAAAACGAGTAACGACGGGCCGGATTTTTTGCGAGTCTTTCGTTGCTGCATGGTGTGGGCAGTCGTTTGATATTCTGTATTCACCTTTCTCTCTCTCCTCCTATACTTATATATAGACGCCATGAAACGAAACTTGTTGCGCTTAAAATGAAGAAAGCTGCAGATATTCCGATTAAGTACAACCGGCGACTAGGATTTATTCCATCATATATGATATCATCAAACTAATTATATTTTGCAGTCAGGATATGATAATCATATGGAGCAAACGATCCGAAGAGCCGCGCTATTGGCAGGCGGGAACGGTGTTCACACTTTATTTTCCCTTGGCGAGCAGGAGCTGCCGCTATGCGTTGAAAGCATAGGCTATAATACAAATCAGGAGACATTGCGCCGCCCGGAGGGGTATCCCTACTTCCATTGGCTCCAGACATTGGAAGGTGAAGGGGAGTTTGAATTAAGCGGAAGAAGGTTTACATTGCCTGCTGGAACCGGTTCATTATTGTTTCCCGGCGTACCGCATACGTATGGACCAATAGGGGGAGTGCGCTGGTCGACACTTTATGTCACCTTTAGCGGCTCGCTTGCCGAAGTATTGCTGGCCTCCCTTGGCATCCGCCATACCGATTGGTTTGACTGGGGCGCAGATGCGCCGATAACCGATCATTTGCTCATGATGACTGAACATGCCCACCAGCAGAATGACCGCTCCGGCTTGCAGGCATCGGTGCAATTATATCATTTTATCACATTATTGAAGACGTATGGACAGACCGGAGGACGATCTTCATTGTTTCAACAGCTGAAGCAGCTGAATCCGCTTCTCCAATGGCTGGATGAGCATTATGGCGATCCGGAGATCGGGCTTAACGATATGGCGGAATTGCTCAGTATGACACCCCGCTATTTAAATTCGCTATTTCGCCAGGCTTTTGGCATGACAGCATATGCTTATTTGATTCAATTGCGGATTCGCAAGGCGAAGGAGCTAATGAGCCGCGGCGAACGGAAATCGGTCAAGGAGATTGCGATTTTGTCCGGTTATCGGGATACCAGCCATTTCATTGCGGCCTTTGGCAAGACGGAAGGCATGACGCCCGAGCAGTTTAGACGGCTGCACGAAATAACTCCACCATAATACGAGTATAAGGATGCACTGCTGAGCCGATTTCTTTTCATTGGCTCTTGCCAGCAATGATCGGAGCGAATGCATGTGACAAAAGACGAGAAACAATGTGCGGCTTGCGGCGAAATAAAATCTGTCTCGTCCTTTACGAAACGGTCCGGACGCAATAGCCGCCGCGGCACCTGCCGGCAATGTTTGCGCCGCAGGCAGCGCAGGGAGCTTCGTACAGCAAAAGGGGCGGAGGTTGCCGCAGCTGAGCTGGCAGCGACCGCTGCCGGCCCCATCGAATCGGCGCCGCGTAAGCGCAGAAGGCGCAGAAGGAGAAAGCAGAAAGGGCGAGAAGTAAAGATTGGCAAAGCCAATGCAAGCCTCAATAATAACATTAGCCTGACAGTGGAGAAGGCTGAGCTGCCGCCGCAAAAGCCGCCATTTAAAAAACTGAAACCTATGACGGGCCCTTTTACGTTTAATACCAAAATATTGAATGACCGGGGAACCGGGCTGATCCGTCTGCGAGGCAGGCGGGAAACCGGAAAACGCTGGTCGACAGAGATACCTTATGAGATGGCCGTGCAAATGGTGGATGAAGGGGCGGCCGGGATATTGCATGCAAGGCTGATCCACAAGCTGTATACGAAGGCGGATTTTCGTATATTTATTTTGCAGCGGGACAACTACCAATGCCGGTATTGCGGGTGCTTTGGCGATACGATCGATCATGTCATTCCCAAATCAAAAGGCGGGTTAACCTCGCCTGTGAACTGTGTTTGCGCTTGTGCAGAATGCAACTTGAAAAAAGCGGATCATCTCGATTTTGTTTTTGACGATTTTTAATAGAAAATAAAGCAGGAGTCGTACCGGTCTTTAAGACGGCTAGCGGCTTCTGCTTTATTTTGTAAAGATTAAACTTTTTTAACACTTGTCCGGCCGCCGGGAGAGCGTGTAAGTACATGCCCAGTATTTATGCGGGAGGAGAGCGTTCATTTTATTTTAATGAAGGAACTGATGAAGGGAGTTTGGCAGATTTTGCGTCATGCATGATGAAAGTTCGCTGTGTTAACATGGGTTGCGTCGGGGGACTGACCAATACACGTGAACTGAAAGGAGTTTTATCCATTATGAAAAAAGTTTTGCGTATCGGTGTAACAGCAGCAATTGCAGCGGGAATGATCATGACAGGTTCTGGCGCGTTCGGTTCTAAAGCTGAGGCAGCAGCTGGCAATCCGATCTCCGTTCTTTATAAAGCTGATGCAGGCACAAAGGGTGATCTGGCTAATAAACTGGGCTCGCAACTTGGCATTGACCTTTCGCAGCTTGATCTTTCGCAGCTGCTTGGCGGAAAACTGTCTGGCGGACAATGGTGCAACCAAATGCCGCAAATGCCGCAAAAGCCATCAGTGCCATCGGTGCCGACAACACCGTCGAAACCGGCGCCGGCTCCAACAACACCGTCGAAACCAGCGCCAGAGACAGGTAATGGTAATAACAATGGCGGTGAAGTAGCTCAGAGCGAATTTGCTGCTCAAGTCGTCAAGCTGGTTAATGCAGAGCGGGCGAAAGCCGGCCTGTCAGCATTGACTACGGATGCGCTGCTTACAAAAGTCGCTTACGACAAAGCAAAAGATATGTATGACAACAATTATTTTGACCATAACTCGCCAACCTACGGTTCTCCTTTTGATATGATGAACGCTTATGGCGTGCAATATAACGCTGCCGGCGAGAATATTGCCAAAGGCCAACGTTCTCCGGAAGAGGTAATGAATGCCTGGATGAACAGTGACGGCCACCGCAAAAACATTATGAACTCTATGTTCAACAAAATTGGCGTTGCTTATTACAACGGCGAATGGGTTCAAGAATTTACTTCTTAATTTAGAAACCGGCAAATAAACGAAAAATTTGGAAGCTCCTTCGCTTTTAACGGGTGAAAGGAGCTTCTTTCATTATAATGGTGATCATCTGCAAAAATGGTGATTTACCGCATCTAGAGTCCATCCCTATAATGATTTATAATTGAGAGCGCTGCCACAAGCTAGTGGAGCGCTTTATTAATGTTCAGCAACAAAGGGAGGGTCAGCCAGCATGTTACAAATAAAAAAGGGCAGCGTATTTTATCGGCGACTGGTCATCGCATTTCTGTTCATCGTACTCATCTATACATTGGGTGTCATTGGCGTGTTCTTTTATAAAAATCATGAAATTACGACTTTGGAGCAGCATAGCCAACAGGTCAAGTTCGTTGAACAAGCAAGAGATCAGATCGATACGAGACTGAAGGTCGGGATCAACTTGCTCAATCAATTGAAAATGAATGAATATATCGTTCAGCATGCCCTTGCAGCTAAGGACGATTATTACACGATTACGAAAGTGCTGTTCGAGCTGCGCAAATATATTAATGGCTTCACGGATTTTGGTTACCGGATTGATATTGTGAATCCGGATAGCGAGCTGGTCATTACACCGTTCGCGACATTAGATCCAGCGCGTTACTTTGCCGAGCTTGGTATTTCACAGAAGCGTATTGAAGCGATTGACAGCCGGTTCGGCGGGACGGAATTTTTGACGACATTTTCCATCAAAAACAATGAGTTCATTACAATGGTTCGCAAGGTGAACTATCAGAACGGTAAGAAGCTATACTTCATTTTGTCGCTGGTGGAAGAAAATCTGTTCCCCGCATTCAGTCCGGATAAAGAAGAAGGGATCGTCATCATCGATGATCAGGGCGTCATTACGAGCCGAACCTCGCTGCCTGCAGAAAAGCTGGAGCAATTATTTGATCCAAATGCCGTGCGCCGCTTTTTTGATTCAAATGAAAGCTACATCCAATACACGGCACAAAACCAAAATCGCAATTTGCACGTCATTGCCTCAAGGCAAAAAGCGGATTGGAAGGTTGTCTATATTGCGCCGCGCAGCGAACTGCCTGCCCAAATGCGCACCATGCTGCTGCAGACCGTTCCATTATATGGCCTGCTTATGATCGCGGGACTGCTGCTTGTCATTATTATGGCGAATCGCACATACCGGCCCATTCATAAAGTGGTTGCCGCCTTTCGCGGCTATAACCAGGATACGGATCAGATGATCAGCGACCGGGACGAGCTTACATATATTCAGGAAACGACCGTGAAAATCCGTACAGACAATGAGAAGCTTGCCCGCAAGTTGAAAGATTTTGAAGTGCCGTTAAAGGTCAAGCTGCTGCGCGAGCTGCTTTCCGGCTTGACGTTAGCGAAGCCGCTTGCTGAGATTCCCGATTATGAACGGGCTAATCTGCCGCAATTGTATTGTGTTGTCATTATGGAATACGGCAATTATACGGCGCTGGAGGAAGCATTGTCGCAGGAGCTGCTGCATGAGCTGAAACGCAATGTATTTGTGACGGTCAATGATGATTCTGCAAGCCAGTCAAGCGGTCGAAGTGCTAGAAATGTCATATAAACGGCTGGTAGCCATCATTCAACCGGGCGAAGTACCGGAGCTGAAGGAAAGATTGCATGGAACGATCAATGAAATTCATGTGCGATTCAAGGTGAATATGATGGTGGCCATTGGCAAGCCTGTCGGCTCCATGCGCGAAATCGGGGAATCCTACCGGGATGCCGGCCGGTTGCTGGAAGAAAGACTGGGGCTGGATCGCCGGGCAATTGTGTCTTATGACGATCCGGAAGCGGGCTATCCGCGGCAATTTTATTATCCGCTCGACCTGGAGCGGGACTTGATGAACCGGCTTATGATGGGCAAAGAAGAGGAGGCCAAGGCGCTGCTGGAGACGATTCTGGAAGCCAATTTACAGGGGCAGCTTCCAGATCGCGATGCGGTCGGCCAATTTTTAGTTGCTATCGTCTCGACGATTAACCGTTTGCTGCAAGCGTTAAAAATGACCGCTGCCGAGGTGTTCGGAGAAGGAACTTCATTATATAACGATTTGAAGGGATGCGAGAGCGAGGAGCAATTGACCGCGCAAATTAGCGCCTATTTTTCCCGCTTGCTCGCCTGCGTCCGGCAAAAAAACAGTGAGCAGGATCATTCGATTGCCGATCAAATGATTGCCTATATCCATACTCATTACGACAAAGATTTGTCGCTGACGGATATGTCCAGCAGGTTCAATTTGTCCTCAGGCTATGTCAGTCAATTGTTTAAAAGCTATATCGGGGAAAATTTCAAAGATTATTTGAACATCTATCGCGTACGTAAGGCGAAAGAGATGATGCAGGTGCAAACGGATCTCCGCATTCAAGATGTCGCACTGCGCGTCGGGTGCAATCATCCTAACACCTTTATTCGTATATTTAAAAAATATGAAGGCGTCTCTCCCGGCCAATATATGAAGGAAAAGGCGCTGCAATCCGCTATTCGCCGCGATATTGGCGATTTTGATGATCAGTGACAGAAATGGTGAAGCCACAGTTTGTGGTTTTGGTATGCGATCTGCATTTTTAGCGATATACAAGCCGGAGAGGCCGAGGCTATGATGCCGATATGAGCGCTTTCAAGCAGAGATGATGCGCAAGGCTTGCATGGGCTCGACAATGACGATAATGGGGAGGAAACAACATGAAACAGACAAAAAAGCTGCTCATTCCTTTATTGCTGGCTTCGCTTGCTATGGGCGCCGCAGGCTGCGCCGGCGGCACCAGCGGAAAAGCGAATGGCGGAAGCGACAACACTCCAAAAGGCAATGACATTAGCGGAGGGAAAAACGGAGAAGCAGCGGCAGAGGCGTCGTTTGATTTGACGATTCATATGCATTACTGGGATTATGTTGCGTTCGATGACAATTGGCCGGTATTTAAAGAAGCGGCCAAAAAAACGAATATTAATTTGAAAGGAACAGCTTCGAAGACGGCTACGGACAGCTATGAGATTTTCAATCTGATGCTGACATCCGGCAAGCTAGCCGACATTGTTGTTGGAACGAAACCGCAATTCCATCAATTTGGAGTAGAAGGGGCATTTATTCCGCTGGGGGAGCTGATCGAGAAACATGCCCCCAATCTAAACCGCTATTTGCAGGAACATCCGGAAGTGGCGAAATCAATTAAGGCGCCGGACGGGCAAATTTACTATATTCCGTTTTTGCCTGACGGCAAGGCAGCCCAAGGCTGGTTTATTCGCAAGGATTGGCTGGAAGCATTGAAGCTGGATGTGCCGAATTCGGTAGAGGATCTCTACAATGTGCTGACTGCCTTTAAAACGATGAATCCGAACGGCGATGCGGCCAAGCAGGAAGTTCCTTATTTTACCCGAAACGGCACTGTTGCCGATATGGTTGTACTGTGGGGGGCAAGACCTAGCTGGATGGTCGAAAACAACAAGGTCGTATGGGGACCGACCCAACCGGCATTCAAGACCGCGGTCGTTAATTTAGCCAAATGGTACAAAGAAGGCTTAATTGATAAAGAAGTGTTTACAAGAGGCGGCAAAGCGCGGGAAATTTTGCTTGGCGATAACTTAGGCGGCGTGACGCATGACTGGTTTGCCAGCACCGCGCTATATAACGAGTCGGTCAAGGAGCAGGTGCCAGGCATTCAATTTGTGCCGATGGCTCCGCCAGCGGATAGTAACGGAGAACGGATCGAGCTTTCCAGCCGGGATGAAGTTGCATTAAGCGGCTGGGCCATTTCCTCCGATAATAAACATCCGATTGAAACCATTCGCTATTTTGACTACTGGTTTACTGAGGAAGGCCGGAGATTGGCTAACTTTGGCGTTGAAGGCATTACTTACGATCTGGTAGACGGCCAACCGGTGTTCAAGGACGAAATTCTCCATTCCGGCGGGTCGGTCGTCTCGAAATTAAATGAGTACGGCGCGCAATTGGAATTTGGGTTCAAACAGGATTTTGAATATGAAAAGCAGTGGATGAATGAGCTGGCCTTGCAGGGTGCAGAGATGTATATGGACAACAATTATTTTGCCGAGAAGTTTCCGGCATTGACGTTTACGCTGGAAGAACAGAAGCAGTTGGACCAAATCCAGGCGGCGGTTGACAGTTATTTTGCGGAAAGCTTGCAAAAATGGGTTCTTGGCGTGGAAGATGTCGAGCAGACCTTTGAGCGTTATTTGACCACATTAGATTCGATGGGCATGGGTAAGTTGACGAAAATATATCAGGATGCTTTTGACCGTTACAATCAATAACCGGCATAAAGAGCAAGAACGACGGAAGTGGTGAGCAATGTTGAATTATCGGTCTACGGTCATTACACGCTTGTTAAAAGATAAGACGCTGTACTTCATGCTGATCCCCTTTGTGCTGTGGTACTTGGTCTTCCTCTATAAGCCAATGTACGGGCTGCTGATCGCCTTTCAGGATTACAGCCCCTATAAAGGGATGAGCGGCAGTAGTTGGGTCGGCTTCGACAACTTTATGACTTTCTTTCAAAGTGAATATTTTGGCAGAACGATT
The DNA here is from genome assembly GCF_042676285.1 of Paenibacillus sp. GCM10027626. Taxonomy (NCBI): domain Bacteria; kingdom Bacillati; phylum Bacillota; class Bacilli; order Caryophanales; family Paenibacillaceae; genus Paenibacillus; species Paenibacillus sp. GCM10027626. The sequence continues at coordinate 77,658 of NZ_JBHTHC010000015.1, read as the reverse complement.
CGCAATACGATTTTGATCAGCCTGTATAACCTTTTATTTGCTTTCCCGGCACCGATTGTTTTGGCGTTATTGCTCAATGAAGTGCGCCATTTGTTTTTCAAAAAAACGATTCAAACCTTAACGTATTTGCCGCATTTTATTTCGGTCGTTGTCGTTGCGGGGATTGTTACTAATTTTTTGGCTCCTTCAAGCGGGATCGTCAATTTGCTGATCGAAAAGCTGGGCGGGGAAAAAATTTATTTCCTGGTTAATCCAGACTATTTCCGGACGATCTTGATTGCCACTATGGACATCTGGAAGGAGATCGGCTTTGGCGCCATTATTTATATTGCCGCATTGGCAGGGGTCAATCCCCATCTGTATGAAGCGGCTGTAATGGATGGAGCGGGAAAATGGCGGCAGCTGTGGAGCATTACGCTGCCGAGCATTTTGCCGACAATTGTTATTATGCTTATTTTGCGAATTGGTAATTTTATGGAAGTTGGCTATGAAGCGATTATTTTGTTATACCAGCCTGCCACTTATGAGACGGCGGATGTGATCAGCACTTATGTATACCGGGCAGGCTTGCAGCAAGGGCGATATGACATCGCTACAGCCGTCGGTTTGTTCAATTCGCTTATTGGCCTGTTCCTCGTCGTAAGCGCCAACAAGCTAAGCAAAAAATTAACCGAGAACGGGTTATGGTAGGCAGGTGAGCAGGATGAAACGAACAGCGGGCGAAACGCTCTTTATGTGGATCAACTATATCATTTTGGCGCTGCTGGGCCTTCTGACGCTATACCCTTTTTTATATGTGCTGTCTGCCTCACTCAGTTCCCCGCAAGCAGTTGTGTCAGGAAAAGTGTTGCTCTGGCCGCAGGATGTTACCTGGCATGCTTACGAGCGGGTACTGACTGAGCCAGGCATCTGGCTGGCTTATGCCAATACGGTTTACTATGCGGTGGCAGGGACGGCTGTCAGCCTGCTGCTGACCGTGCTCGGTGCATATCCGCTATCGAAAAAGCGGGTGATGGGCAGAACGGTTATCAGCTTTATGATTGCGTTTACAATGTGGTTTAATGCCGGGATGATTCCGTTTTATTTGAATATGCGCGATTTGCAGCTGCTGGACTCGCGTACCGGCATCATTATCGGCTTTGCGATTACGACATTTTTAGTGTTCATCATGCGCACCTTTTTTCAGTCCATCCCCGAGGAATTGGAAGAATCGGCAAAGGTGGACGGCGCATCGGACTGGACGACGTTATGGCGAATCTACATGCCGCTCTCCAAGCCGGCGCTCGCTACAGTCGGCCTGTTCTATCTTGTTTCCCGCTGGAACGGATATTTCTGGGCGATGATTTTGCTTCGCGACAGCGATAAAATTCCGCTGCAGGTTTTATTGAAAAAGCTTATTGTCGAAATGAATTTAAGCGAAACGATGATTAGTTCGGCAGATATTTCCGGCTCCTTCACACAGGAAACGATTATTTATGCCACCATTGTCGTTGCGATTGTGCCGATGGTGCTCGTCTATCCTTTCATTCAGCGTTTCTTTACGAAAGGGGCATTGATCGGTTCGGTAAAAGGATAGTTTGTCTGTCTGGCTTGTCTGATGCCCCTTGCGAAAAGGGGCTAAGGACAATGAAAATATGATAGCGTTCTCAATAGTGGAAGGGGACATCGAAGACAATGCGTATTGGACGACAATTTGCACAACTGGCAGTTCTTGCGGCCTTGCTGCTTGCGTTGCTTCCGCAAGGTACGATCTTTGCGGAGCGGGGGGCGGATCCACCTGTAAATCTGATCGCGAACGGCAGCTTTGAGCAGAGCGAAAATGGCAAACCGGCCGGCTGGAATTTATGGAGCGCAGCCGGAACGACGGCAGCGGTAGCGGCAGTGGAGGAACAATATGCGGTAGATCAGTCGCGTTCGCTAAGATTGACCGGAGCGGAAAGTAATACCCGCTCTGCGATGGGGCAGGTCGTCGAAGGAATTCGCGGGGATACGTTATATGAAATCCGCGCGTGGGTAAAGACGGAGAACGTTGTGCCGCTAACAGCCGGAAGCCCGGCCGGCACATTGCGCCTGCAATCGATTATTAACCGTGATGGCCAATATGAATATACCGGCACGATTATGGTTGGCAAGCAGTCCGGAACGACGGACTGGACCTTGCTCAAGCAGCAATTTACGACGCCGCCCGAGGCATCTGCGCTGCAGGTTCAGCTGTTTCTGTGGGAAGCAAGCGGGGCGGTCTGGTTTGATCAGGTGGAGCTTGTAAGAGTGAAGGAACAGGAACAGCCAGGCGGCGACGGTCTTCCTGCAGGAGCTGATATCGTTGAGAGATTGAAGCTGAACCACCCGAATAAAAGCCATCCGCGGCTCCTGGCAAGTGAAGACGACTTTGTCAAAATGCGCAGTCATGTATTATCAGATCCTTACATGAAGCATTGGCATCAAGTGCTGCAAAATGAAGTGCATAATTCCTTCAGCCAGCCGCTGCCTGCATATGTGCTGCCTGACGGTTATCGTCTGTTGGAAACGAGCAGAAGGGTACTTAATGATATACAGCGGCTGGCGATTTTGTACAAAATTGATGAAGATAAGCGCTGCTTGGAGCGGATGTGGGCGATTTTGGAGGCGGCGGGAAGCTTTCCCGATTGGAATCCGCAGCATTTTCTAGATGTGGCGGAAATGACGAATGCCTTTGCTCTCGCCTACGATTGGTTCTATGACGACTGGACGGAGGAGCAAAGAAATTTTTTGCGCGAAGCGATTGTGACCAAAGGCTTGCAGCCGGCAGCAGCTGTATACCGGGGCGAGATTCAAGGTGATTTTGGCCGCAGCGGCTGGCTTACAGCGGAGAATAACTGGAATACTGTCGTCAATTCGGGAATGGCTATGGGCGCATTAGCGGTAGCGGATGAAAGCGAACAGCTGGAAAAGCTGACCGCTGAGGTGCTTGAGGGAGGGCTTCGCTCAATCCAGCTTGTCTTGCCGCTGTTTCAGCCGGATGGCGCCGGTGAGGAAGGAATTGCTTATTGGGAATACAATGCCCGCTACCTTGTATACTATATGGCTTCCCTGCAATCGGCGCTCGGTACAGATTACGGAATGTCAGAGTCGCCGGGGATTGAGCAAACCGCTTATTTTCCGATTTATTTAGGCGGTCCGGGCGGTTCCTTCAATTACGGCAACAATAATGCAGATTTGATCCGTTCGCCGATTCTGTTCTGGTTTGCCAAGCGGTACAACGACCCGGATTTGGCCTGGTACCAGCGGACATTGGCGGAAAAGAGCGGCGGGGCTTTCAATATGCTGTGGTATGATCCGGAGCATGTAAGCGAAGCTGCGGATGTCCATATGGGCCTGGATCGCTTGTTCCGCAAAGTGGAAGCAGGCAGCATGCGCAGCTCATGGGACGACCCGAAAGCGTTTTATGTCGGTTTCAAGGGCGGCAACAATACATTCAATCATAATCATCTAGACGTGGGCTCATTCGTACTTGACGCGCTTGGCGTACGCTGGGCGGGCGAGTTGGGGCCGGACGATTACAATTTGCCTGATTATTTTGGACTCGGCGGCCATGATTACTATCGGATTCGAACGGAAGGCCAGAATACGCTTGTCTTAAATCCGGGCAGGCATCCGGGACAGGAGCCGTCGGCGGCCGCGGCGATTGTGGATCACCGCTTTTCAGCGGAACAGGCCTATATGATTGCCGATCTGACTGCCGCTTATCAGAAAGATGCCAATGAGGTTCGCCGCGGCATTGCATTGCTTGAAGAACGGCGCATGATTTTGCTGCAGGATGAAGTAAAGATGAAGCAGCCGGATGGCGAATTGTTGTGGTTTATGCATACGAAGGCTGATGTAGAAATAATGCCGGACGGACAATCCGCAATGTTAAGCCGAAATGGCGAGCGGCTGTGGGCGCATATTATCGACGCTTCGCAACCTGTATCGTTTCAAGTTCGCGATGCCAAACCACTGCCAACTTCACCAGCCCCCGGCAGGCAAGCGGTCAATGAAGGGGTGAAACTGGCCATTCAAGCCAAAGGCATAGAAGAGCTGCAATTAGCTGTGCTGTTCGTTCCGCTGCACCCTTGGGAGAACATTCCGGCCGAGCTTCCGCCAGTGACAGCGTTGGCAGAGTGGGGAAGCAGTCAAACCGCCACGCCTGCGCGCGTTCGGCAGATTCAGATAAACGGGGCAGAGTTGACTGGCTTTAAGCCGGATCAATATACGTATCATGTGCAAATTGACACGCTTGAGACAGCAAGCGCTGTTCCGCAAGTGGAAGCGGTTGCCGCGGACAGCATTGAGACAGAAGTAATCCCGGCGGACGTTCTTCCGGGGACGACAGTTATTCGCGCATTTACCGCCGACGGTTCACTGGCGGAGACGAAGTATTATATACATTGGGAAGGCGGAAGCGAGCTGATTGTAACAGCCAGCGATCATGACGGGAACGAACCGATCAATACGCTGGACGGTGATTGGGGAACACGCTGGTCGGCGCAAGGCGAAGGACAGTGGATCCAATACAAGCTCGATCAAGAAAGAATGATCGATCATGTCAAGATCGCTTTTTTCAGCGGCGCTGTCCGTTCGACCTTGTTTGACATTTTGCTGTCACAGGATGGCGTGAACTGGAAGCAGGTTTATTCCGGGCAAAGCAGCGGGCAAACGACAGCGTTTGAACGGTTTTCTTTTCCGGCAGAGAAGGCGCGATATGTACGAATTGTCGGGAAGGGGAATACAGTCAACAATTGGAACAGCATCACTGAAGCCGAGATCGAAGGGGTTCCGCGGGCGGTTAAGGCGGACCGTCTAGGCGAGATTACGCTTCAGGCAAGTAATCAGGTGCTTAAGATTGGCGATTCTGCCGTCTTGCAAGTGAAGGCTTCGCTGAGCAGTGGCACCCCGTTGGATATTAATCAAGTGAAATTGGACTTTGTCAGCAGCAATCCGGCAGTTGCTGCAGTTGGTGATGACGGCGTCATCCGAGCAGTAGAGGCCGGGACAGCAACCATCATAGCCCAAGCCCTGCACGAGCATTATTGGAAGTGGGCAGCCGTTGATGTAAGTGTCGATGACGGCGGTATACGCATCGCAGCTTCAGCAGATACGTATGTGCAGGGCGGCAAAGCGGCGGCAACCAACTTTGGTTCCAGCGCTGAACTGATCGTCAAGGGAGATCTTAATCCTGACTATCGGCGCGAAGCACTGATCCGTTTTCCGCTCGGGCAAATAGAGGGGACGATTGAGCAAGCAAAGTTGTATATTTATGCGCTTGTACAAGATACAGCAGGAGATGAAACGGACTTATATTTGTTTGGAGCAGATTCAAACTGGGAAGAAAAGGACGTAACATGGGATACCAAGCCGGAAGTTCGGGAGCAACTGGGCTCGGTGCCAGTCGATCGGCATTATGAATGGCGGGAAGCCGATGTGACCGAGTATGTCAAACAGTGCCAGCAAGCTGGAGCCGATGTTAATATTGCGCTTCTTCAAGGAGTGAATGGGGAAGGAGCGCGCAATGTTACTTTGCGCAGCAAGGAAAGCGCAGGCTATGGCCCTTACCTTAAGGTGTATACGGCATGCCTCCAATAGTGAAAGCGCGCTCAAACCCAGTAACGACGCGGATCATTAAAAATTTTTCATGCAGATTAGGAAAATATCTATTTATTTTTCGTGAAGAGATATGATATTCTCATACCCGAGCCGAAACGAAAAGTGCGGGGGAATGAATAACAGTGTCAAATAGACATTGTTATCCCGATAAGCCTCTCTCGGTCATGGCAGCAGACCAGGGCGGGCAATCGGAATCTGCGTTAATGTGACACACACACATTGCGCTTTGGGGTGAATCACAAATTTCATGCAGCAGTCGCCGGCTAAGTGAATTTGTGTAGGGTTGACTCCTCGACCCGAATCCGACAGCTAACCTCGTAGGCCACATGTTGAAAGGATCAAAAGCAGTTCGCAGTCCGATCCATTCACGATGACGGCACTTGCCAGCTTCCCTGCGCGAGTGACCGTAAACGAAGGAGGAAGACCAGTTTGTTCAAGACAGCATGGAAGAAAAGCATGGCAGCCGTAGTGATTGGTGTTGCGATAATGACACAAGCGGGGATTGCAAGCGCGGCTACGGTTCATAAAGCAAGTGATGACGATACTTTCTGGAAGCTATCGAGCGAGTATGGGGTATCTGTCGATGCATTAGTTCAAGCAAATTCGGAAATCGATCCATTGAACATTTATGAAGGGCTGGATATTGTTATTCCGGATGAGAATAACGAGCCCGATACAGAAGCGAACGCAGCTGCAGCGCTCAAGACCGTAGCTACATTGAATGCGGCAAAAGCAGAAAGTGCCAAAACCGCCAAAACCGCTGCCAGCAATGCAGTAGCGGCAGCAGCAAGCAAGAAGTCATCGACACTTAATCTGGGTGGACGAAGCTTTAACTATTCGAACGTACTGCAGATGAAGGCCAGCGCCTACACAGCAGATCCCTCGGAAAATGGGGGATGGGGAGCTGTAGACTACTTAGGCAACCCCTTGAAACTTGGAACGATCGCTGTTGATCCTAACGTGATCCCGCTAGGCAGCAAGGTATATGTGACCGGCTACAGCCATGATGGATTGCCGCAAGGCGGAATGATTATGACGGCATCGGATAAGGGTGGAGCCATTAAAGGGAATAAGATCGATATCTTTCTTCCACAATCCCAACAAAAAGCGAGAACATTCGGAATTCAATATGTAAAAGTATATATTTTGGAATAGAGGAAGGACGGCGCACTTTGAGAAAAGTGTGCCGCTTTTTTGATTTTATAGAATTTATATGTTTTAGCTGATAAATTCTATAAAATTTCAGGGGAAGAAACTTGCCTCGCGCCAAGGACGGCATCAGCCGTTTCTTCTCACATCCAAAAGCTGCTTGTCATCGGACTTTGCGGTCGACTGAGCGATTAAGCAGCTCAGGCAGCGGCACGATCTCGTAGCCGTTATCTTGCAGCATTTCAATAAGCTTGGGAAGTGCTTTAATTGTACCGGACAAGTCCTCGCTGCCGCCTGCATGCTGTAAAATGATTGAACCTGGCTGCAAAGTCCTCTGTATATTGCGCAGCACCCTATTACTGCCGATCCCCTTCCAATCCTCTGAATCTACATCCCAGTTGACAATAATGTAGCCGTTTTTTTTCGCCCATTCCACTTGCTCTGCGGTAATTTCACCGTATGGAGGACGAATAAACCGTGGACTGTAACCGATTAGCGGGCGCAGTATTTCATCTGTCCGCGATATTTGCTGTTGAAATTGCCGCTTACTAATGCGCGGGAATGACGGATGGTTATAGGAATGATTTCCGACCATATGCCCTTCCTGGCGGATGCGCGACACGACAGAAGGGTATCTAGCAGCCCTCGTGCCCATAACAAAAAAGGTAGCCGGCACCCTATGCTTAGATAAAATATCCAAAACTTGCGGCGTATATTTAAGATCAGGCACGTCGTCGAATGTAAGAGCTACTTTTTTTGAATTACGCGATCCGCCGTAGAAAAAGACACCCGGATACATCTTGTGCAGCTCCGTCCATGTCAAAGTTTTTCTTTTGCGCTTACGTTGGTTGGCCGATGCTTTTATAGCTGCGTCGTCTGTCGGAGGCTTATTAATAAGCTGCGAATCGGCAAACGGCTTTGATTGTTTGAGGTGAGCACCATAAAGCTGGGGAAGGGTTCCGAATAGAGAAGCTGGAATAGCGATAGCAACAAGCAGGATGGTGATCCGGCGGCAGATAAGGTATGTTTTATGCATGATTTCAGCAAGCCTCCTTTTCGAATGCCGATCGGCCTTTAGATCAATTGAACGTCAATACAGTTTCCCACAGAACAGCCAGGTTATACATACGGATAAATATTCTCTTTACAGATTTTCCGAACGGGAAAGCCGACTCCTTTAGGTGTGGGATGAAAGTGAGGTCGGATACGAAGTACCACTAAAACCAGAAGGTTTTTGGTACTTCAAGTATCCGAAAATTTCACTCTTTTTTATTGTAAATCCGTTGCAGTTTATTAATAAAATTGATACTATGAATATATGAACGAATACAGACGAACAAACACAACGGTCTCCTTGATTAACTATCATTTCGTTTTTTGCCCTCGATATCGAAGAAAAATATTCCTTCGCACGGATGTAGAGGAACGATTTAAGCAGTTGGTACAAGAAATAGGTGAGGAATTAAGCATTGTTATTGTTGCTTTAGAATGCGACAAAGACCATACCCATATGTTTTTGAATACGGTACCAACACTTAGCCCAGCTGATATTATGGCAAAAATCAAAGGAGTGACGTCTAAAAAGTTGAGAGAAGAATTTCCTCATCTTCAGCACTTGCCAAGCCTATGGACACGTTCTTATTTTGTATCTACCGCAGGAAATGTATCGAGTGAAACGATTAAACGATATGTCGAACAACAAAAAACAAGGGGGTGAAACGGATGTCGCAAACCATAACCATTAAAATCAAACTGCTTCCAACAAGAGAACAGGCCTCTATTTTGCGTGAGATGAGTCAAACGTACATCTCCACCATCAATACGCTTGTTTCTGAAATGGTTGCTGAAAAGAAAAGTACAAAGAAATCCAGTAAGGATATTTCGGCCTCTTTGCCAAGTGCGGTCAAAAATCAAGCCATCAAGGATGCAAAAAGTGTATTCAAGAAAGCAAAGAAAAGCAAATTCACTGTCGTTCCCGTACTTAAGAAACCAGTCTGCATCTGGAATAATCAAAACTATTCTTTTGATCTCGCTCATCTTTCAATGCCGATTATGGTGAATGGAAAAGCGGCTAAAACACCTATTCGTGCTTTATTAATCGATAAAGACAATCGAAATTTTGATTTGCTGAAACACAAATTAGGTACACTTCGCATCACGCAAAAATCGAATAAATGGATTGCGCAAATTTCCATCACCGTCCCAACAAGCGAAAAAACAGGCACAAAGATTATGGGTGTAGATTTAGGTTTGAAAGTTCCCGCCGTCGCTGTAACAGACGATGGTCAAACCTGTTTTTTTGGTAATGGAAGACAAAATAAATATGTCAGACGTAGATTTCAATCCAAACGAAAGAAGCTGGGTCAACGAAAGAAATTGAACGCGATTCGCAAGCTCGATGATAAAGAACAGCGATATATGAAAGACCAAGACCACAAGATTAGTCGTGCTATCGTGCAATTTGCGGTAGAACATGAGATTTCTGTCATTCGCTTAGAGCAATTAGCGAACATAAGACAGACGGCAAGAACGAGCCGTAAAAACGAAAAGAATTTGCATACTTGGTCATTCTATCGCCTATCTCAATTTGTGGAATACAAAGCGAATTTAGCGGGTATAAAAGTGGAGTATGTGAATCCTGCTCACACGAGTCAAACGTGTCCAAAGTGTTCGGAAAAGAACAAAGCACAAGATCGAAAATATAAATGTCCATGTGGGTTTGAAACCCATCGAGATCGAGTTGGTGCGATGAATATTCGATATGCACCTGTGATTGATGGTAACAGTCAATTAGCCTAAGATGCTAGATGCACTGTCTTAGGAGGGGCAATGAGATGCCCTCATCTTGAAGACTGTTCAAAACAGAAATGGACTGAGAACGTTTAGTCATTCAAGAATCCCACTGATATTAGTCAGCTTGCGGCTTTAGCCGTGGGAGTCTCAAATCAACAAAAAGAAGCATTAACATGATGGAGAATACTTGAAATAAAGGAGAATTACGATGCCATTATTAGATATGCCACTGGATCAATTGCAAACGTATACAGGGATTAATCCTCGACCGGCCGATTTCGATGAATATTGGGAGCGGGCATTAGCCGAAATGCGTGCGGTTGATCCGCAAATTGAAATGGTGCCAAGTGATTTTCAGACACCGACTGCGGAATGCTTCGATTTATATTTTACCGGCGTGCGCGGAGCGCGCATCCATGTAAAGTATGCCCGCCCTCGCAATAGCAGCGGACCGCACCCGGCTGTCGTACAGTTTCATGGCTATACCGGTCACGCTGGCGACTGGTATGAGCGTCTTGCATTCGTATCGTTAGGCTTTTCCGTGTTTGCAATGGATTGCCGCGGGCAGGGCGGCTCCTCGGAGGATGCAGGCGGTGTGAAGGGCAACACGCATCATGGACATATTATCCGCGGCCTCGATGCAGGGGCGGATCACTTGCTGTTCCGGCATATTTTCCTGGATACGGCTCAGCTTGCCGGCATTGCAATAGATATGCCGGAAGTGGACGGCGAGCGTGTCTACGCCTATGGCGGCTCACAAGGCGGGGCATTGACGCTGGCATGTGCAGCGCTTGAACCGCGGATTCGCAAGGCTGCGGCCCTGTATCCGTTTCTGAGCGATTACAGACGGGTATGGGAGATGGATCTGGCCAAAGATGCATATACGGAATTGCGTACATATTTCCGCTTTTTTGATCCGCAGCATCAGCGGGAGGATGAAATATTTACAACGTTGGGCTACATCGATATCCAGCATCTCGCTAACCGGATTCGCGGGGAGGTTGTGATGGCAGTAGGCTTGATGGACACTGTTTGTCCGCCATCGACTCAGTTTGCTGCCTATAATAAAATTCAATCGGCAAAACGTTTGGAAATTTATCCGGATTTCGGCCATGAAGGCTTACCGGCCTTCAGCGACAAGGTTGTCCAATTTTTCCTGCAGGATTAATAAAATAGAGGACGTCTCGGAGCAGATGAGCGGATTAGCCGCTGCCGCCGAGGCGTCCTTTTGACTTTCTGATAACAAGTTACAGCTTCACGACAGCCCGGCCTTTATGGGTACCGGCCAGCAGCTCGCGGCTAACCTCAGGCACTTGCTCCAGCGAAATTTCATAGCAGCCTTGCGACAGCTGGGCCGGCTTCCATACGGCAGCCAGGCGCTCCCATAAAAGCTCGCGCAGCGGCGCCGGGCAATAGACAGAATCAATGCCTAGCACGTTCGCGCCGCGCAGGATAAACGGGAAGACGGTGGAGGAGAAGGAAGCTCCGCCAGTAAGTCCGCTTACTGCAACAGATGCACCGTATTGCAAGCTGCTGACGATAGCGGCTAGAGCCGGGCCGCCAACAGGGTCGATAGCGCCGGCCCAGCGCTGCTTGCCTAGCGCTGGAGGAGAGGCTGAGCTTGAGCCAAGCAGCTCAGCGCGGTCAATGACTTGCCGGGCGCCAAGACGGGCCAGCCGGTCATGGGCGTCCGCCTTGCCGGTGACAGCCGTTACTGTATATCCGGCACGTGCAAGGATGCCGATGGCAAGCGTGCCTACCCCGCCGCTTGCTCCCGTTACGAGAACCTGCCCTCCCTGAACTGCGGTAAGGCCATTGAGCTCAAGCTGGTAGAGCGACAGCGCTGCAGTAAGGCCTGCCGTCCCCAGCATCATCGCTTCTTGTAACGTCAAAGCGGCTGGCAAGCGCGTGACCCAGTCTGCCGGCACTCTGGCCAGCTCGCTGAATCCGCCGGAATGGCTCGTCCCAAGACCGTAGCCCGTAACAATAACCTTATCGCCGTTGGTAAAACGCGGATCTTCTGAAGCGAGCACAATGCCGGCCAGATCGATGCCGGGAACAAGCGGATATTGTTTCACGACGGCATTATTGGGCGATATGGCCAGTGCATCCTTGTAATTCACACTGGAATAATGTACCCGAATCGTAACTTCACCAGGAGATAACTCAGCTAGCGACAGCTGCTGGAGTGCGGTCTGAATCTCTCCCGTTTCGGGTGAAGAAGCGACAAGCGCTTGAAAGGAAAGCTGGGGATTGATTGTCACAATATAACCTCCTGATCGTGAAGAGATAAAAAAGCTCCAGTAATCTGGCTGCCGCACAGACGAAAGGAGCTAAAGGGTTATGTAACAATTAGTATAGCAGAGCAAGCTGCCGTAATGCTACACCTTAAAAATAGAGATGGTGCGCTGCAGCTGCATGACAACCTGCTGCATGCGTTCAGTCTCGCTGCCGACAGCTTGTACTGAGGAAATCTGTTCGTTCATTGAAGCGGATACTTGCTCAGTGCCGGCCGCGGATTGCTGGGTTATAGCGGATATATTTTGGATAGCTCCGGAGATTTTGCGGGCGCTGTCCAGCATAGCGTCGCTTTCATTGGAAAATTGATAGATCTGGTCTGTAATAAATTGCACGCTGGCGACGATCTCCGCAAAAATCTGCTCGGATTGCTGCAGCATCGCAGCTTGATGCTTAACGACCTCTTCGTTTACTTGAATATGCTCGATAGCCTGTTTAACCCCTTGATCTATACTGCGAACGAGATTGAAAACCTCCTTGGTCGAGGCGGTCGCCTCTTCGGCCAGCTTGCGGACCTCCTGGGCAACTACAGCGAAGCCTCTCCCATGGTCACCTGCACGCGCAGCCTCAATCGAGGCATTGAGCGACAGCAGATTCGTCTGCTCGGCAATTTCAGAAATGGTGCGCGTAATAGCGGAAATTCCTTCTGCTTGGCGTGCCAGATCCTCGATTGCGTCCGACACTTGCTGCGTCGCTTCCACATTTCGCTGCATTCCTACAGATTGGCTGTCTACTGCTTGGCGGCCCTTATCGACCAGTGAAAGCGTCTGTTCGGAGCGCTCGTTCATTTCCTTGGTGGAAAGGGCGTAAGCCCCCACTTTATCCTCGATATCGCGAATGGAATCGGCCATATCGCTTACATCTTCCGAAATTGTATTGGCGCCTGTAGCAAGTTCCCCGGCTGATAAGGCTACCTGCTCCATTACTTTGCGCAATTCATTGTTTTTATCGAAGATGCTGTAGCTGGTGTCATTGACAATTCGGGATATGTTGGAGGTTTCTTTCAAAATATCGCGCAGCTTGTCAATCATGCTATTGAAGGAATGACCCAGTTCGCCAAGCGATGCCGAGGAAGAAACGTCAACCCTCTGCGTAAAGTCGCCCTTCGAAATGCTGAATGCAATGGATGTCATTTCTTCTATCGAAGATGAAAGCGCTCTCTCTACAATCCCTACAATAGGGAAAGCAGCGATCGCGGAAATGGCAACGATAATAAGTCCTACAACCAAAGACTCTCCCGCGATTGCTAAGCCGGCAAGAAGCAACACCGAGAAGAGAGTGACAATGGCGTAGCATCCTACTAATAGCTTATTACGAATTGATAATGAATGGTACCATTGCATGAGACAACTCTCCTTATATTGGAATAATCTTATTATATCATCAGTAGGACATTTGTCCAGAATTGTCTAGTTCACCGGATTTAAGTCGAAAAAAGAGGGAAAACCCGCAATAATAGGCAGAAATACCGCTGTAGAAGTCGAACTTGTAAGGATTTTGTAAATAACTATTGATAGAATGGTTCATATGTCCTATAATGAGTCTTAAGACTTATTTATGGAAAGATAAAGTAAATTAGGAACTGATGGGGTGAATATTATGAATCTGGATAACATGCCATTGGCAAGACAAATTGATTTTGTTTTCCGCCAGCTGGAGGAAGAACTGCTTCATTCGGTAGCAGGTACAGTCATCGTACATATTCGCAACAACAAAGTAGGGAAATATGGCGTGAGACATAATCCGATTGAGAGCCGGGACGGCCGACTGGGAGATAAAAAGACAGAAGCGGGAATGACGAGGGAGCAGGTGCAAGCATTTAGAACGATGGCTGTCGATTCGCTGCAGCTTAAGCGCAGCTGGACGCATGGGGAAATCTCCTTTGATTTCTCAGTCCGTTCAGGCACCGGCAATTGGTCGGCAAGCATTTCTTTCGAATCCAATTACAATTTGGCGAATGGAATGTTCCGTTATCAGCCGAAATATGCCCAGCAGGCATGGCGGGAGACTTTGTAGCAGCACGAAAGAGACGTAATCCGGTTGTTGTCCGGAAAGCGTCTCTTTGTGCTGCTATTTAGAAATTTGGTTTTAGCGGGAAAATTGGTTGCCAGAAAGCTGTTGTTCAGCCATTTGAACCAGTCTGCGGGTAATGTTGCCCCCGAGGGTACCCGTGTCGCGAGTTGCCATGAAACCGTAGTATCCGTCTTGTGGAATTTGGATGCCCAGCTCTTGAGCCACTTCAAATTTCATTTGTTGCAGAGCCGCATTAGCTTGAGGCACAAGCAGCTGATTGCTGCTGCCGGATCTTGATTGTGATTGGGTTTGTGCTTGCATGTTCATCATGTGTTGTTCACCCCCTTATGTAATTTTAGTATGGTTCGTTTACCACCTTTTATGCAGTCCGATTTCTAAAAAAATGGTATGTAATTATTTCCAGAAGAAGCTTGACATTTTTGTATGAAATGAGTAATAATCATCATAAATGCGGTGAAGGGAATAAGTAAGCGTGGATGCAAGCAGCAGAGAGCCGGTGGATGGGTGCGAACCGGTGCGCGCATGCAAGGCTGAATGGGTCCCGGAGCAGAATTGGGGAAAGCGGGCAAAGCTGTCTGCAAGTATATAATTTCGTTTACTTCGCGTTAAGGGGTACAGAGGCTTGGGAGATTGATCCGCGTCTAAGGCGCGTCAGTTGTTTCTTCTCATCCAAGCAAATTAGGGTGGCACCGCGGTTCTTCGTCCCTTGCTATGAGGGAGAAGGGCTTTTTTGTGTTTCTAGAGGAAGTAATTTTTAAAAAGTAATGACGAGAGGATTTGGATGAAAATGACGATGAAGCGCGTACTATCCGGCATTCAGCCGAGCGGGCAATTAACATTGGGCAATTACATCGGAGCGTTGCAAAATTTTGTAAAGCTGCAGCATACGCATGAATGCTACTTTATGGTGGTTGACTTGCATGCGATTACCGTTCCGCAAGATCCGGCAGCTTTGCGCGAGCAGACGGAATCCGTAGCGGCACTTTTTATTGCGGCTGGCATTGATCCGGCAAAAGCCAATATTTTTATACAATCTCATGTATCTGCGCACTCAGAACTGGGCTGGCTGCTCACTACATTGTCGTATATGGGCGAGCTGGAGCGCATGACGCAATTTAAAGATAAATCAGCCGGCAAAGATTCGATTGGCACCGGATTGTTCGTTTATCCGACTTTGATGGCGGCAGATATTTTGGTATACAATGCGGACTTGGTGCCGGTTGGCGATGACCAGAAGCAGCATTTGGAGCTGACGCGCGACTTGGCGCAGCGTTTCAATGCCCGATACGGCGAATATTTTACTATACCTGATCCGTATATTCCGGAAGTGGGCGCAAGAATTATGTCGCTTGACGATGCATCGAAAAAAATGAGCAAGAGCAATCCGAATCCGGGCAGCTTTATTGCCCTGCTGGATCCGCCGGATGTGATCCGCAAAAAAATTAGCCGCGCTACGACGGATTCCGGCAAAGAGGTGCGCTTTAATCCGGTCGAAAAGCCGGAGGTGAGCAACCTGATGAGTATATATGCGCTGTGCGCCGATATGACCCTGCAGCAGGTTGAACAAAAGTTTGAGGGACAGATGTACGGCGCCTTCAAAAAAGACTTGGCCGAGCAGGTTGTTGCCAAATTGGAGCCGCTGCAAACGCGTTATCATGAAATTCGCCAATCCGGAGAAATTCATGCTATTTTAAAACAGGGCGCAGAGCGAGTTGCAGAGGTTGCGGACAAGACGGTGCGGGATGTGAAGGAAAGAATGGGCTTCGTTCTTCCGCGCTGAGTATTATTATAGAAGAAACAAAAATGAAGTACGCCGCAGCCTTGGATTTTATCCCTGGTTGCGGCGTTTCATTTTGGCGCCGACGATAAAGCCAATCGTAATATTGACCATCGTAAGCACAAAGAACAAAGCTGCAAGCCAGCCATTATGCGCAATAGCGATCGCGGTTGCGACCATCAAAATGACAGAAAAAACGGCAAAAAACAAGGATAATGACTTTGGCATAATTAGGAAGCTCCTTTTTATAAAAATGATGTAAAGTGGAAGCATATTATTTATAGACGCGATCCATAATAAAATTGCAAGCTTGCAACACACTATATGCGAAGAGGTTGAAAGGAGAAATTCCACATGGCAGCAGGACAATCCCGCAGCAGCAATCAGCTGGTCGTACCACAAGCAAACGCAGCTCTGCAACAAATGAAATTTGAGGCTGCACAAGAATTAGGCATCCAAATTCCTGCAGACGGTTACTACGGCTACATCGCTAGCCGCGATGCAGGATCACTTGGTGGTTACATCACTCGTAAACTGGTTCAAATCGCTGAGCAACAAATTTCCGGACAATCGAACTTCCGCTAATACAACAAACTTGCTAATGTAAGCGACACAGCTCAAGGGAAACCTTGAGCTTTTTTATTGTGAAAAAAAGAAAGACCTCTACTATTGTGCAAGAAGAGGTCGATCTCGTCAATACGTGTTCATGCGCATACGTTTTTGCAGGCGGTCATCGCTTAGCCAGCCGACATAGGAGCCGAGTGTGTTGTAATCACGGTCGACGAGCAGGACGCCGACGAATGGATACTGCTTCCGGTGACGGTAACGAACATCGGACCAGCGGATTTCCAAGCCCCAGGAATGCTCCTTCACTTCGGCGCATGCAAAGCTTGTAAAGTAAAGAAAGGCGCGGATGGACGGATCGTTTTTGGAAATCTCCACCGCCGGGTGCGAGGAGCAGCGGGCCTGGTCGATCCAGCGGATATTACCTTGGCGCAAGTCGCCCACTACAAAGGTGCCATCCGGTTGCGTCTTTACGACATTCCAATCATTCAGCATAATGGTCGGAATTAGTAAATACTGTTCCCCTTCGCTATAATAGGGGTCGAGCATCTGCAAGCGGCGGGCAAGTGAACGATGTACAACGGTTCGCCATACATAATAAACAATCAGCAAAATGTACAGAATGGGGAAAATGTACCTGGGATTGGCCAAATCAAATGCCCACAGCAAAATGGCAACGACATGAGAAACAAAAATGACCGGATCGAAAATGTGGATAATGTTCCACGAGATCCATTTCTCTGAGAAGGGCCGCATAGCTTGTGTGCCATAGGTATTAAACAGGTCGCTAAATACATGCACGACGACAGCAAGCAATACCCAGCCGATCAAATGAAGCCACGGAATCGAAAAACCAAAGCCGATTTGAATCAGCACGACAATCAGCGCTGTCCATATGGCGATCGCCGGTAAAGAGTGCGATTTGCCGCGATGATTGCGGATATAAGCTGCATTGCTTTTTAAGCGCAGCAGTCCGTCCAGATCGGGCGCCTGCGAGCCGGCGACTGTCCCGATAAGGATAGCCGCATGTATCGTTTGATCGGCTGCAACAACCGGATCAACTGAGGCCAAGCCGGCCAGACCGAGCCCCATTACTAAATGAGTACCGCTATCCATTTCCTTTTGCCTCCCCGTTTGAAAATGGTATACTTCTACAGGGTCAGTATTTTCCAAAAAGCGATTTCTTATAACGGCAAAGAGGTGATTTTTGATGGCAAAAGCAATTTGCTTTGTTGAATACAGGATCAGGGCGGCTGATGAAGCGGCCTATCGAAGTTGGATTGCTGCACAAAAGGAGGAACAGCAATTTCAATTATTTGAAGGAACAGATCAGCTGCTTTTATTTGTCGAAGTATGGGAAGCCGATTCTGTTGCGGAAGGCGAGCATATAAAAGAAGAACGTCTCAATGAACGTTCTTCCTGGAGCTTTATGGAAAAATGGGTGGATGGTGGCTTAAGCAAAATTCATGCGTGGACGTTCAAGCCTTTTTAGCGATAGTTAGGAAGGTCTGGCCGGCATCGGTGTTTGATTTGTAATTGTGCCGCCATGGAACGGATATGCATAGTTAATCGGACCTTCAAAGGTAACATAATCGAGATTGAGCATCAGGAGCAAATAGCGCATGCCTGTTGTAGGATCGCTGATAATGATATGATCCCGGCCTGCTGCCTCAATGACGCCGCGGAAAATTTTTGCATTCCACTCTTTGTTGTTTTCATAGGTCATATAGAAGGTGGCCGGCTTGCCGCGGTTCAACCGTAAAATATTTTCTACATAGGATTCTTCCGTAACCGGAGCAGCGCCGCCTGACGGCGTAACGAACGCACCGCTCGGAACAGCAGGAGGCATAGCGGAGGAAGGCATCATCGACGACTTAGTGGAAGCCGGCAACATGGATGATTTCTTGGAAGCCGGCAGTACCGCTTGCATGTTGGAAGACGGCATCACTGCTTGCATGTTGGAAGTAGGCGTCATCGAAGCCGGCATTACCGACTGCATGTTGGAAGACGGCATCATCGAAGCCGGCATTACCGACTGCATGTTGGAAGACGGCATCATCGAAGCCGGCATTACCGACTCCATGTTGGAAGACGGCATCATCGAAGCCGGCATTACCGACTGCATATTGGAAGACGGCATCATCGAAGCCGGCATTACCGGCTCCATATTGGAAGACGGCATCATCGATTGCAAATGGGAAGTTGGCATCATGGAAGGCTGGCTGCTCATTCCTGGCATCATATTTGACATGCTGCGGATCGGGCCGCCATATCCGTAACTTGCTGACATATTAATGACCTCGCTCTCTTAAGTAAGTTAATCCACAAGCTGACAATCTTCAGGCGTAGGGGCAAAGAAACAATGAGCTTTAAAACCCCGGTATTGCTCTCTAATCCCGCCAAGTGGCGGGAAAATAAATTCACATCCTTCCCTTTCGCCGAATGGGCGTTAATCCATAGTGCTATCATATTGATGAAAAAGAAAAAGGGTTCCGCTTTGGGTGAAAAATCCTGTTAATCTTGTCTATATTGTTTCAACCCGCGGTGTCAAATTAATGAACAAAAGGTGCGAACATTGTCAAAAGGCCGCGGTTTAGGGTATGATTAGAAACGATTTAGTAAATAAACATGGATGCTTAATTAGTGTCCTTATCGGGATCGGAACAGGGAGGCTCGCTGTGATTAAAGAATATGTGGCCCTGGCCAAGCCGGGCATTATACGGCTTAATGCTTTTGCTGCATTCGGCGGATTTTGGGTCGCGTCCAAATGGGAGATCGATTGGTTGTTGCTGCTTTATATGCTGGTCGGCGTCTCGCTCGTCATGGCATCGGCATGTGTAGTAAACAACTATTGGGATCGTGAGCTAGACAAAAAGATGGAACGAACCAAGGGACGCGCACTGCCAATGAATCGGATCAAACCGGCGCATGTGCTTATTTACGCGGTTGTGCTGGGAATCGCCGGACATGCTATACTGTTTTTCCTTGTTAATCCGTTAGCCGGCCTGCTCGGGTTTGTCGGATTTGCAGTATACGTATTCGTCTATACGATGTGGCTGAAAAGAACCTCGACCTGGAATACTTCGATCGGAGGTATTTCCGGAGCTATGCCTCCAGTGGTAGGCTATTGTGCTGTAACGAATGAGGTCGATGCAGGCGCATGGCTGCTTTTTGCGCTGATGTTTTTTTGGCAGCCTCCGCATTTTTGGTCGTTGGCTATTCGACGGGTGGAAGAATATCGCGCGGCTGGATTTCCAATGCTGCCGGTGGTAAAAGGGGTTCCTAGAACTAAGCTGCAGATGATTCCGTACACGCTGCTGCTTGTTCCAACGAGTATTCTGCTTTATACCTATGATTATGTTGGAATTGTCTTCATGGTCGTTTCAGTACTAATCGCAGTCCTATGGCTTGTCCACACACTTATGGGCTTGAACAAGAGCGGGGAAGAGACAACGAAGTGGGCAAAAACGAACTTTATGTACTCCATCTACTATTTGATGGTTGTGTTCTTGATTATGATTGCAGACACGAACGGAATTGCAGCTTAGTGGGAATGATTCGGGAGGAGTAACGGACAATGGCCTTTTTACGCAAGCATGCGTTCAAGATTGCTGTGCTCGCTTTATGTGCGGCAATGGGAATTTATTTATATTGGTCCAACCTGGAAAAAACGACTGTTGATTTATCAATGAAGCAGGCTGTTGCTGACTTTGAGCTGACGGATCTGGATAATAATCCGGTCAAATTCTCAGATTCCAATGGCAAGGTGCGGGTCATCTATTTTTATTTTGCCAATTGCCCGGACATTTGTCCCCCAACGACATTTTTGATGTCTCAGCTTCAAGAAGAGCTGAAGAAGGATGGGAGCTTCGGCAAGGATGTTGAATTTATTTCGATCACCTTTGATCCGGAACGAGACACACCGGAAGCGATCCGCAAATTTATTGAAAAAATACCGGGTGATATCGATCAGTCAGGCTGGAAGTTTTTGCGCGGGACCGATTATAAGCAGACCGAGCAGCTTATGAAAGACAACTTTAATTTAGGGCTGAGAAATAATGAGGACGGCACCTTCCTCCATAGTGATATCATTACCTTTGTCGATCGGGAAGGCAATATCCGCAAGCAAATGACGGGTTCGATTCAAGAGACGGCTGTCAAGAGCTTGAAAGACACCGTCAAGGCTATGCTCAAAGAATAGGCGGTATTCGTAGACGATGGCAGTTTTTTGGTCGATATTGTGGAACACGTTACTTCCGTTGACAGTGATGATTGCACTCGGCGTCACACTGCAACGGTTTTTTTCATTAGATATTAAAACATTGTCCAAGCTGAACTTTTATTTATTCTCGCCTGCTATTATTTTCAGATTGCTATATACAACGGAAATTCCGATGGCAGTCATTGGGCAGACACTCTTGTTTTTTGTGATATTTATGCTTTTGCAGTATGCAGCAGCAGAAGCGCTTGTCCGATTGCGCCGCGCACAGCCGGGCAGACGCAGCGCAATGCGCAACAGCGTATTGTTTTATAACAGCGCTAACTATGCGCTCCCGCTTAATCAGCTTGTATTCGCAGCCAATCCTTTCACCATGTCGGTGCAAGTGATTGTCATGATGATGCAGTCGCTGCTGCCGAACACCTATGGCATATATAGTGTCAATGCGCACAAAAGCTCGCTCGGTCCCTTGCTTCGCAGAATTGCTTCCCAGCCGGTTGTTTATGCTATTCCCGCCGGCTTTCTGCTGCACGGTTTCGGCATCTCGCTGCCGCAATTTGTCGAGACACCGGTTAATTATTTGGCGGATGCCTTTATCGGAACGGCCTTGATTACATTAGGCGTACAACTGGGGAGCATGAAGTGGACGCTGCGCGGCCCAATGATGACGGACGTTTTTTTGACCGCCGGTTTGCGTTTAATTGGCGGACCGCTGCTGGCAGCGCTTGTTGTCTGGATAATCGGCTTCGAAGGCCTGCTGGCCAAGGCGCTAATCGTCTCGTCGGCAGTGCCTACCTCGTTATCCAGTGTGCTGCTGGCAGTCGAGTTTGACAATGAGCCCGAGTTTGCTTCTCAGGCGGTATTTCTTTCTACCTTGATCAGCATCGTGACGGTGACGGTCGTCATCTATATGCTGCATATTTAATACTCATCCTTGCAGTACTGGGCGAGAGCAATTGGGGGATACAAAACGTACTCTTCAAGGCCCGCCTTTTCCAATTGAGCAATCAAATATTCCTCAGGTGTATGTTCGACTCCAGGATAGCCTTTGCGGGTGTACAGATGCTCTGCATCGGGAAATTGATCGCGCAGTATGGCGCGGATTCTTTTGCCGGATGCGTCATTGTCTGTGAAAATATAAGGAAGCTTGCTGCCAACCTGCTTGCTGAGAGCGGCTAGCTGCTCAGGACCTGGTGTACCGAAGGTGCAGTAGACCGGTATTTCTTGCGTTAACACCCGGCGAAGACGGCTTCGGTCATTTTTCCCTTCTACTATTATTGCAATATCCATACGCCAATCACCTCGAACCTATTGTACCGCAAATTGCCGCCTAATATGAGAAAAACTCCTATCGAAGTCATTCGAGGATGAGCGACCGCGTTTAAAGGTAGTTTTTATCGCCAATAAGAATTTGTTTTTCCGCACAGCTTGGAAACTTATAAATTCTTATGTGGTAAGAAGAAACGGCTGACGCCGTCCTTGGTGCGAGGCAAGTTTCTTCCCCTGAAATTTTATAGAATTTATCAGGTAAAACATATAAATTCTATAAAATCGAAAAAAACGGCCTGTCTTGCAGACCGTCCCGTTAAATTTCGCTAATAATGATGCATCCAACTATGATGACAAGTAAAATGAAGAGTATAAGAATCCTGCAGATAAGGGTTAGACGATTGCCGACAACATCTTCTGCATATGGATACATAGTTGTCACCTCTCTCCTGGCACGAGAATAGCGAGCCGCGAATCGACCGGTACAGCTGTTCTAGCCTTTAGCCACACTGTAATGTATGCCTTGGCGGGCTAATCGCCCTGTGCATATACCCAGACTTAGGAAAAATGGGCATTCGTCTTAGGAGGCCGCAGCGAATAAAAAGGCAAAATAGCCACTGCCGCCATCAAGAATAAAAAGGCTAAAAAGTAGGGGGAAATAAAATCTCTTATATGTCCGGCAGCCATCGGGCCGATAAAGGCGCCTACGGAAAAGGCGATGGACAGAATGGAGAAGGTTCGTCCATAACGCTGCCCGCCGCTCAGTTCAATCAGAAAGGTAGTTAACGCCGGGAAAATAATGCCTTTGGCCATACCAAGAATAAGCAATAACAGGTAAAGCGGCAATGGGCCGCCCGCAGCGATCCCGAAATAAGCTAAAGCCAGCAGCAAACTTCCCCATAAAGTGCGCAAATAAGCGGACATTCGATTAAGGAAAAGCATGCTTAAAGTAAGCAGTGCTCCGATGCTGACAACGGAGAACAGCAAGCCGGTCGTCAGCAGCGTATCATGCGAAGTAGCCAGGAGCGGCAGCTCAAAGGACAGAATGCCTTGTGCGCAGCTGGTGGCAATCGGTAAAAGATAGACAATCCACGGTACTGAAGGCGAGGATGCTGCTTTTGTAACGGCTTTGCTCGCGCGCAGCGCCTCTTGGTCGGCCTTTGAAAGCGGGATGTCGCGAATAAAGAACAGGGCGCAGCAGGCGGTGATAATGAGAAGCCAGCCAAGAAAGAGAAAGGCGGTTGTAAAGCCGATCTGCGCCACCAAATAGGCGCCTGCCGCCGGAGATACGACGGAAGCAAGCGTATGGATGAGACCGTTGCCGGCCATAAGCTTGCCCTGCTTTACGCGATCCTGGGACATTCGCGCCAGCAGCGTCATGCAGGCCGGTGAAAGAAAAGCCAGTACAAATCCGCTAATGGACCGCAAAATGAGCAGCTGCCAAGGGTCGGTTACTGAAGCTTGAAAGACAAGGATGACGCCAGCTGCTCCAAGGCTGATAACGATGAAAATCCGGCTGCCCAGACGATCGACGCCATAGCCGGCAATAATGTTGCCAGGCAGGTGAGTGATCGAATACAGTCCCATCATTAATCCGATAAAAGAAGGAGCTGCTCCGAGCGACAATGCAAACGGCGTTAAGATGGGGTATTGGGCATGAAGATCGAAGAAAGCAACGAATAAAAATAAGTAAAGCCAAACCGCAGTTCTCAACTTGCGCATCCTCCCTCAACCGCTAACGGTCATTGTTAAGACCAATCCGGTTGTGTATTACTACTACTTGTACGCCCGTAACGGACAGGTTATGCCAATTGGCGCAATGAGTGGTTTACGGGCTATATGGCATCAGGTATAATATTTTGTATTCAACGTTTGCAGGCGTTATAATGGAGGAGATTAAGAAATGAATTTTAATCAAGATATTGACATTTGGATTCAGTTTTTCAAAGACAACTGGGTGATGCTCCTCATTGCGCTTGTCGTCCTTTTTCTAGTTATTAAAATTGTCAAAACAGTCGTGAAGTGGTTGATTGTAGCCGTTATCATTATTGGGGTTGTTGTGTACAGCGGTTATACGCTTGATGATCTGAAGGATATCGGGACGAAGGCGATTGAAACTGTAAAACAGGAGGTTGTATCGACAATGGCAGGGGAAGTCAAGGATGCCAAATATACAACCAATAAAGACGGATCCTTTACAGTAACGACGAAAAATTTGGAATTAACGGGGATGCCTGGAGACCGTAAAGTGAAAGTCTCATTTCAGGGCACGCCGGCTATTGAAATGAAGATTGATGATACAATTCGCAATTTGATTGATCAAGCCAAGAGCAACGGCTAGCTTGTTTGCGATTGGCGCTCATTTAGGAGGGCCCTGTTGTGAATAGATGGTTGGAGGCGCTGTTCCAATGGGAACCGGTAGCCATCGTGGTGCTGCTCTTGCTGCTCGGCTCACTAATTCAAGGAATGAGGAGAGGTGCGTCGGGATCGGCGAGGCACCTCTTTTTCTTTGTATGGGAAGCAGTGACGGCAGTGCTTTCGCTCATATTGGCCGGAAAAATAGCTGCGCATACGACCACTTATGTCAAGGAATGGCTTATTGCGCGGGAAATAATGGTTCCGAATGAGCAGATGGGAACATTAAAGCAGCTGTGGTATACCTTTATAACCAGCTTGCGCGATTTTGAGCTGCTGCGTTTTGGCGTTCTATTTCTCCTTGCTTATATGCTGCTGCGGTTTGCGCTCAGTTGGCTGTACCCGCTTGGCGGAATGCTGTTTGATTGGCTGGAAGGAAATCGTCATCAGCGCGGTCGGCATCTGGAAAATATGAAGCAGGGATTTACCGGCCGGGCCGCAGGAGCTGCGCTTGGCACAATGATGGGAGCTGGGCGCGCTTTTATCATCCTGTCCCTCCTGTTCATTTATATTTCCCTGCTGCCTGATGGTCCGATGGTTGATTCTATACGGGCATCGGCCCTATACAGCAAGACGGCGGAGGAACTGCTGGAGCCGGTTGCAGGCGACATTCTAACGAAGCGCGGACCGGTGCTTGCCGAGGAAATGCAAGCGGAGTTTCGGCGCGTGCTGCAGCGCAAATATGAAGTGATCGATGCAGCTGTGCCTGATGATATCGAGGAAGCGGCCAAAGCCGTTGTCAAGCATGCTTCCACCGATGAGGAAAAAGCGAAAGCTTTGTATGACTGGCTTGGTTCCAGAATCGCATACGACTGGGATAAGGCCCGCAACTACACAGAACGCGGCGTATGGAAGGAGCAAAACCCTGCTGATACGTTTGCGACCCGCCAGGGCGTATGTATTGATACAGCAAGATTGTATGCTGTCATGGCTCGGACAGTGGGGCTAGAAGTGCGTGTAGTTACCGGACTTGGGGCGGACGGCAGCGGCGGATTCGGTCCGCATGCCTGGAATGAAGTCAGGCTGGCCGATCAAGGAGGCAAATGGATTCCGCTGGATGCGACTTGGGCGGCAAGCGGCAATTGGTTTAATCCGAAAGGCTTCGAAACTACGCATATTCGTGAAGCTTAATGCATGATAAAATCGTTATTAATAGAAGGAATAATGCAGAAACATGCTAGGAAAGGAGGAGCTGTGGTGGAGGAGGATCCGAAGAAACAGGAGATTAACCGGAGGCGGCATTTTTCATTCAGGCTTAATCTGTTTTTTTTCGCGACATTTTTGCTGTTCAGTATTTTGATTATACGGCTTGCCATATTGCAATTTGTGGAGGGGCCGCAATTGAAAGAGGAGGAGTCGGCATTAAGCACGAAATCGGTGCCCATTCCGCCAATCCGGGGAAATATATACGATGCTACCAATACAAAAATTGCTTTTTCCACTTCTACTCAGTCGTTATATTATACGCTGGAGTCGAAGTCGACCAAAGAAGATTCATTAAAAATGGCCGAGCGTTTGTTTGAAGCCTTTAATAAATATGGCGCCCCTGATCATGCGATTACGTTGGAAATGATCGTTAAAAATATGGACCTGGATTTTAGGAAAAACATTCTTTCCGTGCCGCGCCGGATAAAAACCGGACTGACGGAAGACGAGGTCGCGTATTTCCTACAAAATAGGGACAAGTATAAAGGCGTTGACGTCGTTGAGGAAAGCATTCGCCATTATGATCCCAATTCAGTGGCTGTGCAATTGGTCGGTTATTTGAAAAAGTTCAGCGGCGCCCAGCAGCTTGATAAATATAAAGGGCTGGATAAAACCAAAGATGCGAAGCTCAAATATTTGCCGCAAGAAGACGTCGGATATGATGGGCTGGAAATGATGTACCAAGACGAGCTGCGCGGCAAAAACGGCGTGAAAATATTTCCGATTAACTCGGTCGGCAAAATTATCGGCTTGCCTGAAATCGTTAAGCCTGAAAAAGGGAATAACCTTCATTTGACGATTAACCGCGACGTGCAAATGAAGACAGAGCAGGCAATTTTAGACCGGCTCCAATGGCTGCAGACGACGACCGTTGCGAAGAAGCAGCAGAAGAAGGCGAAGACGGGCTACGCGGTAGCGATGGAAGTGAAGACTGGCAATGTGGTGGCGATGGCCAGCATGCCGGACTATGATTCGAATGTGTGGGAAGACGGTTCAATCAGCACAGAAGATTGGGATAAGATAAAAGGCGTTATGGGCAATGGCACGATCCGCTCAATTTACGGCCCCTATGAAAATGACGAAGAGGTCAAAGAGCTCACCTCCTCAGTAGTGCCGCTCGGTTCCACGCAAAAGCCGCTTTCTGTACTGGTGGGGTTGAACGAAAAGCTGTTTACCGTAAATGACAGATATAATGATGACGGCGCATTTTATTATGGTAAAGAAGGAACGCATCGCCGCGCGATTAGAAACTCGGGCGGGCACGCCTACGGCTGGCTGGAACCTTGGAAGGGGATTGCCAAGTCGTCCAACCCGTTTATGGCGAAAATGGTGGGCAATGCCTTGTACTTCAAATATAAAGGCGATGAAGGCGTCCATGTCTGGGATAAATACATGAAGCAATTCGGATTAGGCGTACTTACGGAGAGCGGGCTGCCTGGCGAACAAGCAGGTATCGTCAACTATTTTCACGAGTCTGAGGTTGCGAGTCCGCAATCGGCATTGATTCAGGCTTCATTCGGGCAGCAAGGTCGCTATACGACCTTGCAATTAGCGCAATATACGGCGATGCTGGCCAATCGCGGCAAACGGATGAAACCGCAATTTGTCAGCAAAATTACCGATTCCGAAGGTAAAGTAGTCAAAACGTTCAAGCCGGAAATTTTGAATACGGTCGAATTTCCGCTTGCCTATTGGCAAGAAATCGAGAAAGGGATGTCGCAGGTTAAAGCCGTTGCCTTTGACGGCGCAGCTTACAAAGTGAACCGCAAAACCGGTACATCAGAGCAGGAGGTAGCCGGCAAAAAGATCGACAACTCCATCTTTATCGCCTATGCGCCGGCAGAGGATCCTGTTCTGGCTGTCGCAGTCGTAGTGCCTTTCGGCGGCTTTGGCGCGGATGCGGCGGCACCGATTGCCCGTGAAATTTTTGACGCTTACGATTATGAGATCGGTCTGCACGGAGTTCCGAAAAAATCTACAGAGCAAAAAGCGGCTGATGAAAAGCAGACGGCAGCCGGGGAGTGATGAACGGAGGGTGAGCGCTAGCGTACGCTCGCCGGAACAGCTTGACTGAAACTGGAGGGAATTCCATGACACAGATAAAACTGGTAGCGCTCGATATGGATGGAACGCTGCTGAATGATCAGCAGGAAATTAGCAAGGAAAATGCCTATTGGATTCATAAGGCGCTTGATGCAGGAGTAAAGGTCTGCTTTGCCACGGGCCGCGGCTTTCCCAGCGCGGTGCCGTATGCCGAGCAGCTTAAGCTGGATACGCCTATGATTACGGTCAATGGCAGTGAAATCTGGCATAAGCCATATGAGCTGTTCGATCGCACATTGATGTCGCCTCAGCTGGTGCGGAGGCTGCACCGGCTGGCCCTGCAGGAGGAAGAGTGCTGGTACTGGGCTTACACGGTCAAAGGAATTGTCAATAAAGAGACGTGGATAGAGGCCGATTACGAGCAGTATGAATGGCTGAAATTCGGTTTTTATACGGAAGACCGGGCTGCCCTGAAGCGGATTTTGCATGAATTGTCGCAATGGGAAGAAATCGAAGTGACGAATTCGTCGCCTGACAATATCGAAATCAATCCTGCCGGTATATCCAAAGCGGGCGGCATTCGCAAGCTGTGCGCACTGCTTGGAATCGAGATGTCGCAAGTGGCTGCGATGGGCGACAGTATGAATGATATCGCGATGATTCGCGAAGTAGGACTCGGCGTTGCAGTAGGCAATGCCCAGCAGGCCGTCAAAGAAGCGGCCGATGAAGTGATCGTCACCAATAATGAGCATGCAGTAGCGCATCTTCTTCAACATTTTGTACTGAAAGGAGAATGATGCGATGGAAATCGCCGGCTGGATCATCGTCATTATTCTGTTCATCGTCGGCATGGGAGGCGCAATATTTCCTTTGCTGCCGGGAGCGCTGGCCATTTACCCTGCGTTTTTCGTCTACGGATTTTTTATCTCCTTTAAGCCGTTCGGCTTTTGGTTTTGGACGATTCAAACGCTGATCGTAGTCGTGCTGTTCGTAGCGGATTACGCGGTTAATGCCTGGGGAGTAAAGCGATTTGGCGGCTCTAAAGCGTCGGTCGTCGGCAGTACGATCGGCGTTATTATCGGCCCCTTTGTTATACCGGCCTTTGGGCTGCTGCTGGGGCCGCTGCTAGGCGCAATTATGGGCGAGCTGTTCGCCGGCTCGAATCTCGATAAGTCGCTCAAGGTTGGCTTCGGTTCGGTAGTCGGACTATTTTCAAGCACAGTCGTCAAAATTATTTTACAGCTTATTATGATTATTTTGTTTTTCATCTGGATATAAGACGATTCGAGCACGGACAGGACGGGCCCAGGCATAAAGCAAGCGTCAAAGCCATAGAACCGCAATTTATGAAGCAGGGAGATCGGCAATTGTTATGGTAAAGAAAGACTCCTTGATAAAAGGAACAATTATTCTCGCAGCGGCGGCGCTCGTAGCCCGGGTACTCGGGCTGTTTCAGCGTGTGCCGCTCGATTATTTATTAGATGCAGCGGGAAATACCTATTTTAATGCAGCCAACAATGTCTATTTATTGCTGCTTGTCGTTGCGACCGGCGGTATTCCCAGTGCGATAAGCCGAATGGTATCCGAACGGTATGCGCTGGGGCGCGTGACGGAGGCCAAGCAAATATACCGTGCAGCATTATGGTTTGGAGCTGCTGCCGGTATCGTCATTGCCATTTTGCTCTTTATGCTTGCCCCTGTTTTCGCACAGTGGACAGGAAAGGAAGATGCAGATCTTGCGATAGCGGCAATTGCCCCGGCGCTGCTAGTCTTTCCGGTTATTGCTATGATGCGCGGCTACTTCCAAGGCAGACAAATGATGATGGCCGGCGGCATCTCGCAAATTATCGAACAAATTGCGCGGGTTATAACCGCGATTGGCCTAGTAGTTCTTATATTATCATGGGGCTGGGGGCAGCGCTGGTTAGCCGCTGGCGCCGCGTTCGGCAGTGTATTTGGCAGTCTGGGCGCTTTTGCAGTCATGCTGTACTATGCCCGCAAGCTGCGCAAGCAGGATGCGCTAGAGTCCGGCAAAGGGGAGCAAGCGGAGAAGGATACAAGCCGCAATTTGCGCTTTCGCACCATTTACCGCGAGCTGTTTTCGATATCGGTGCCGATTGTTATTGCCGCGATGACGGTTCAGTTTATTTATTTTTTTGACACCAATTTATCTTCTCATTTATTCAATGCCTTCTATGCCACTGAAAAGGAAGCGGAGCGTGCATTATTTTGGCTCGGTACTAGGGCTCAGGGGGTCGCCGGCATTCCGCCAATTTTGGCAATTGCCCTCAGCTCCTCGATTATTCCGGTCATTTCCTCGGCGTTCTCCGTACAAAATATGGGAGAAGTTCAGCGCCAAACCTCGCTCGTGATGCGGATCGTCGTCTTTACCGGCGTTCCGGTCGCTTTGGCGTTAACTGTAGGAGCGATTCCGACAACCGGATTTTTCTTTTCCGATGCTGACGGCAGCGGAGTAGTGGCCGCGCTGACGGCAGGAACGATTTTTCAAATTACGATGATGACGAGCAATTCTGTGCTGTTCGGGCTCGGCAAGGCCAAGCTGCCCATGCGGCACACAATCATCGGGATGATTGTAAAAGTAGCGGGCAGCCTCGCTTTGACGCCATTGCTCGGCGTTTACGGACTTATTATTGCCTCTACCCTTTGCTTCCTGACGATCGCTTCGCTCAATTTTCGGGCTATACGCAAAGAGGTTCCTTTCTCGGTACTGGGCAATCGGTGGATGGGCTACATAGCGACGATTGTACTGGCAGCCGGTACCGCCTGGCTTGCTGATTGGGGCACGCGGACGTTGCTTGCGGATGTTCCGGCCAAAATCGGTTATTTTACGGCCGCGGCAATGACCGCCATCGTTTTTATGGCGGTTTACCTGGTGGCACTCGTGCTGTTAAAGGTGGTCACGGCTGAAGATATGCGTCAGTTCCCGGGTCCGCTGCGGAAGCTGCTGGCTCCGGTTATGAAACTTGCAGGTCGACAAGCCCAAGGGTAGCATTCCATAAATCCCCTCTTTATGATAGAATAGACATTGGTCTTTCAACCCATGGAGAGGGGATTTATCATTGAAAAAACGAATAAGCGGCAAACGCTCGGTTTGGTTGGTTATGCTTGCGGCTATCATGCTGATTGCTGCAGGGTGTCAAGCAGTTGGCGGGCTTGATCTTAATAAAACGCTTAAACAGGCGTTTCAGGTGAATGCTTACGAGGGAAGTCAAACGATCGAGCTTAAGCTGCAATTCGCAGAAGATGCGCTCCGCGGCGCGCCGGCTGACGAAACTGCACTTATGCGCATGCTTTCCAATATGAAGCTTCAGCTTGATGACATTAAAATGAAGGATGCAGACCATCTGTCGGTGTCCGGTCTGCTAGCGCTGGACAACAAGCAAATCGGCTTCTCAATTGCAATGGACAACAAGCTGGCCGTCCTCCAGCTCGATGGAGCCAAAGCGCCGATCGTGCTTGAACTGAGCGATGACGGGAGCTTGATGGAAGGCTTGAGCCAGGAGTCGATTACCGCGGCAAGCAAGCAAATGGTAGAGGCTGTTGCCAATTATGCTATCGATAATCTGCCTAACCCGTCCAAAATTACAGCAGCTTCTGTACAAGAAACAGTGCTTGGCGAGTCGCTTTCACTCATGCATGTGCAAGCTGAGCTTTCAGGCAAGGAGATCTGGACTTGGATCAGCTCCTATTTGGAGGCACTGCTAAAGGATGAGCAAGGACTTAAGAAGACTTTAACGACAATCTATGAGCTGGTACAAAGTCAGACCCCGACGATCGAGGCGGTGGGCGGAGACAATATTTTTGGCACACTGCTTGATGAGGATTCGGACGAAGCGGTTGCCGATGCGTTCGATTACTTTCTTGAAGGGCTTCGCCAAATGAAAGACGGAATGAAAGAAATCGAGCAGGATCCTGAGTCCGGCTTTGATAAAATCTTTAATCCGAACACGTATGCTAAAGCGGATGTTTATGTTGACAGCAGCTTGAATATTCGCAAAGCTATCATGGAAGCGGCAATAGTGCCGAGTCTTGAGCAGGAGGAAATTGACTCTGAATTTCCGCTGCAAGCTATACATTTCCGCTCGATTACAGAAAGGAAAAATATAAACGGAGAAGTGACGACAGATAAAGTCACCCGGCCAGGCAATGGGCTGAATCTGGAGCGGCTGGCGGAAATGGAAGGCTACGAGATATTGCAGCAGTTCGACCCCAAATCGGCAATATATAAACTATTGCGCAACGATATGCATATAACGCGGCAGCAAATCTACATGCATCCGGAATATAGCTATGTACCTCCGGTTGTTCTTCCTTCAGGAATTACCCTTGTGCCGCTGCGAGATACGGCTGAGCGTCTTGGAGCATCGCTGAAAGCTACAGCAAAAGCGAAAAAAATTACCGTTCATGACCCGGCAACGGCAACAACGATCCAACTGGCCAAGGGCAGCGATCAAGTCTATGTCAACGGCAAGAAGCAAAAATGGTCGTTTCCGGTTACGGTCATCAATGGTGTAACCTATGTGCCCGGCCGTGATTTTGCAAAAGCGCTGGGCGGCAAGATTTATTGGGAAAACGTTACTTACGATTGGGAAACCGGTAATTACGATAAGTATTTGATCTTGCAACGCGAGCCATAATATAAACCATATCTGGATTATGAGTATTAAGGGGATGGCCAATATGGAGCAAATTAAAACCGATGAAGCTTTTCGTTCTGCTATTGCCTCCGGGCGATTAACGGTGGCGGTATTCAAGACAACATGGTGTCCGGATTGTCATTTTATTGATCCATTCATGCCGGAAGTAGAGCAAAAGTACGCTGAGCAGCTTCGTCTGATCGAGATCGACCGCGACGACTTGCCGGATCTCTGCAGCGAGTTGAATATACTCGGTATTCCGAGCTTCATCGCCTTTAAGAACGGCCAAGAGGTAGTGCGATTCGTCAGCAAGCTGCGCAAGTCACGTGAAGAGATTGAACAGTTTCTGGAGCGCGCTTTGCAGGTTAGCGATGCATTGAACAGTTAACGATGAAAGAAACTAAGTCCGCAGGCTTGTCCTGCGGACATTTTTCATTAGGCGTACTGCATTTCCTTAGCCTTTCCGTAACGATTGTCCGATGTGTGACAATCCGCGGCATGATCGTTTCTATTAGGCGCATGTTCACATTTTCAACATGGTTTTTGCCGGTTGATATCGTTATAATTGAAATGATCATTTGCGGAAGTAAGGTGATAACTAATGGTATCCAGTCGGTTTCGCAGACTTGCTGCAGCGACATGTATAGGGATGCTTCTTGTTTTGCTGGCCGGCGCGCTTGTGACGAACACCGGATCAGGACGGGGCTGCGGCGATGATTGGCCGCTTTGTAACGGCAAATTCATTCCCGCTTATACAGTAGAATCGTTAATTGAATATTCCCATCGATTAGTAACAGGGGTAGTCGGATTGCTTGTACTAGCATCCTTTATTGCCGCTTACCAGCTATATCGGCGCAATGGTTATCGTGAAGCGCTTTGGTATGCAGCAGGCTCTGGCTTTTTTACCGTATTGCAAGCATTGCTCGGAGCCGCGGCTGTCATGTGGCCGCAATCGCCGCCAGTAATGGCGCTTCATTTCGGGTTCTCGATCATGGCTTTTGCTTGTACGATGCTGTTGTGGGTTTGGGCTGTACGAATGAATAAAAACGGTGCGGCAGCAGAGGCAGTGATTAAAGTGCCTCGATCGGTCTATATATGGTGTTTGTCGATCATTGTTTATTGTTACTTTGTTATTTATTTGGGCGCCTTCATTCGTCATACGGAATCGGCAGGGGGGTGCATCGGCTGGCCGCTGTGTAACGGTGAAGTCATTCCAAAGCTTGAAGGTGTAACCGGCTTAGTGTTCGCACACCGGGTAGCGGCCTTTATATTGATGGTGCTGGTCGCCTATCTGACCTATCATGTGCATAAAGCATGCAGGACGAATGCGGAATTAAAGCGTTCTGCCATGATTGTACTGGCGCTTATCATTATTCAAGTGCTTAGCGGAGGCTTGCTGACCTCGACGATTACCAATGAAGACGCATTTGTCTTTACCAGCATGCTTCACAACTTAATTATTTCCTTGTTTTTTGGATTTTTAGTTGATTTGACGATACGTGCAGGAAAGTGGCGTGAGCGAAAAAACTAAGGCAAGGCGAGGAAGGAAAGCGAATATTTGCCTGCATGGTGCATGCTTTTCGCCGGGCATCCTAATTGTCAGGAAATAGGCAGCAGGGGAGATGAGCTTAAACGAATGTTGAGAATGTTATTTAATGAGCCTCCCCGTGTGGCGGAAGGTCAGCTGCTGCAAACAATACAAGCGATGGAGCAATTTAGCGGCTTGCTGCGCAAGCAATTTGGAGCGGCAGCGGACGCAAGTAAAGATCGCGGGTCTCAAGCTGTACAGCGATTGCGCAAGTTTGAAGTATGGACCTACGGTTTGATGGCTTCGCTGGATGAGCTGGAGCAAAGCCAGTATGCAGCGGTTCAATTTGCCCGTTCTATTCATTCTGCGACCATTAAAGAAATGTCGCCAGAGGAACGAATGAGTTATTACCGCCATGTCTATTTTGATAAAAATGCCTTTATTCGGGTGTTTGCATTGCTTGATAAATTAGGCACGTTATTAAATGACGTATTTGAGCTGCAAACGGAAAGGATCAAGCCTCACTTTTCCTATTTTACTGTGCTGCGCACAATGCGGCAGCGAAATAAAAACCAGGCGCTAACAGATCAGCTGGTGGAATTAAAGGAACGCTACAAGGAGCCGGTAAGCCGGCTTCGCAAGCGGCGCAATACAGAGATTCATTACATGAATTCCGAGCTGGAGGATGATTTGCGGCAAAGCTCCCAGGCTTTCAGCTCACAGCTGCGGCTGGAAAATTTGCAGGCTCAGATGGATGATTTGGAGCAAGGGATGCAATTTGTAATGAAGACATTGCATTTATCGTTTTCGGCAATGGCCCAGCAGATGAGAAAAAGAAAATAATATGCTATACTTCTCCAAGGATGTTGCTTTTACACGAGGAGGGGAACCGTGGAGCTACAGGGCAGAACAGCATTATTGACAGGCAGCGCCAAAGGGCTGGGCAAAATGACAGCTTTGGCGCTGGCGCGTATGGGCTGTGACATTGTGCTGAATTATGTGAACAGCGAGTACGAGGCGTTAACATTGGCAGAGACGATTTCTCGCTTAGGTGTTAGAGCGACTGCAATTCGAGCCAATATCGCCAATGAACTGGAAGTAGGAGAGCTGGCCGCAGAGGCGCAGCAATGGTCCAGAACAGGAACAATCGATATTTTAATCAATAATGCAGGTCCTTTTATTAGGGAAAGAAGATTGTTTGGCGAATATAAGGAAGAGGAAATTGTCAGTCTGATGAGCGGCAATTTGTTAGGCGTCATGCTGCTTGATCACAAGCTGCTTGCAGGCATGCGGCAGCGCAGCTGGGGACGGATTATTCATTTTGGCTTTGGTCATGCCGGCGAAGGCCGGGCTTGGCCTCACCGCGCTGTCTATGCCGCGGCAAAAACGGGGCTGGTTTCCTTTACCAAAACATTGGCAGTCGAGGAAGCGCCGCACGGCATAACCGTACATATGATTTGTCCGGGAGATATTCGCGGCGACAATAAAGAGCGGACAATTGCAGAAGTGATTGGACAGCGCGATGAAGAATCGCCGCTCGGCAGACCGGGCAGCGGAGAAGATATTGCCAGAGTGATTGCCTTTTTATGCCTGCCCGAGTCCGATTACCTTACCGGCAATATTGTTGATGTAACCGGCGGCTTCGATCCAATCAAAACAACGATTCCCAAGTAAATGTTTAAAACAAATGCAAAAGAGTCTTGCCAGCATGCAGCTCGATGTCGATGGACACAGAGAACATGACCGGCAAGACTCTCTTATTGTGATGCGTTCGCTTTACTTGAGCGATGCGCGCTCATTAGAATACTTGCATAACCTCTTGGATGCCTTCTACTTCTTCAAGCAAAGCGCGTTCAATGCCTGCTTTAAGGGTAATGGTCGAGCTTGGGCAGCTGCCGCATGCGCCAACCAGACGAAGCTTAACGATTCCGTCTTCTACATCGACGAGTTCAACGTCGCCGCCATCGCGCTGCAGAAACGGACGAAGCTTGTCAAGAACGTCCAATACTTCATCATACATTGTATTTTGTACATTTTCGCTCATTGCATTCAACTCCTTTCTTCTTTATTATATTACAAAGTAAGTTAATTGAAAATGGATACCATCGTAAGGATCAGGTGAATAATCGATGTCAAAACCAACAATCGAGTTTTGTGCAAGCAATATGCATCACGGAACCGATCGCATCATGACTCGTCTTGAACAAAATCCGCAGATGCAAGTCATCGAATACGGTTGTTTGGGAAACTGCGGCGAATGCTACTTATATCCTTTTGCACTGGTTAATGGGCAAATTATCGCCGCGGACACAGTAGATGAGTTATATGAACAAATAATAAAGGCTGTTTAGCAAGATGCATCAGTCTGGAAGCTAAGGATATTTTAACCCAAATGATGCTTGGACATCCACAGCACAC
The DNA here is from genome assembly GCF_042676285.1 of Paenibacillus sp. GCM10027626. Classification (NCBI taxonomy): domain Bacteria; kingdom Bacillati; phylum Bacillota; class Bacilli; order Caryophanales; family Paenibacillaceae; genus Paenibacillus; species Paenibacillus sp. GCM10027626. The sequence continues at coordinate 41,665 of NZ_JBHTHC010000015.1, read as the reverse complement.
CGCTTTTTAGTACACGGGGCACTCTTCCCAAGATTGGAGTTTTTCCCATTAATCCGAAGCCGGCTTTTTTGCCGAGCGAGCCGAGAACGCCCTTCAGCTTGATTTTTGGAAGCTGGGGCGTTTTGTCTGCCCAGATGGCTTGCAACACCATGGCAACCTGCTTGCCCTGCGCTTCGGCTGCCTGTCCGCTCGGCGAAAAGGGGAGGGATGCACAATCACCAACGATATAAACATTATTATATTCCGGCAATTGATGATATTCATTAATGATAAGCCGCCCTTGATTGTCCTTCGGCAAATCCAGCTGTTGTACAATCGGCACAGGCTGAATGCCGGCAGTCCATACAGTAACATCTGTATAAATAGGTTCCGCATTGTTCGAATCGTGTAAAATGCCTTGCTCCAGCCGGGTCAAGCAAACATGGCCCCGCATCTCAACGCCGTGCTCGAGAAACCAGGAGGACACGTAATCCTGCAGCTTGGCTGGAAATGCAGACATTACCGATGATCCCCGATCCAGAATGCGGATGTTAAGATCAGGCCGACTTTCGCGCAGCTCGGCTGCAACTTCAACGCCGCTTAAGCCGCCGCCGACAATTGTAACCTGGCCGTAAGGCTTGACATCGTTAAGCTGCTGATACGTTTTTCTAGACGCGGAAAAGGTTTGGATGCTGTTTGAATATTGCTCGGCCCCTTCAATACCATGGTATTTATCCGTGCAGCCAAGTGCGACGACAAGCCATTCATATTCCAGCGGATCTTGATCTTCAATAAAAACTTGCTTTTGCTCCAGATCAAGACCGGTTACTTCGCCATAAGTTATAATTAACCGGGGGTCGGACGGAAAGGCCACCCGCAGGTCTAGATCGGCAACAGTACCTGCAACCAGGGCGTAGTATTCAGTTTTTAAGCCTTGATGCGGCATCCGATCGACAAGCACAATACTTGTATCGTCAGGCAATTCTCCAGCTAGAAGATCTTGAGCGACTGAGAGGCCGCCATAACCGCCACCTAAAATAACAATGCGTTTCATGAGATCTCAACCTCTGTTCTGCTGTAATGTAGGTAATGACGATATGCAGATTTCATGTTCGGTTCCATATAGCTGTAGTATACGCGAAACAAGCTACTCGTACACTTTAACTTCATTATAGAAAGTGTCGCGCTCTACAGGAATACGCCCTGCTCCTTTAATCAGCCAGACTAAATCCTCGCGGGTAATGCCTTCCGGCGTCAAAGCTCCGGCCGCGTGGCTAATGCGCTCTTTAACGATTGTACCGTGAACGTCAGAGGCGCCCATCGTTAACGATACCTGGGTGAGCTGGGTTCCGATATTAATGAAGTAAGCCTTAATATGCTGGAAATTGTCCAGCATCAAGCGGCTGATGGCGATCGTTTTCAAGTCTTCAAAGGCTGAATTGCGGCGTCTGATACTTGCTTTTGGACTGATCGGCTGCATCGAAAGCGGGATAAAGACCAGGAAGCCATTCGTTTCATCCTGCAGCTCGCGAATTTGCATCATATGCCAAATGCGGTCCGCATGCTTCTCAACAGAGCCGTAAAGCATCGTAGTATGGGTACGCAAGCCCAACTGATGAGCCGTGCGATGAACGTCCAAATACTGGGATACGTTTGCTTTCTCTACACGCATTTTGCGCCGGTATTCATCGGATAAAATTTCCGCGCCGCCGCCAGTCAAGCTTTTCAGCCCGGCTTTCATCAGCTCTTCCAGCACTCCCCGATAGCTGAGACCGCTAATTCGCGAGAAAAAGTCAATTTCAGCGGCTGTATAGGCCTTCAAAGTGACATCTGGATAGCGATCATGGAGTGCCTGCAAAGAATCTACATAGTATTGAAACGGAACATGCGGGTTATGGCCGCCTACAATATGAAATTCACGGACTCCTGGATGAATATGCTTTTCAACATAATCGATCATTTCTGCGCCGCTTAAAGTATAGGCCCCTTCTTCACCTTCATCTTTGCGGAAATTGCAAAAAGCGCAATGAGCTTCACATACATTTGTAAAGTAGAGGCTCATATTTTCGATAAAATACACCTTATTTCCGTTTTTGCGCAAATTAACTTCATTCGCCAGCTGGCCGATCGTTAATAAATCATCGGATTGATACAGAAAGACGCCATCCTCGTGAGTCAGCCTCTCGCCTGCGCGGACTTTCTCGCTAATTTGCTGCATTTGCGAATGTTCATTCGGGATAATAATATTCATACATGTTGCCTCCTGTCCTTGAGCGCCAATAATGCTCCTGCATACGGCGTACATTGTGAAAAAAAGAACGTTCTCTGGCCGGATGTGTTAATTGCATCGGCGGCACACTGTTTTCATTATAAACCTTCTATTCACAGAGCGGCAACCCATAAAAAGTTTTCAGTCTCATCCATCCGTATCCCAGGCTAACCAGTGTTCGTCTCTTGAGGCCGGGAACAATAAAGGGTATACTAGAAGTAATGAGTCGCACTGTCGGTCAATACTGAATAGTGTATGATGCGGAGGGATTTCAATGATCACTATTAGCGCACTAGCTAACGAGAAAATAAAGGAAATGCTCGCAGCGGAAGAGACGCCGGATATGTTTTTGCGTATCGGGGTTAAGGAGGGCGGCTGCAGCGGCTTTTCTTATGGAATGGGCTTCGACGACGAGGAGAACGATGATGATAAAGTGTTGGAGCTCGATGGTTTGAAAGTAGTCGTTGACAACACAAGCATCAAATATTTGAACGGCCTGGAAATCGACTTCAAGGAGTCGGCTATGGGCGGCGGGTTTACGATCAATAACCCGAATGCGTCTGCTACATGCGGCTGCGGCTCCAGCTTCCGTACGGCTACCGATGCCGGCAAGCCAGCGGCTGCGGGCGAGTGTTAAGACGTAAACAACGTTAACATACCGGCGCGTATCTTTATGGATGGCGACCTCCTTAACGATATTTAGTCTGTGACTAAATCGTTCGGAGGTCGTTTTTGCTGTAAATTTCCTCCTATCGTCGCCGTAAAATGCGGAGTCTATTGATTTACCACAATATGGGATTTGGTTTGTAGCTCTATTTTACTGGGAATTTATTTATATTGGTGGACTAAATGGATTTTCTACAGTTCGTTTTTTGTTTTGTTCGTTAGATAGCCGGATTAGATGGAAAACCTACAGGTAGAATGGGAGTTAGAGATGGGTAGAGTCGATTTGGCCCAAACTAGCTGGATGATTTCCAGTTAGACCTGCAAATTCGTCTGTTCTGGCGTATATACCTACATAAAATCCAGTTAGTTTTGGGGTAAAGGAAGTCGAGATCAATGCGGGTGCGAATGTTCTATATTATACAACAATTGTACCGCAAACCTTTCCCTGTTATGGTGCAATGAACTTGATTCGATTATTCATGCTTATTCGACGAAGCAGAATTACTTTACATCCTTTTTTGCAAGATACTTGTCGCAATTATCGCCACTACAATATATAAAGTGAAAGATGAAACATACGGTGCAAAGTAACTATACGGGCGCGGATAGAAATGGAAGGCGCTAAATACGAATATACATACAGGAACAGGCAGCATCAGCCATGCGCCAATCGTATATAACTTTTTTCGTTTATTTGCTGCTTGCTCTTTTGCCGCGGTTGAAGCGTATAACACCGTAAAAAAGATACAACCTGCTAATTCTACTAAAACTCCTAATCCAACGGGAACCATCGTTTGCCACGTTCGCCATCCCACGATGACAATAACTAAGCCCACTAAAATAATGCCTAAAGAAATGACAGCCCATATGCCGGAAGAGTATATGGTTGATTTTACATCAGGTTTTACATCTGATTTTATTTCAATAGGGATTTCTGTATTCTCTTTTAGCAAGTAATCGGTAGACACCTCGAACAGTTTACTTAATTGCACGATATTATCCGTATCCGGCATGGACTCGCCTAATTCCCATTTTGAAACCGCTTGTCTTGATACGGTCATGTGAGCCGCTAATTGTTCTTGTGACATTCCTTTTTGTTTTCTAAGCTGTTTGATCTTTTCGCCCAACGTCATTTTCAATTCCCCTTATATGGTTTTGTGTGCCTTAATTATAGGTGCTTTCCCGGTAGCAATCCACCAAATCGGCCTTGAACTTCCGCAACCTGCGGTTGCAAGGCCTTATATTTGCACAGAAAATGCGGTTTTTTTAAATTCACTAATTCCTACTAAATTAGTCGGTTATAGCATTACGCTATAACTAGCTATGGTAAATGGGAAATTGAATTATAATGCGTTATCATGTACTGTTTTCAATATGAGTAACACAATCGCATAAGTGGGAATAGGTGTGCCGGATGTAATTCGACGCTTAAAAGGGAAGTCCGGTGTAAGACCGGCGCGGTCCCGCCACTGTAACGTAGGAGTTCAATACGTATGATGTGATGCCACTAGCTATTATTTGCAGGCTGGGAAGGCTGGCGGATTGGGCAATGATTACGGAGCCAGGAGACCTGCCTGTTCTGTCGACACTGCTGGACCTACGGAGGATAGGGAAGTGTTAAAGATGACAGCCACCAAGCGAATGAAGCAAAGTTTAGAAAAAATGGTGGAGGAGAAGCAGCATGGCAAAAGTGAAAAGTAGTGTATTGGGTTATCCGCGCATTGGCGCAGACCGGGAGTGGAAAAAGGCGCTTGAGGCGTTCTGGGCAGGCAAGCTGAATGAAGCAGACTTTACCGCGCAGTTGAAGCAAATTCGCTTACAGCATTTGCAAAAGCAGCGGGCTGCAGGCATTGACCTGATTCCGGTCGGTGACTTTAGTCTATATGATCATATATTGGATACAGCTGCGATGTTTGGGATCGTGCCAAAGCGGTTTTCTTACGAGGGCGGCCAGGTTCCGCTGGCAACCTACTATGCAATTGCCCGGGGTACACAAGGGGCGGCAGCCAGCGAAATGACCAAATGGTTCAATACAAATTATCATTATATCGTACCCGAGCTGCAGGATGCGAACCCGGTATTAACAGAAAACAAGCCGCTTATTGCGTATCGTGAGGCTAAAGATGAGCTTGGGATTGAAGGCAAGCCAGTATTGGTCGGACCGTTAACATTCCTCAAGCTGTCCAAAGGTTATGCAGCCGCCGATCTGGACAGTTGGGTTGACCGATTGCTTCCGCTTTATGGGCAATTGCTGCAGGAGCTGCAGGAGGAAGGCGTTGAATGGGTGCAAATCGATGAGCCGATTGTTGTGCAGTCGGCAGACGAGCAGGATATCGCACGCTTGCAGCGCATCTACGCGGCACTGCATCAGGCTGCGCCGCAAGTGAAAATTATGCTGCAAACGTATTTCGAGGCCGCTGAGCATTACAAAGCTATTGTTAACTTGCCGGTAGCGGGCATCGGTTTAGACTTTGTGCATGGGGGGCAAGGCAATATTGCCTCTTTGGCCGCTCATGGATTTCCGGCAGATAAAACACTAGGTGCCGGCCTGATTGATGGACGCGGAATTTGGCGTGCGGATTTGAATGAAAAGCTTGCTCTGCTGGAGCAAATTAGCCAATTTGTTGCCAAGGAGCGGCTCATTGTGCAGACATCCTGCAGCCTGCTGCATGTGCCGGTAACAACGGCGCGCGAGGCGAAGCTGGCGCCGGAGCTGCTGGGGGCGCTGGCATTTGCCGATGAGAAGCTTGCGGAGCTATCTGCACTTGCTATTGGCGCAGCTGCAGGGCGGGACGCTATTGCGGGCGTTATTGCGAAGCACGAGCAGGCGTTATCTGCATTGAAAAACTCGCCAGAGCGCAACCGGAAAGATATTCAGCAAGCTGTTGACGTCATGCAGTCCGAATCGACAGGCCGCAATCAGCCATTCGCAGAGCGCCATCTTGTGCAGCAGGAAGCCTGGAAGCTGCCGCTGCTGCCGACAACGACCATCGGAAGCTTCCCGCAGTCGCTGGAGGTACGGCAAGCCAGACAAAAATGGCGCAAAGGCGAATGGAGCGCGGAGCAATATCGTTCGTTCATTCGGGAGCAAATCGATATATGGATCGCGCTGCAGCAAGAGATCGGGCTGGATGTCCTCGTGCATGGCGAGTTTGAACGTACCGATATGGTCGAATTTTTCGGCGAGAAGCTGGCCGGGTTCGCTTTTACGCAATATGGCTGGGTACAATCCTACGGCTCGCGCTGCGTGAAGCCTCCGGTTATTTACGGCGATGTTGCCTATAGCGGAGCGATGACGGTAGAGGAAACTGTCTATGCGCAATCATTAACGAAGCAGCCGGTAAAAGGAATGCTGACTGGACCGATTACGATTTTGAACTGGTCGTTTGTCCGCGAGGATATTGGGCGCGAGCAGGTCGCCTATCAGATTGCTTACGCGCTGCGCAAAGAGGTTGAAGCGCTCGAGCAAGCGGGCATCGGGATGATCCAGGTCGACGAGCCTGCGCTTCGCGAAGGTTTGCCGCTCAAGGCGGCGGATCATGCCGCGTATTTGGACTGGGCGGTCAATGCGTTCAAGATGGCTACCTGCACGGTTGCCGATGCAACGCAAATTCATACGCATATGTGCTATTGCGAATTCCACGATATGATCGATGCCATTAAAGCGCTGGATGCAGACGTTATCTCGATCGAGACGTCCCGCAGCCACGGTGAAATGATTCATAGCTTCGAAGAAAATGTTTACGACAAAGGCATCGGGCTTGGCGTCTATGACATTCATAGCCCGCGCATCCCGCCCGTTGCCGAAATGACAGAGATGATCGATCGTGCGCTTAAAGTGCTTGATCCGGCATTGTTCTGGATTAATCCGGACTGCGGCTTGAAGACGCGCGGACGGGCGGAGACGGTCGAATCGCTGCGCAATATGGTTGAGGCGACAAAGCTCGCCAGAGCCAAATATCACTAAGGTCGACGGGGCGCATCTTCCCAATTGCGGGAGGATGCGCTTTTTGTTGCGGCCGAACCTTGTGATATAATAGCGACGAGAAGCGGTGAAGCGGGGGATGGGACGTTGTATCGGATTTTAATTATTGAGGATGATGATAAAATCGGTGAGCTGTTGAAGCAATCACTGAGCAAATACGGCCTTGAGCCGCTGCGGGCGATGCAGATGGATGATTTAAAGAAGGAGGTCATTGAGACAGAGCCGCACCTCATCTTATTGGATATTCATTTGCCGCATTTTGACGGCTATTATTGGTGCCGGCAATTCCGTACTGTGACGAGTGCGCCGATCTTGTTCGTTTCCGCTCGCTCAGGCGAGATGGATCAAGTAATGGCCATCGAGAATGGCGGGGACGATTATATTACGAAGCCGATCCCGCTAGATTTGCTGCTTGCCAAGATCAAGGGGCTGCTGCGCCGGGCATATGGCGAATATGCGGTAATAGCTTCTGCATCGTCAGAGCCTGAGACCGGCGGCCTGAAGCTTCACTTAAGCCAGAGCGAATTGGAGTGGAGCGGGCAAATCGCCCCTCTGACCAAAAACGAATGCCTGCTGGCGGAATGCTTGCTGACGCATGCCGGGCAGGTCGTTTCCCGCGAGCGCCTGCTGGAGACGCTTTGGGATGATGTGCAGTTTGTCGATGACAATACGCTGACAGTTAATGTAACAAGATTGCGGCGGAAATTAGAAGAGCTTGGCCTGCCGGGCGTGATCGAAACGGTAAGAGGGCATGGCTACAAGCTGGTTATCTAGAGGGGCGGAAGGATGAAGCGGGATAAAGGTGAAGGGAGTCGGAGCGTAAAGCCGCTGCAATATTTGCGCGACCGCTTCGCATATATGATTGCTTTTGTTGCAGCACTGCTTTTGTCGGAGACGGTGCTTGTTCTAAGTGTCATGAGGGACCCAGAGTCAATGGAGTGGCCGACCTATCTGTACGCAGGCTTGCTGGCCATCTTCTTTCTATTGATTTGGCTAAGTTATGACTACTCCAAGCAGCGCACTTACTATCAGCAATTAGATGAAGCCAGGCGCCATGTATCCGAGCTGGATGCCGCTATGAGGGTGCGAGCGGGAGTAACGCAAGACCAGCTGGCGGTACAGCAGCTGCTGAAAGCGCAGTATGAAGCGTTCATGGAGGAGCTGGAGGGGCATCACCGGCTGCAGGAGATGCATCAGCATTTTGTGCATCAATGGGTGCATCAGATGAAGACGCCTATCTCGGTTATCGATCTCATTGCCCAGCAGGGGCAGGATCATCTTGCGCGCGACAGCTCCAGCCTGTCGGCGGATTTTGGCAGCATTCGCGAAGAGGCGGAGCGGCTATCGCGCGGGCTGGATTTGATGCTGTATACGGCAAGGCTGGAAAAGTTCGAGCTTGATCTTCATGTGCGCCGCGTTGATTTGCATAAGTTGGCCAGACAAGTGGTCAATACTTATAAGCGGCTCTGTATCAAGCATATGATTTACCCGCATATCGAAGGAGAGGGCCAAGCCGAGACTGATGAGAAGTGGATGACTTTTATTTTGCATCAGCTTGTGGCCAATGCGATCAAATACAGCAAGCTCAAGCCTGGAGCAAAGAAGCTGCTTGTACAGATCAAGCAGCATGAGCAAGGCGAGGTGAGCCTGCTTGTCGCGGATGAAGGCATAGGAATAGCGGAATATGAATTGCCGCGAATTTTCGATCCTTTCTACACCGGGCAAAATGGCCGGCTTGTCGAGGAATCGACAGGAATGGGGCTCTATTTGACAAAGCAAGTATGCAGCAAGCTTGGGCACGAACTGCATGTGCATTCAGTTCCGGATGAAGGGACGACAGTAACGGTGACCTTCGCCGGCAAAAGCTTGCATCGGCAGCAAATGACCTAATGCGGGAGCGCTGCGTCGCAAGGAAGGAGGCGGTAGAAATGCATATGCTGAAAGCAACGGCGCTGAGCAAAACATACACCAGCCGGGGACATGTCACGCACCGGGCGCTGCAGGATGTTAATCTGGAGGTGCTCCCCGGCGAGTTTATCGGTATTATGGGACCCTCGGGCAGCGGCAAGACCACCTTGCTTAATTTACTGGCGACGATCGATAAGCCGACAACGGGAACGATAGAGCTGGGCGGCGTCAACGTCATGTCGTTATCTGAGAAGGAGCTTGCTCTTTTCCGGCGCCAGGAGCTCGGGTTTATTTTTCAGGATTTTAATTTGCTGGACACCTTGTCAATAAAAGAAAATATTGTACTGCCGCTTGTATTGGAAGGGATGGCGGTAAAAGATATTGAGTCGCGGCTGCTTCCTTGCGCCGAGCTGCTGGGAATTTCAGCTTTGCTGGATAAACGAACCTATGAAGTATCGGGCGGCCAGCAGCAGCGCGCGGCAATTGCGAGAGCAATCATTCATCAGCCGTCATTGCTGCTTGCCGACGAACTGACAGGCAATTTGGATTCAAAAGCGGCCAAAGACGTTATGGAATCACTCAAGCTGCTCAATGAGACGAGGCGGGCGACGATTATCATGGTTACACATGATCCTTTTGCGGCAAGCTATTGCCGGCGCATCGTCTTCATTAAGGATGGGAAATTTTTTTCGGAAATTCGCCGCGGCTCGAATCGCCAGCTGTTTTTTCAGCATATTTTGGATGCACTGAGCGTACTGGGAGGCAATTTCGATGACATTCCGATCACTCGCGCTTAGTGCGCTGAAAGGAAACTGGCGGGCGTACAGCGCCTTTTTTTTGAGCAGCGTGTTTGCAGTTTTTATTTTTTACGTATACGGGGCGTTCGTCTACCATCCGGATGTCATTAACGGTCATTTTAGATCTGCCGACAATGTGCGCAAGGCGATGGCGGTCTGTCAAGTCATCGTAGCTGTATTTTCCTTTTTTTTCGTCCTTTATGCCAACGCAGCCTTTCTAAAAACGCGGCAAAAAGAGTTCGGACTGCTGACGTTGTACGGCATGACGCGCAACCAGCTGAGACGGATGATTATGCTGGAAAATACGGTACTTGCAGTTTTGGCGATTATTGTGGGGACTGGAATCGGAATTTTGTTCAGCAAGCTGTTTTTCATGATCATCGCGCTGCTTCTTCATGCGGGCCGGACGCTTGAGTTTGTTGTGCCGCTGCGCGCCGTGCTCCTTACGGCAATCGGTTATATGGCTTTATTCCAGCTGCTGTCAATCTGGTCATGCGCCCGGCTGAAAAAGCTGGAGATCATTGATTTTTTGCGTTCAGCGCAAAAAGCGAGAGTGCTGCCGGGAGCATCCTTGTGGCTGGCGATGCTTGCCCTGCTGTCCCTTTTCGCCTGCTATTCGATGGCCTGGAATTTAAACGGCGATAATTTTATTTTGCTGGTGCTGCCGATAATGGGATTGGTGACAATAGGTTCTTATTTTCTGTTTACGCAAGGCAGCATCATACTGCTTCACTTTTTGCAGCGGAGGAAGCGGATTTACTATAAGCGCACCAATTTAATCATAGTTTCGCAGCTTGTTTATAAATTGCGAGATAATGCGACGATTTTTTTTGTGGTCGCTCTGTTGAGTGCGACCGTGTTGACGGCTTCAGGCACATTTTACGTCGTTTCGGAAACCGGGCAAAAGGAGCTGCTGCAAAATAATCCGCAAACATTCAGCTATTACGAGCGCGGCCTGGACCGGCATGAGGTAGCGGATCCGGCTGTTATCGAATCGATATTTGCAGAGGATGGCAGACAGCTTAGGTATATGCTGGAGACGACAGGAATTAAAATCGATCACCTTACCGCTGCAAATGCAGAACTTTCCGGTAAAAAAGCTTCGGCGGAGTGGATGAAACGCATAGAAAAGTATGCGGCGGCCATCTCCGTGTCTGACTACAATCGAGCAGCGGAGACGGCGGCAATTGCCGCCCCGCTGCAGCTTGAAGCCGGGCAAGCAGTGTTTATAAATCCGTACGGGGGGACGTATACGTCAGCAAGGGAACTGCTAACGCCATTGGAAATGCAGATAAAGGGCAACCGTCTGACGCTGCAGCTGGTCGAAACGCGTTTCAGCCCGGTCATTCAGCCGCTGGGACCGTTTAGCTACGTTCTCGTTATAAACGATGACCAATTTGAACAGCTGCATCAGGCCGTTCCGCTGGAAGAACAATTCCGTATGTACAGCTTTGAGCCTGTCGATTGGACAGCGGCGCAATTAACGGTTGAACGGGCCAAGGATGCGATGTCGTCCAATCACAGCGAGCATATATATACAGACCGTATTGACAGTTACCGGGCGCTGCAGGAGATGACGGTGCTCACTTTATTTGTCGGCTTGTTTATCAGTCTGCTCTGTTTTATCGCTTCCGGCAGTATGCTCTATTTTAAATTGTTTACAGAAATGAAAGACGATGAGGAGCAATTCCGCGCATTGGCAAGAATGGGGATGACATCAGGGGAAATTGGGCGGATCGTTGGGGTACAGATCGGCATCCTGTTCTATGTACCGATTTTGCTTGGTTTCGTGCATACCTTTTTTGCTATGAAATCACTAAGCAATTTTATCGGTTCAAGCACACTGAAATATACAGCGGTAGTAACATTTATTTATTTGCTGCTGCAGACACTCTATTTCCTAATCACCTTTGCTGCATACAATAAACGGATGAAACAAACCATCGCGCCGATATGAAAAATAAGGCGTTTGATGGTTTTTGCTTTTTAACGCTAATAACGGACGATCATCCAAGAGATAACTGTCTCTCAGACATATGCTATCTATGTAGAATCAGTTTGAAAGGAGAAAGCCATATGGATGGAAGACAGTTGGCAAGCAAGTGGGCAAAAACAGAAGCGTTGCTGTCACAAGAGAGAGTCGCTCCGCATATTCCACCAACAAGGATGTTCAACTCATTCAATTTGCGCAAGATGTTGAATACGCATAGAATGGTTGTCGTAAAGCCGGTCAGGGGGGCCGGCGGACACGGCGTTATTAAGGTAACCAAGGAAGGAAGCGGCTATGCTCATACCTACTATGCACAGAAGAAGCATTTCTCTTCCTTTAACGGATTGTACAAATCGTTGAATAGATTGCGCAAAGGGAAAAGCTATATCATTCAAAAAGGCATTCATTTGGCGACTATTGACGGCCGGCCGATTGATTATCGGGTCAAATATGTAAAAAAAGAAGATGGGAAATGGAAAATAAGGGCGATCGTCGGCCGGCTTGCCCGTCCGGGCTTATTCGTTACCAATCTGAGCCGCGGAGGTACAATGATGGCGGGGTCAGAGGGCATCCGCCGCTCCTTCTCACCGAAAGCCGTAACAAGTAAAAAACGCGAAATGCGCGAGCTGACACGGCTGTCGACTCAGGTGCTGGAAGGGCGTTATCCCGGCATTGGGCAGCTCGGATTCGACTTTGGCATTGACAACAGCGGAAAGATATGGATCTTTGAAGTTAATACAAGACCACAATAAAGGAACGGGCTGGCTATTAAGTGTGTCAAATCGACGAATAGCGAGCCCGTTTATTTGCAGAATGTTGGAAAATAAGGCGATGACCGCCGAAATTTCAAGCTTAATGACGTTTAATATATTTGGTTGATAGGTTTATAGACAATCATTAAAGTTTTTTATTGCACACGCTCGAGCCAGGGCTGTGTATAACCCTATCCACATTATCCTCATTGATATTACTGTTTATTTGCTATTTACCCACAACATACACACATGCTGTCCACAAAGGGTTGTGGATAATCGGAACGCTTGTTCTCTATTAAGAGAGATGATAAGATGAACTAGGAAGAAATAGGAAAGGGGTGTGAACGATGGAGATGCTGTCTGACGAGCAGCTAGTTGATGCTTATCATGCTGCCTTACAATTCAAATTGGAGTCTGATTTCATTCAACTGCTTGCAATTGAAATAGAGCGCAGGCAGATCAACCCTGACAATTACCGGTACTCTGCATAAGTTTTTATGTTTTCCCGGTATGAGGCAACAAGATGCACACTAACCTACCTTTTAAGCAGTCTTTAACCTTTCTTTTTGAGTTAGCACTCCAGACATTTACTATATGCCGTTCATGATGATTCACTTATTCGTTTCCACTTTACTGGAGGCGACTCCGATTGCAAGCTGGTCTTATGGAGTTACTGGACGGTCCGGCAGCTATGAGTTTATTTCCACTCCATTCGCAGATGGAACATCATATAACATAAATAGGGTATCCTTTTCTTATGCTGTATGGCTGCAGCCACGCGCTTGGAGATAAGGATACCCTGTTTTTCTAATGAACTTAAAGCTTCATATTGCTGCTGTGGCCAGGCGATAATTTCGCTGTTGGATCGATATACACTTTGGCGTTATTGATGGCGGTAGGCGCTTCGCCGAAACCGACAGCGATCAGCTTCAGCTTGCCGGGATATGTCGTAATGTCGCCTGCGGCAAAAATACCGGGAATATTCGTCTCCATTCGCGAATCGACGACAATTGATCCGTTCTCAATATGAAGCCCCCATTCGGATATCGGGCCCAGAGAAGAGACGAAGCCGAAGTTAACGATAACCGCATCGACAGGAATTTCGGTTTCCTCCATCGATTTGGCGTGCTGCAAGGTCACTTTTTCGATGTGCTGATCGCCATGCAGCTTCGTAATTTCATAAGGCGTCATTATTTTAACGGCAGAATTGTGCAGCTGCTCGACACTGTGCTCATGAGCGCGGAAACGGTCGCGGCGATGGACAAGCGTAACGCTTGCCGCAATGGGCTCCAGCATAAGCGACCAGTCCACGGCGGAATCTCCGCCCCCGGTAATTAATACATGCAGCCCTTTGAATTGCTGAAGATCGTTAACAAAGTAATGCAAATTGATTTTTTCGAATTTGGCCGCTTCCGGCAGATCGAGCCGCCGCGGTGCGAAGGCGCCGACGCCAGCTGTAATAATGACTGATTTTGCATAGTGCGTCGTCTTATCGGTAATAATCGAGAAGGAACGCTCGCCGAGCTTCTTCACCTCAACTACTTTTTCTTCCAGACAAATTGTGGATTTAAACAGCTGCATTTGTTTTTTTAACTGCTCCACAAGCTCTTGGGCCGTCACTTTCGGAAAGCCTGCGACATCATATATATATTTCTCAGGATAAAGCGCGGCTAACTGTCCGCCGAGCTGGGGCATACTTTCGATTATTTTGACTGAAGCCTGACGCATACCTGCGTAAAAAGCGGCAAACATGCCGGCAGGACCTCCACCGATAATGACAATATCATCCATTGCTTCTTCTGCTTGTACGTTGGACACGAGTGCACCTCCGAATTAAAAAATTATTGTAGTCCATAAAGACTATTATAGCTTTTTGCGTCGTCATAAGGAAATAAAATTGTACGTTATTCTAAAGTTTTTCGTATATTTTACCCTTGAACTTTCAACGAAAAATTTGTATTATGTGAGATATTAAAGCATAGTCTGTCGATTATGCAACAATTTCGGCTATATTATGGTGAGTTTTTAGCGCAGCTTGATTCCCGCGCATAAAGACTGCATCCTTAATTATAAACAGAAAAATAGACTTATTGTTTTCGATTGTGTAATTTTTCACACAGTCAAACGAATAGGAATGGATGGGATTCTGCGATGAGCAACATACCAAAGATTGTCATACTGGGAGCTGGCTACGGGGGGATTTTGACTGCCCTGCGCCTGCAAAAAGAGCTAAATTACAACGAAGCTGATGTAACGCTTGTAAATAAGCATGACTATCATTATATTACAACACATTTGCATATGCCGGCAGCCGGTACAGATAAAGCGGAGAATGCTCGCGTAAGCATCTCTAAATTAATCGATGAATTTAAAATTGATTTCGTGAAATCTACTGTAGTGCAAATTCGAACGCAAGACAAGAAGGTCATTTTGGAGGATGGCACCTTGTCTTACGACTATTTGGTCATCGGCGTCGGCGGCGAACCGGAAACATTCGGAATTCCGGGCATGCTGGATTATGCCATGAACATCCGCAGCATCAACTCCGTACGGCTCATTCGCGAACATATCGAGTATCAATTTGCCCGTTATAAGCGCGAGCCGCATCGGACCGATTATTTGACCTTCGTCGTAGGGGGCGCCGGATTTACAGGCATTGAATTTGTAGGCGAGCTTGCCGACCGCATTCCTGAATTGTGCAAGCAATTCGATGTCGATCCGCAGCTAGTAAAGCTCTATAATATAGAAGCGGCGCCAACAGCGCTTCCAGGCTTTGATCCTGAGCTTGTCGAGTACGCTATGGAGGTTCTTACTAAGAAGGGGGTTACATTCCGTATCGGTACAGCGATTAAAGAATGCACCCCTGATGGCGTTATTGTGGGCGAAGGCGAAGAGATCCGCGCCGCGACTGTCATTTGGGCGGCAGGCGTCAGAGGCAACCGTCTGGTGGAGGAAGCCGGAATTGAAACGATGCGCGGCCGTGTAAAAATTGACGAATTTTTGCGTGTGCCCGGACATGAGAATATTTATGTCGTCGGGGACAACTCGCTTATGTTCAACCCGGAGGGCAAGCCATACCCGCCTACAGCGCAAATCGCGATGCAGCAAGGCGTTGTATGTGCGCATAATCTGGTAGCGGCAATCCGCAATCAACCGCCTAAAGTATTCGAATTTAAAAATAAAGGTACAGTCGCATCTCTCGGCAAAGGCGAGGCAGTCGGAATCGCGTTCGGCAAAAAGTATAAAGGCAGCTCGGCAGCTTGGTTGAAAAAGCTGATCGATCTTCGTTATTTGTTCATTATTGGCGGCATTCCGCTGGTGCTGCGCAAAGGGAAGTTTTTCTGATGCGGCATTGCAGTGTACAAGTGAGAGGACTGCTGACGCGCGACGAGCTGGACCGCTATAATGCTTTAATGGAAGTCGGCTCTTATCTGGAAGCGGAAAACCGCCATGATCTGGCGTACACGATACAAAAAGAGGTCGATATCCTCATCTTGCCGGCAATCGAGCGGTTAAAGGAGAAGAGCCGCGAGCGCGACCGGCAGACTGAAGCTTATCTGGAAGCCAAACGTTTGCTGGAACAAGAAAACGAATAATAGAAAGCAAGCTCCGCTAATCAGTTGTACTGTGTGCGGAGCTTGCTTTTCATTTTTTGCGGATTTCGTTCCGCGGCTAATCGCCCTAGATTACAACGCAAATAAAGCATCGACCTTGTCGCCTGTCAGCAGATTGCCGATATAAAAATCGCCAAATTCGCCATAGCGTGCGCTCACTTCGTCAAAGCGCATTTCGTATACAAGCTTTTTAAATTGCAGCGCATCGTCTGCGAACAGCGTAACGCCCCACTCCCACATGTCAAAGCCGACGGAGCCGGTAATAATTTGTTTTACCTTGCCGGCATATTTGCGGCCGATCATGCCGTGGCTGCGCATTAACGAACGGCGCTCATCCATGCTGAGCATATACCAGTTGTCGTTGCCTTCACGGCGCTTGTTCATCGGATAGAAGCAAATATGGCCTGCTTTCGGCAGACGCGGCTTGAGGCGTGCCAAAATGTCCGGATTTTGCATCGGATCAGTGCCTGGAGGCGCCATGTAATTGCTAAGCTCAACAATGCTGACATAGGAATAGACGGGAATTGTAAATCCGGCAAAAGCGGTTTTATTAAATGCTGTTTCGATGGCATTCAATTCCTCCAGCGATTCGCGCAGGTGCATCGTAACAAAATCAGCCTTCTGCCCTACGACCGAATAGACAGCAGTACTGCCGATGCCTGCATCTTCAATTGCCTGCCAATCATGCAAAAAGGCGCGAAGCTCGTCCAGCGCTGCATTGCGTGTATGTTCATCTGCCGCTCTCCAGGCTTTCCAGTCGATCAACCGGAAATCATGAAGGGCATACCAGCCTTCTAAAGTTTGTGCTGCTTCACTCATAGATCTGTCGCTCCTTTGATCAAGGGACAAAGGCCCTTATTTTTGTAAATAGTGTGCTCCAATTGACGATTATTCTCATTGTAACTTACGCATGCGAGCAAGAGCAAATGACGGACTTGTGACAGTTAATTTGGTGAATTGACTTCCTTCCCGCCATCTACTAAACTATTCGTAGCGAAAGGGGAAAATAGACGATGAATACGGATGTTGACATCCTGCAGCTCGTAATTGCGACTGTATTATTTTTTGTGATGATGTTTGGAATCGGGTTTATTTTAAATATGCTGCTCAAGACGACCTGGTTTCCGATATACTTATTTATATTTGTGCTGCTGCCGGTTTTCATATGGCAAACCTGGGACAAGGACCGCACCTTCATCGGCAATTTTACCGCTTTTACCTTCGTCGATATTTTACCGGCGGTCGGAGCGCTTGTCGGCGCTTATGTAAGCGGTGCGACTATTCGGGCTTTGCGCCGCGGCGGATACAAAATGTTCTAAACATGAAGCTGAAAATTCCTCCTGATGGGGGAATTTTCTTTTTTACGAGAGAGGGTCAAAGTATGTTAAAATAGTAGAAAGTATTTTGGGATGGAGTGTCAGCAAGATGCGGATCGGTCATTTGCATCAATTTACAGAGCATCATCGTTATTATATTTTTCGCGATTTTTCATTAAGTGCAGTAGACCGCAAAATGATCAGCCTTATTTACCAGCCGATGATCGGTGCCTTTGCCGCAAGCTTGTACCATTATTTATATCAGCAAATCGCAGACGATTATTTGGGCTATTCTCCATTGGAGGCGCAGCGTAAACTGCTGCTTGGCCTCGGACTTGAGATGCATGAGAGGGATCGGCAGGAGCTGATAGACAATGCTTCCAGACTGGAGGCGGTGGGCTTGCTGCAGACTTCACGGCTTGGCGTGCCGGATAGCGACGATTTTGTTTATGAATACGAGCTGGTAAAGCCGCTGTCGCCGGAGGAGTTTTTCCGCAATCCGCATTTGATGCTGCTGCTTCGCGATAAAGTAGGCAAATATGCGGTTATTTCCTTGCGCGAATCCTTTTACGCCAAGGAAGCCGACGAGCTGGCGGGAGCCGAGCTGCAGCGCGATAATATTACAGTGCCGTTCTATGAGCTTTTCCGTCTGAATGCCCAGTCTGTCGATACAGAGCTGGAGCAGGCACTGGCGGAAGTGGCACCGGCGCGCAATGTCGCGCATACGCCGCCGCTTGAGACGGCTGGCATTCAATATGGAGAGGTGATCAGCCGCTTTCCCCGCAACTCGGCCAATCGCAAATTTGTAGAGCGGCTGCGCGGCGATGACAATCAGATGGCGCAATTGAATTATGTCGCCTACAAATATAATCTAGCTGTAATAGATTTATGCCGCTTGCTGGATGAGGACGGCGTTTTTAATCCGCGCGGAGAGCTGATGGTGGATGAGCTGCAGCTGCGTGCCAGCCAGATGTATCGTCAGGACCGCAAGCGTGAAGGGGAGCGCCAGCGGATGATGGCCAGATCGGCTGCCGCTTCCGAAAGTGGCGGCAATGAGACGGCGGAATTGGACGAGCCGCCTGAGGAAATGGCGGTGGCTTCGGAATACTATCTGGATGTTCCGGGGCAGCTGGCGGACAGATGCGATATTCATCAATATAATATGTTAATGCGCAACGAGCCGCATACGCGCTTTCTGGCCCGTTTTTTTCCTGGCGCAGTACCGGAGTGGATCATTCGCGTATTTGAAGTGATCGATCTGAATTACCGGCTGAACGGCTCGGTAATTAATGTGCTGATTCATTATGTATTGGGCATGAATGATGCCCAGCGGATTAATAAAACTTACATAGACGCCGTTGCTTCCAATATGCTGGTGAAGCAAGTAGATTCTTTTGAAAAAGCGGTTCAATATGTACGGGAACAAGTTCGTCTGGAGCAGGAGCGGGAAATGCGGCAGCACAGCGGCGGTGCGGCATCTGCCGGAACAGTGCCTCGTCCCGGGGGAACCAGCCGGGCGCGCGGGCGCAAGCCTTCAATGGCCATTGTGCAGGACGCGGTTTTGGAAGAAACGATATCGCAGGAGGAACTGGAGGAAATGCGGCGCCTCGCCCGCAAGCTGGACGGCAACAAGTAATAGATGAAGGAGGGCGAGAGGTATGACGATGGAATCGCTCGGCAATTTGATCAAACAATGGCCAGCCGGCAAAAATGCGCTTCAGGAGGCGGGGCGGCTCATGCAAGAGGTATTGGCCGACCCGATCGTCCAGCAGTTTTGGGCCGAGCATCCTGAGCTTGACCGCGATATGCTTCGGGTTAATTTAAACCGTATTTACCAGTACGCCAAGGAACAGCGCAATTGCGCAAACTGTCCGGGACTGGACAATTGCCCGAACGATTTTGAAGGCCATTATACGATACTTTCCTGCGAGCAGATAGGAGAGGATATTCAGCTGCAGGATCGCAAAGCCGCCTGCCATAAATTAATTGCGCGCCAGAGCGAGAATCAAATCCGCAGCCGGGTGCGCAGCTTTTATGTAGACGAGCGGGCATTATTGCAAGGCTATTCGGCAGATGAAATATTGACCAATGATCTTAAAAGAAGCAAAGCGGTCATGCAAGTGCTGCAATATATAGATCGAACCAAGGAGCAGGGGCTGCAAACAAAAGGGATATATTTGGCCGGTTCCTTCGGTACAGGAAAAACCTTTTTAATGTGTTATATGCTGCATGAGCTCGCGAAGTCGGGATATACCGGAGCCATCGTTTACATGCCGGAGTTTGTCGAGGATTTGAAGGCGTTAATGCATGAGCCGGGGAAATTGAAGGAAACGGTCGAATTGATGAAGGAAACCGATCTGCTCGTTTTTGACGATATCGGGGCCGAAAATTTGAACCCATGGGTCAGAGATCATGTCATGGGCGCGATACTCAATTACCGGATGAATCGCAAGCCGACCTTTTATACATCGAATTATAATTTGGACATGCTGGAGAGGCACTTCAGCTTCACAAACAAAGACGGGGATGAACTGCATAAGGGACAGCGGCTAATGGACCGGGTCCGCCACTATGTGGAGGTAGTCCATGTAACAGGCCATAACAAGCGCGGCCGATAAAACTGTATGCACAAAATAAGGTATCGCAGGTCCGCTTAGCCGCTCGGATCCGGGATGCAAACAAAAAGACACCGGCCGGCGGTTGACGGTCGGTGTCTATGTCGCCAAGGACGGCGCCAGCCGTTTCTTCTTAGGCTGTTCTTTAGGAAATCACAAACTTGATAATGACCGCAGCTGCGAATACGATAAACATAAATCCAAAGAAACCGGCAAAACCGAAAGCGACATCAAAAAAGTCGTTGCGCGGTTCCTCGTTGACGTGCTCGCGGGGGTCTCTAACATTTTCCATTTGTATAACTTCCTCCTCGGGCGCATTTTGCTCATCTTAGTATACCCAAGATCATGAATAAATGTAAAGCTTCCTTCGTGACAATTATGGTACAATAATTCACAAACTGTTCAAACGGTGTTTGGGAGGAGAAAGAATGAAAGAGAATGAAGCGGCCGAACTGATTCGCAGCAAGCTTGCGCTGCTTCCAGATCAGCCCGGCTGTTATTTGATGAAAAACGCAGATGGCACCGTTATTTATGTCGGCAAGGCAAAAGTATTGAAAAATCGGGTGCGCTCGTACTTTAACGGCAGTCATAACGGCAAAACGCAGCGGTTAGTCGCTGAAATCCGCGATTTTGAATATATTGTCACCGCAAGCAATATGGAAGCTTTAATACTGGAATGCAATTTAATTAAGCAGTATCATCCTCGTTACAATGTGCTGCTTAAAGATGACAAAACCTTTCCTTATATAAAAATTACAAGCGACAAACATCCGAAGCTAGAGGTAACGCGGCGGATCGTCAAGGACCGCGGCAAATATTTCGGGCCTTATCCGAATGCCTTTGCGGCGCAGCAGACGAAAAAACTGCTCGATCGGCTCTATCCGCTGCGCAAATGCAAAACATTGCCGGATAAAGTATGTCTCTATTATCATATCGGCCAGTGTATAGCTCCTTGTGAGCTGGAAATTGCTCCCGGCACATACGAAGCGATGGTCCAGGAAATTACGAAGTTTTTGAATGGCGGTCATGAAGAGGTGCGGCGCAATTTGCAGCAAAAGATGGAGGCTGCCGCCGAGAAGCTGGAATTTGAACGGGCGAAAGAATTCCGCGATCAAATACAGGCGATCGATGCCATTATGGAAAAGCAGAAAATTACGTTGTCTGACGCTATGGATCGCGACGTCTTCGGCTTCGCAACCGAAAAAGGCTGGATGTGTGTGCAAATTATGTATATGCGCCAAGGCAAGCTGATTGAGCGCCGGGCAACGAGTTTCCCCTATTACGGGGAAGCTTATGACGATTTTATCACCTTTGTAACGCAATATTACAGCGAAAACCCTGCTCTTCCAAAAGAAATTCTGCTGCCTGCTCCGCCTGAGGCTGTGACGGAAGAGGGAGCAAATAACGACAGCGCGCCGGCAGCGGCGAATACGGCCGAAGACGTGCGCGCAGCGCTGGCGGACTGGTTGAAGGTGAAGGTATTTATGCCTCGCCGCGGCCAGAAGCGGGAAGTCATCGCCATGGCCAATCAAAATGCGCATATGGCGCTGGAGGAAAAGTTCAGACTGATTGAACGCGACGAACAGCGGACTCTGGTCGCAGCACAAGGGCTGGCGGAAGTGCTGGGGATGGCAACGGTCGGCCGGATCGAGGCCTTTGACAACTCCAATATTCAGGGGACTGACCCGGTGTCGGCGATGGTGGTCTTTACAGATGGCAAGCCGGATAAAAAGGAGTACCGCAAATATAAGGTGAAGACGGTACAAGGGCCGGACGACTATGAGACGATGCGGGAGGTCATCCGCAGGCGCTATGAACGAGTCTTGAAGGAAGGCTTGCAGCTTCCCGATCTGATCATCGTCGATGGCGGACGGGGGCAAATCTCCGCTGCCCTGGACGTGCTGGAAAATGAGCTGGGCCTATATTTGCCGGTATGCGGGCTTGTGAAGGATGCCAAGCACAAAACGGCGCAGCTGATGGTTGGCGACCCGCCGGAAATTGTGCCTCTTGCCCGCGACAGCCAGGAGTTTTATTTGCTGCAGCGCATTCAGGACGAGGTACACCGGTTTGCGATTACGTTTCATCGCGAGCAGCGAGGCAAGTCGATGGTGGCTTCGCGTCTTGACGCTATCCCGGGTATTGGCGAAAAGCGGCGCAAGCTGCTGCTCAAGCATTTTGGATCGATCAAAAAAATGAAAGAAGCAGCTGTCGAAGATTTCCGCCCGCTATCCATTGGCGAAAAGCTGGCTGCTCAAATCATTGCCGCTTTGAATGAAGAGGCGTAAAAAGCAAAAAGCCGTTCTTGCATCCATCAAGAAACGGCTTTTTGCTTTATTTCATGAAGCTGTCGGCGTCCTCATTTCCCTGCGGGATGACCAGAAGCGCAGCAGGGCGGCAATTGGAATCGGCAGCAGAATATAAAGGATGCCCATTGCGATATTGCCTGCTGACCCGAGAAACATAAGCGACATTGCCATCATCAAGCTGTCGAAGATCGCATGTGCGAAGATGACCGTCGCCAATCCAAAGCGTAGAAACAAGTAACAAAACAGTAAACCGATCAACGTTAGTTCGAATAAGCGGGTCGTCGCCGGGAAAATCGGATAGGTGACGTGCCCCAAGGCCCAAATGATGGTCGGAATTAGCGAGGCGACGAAGGTGTTGCGAAACCATTTTTTCATAAGGGCTATGCCAAAGAAGCGATAGACCGCCTCCTCAGAAATAGCGGCGCACCATGCCAGCAGCGGAAAGATCAACGGCGATGCAAAATTGTAAGGCGATTGCGCGACATCTGTAGTCGACCAGGCGCCCGTAGATTTTTCCAAAACCATTAGGATGACCGTTTGAGCGCCGAGCAAAATAAAGGCGCACAAGTAGCCGAGCCACATACTTTTCCAGATATGATCTCCATATCCCCGTTCTTTGCTGCGCAGCCATAAATTGCGTCCCATGGAACGCCAGAGCCCATCGCCGGCTACAAGCGAGAAATATACGGAAAGTGCCATAACCGCTGTAATGGCGCAAGTTACGAGCGTAGCGACAATCGCAAATACGGCGGCATCAGGCTCTTCCCCGAAGGTGGCAATTATGCCGTCCAACATGTTGAAATTGTTGACTAGATAAAAGAGCAAAAACACGCCGGCCAGCAGCAGGCCTCTGACAAATGAGGTATGCTTGCGGTAAAGTGCCGCATAAATTATGGCCAGAACGAACAAGACAAAAGAAAGCAGCAGACTGCCGATCAACGAAATGGTCGCTGCAAGCTTCGATTGCTCGTTGACATAGCTTTCGTAGTCAGCCGGCACGACGAACGCCGGTTTATAGCCGGAAATGTATAATTGGCCGTCCTCTGTTTGATTGACGCGAATCGTTAAACGCAGGGCAGCGTCTTTGACCTTCTCGCCCGTTACCAGCAATTTCACGACGCCGGGAGCTGCAGCGCCGTCCTCCACAGTTAGCCTGTCGGCCGCATAGCCTTGGCTTGCAGCGAAAGTAAGCGCCGCTTCCAGGGGCTTAGGGGAGGCGGAGGAGACAGCGTCCACCTGATTCCAGGCAACAACACTGCCGGTTTCCATATGAACATACATAAATAAATGACTTTTATCCGGCAGCGTGGCAGAAACCTGGAAAGTATCGGTAGGGAGCTTGGCTCCGTATTTTTTGTCATAGGCCTCAACTTGCTTTTCCTTTGACAAATAACCGTATAACAAGCTGTTCGATTGGTGGACGGCGTGAACGGCCGTAGGCTTCTGCTTGAATTGCTCCTCGGCAAAGCTGACAGCTGCCTGCTCTGCTGCCGCTTTGCTGATTACCTTCGCCGCTTCATTTTTGAAAAATGTATCTGCCGTTGCCGGAATCACTTGCACCACAACATAGATCGCGGCGCAGACGGCTGCAAACCAAGTGAATAATTTCCAGTTAGGCTGCAGTTCGGGCTTTTGAATGGACAAAAGATTCACCTCTTCATGTAGGGATACGTCATTGGCTGCGAATATATACTAGTACCATATCATAACTGCTCTGTTTTTTTCCATGTAACCGGTTATTTCGTCATGCGGAAGAGAAAAAAGGATGAAAAGCATCGTGCGATATTGATTTTATGTCCCCATTAAGGTAAATTGCCCTTTTTCGCTTCATTTTTAAACCCATTTAAACTTGGCTATTTTTTGGTGTGAACCGTATAATGAGTACGAATTAAATAGTGACAGCCGAATTTCAAGAGTTGAAAACGGGGGAACCAATTTTTGTCGCTTTTCGTCTGGCGACATGGGGTGAATTTCGCAATGCATGTTAGGCAATGCTAATGATTGCGAATAGGGCCGCCTTTCCAGGCCCGAATCCGTCAGCTAACCTCGTAGGCTGCGTGGAACAGGACTCATCTGCGAATAAGCATTGGGGTACCAGTGCTTTTTTTTGTGCCTGTAAACCATAGCATAGATCGGAAAAGGTGATGAAATATGCTCAAGCACTGGAGACGATTTCGCTGGTCGCCGCCGCGAATTTTGGCAGCAGGCTTCGCAGTTATTATATTCCTTGGGGCTGTTCTGCTTTCCATGCCGTTTGCTTCCAGAGACGGCAGCGGTACGCCGTTTATCGACTCTCTATTTACAGCTACCTCGGCTACATGTGTTACAGGTTTAATTTCTGTCGATACCGGCAGTCATTATTCGACAATCGGCCATTTAATTATCATTTTTCTCATTCAAATTGGCGGATTGGGATTTATGACGGTAGCGACGCTGTTTGCTTTTATGCTGCGCAAAAAAATATCGTTCAAGGAACGGTTAGTTTTGCAGGAGGCGATGAACCAGGGAAGCATTGAGGGGATCGTCCGGCTAGTCCGCAAGGTACTGCTGTACTCGCTGACGATTGAAGCGGTCGGCGCTGTTTTGTTTACGATTCGCTGGTCTTTCGATATGCCGCTGGCGAAGGCGATTTTTTTTGGCTGCTGGCATGCGATTTCGATGTTTAACAATGCCGGCTTTGATTTATTTGGCCAATTTGGGACGCCGTTTGTCAGCTTTACCGCCTATACAAGCGATCCGCTGGTCAATTTGGTCACGATGGGGCTCATTATTTTAGGCGGGCTCGGCTTTATTGTCTTGTCGGATATTATTGAATACCGCGTCAAGCGAAAGCTGAGCTTGCATTCCAAAATCGTGCTTACGATGACGGCAGCGCTGATCCTCATCGGGGCAATTGTCACCTATTGCTTCGAGTTTTCCAATCCGCACACATTGGGAGCTTTGAGCTGGGACGGGAAAATTTGGGCGGCATTCTTTCAATCCGTCTCGCCGCGCACCGCGGGAGCAAACACGGTCGATTTGTCCAGTCTGAGACAAGCCACGCAATTTTTTATGGTGGTGCTGATGTTTATCGGCGCATCGCCGGGCTCGACGGGCGGCGGCATCAAGACAACGACCTTCGCCACATTAATCGGTGCCGTCATCACGATGATTCGCGGACGGGAAGATATCGTCATGTTCAAAATGCGGCTCGGCCGCGAACGCATATTGAAAGCATTGACGATTACAATGCTGGCGCTGGCATTAGTAATTGTCGTAACGATGCTGCTCACTGTGACGGAAGATAAGCCGTTTCTGCATCTTTTGTTTGAAACGACATCCGCTTTTGGTACTGTCGGGCTTTCATTGGGAGTTTCGCCAGAGCTGACATTGCTTGGAAAAGTGCTCGTATGCCTGACGATGTTTGCCGGAAGATTGGGGCCGTTGACATTGGCTTACGCGCTTGGATCTACCACAGATAAAGAGCTTTACCGTTACCCTGAGGGGAAAATTACGATTGGATAGGGAAGTAGGAGAGGGAAATGAAGACAGGTCAATTTGTAATCATTGGGTTGGGGCGTTTTGGTTCTAGTCTGGCCAAAGAGTTAATCGAGCTTGGCTATGAAGTGCTTGGCATCGACAAGGATGAGGAAATCGTCCAAGACTTGAGTCCGCTTTTGACGCATACGGTCGTAGCGGAATCTACGGACGAGGATGTGCTCCGTTCGCTCGGCGTCCGCAATTTTGACTGCGGCGTTGTGGCGATTGGCGATGATATTCAGGCAAGCATCATGACGGCTATTTTATTGAAGGATCTCGGAGTGAAAACAGTCGTAGCCAAAGCGCTTAACGAGCTGCATGGCCGGGTGCTGGAGAAGATCGGAGTCGATCGCATCGTCTACCCGGAGCGGGATATGGGGATCCGCGTCGCGCATCAGCTCGTATCACCCAATTTGCTTGACTATATTGAACTGTCGAAAGACTATACGATTGCTGAGCTGGCGGTACCCCGCTGCCTAAACGGAAAGACGCTGCAAGACTTGAACCCGCGTGCCCGTTTTGGCTGCAGCATTGTGGCTATTAACACGCCAAAAGGCGTCATAATCGCCCCGTCGGCAACAGATGTGCTGGCCGAAAAGGACGTTATGGTCATCATCGGCACCAATCAGCAAATCGAGCATTTTGAAGCGGCGGTTATTCGGTAACAAATATCGGGAATACTAAAAGGATAGCGAGCCGGCTGCAGCCTGTGCGGCTCCGCTGTCCTTTTAAGTATGCTTGGACTCGCTTCGTTTATAATAGGTAGAGATTTCATCGATCCATAACCGTACGGAAGGGCTCAGGCTTTCCGGCCCCGCATGAATTAATGCTGTCGTCCGTTTCGTCGCTTCAAGCTCGCGGATCGGCACGACAGCCAGATCGTTGTCGCTGAGCAGCTGCTGGCGCAGGTAGGATTTGGGCAGCAGCGTGCCGGCTCGGCAAGTGTGAAGCAGGCGGAGGATCGCCTCGAAGGAATCGATCTCCATACGGACATCAGGCAGCAGCCGATAAGTTTCGAATACTTCGTCCGTCAAAATGCGGTACCACGTGCCTTTGGAAAACAAAATCATTGGCAAGCCATTTATATCGCCAATTTCCGGTTTTCCTTTTTCCATAATAAAATGATTGCGCGGCAGTACAAGAATAAGATGATCGTCGAATAGCGGCACACAAGTTAGTGCGGAATCGTCAATTCGCGAGGCTACAATGCCGATATCTGCTTTCTTTTCCCGGACAAGTGTAACAATTTCGTGGGTTTTGCCCGTAATCGCTTTTATGTCAAGCTCCGGACTCCGCGCTGTCAAGGCTTGTATGAGATCGGGCAAAGTTGTTTGCAATGTAGTGAGGCTGGCGCCGATCGTCAATGTCGTCCGGCCGACTGCTTTATACTCCGCGACCATTTGCAAATAACGCAAATGTTGATGACGGACCTCGGTGGCATACTCATAGGTCAATTCTCCGATTCTGGTCAGCTCCAGCCGTTTGCCCACCCGACGGAAAAGCTCGACGCCGAGCTGTTCTTCCAATTTGGCAATTTTGCGCGATAGGGCGGGTTGAGATAAATTAAGCAAAGAAGCTGCTTTATTCATGCTCGATTGATCGACTACGACAGCAAAAACATTCAATTCTTCGATCATAATGGCCTCCATTTCTCTGCTTATGCAAATAAGTTATAAAAATTAATCAACAATAAGCAATTCCATTATAAGCGGAAAAGGAGTATGATGTGAAGTGTGACCAAAATGTGTCAAGCTTTCTGTTGACGCTTTAGGGGGCGGGAGTTACAATGGACAATGGTGTTTTGACAAGGAACGACGAAAAAGTAATCGACAGGATTGAAAGGAGAACGCGAACGTTATGAAAGGAAATTCGTATTTAGCGCGCAAGATTCACTCGCTGCTCGGAGTTATTCCGCTCAGTTTATTCATCGTTGAGCACGGAATAACGAACTATGCAGCATTTGAGAGCGGGCCGCAAGGGTTTAAAGATGGTGTCGATTTTATTAACGGTTTGCCGCTTATCTTTTACCTAGAATTGTTCGGGATTTGGCTGCCGCTGCTATTCCATGGAGTATATGGCCTCTATGTAGCCTATCAGTCGAATATCAACACCGGACGTTTCCAATATGGGCGCAACTGGGCGTTTATGATGCAGCGTATTACCGGCGTCATCACGTTTATTTTTGTTGTGTGGCATTTGTACCAGACCCGCTATCAGTTGATGGTCGGCAACATTACGCATGATCAGCTTGGCTCAACCATGCATAGTATTTTCGACAACCCGTTATATGTTGCACTTTATGTTATCGGCGTACTCTCAGCGGTGTTCCATTTCAGCAATGGTATGTGGGCATTCCTTGTAAGCTGGGGTATTACTGTAGGTCCGCGCGCACAACGTATCTCTTCCTACATTTGGATGGGCGTATTCGTGATCGTGTCGGCGTTCTTCCTGCTTTCTCTGACTGCATTCCGCGGTGACGAGTTTAAAGAAGCGGCTACGGCTGCATTGACGCTCATTAATATCGGGTAAAGAGAAGGAGTGAATTGAAATGGCTAAAAGAAAGGTTATTGTCGTAGGCGGCGGTCTTGCCGGCCTTATGGCTACAATAAAAGCAGCGGAAGCTGGCGTGCAAGTCGATTTGTTTTCACTTGTGCCAGTGAAACGTTCGCACTCTGTTTGTGCTCAAGGCGGCATTAACGGCGCCGTTAATACAAAAGGTGAAGGCGACTCTCCATGGGAGCACTTTGACGATACCGTCTATGGCGGCGACTTCCTGGCCAATCAGCCTCCCGTCAAGGCGATGTGCGAAGCTGCCCCTGGCATCATTCATTTGATGGACCGCATGGGCGTTATGTTTAACCGCACGCCTGAAGGCTTGCTTGATTTCCGCCGCTTTGGCGGCACGCAGTACCACCGTACGGCCTTTGCCGGCGCGACAACCGGCCAGCAATTGCTGTATGCGCTGGATGAGCAGGTTCGCCGCTGGGAGACGGTTGGCCTTGTCAACAAATATGAGCATCATGAATTTTTGGGAGCGGTGCTTGACGATGACGGCGTATGCCGCGGTGTATCGGCACAGGATTTGCGCTCGATGGAAATTCAAACGATATCCGCAGATGCCGTAATTTTGGCTTCAGGCGGTCCTGGCATTATTTTCGGCAAGACGACCAACTCCGTTATTAATACAGGTACGGCAGCAAGTGCTGTATATCAGCAGGGTGTACATTATGCGAACGGCGAATTTATTCAAATTCACCCGACTGCGATTCCGGGCGATGACAAGCTTCGTCTGATGTCGGAATCGGCGCGCGGCGAAGGCGGCCGGATCTGGACATATAAAGACGGCAAGCCTTGGTATTTCCTTGAGGAAAAATATCCGGCGTACGGAAACCTTGTACCGCGTGACATTGCGACACGTGAAATTTTCCATGTGTGTGTAGATCAAAAGCTGGGCATCAACGGCGAGAACATGGTTTATCTTGATCTATCGCACAAGGATCCGAAGGAATTGGATGTCAAGCTGGGCGGCATTATCGAGATCTATGAGAAATTTATGGGCGATGACCCGCGCAAAATTCCGATGAAGATCTTCCCGGCGGTCCACTACTCGATGGGCGGCATGTGGGTTGATTACAACCAGATGACCAACATTCCCGGCTTGTTCGCTTGCGGCGAATGCGAATATCAATATCACGGAGCGAACCGTCTTGGCGCCAACTCGCTGCTGTCGGCGATCTACGGCGGCATGATCACCGGCCCGAAAGCAGTTGAATATATCAAAGGCTTGAAAAAATCTGCCGACGATATTTCCTCCGCGGTGTTCGATCGCGAGCAAAAGCGGCAAACGGACAAATACGAAAGCATCATGAATATGAGCGGCACCGAAAATGCTTATGTGCTTCATAAAGAGCTTGGCGAGTGGATGACCAACAATATGACCGTTGTCCGCTTCAACAAAAAGCTGGAAGAAACAATTGCCAAAATTAAAGAGCTGAAGCAGCGTTACAACAATATCAACATCAACGATACGGCGCGCTGGAACAATGCGGGAGTGGCGTTTACACGCCAATTGTGGAATATGCTTGAGCTGTCCGAGGCGATGACGCTTGGCGCCCTGATGCGCAACGAAAGCCGCGGCGCCCATTACAAGCCGGATTTCCCGGATCGTAACGATGAGGAGTTCCTGAAAACGACGAAGGCTGCTTGGACGAAGGAAGGTCCGAAAATTTCGTACGAGGACGTTGACGTTTCCTTGATTAAACCGCGCAAACGCGACTACTCGAAGGATAAATAGAAAGGAGAAGATCACGATGGCGGAAACGACAGTGGCAGCAAAGACAATTAAACTTTTGATCAAGCGCCAGGATGCGCCTGACAAGCCGTCCTATACGGAAGAGTTTGAAATTCCGTATCGCCCGAATATGAATGTCATTAGTGCATTGATGGAAATTCAGCGCAATCCGAAGAAGAGCGACGGATCAGCGACTTCTCCGGTATGCTGGGAATCCAACTGTCTGGAAGAGGTATGCGGCGCTTGCTCGATGGTTATTAACGGCAAGCCTCGTCAAGCTTGCAGCGCATTGGTCGATAAATTGGAGCAGCCGATTCGGCTAGAGCCAATGAGCACCTTCCCGGTAGTGCGCGACTTGGTTATTAATCGCGAACGGATGTTCAATGCATTGAAGCGCGTTAAAGCATGGATTCCAATTGACGGCACTTATGATCTCGGTCCTGGTCCAAGAATGGCGGAGACGAAGCGCCAATGGGCGTACGAGCTGTCCAAATGCATGACTTGCGGCGTTTGTCTGGAATCATGCCCGAATGTCAATGACCGCAACAGCTTCATTGGCCCGGCAGCGATCTCGCAGGTTCGTTTGTTCAACGCTCATCCAACCGGCGAAATGAACAAGGAAGAGCGTCTGGAAACGTTGATGGAGGATGGCGGTATCGAAGGCTGCGGCAACTCGCAGAACTGCGTTCGCGCTTGTCCGAAAGGCATCCCGCTTACGACTTCGATTGCGGCGATCAACCGCGATACGACGAAGCAGCTGTTTAAAAAATGGCTCGGCATGTAAGCTGAAAAATAGTAAAAAAACCACGCAACGACAATTTGTCGGTGCGTGGTTTTTTTTCACAGCCATCGCTCGCTCCAATTTTGGATGGATTCAATGACAGGTTTGAGATGCTGACCTTTCTCGGTAAGCTCATATTCGATCCGGACAGGCATCTCCGGGTAGACATTTCGTTTCACAATTTGGCAATGCTCTAATTCTTTCATGCGGTCTGTCAACATTTTGTCGCTCATATCAGGGATTTGTTCCTTGATTTCTTTGAAACGTTTCGGTCCGCCCAACAACACGCGGATAATCAACCCTGTCCATTTTTTTCCTAGCAGCTCCGCAGCAATTTCGTACTTTGGGCACATCTTGGAATAATCCATTACACTCACCCCTCTATAGGTATTTCTATTGTAGCACATCATCATATCAAAAGGGAGAGGATGCCGACCCGATTATTGATAATTCCAAAAAGTTATTTACTTTAATTAAGTTTGTAAAGGGTGTTCTCTTTTGAAAAAAGCGTTATAATGGTTGGGATACAACAAGTGATATTGATGATAGAAGTGGTGAGATACAGATGACAGATGATTGGGGCTTCTATGAACGAAGGGAAAATTCGGAGCGGTTGCGTATTTTAGTTAATGTAGGCTACAAAGATCGTGCCCCATTGGCGGAATATGGTGAGCTGCTCTCGGTTACGATTAATTTGTATGCTATCATGCGGAATAGCCGATCCAAACAAGAGGTAGTCACCCAGCTTGAAAAGACGGAAGCAAGTCTGGAAAATTGGCTGTCAAGCCATAGCAAAGCGCTCTATGTTGGGCGTATTAATACCGTCAACCGGCTTGAGTTTTTCTATTATGTAAATCGCAATCATCATGATGATGTGAAATTTCGGGAATGGATTAAGCGGCAATGGGATTTCCGGGTAGCGGATTATGTGAAGCCTGATCCGGAATGGAGCTTTTACCGCTACTTGCTGCCAGATACCCTGGAACAGCTGTATGTTCATAATGCCCAGATGGTCTATGCCCTTATTCATAAGGGAGATGATATAAAGCAGCCGCGGGAAGTGTATCATTGGCTGAAGTTGAAGCAAGCTGAAGACCGGCTTGCCGTAGAATCGGCGCTGCAGGCGCTGGGGTATCGAATCGAACGCGACAAAGAAGGCGAGCCGGATAGCGCGTATCCATTTCCGCTTGTCATTAGCCGCTATGATAATGTGATGCTGGATACAGTCAATGAGCGTGTACGCGAGTTGTACCGGTTGCTGGTGGGCGTAGATGGTCGTTATGAGGGCTGGGGATCGGCAATGCGGCTCAAAGGCGCCAGCAAGATGAAGTATGGGCTGCGCAAATGGAGGGCAGTATTGGAAGCGATCATAAAGCGTATATGGCCGTTTCATCATAAGCGCTAATATTTGTTAACATTCCGATGATAATTTGTTACACAACTGCAATCGTTCCGTTATCGAAATTACACATTAACCGGCTATTATAATAAACAAGACCCCCTTTTAATAATATAAATTTTGGGACCTGACGCTAACGGTTGGCGCAGGTCCACTTTTTTTTCCACATAAGAATTTATAAGTTTCCAAGTTGTACGGAAAAGCAAATTCTTATTGGCGATAAAAACTACCTTATGCTTACGAAGCGGGTTTGCCAGGCAAACCTTTAGGTCGCTCATCCTCGAAGGACTTCGATAGAAGTTTTTCTCACTCAATGGGCACAGTAATTTTTTCTTTTTGTTTAAAGTAAACCCAGTGCTTGAAGCCAATTTCTTTGAGCCGCTGCCGGACCTCGTCCCACTCATCTGCCACACGCTCCGGCTTATGGGCATCGGAGCCGAACGTTACATCAACGCCGCAGCGGCAAGCGCGTTCCAGTATAGCATCGGAAGGATACCAACCGCCGACTTTTTTCGTTTTGCCAGATGTATTGATTTCGATGGCGACGCCATTATCGGCAATCACCTGTAAAGTTTCGTCAATTGCCGCATCCGCCGGAATATTGGAAAAGGCGGGGTAGTAGCCCTTCATCGCATCAATATGGCCAAGAATTTGGAACATGCCGGAGCTTGCGGACTGGCGGATCAAATCATAGTAATGGTTTTTTTCCTCAATCTGCTGCTGCTCGTTCAATTTGTCCCAGCGATGGCGATTGAAAATGCTGACCCCTCTCGTCTGATGTACGGAGCCGATAATGTAGTCAAACGGGTAGGAGCGGTACATGTTGCGGTATATATCTGCATGCTCAGGATAAAAATCAGATTCCATTCCGAGCAGTACATCGATTTTATCCGCATAGACGGATTTCAGCCGCAGCACTTCGTCAATATAGGCGGTAAAGTCGCTTTTGGCCATGGCGATCCCCGGATGGGGCTGATCCTCTGAACTGGCGAAGTAAGGGGAATGATCGGAAATTCCGATCGCGGTCAACCCTGCGGCAATGCCGGCTTTTATATAGTCTTCAATATCGCCAAAGGCATGGCCGCATCTGTAATGATGGGTATGGATATCGAATTTACTCATGATATTTCGCTGCCTCCTCTATTCATGCACGCATTATTCGCTGCTAATAAATTGGTCCTCAGGCATTCCCTTCAAGTCGCTTAAAAACTGCTGCATGGCAGAGTTCAAATAACGGCCGGATTTATAGACGACCCCAACCGGATGGCTCAGCTCAAGCTCGTTTACTTTAATCATTTTTAAGGTGCCAAGCCTTACTTCATTGACGATGGAAAGTTTGGACACAACAGCCGCCCCCAGATTAATTTCCACCATCCGTTTAACTTCCTCGCTGCTGGACAACTCCATGATGATATTCGGGTTGAAATTGTATTTGCGGAAAATTTGATCTACAAATCGTCTGCCCAGTGTATCCGGCGACAGCATAATCATCGGAATATCTTTGAGCGATTCGACGGTCGTATGCTTAAGGCTGCTCATGGGATGATCAGGGGAGACGACAAGCTCGTACGTATCATAATATAAAATTGATGTTTCGACACTGGGGTTACGCTCTGACAAGTAAGTAATTCCAATATCGACCGAGCCGTTTTCTACACTTGTCATCACCTGTGAGGAAGGCATGGAGTGAATTGTTGTCTTGATCAAGGGGAATTGATCCTGAAAATAAGAGAGCACGCGCGGAAGAATTTGCATCGCGATGGAAGCTGTTGTACCTAGGACGATATGTCCTTGAGGGGTTTGGCTTAAAT
Source organism: Paenibacillus sp. GCM10027626 (assembly GCF_042676285.1). Classification (NCBI taxonomy): domain Bacteria; kingdom Bacillati; phylum Bacillota; class Bacilli; order Caryophanales; family Paenibacillaceae; genus Paenibacillus; species Paenibacillus sp. GCM10027626. The sequence continues at coordinate 7,664 of NZ_JBHTHC010000015.1, read as the reverse complement.
CGGATAGCTTTTGCTTAAGCTCTTCAACAATGGCTAATATTTTTTCGGCATGATCCAGAAACACCTGTCCCCGATCAGTAAGTGTAACGGGCTGATTCCGATCGATCAGTACCGTCTTGAACTCATCTTCCAAACTTTTAATTTGCGCCGATACTGCCGGTTGGGTCAAGTTAAGCAGTTCTCCCGCCTTTCGGAAACTCATTGTTTTGGAGATTGTCAGCAGCGTTTCAAGCTGGTTTATGTTCACACGGAATCACTCCTTTGCACGACCCTAGCGATTAATCTTTTTAATCGCTAATGATTTTATTATAAAGGTTTTTGGTCAAGACAGCAAAAGGATGTTATGTAAAGCGGCTTCGCGGCTCGCAGTGGATGGAGAAAAGGGGCAAAGCGTAGTACGTAACGGACAAACAGTTGTCGCCATCTGCCGCCCGTTACGGTTTGCTTTACGGATATATGGGCATTACAGCCAATCCTTTTTCTTGAACAAAAAAAACATCCCGGCACCCAACACGAGCATAATCGCGATCATAATAAAAGAGCCGCCAGGAAAATGCGCGCCAGGCAAGTAGTCGAAGTTCATCCCATAGACGCCCGTCAAAAACGTCAGCGGCATGAAGATCGTCGTCAGCGCGGTAAAAACACGCATAATTTCGTTCGCCCGCGCCGAAAGGCTCGACTGGTAGGCCTCCCGCAAGTTGCCCATCAAATCGCGATACGTATCGAAGGTTTCCGTAATTTTAACGGCATTTTCATAAATATCAAGAAAGTACTTTTGCAAATGGTCGTCAATTAGCTTTAAATCCCGTTTGTTGAGCGTGGCGATAACGTCGCGCTGCGGGCCGAGGACTTTCCTCAGCCATAGTATTTCACTGCGAAGACCGATAATTTCAGTCAAATGCGTTTTTTTCGTGTGGATAAGAATGTCTTCCTCAAGCCGGTCAATCCGGGTTTCGATCCGGTCCCCGACCTGAAAATAGCTGTCCACGACCAGATCGACGAGATGGTAAAGGAACTGATCGGGACGGTTAACTTCTTCTTCCCATAGAACGGGCTTTACTGAGCGAAGCTCATTTATTTTTTGTTTCGTAACTGTAATAATATAGTGCCTGCCCAAAAAGATGTTCAGCGCCCGCAAAAAAATTTCTTCATCATCGAAGCGGATGCTGTTAATAACGATAAAATAATGGCCTTCGTAGATTTCAAATTTGGGTCGCTGCTCTTCTTCGCTGAGACAGTCCTCGACTGCAAGATCATGAAGGCCGTAGAGCGGCTGCAAAACCGCCAGATCGTCAACATCTGCATCGATCCAGTAAAAGCCTTGATCCGGTGCTCTCAGCGTCGAAGAAATGTCTTCGACCGGTGTGAATACACCTTGATTAACCATACGGATTTTCATCTGGTATCTCTCCCTTCATCCTGTCACGCCAGTTGCACGGACGCACAAAAGCCGAAAGAGAGCGAACCAGGGCGAAAACAAGCATAGCTAACAGTGTTCGGTGAACACAGCATGCTTCCGAGGCTGGCTGCACTTCCGGTATTTGTCATCCTTGCGGTTGTCCGCTGGCCACGGGTCGCCTTCCATGTTCATCAACACCCCTTTGAAGTGATCGAATAACTTGAAGTCAATGGCTTGGAATCCTTGGTCTAGTATACTCCGACATCGTCATTCCATTCAAGCGAAAAGTATCGGTAACGTTTACATCATTTCCGAGGAAAAAGGACAATATATTCCTAATAAAATAGCTTGACGGAAGCTGCAGAATGCTTTAAAGTAGAGCTAACCTATTTTAATTGAATAAATCAGCTTTCTTATCAAGAGCAGGCGGAGGGACCAGCCCTATGAAGCCCGGCAACCGGCATGTTATTGCACGGTGCTAATTCTTGCGGAGACCAATCAAGTTTCTGAGAGATGAGAGGCGCATGACTGTGACCTACTATGCCCTTTCTCCTTTTGGAGAGAGGGCTTTTCTGCTCTCTGTTACGCCTTAGTCAGAGCGTGTATTGGGGACAGCGTCGCCCAGTTGCAGGCCGCTACACAGTATTATGACCGCTGCTTGGATTATCTCGTTCACAAAATACGAGTTTTCAACACTGAAAAGGCGGATTTACTTCCAGAGAAGGAGAGATTGAGATGCCAATTAAAGTGCCGGATCATTTGCCAGCCAAAGAAATCTTGAACCAGGAAAATATTTTTGTCATGGATGAAAGTGTCGCATACCATCAAGACATTCGTCCGCTGCGCATTGCCATCCTGAACTTAATGCCGACAAAAGAGACAACAGAGACCCAATTGCTGCGTCTGATCGGCAATACGCCGCTTCAGGTGGAAGTGGTGCTGCTGCATCCGAAGACGCACACCTCCAAAAATACGTCGCCTGAGCATTTGGAGTCGTTTTATAAAACCTTCGATGAAATTTCGGACCAATATTTCGATGGCATGATCGTCACAGGGGCTCCTGTTGAGCATTTGCCGTTCGAACAGGTGAACTATTGGGAAGAATTAAAGGAGATTATGGATTGGGGGGTTCGGCATGTAACATCGACCTTCTATATTTGTTGGGCTTCCCAGGCCGGCTTGTATCATCATTTCGGCATTCCGAAATACGATCTCGAGGAAAAAATGTTCGGCGTATTTCCGCATACGATCGCCAAACGCAATGTTCCGCTGCTTAGAGGCTTCGACGAATACTTCCATGTGCCGCAATCCAGGCATACAGAATTTCGGCAAGCGGATATTGAACAAGTAGCCGAGCTTGAGGTGCTGTCTGTATCCGAGGAAGCTGGCGTTTATATTGCGGCAACCCGCGACGGCAAGCAAATTTTTGTTACGGGCCATTCCGAATATGATCCGTTGTCGCTGAAAGCGGAATATGACCGCGATGTGGCCAAAGGGCTTAAAATTGACGTTCCTAAAAATTATTTCCCGAACAACGACCCTTCGCAGCCGCCGATATCCAGCTGGCGCGCGCATGCAAATCTGTTGTTTTCCAATTGGTTGAACTACTACGTCTACCAGCAGACGCCGTATGATTTGGGGGCAGGCATCTGACGCTGCCGCTTTTGCCTGCCGCATGCTGAAACAAGCAATATTCTTCGTAAAGGAGCATTTGAACCATGAAAATTGAAAGTCGCCTAGCTCAAATCGGCTCGATTTGCGATCCGGTAACTGGAGCAATCAGCTTCCCTATTTATCAAGCTACTGCTTTTCGTCATCCTGAATTGGGCCAAAGCACCGGATTTGACTACTCCCGCACGAAGAGCCCAACGCGCAAAGTGTTGGAAGATGCAATTGCTGAGCTGGAGGCGGGCGATGCCGGGTTCGGCTGCAGCAGCGGCATGGCTGCGCTGCAAACGGTATTCGCTTTGTTTGCGCAAGGGGATCATCTCCTTGTTTCACTTGATTTGTATGGCGGCACCTACCGGCTTCTGGAGCAAGTCATGAGCCGCTTTGGCATCACGGCGTCCTATGTGGATACGAATGATCTGGATGGGCTTGCCGCACATTACAGACCGGAGACAAAGGCGCTGTTGATCGAGACGCCTACCAACCCGCTTATGATGATTACAGATATTGAGCGGGTATGTGCATGGGCGAAGTCCAAGGAATTGTTGACGATCGTGGACAATACACTGCTGACGCCATTTTTTCAGCGGCCGCTGGAGCTGGGCGCAGACATCGTTGTGCATAGCGCGACCAAATATTTGGGAGGGCATAACGATGTGCTGGCCGGCTTGATTGTCACGAAAGGCAAAGAACTGTCAGAACGGATGGCGTTTCTGCACAATTCAATCGGGGCCGTACTCGGGCCGCAGGATTCGTGGCTGCTTGCCCGCGGCATGAAAACGCTGGCGCTGCGGATGGAGCGTCATCAATATAACGCTACGGCGATTGCGCATTGGCTGGACAAGCATGAAGCTGTCGAAGAGGTGTATTACCCTGCGCTTGAGCAGCATCCTCAGTTCGCTATCCAGCAGCGGCAATCGTCTGGCAATACCGGAATTTTATCTTTCAGGGTGAAGGATGCGCGGTATGTAGCGCCAATTCTCCGCCATATTAAGCTGATTGCCTTTGCTGAAAGCTTGGGCGGCGTAGAATCGCTGATGACATACCCCGCCGTACAAACGCATGCGGACATTCCGGAAGAAATTCGCCGTCAAGTCGGTGTAGACGACCGCTTGCTGCGGTTTTCCGTCGGGATTGAGCATGCCGACGACTTGATTGAGGATTTGGCACAGGCTTTTGCGGCCGCAAAGCAACAAATTGAGGAGGCATAACTGATGACAACTTACAACTTTGATGAGCGGATCGAGCGCAAAGGGACGGCCTCCTACAAATGGGACCAATCGGAAAAGCTGTTCAGCAATAAAGATGTCTTGCCATTGTGGGTAGCAGATATGGACTTTCCGGCTCCGCGGGAAGTGGTCGAGGCGATTGTGGAGCGGGCAAAGCAGGGCATATACGGTTATACCGTCCATACGGAAGGCTATTATGCTGCTGTCAAAGGCTGGCTGAGCAGACGCCATGGCTGGGAAGTGCAGAAGGAGTGGATTTTATCTACTCCAGGCATTGTACCGGCATTAAGCATGCTTGTGCTTGCGCTTAGCGAGCCTGGCGACGGCATTATTTTGCAGTCCCCGGTCTATTATCCTTTTTATGAAGTCATCCGCAAAAATGGCCGGACAGTTGTGGATAATGCGCTGATTCTCAAAGACGGACGATACGAGATGGACTACGAGCTGCTCGAGGAGCAGGCGAAGGCAGGCGCCAAAATGCTGCTGCTCTGTTCGCCGCATAATCCGGGAGGGCGCGTATGGACACGTAAAGAGCTGGAGCGTGCGGGTGAAATTTGCTTGCGCCACAATGTACTGGTCGTTGCCGATGAGATTCATCATGATCTTGTCTTCAAAGGCCATCGCCACACGCCGTTTGCCTCGATTAGTCCGGAGCTTGCCGATATTACAGTGACCTGCATGGCGCCGAGCAAAACCTTCAATCTGGCAGGCTTGCAGGCCGCGCTGACCGTTATTCCGAATGAAGAGCTGCGAACCAAATATCATCGTCAGCTAACGACGCTTTCTTTGCATATGGAAAGCTACTTTGGCTTAACCGCCGTTGAGAGCAGCTATACGTATGGGGAAGAATGGCTGGAGCAGCTGCTGGAATATGTGGAAGGCAATCTGAATTTATTAATCGACTACGTTTCCGCTCATATCCCTGAGATCACGCCGATTCGCCCGGAAGGCACTTATTTGGCATGGTTGGATTGCCGCGCCATATCGGAAGATCCGGCTGAGCTGAAGAAGCTGATGTTCGAGCAAGCGGGCGTAGCTTTTAGCGAAGGCTCTGTATTTGGCAAGCAGGGCGCCGGTTATTTGCGCGTTAATCTAGCTTGTCCGAGAGCGATATTGCAGGAAGCGCTGGAGCGCTTTGCAAAGGCAGTGCGGGAGCGAGAGCAATAAAAGAGCAGGAGAGCAGTCGTCAGCGAGAAGCGGCGCTGCTCTTTTCGATTTTTTCTCAGGGCGAGGGGGGCGATACGGACCTACGATCCGCTATTTTGCCAAAAAACAGGCTAATTCAAGGTTTCGCGGACACACGATCTGTTATTTACGCTTTTTCCTCGCTTTTCGCGGCGTTTGGAGGCGAATAACGGAACCACGGTCAGCCGACTTGCTGTTTTAGCATGTTTGTTCACAGATAACGGAACGTCGGTCCGCGAAAATGGCTATGCTCGCTCGATAAAGGACGGCGAAGCCGTTTCTTTCATTTTACGCGGCCAAAATAAAATTTGACGCTATCGTGACGATGATGACTGAAACTGTCCATTTATGTTACGATGGTAAAGAACATAGACGGTTGGTGGACGTTAGTTTTTTAGGAGAAGGAGGGTCCGGATAAAATGAGTCAAGTGGACCGCATTTTGCAACATGCATTGAATGGGCAGCGTTTAATGCTAGAAGATATTGTGACTTTATTTGAGTCGGATGAAATCGAAAAAATGGGGCATGCCGCCAATCAGGTGATGCTGCGCAAGCATCCGGAGCCGGTTACTACGTTTGTCGTAGGCCGCAATATAAACTACACGAACGTATGTGATGTTTATTGCCGCTTTTGCGCCTTTTACCGCAAACCGGGCTCCGCGGAAGGCTATGTATTGCCCGACGAAGTAATTTTGCAGAAAATACAGGAAACACAGGACGTGGGCGGCACCGAAATTTTAATGCAGGGCGGCACGAACCCGAACCTGCCATTCAGCTATTATACCGATTTGCTGCGCAAAATTAAGCAGCATTTTCCGAACATTACGATGCACTCCTTTTCGCCGGCGGAAATTCATAAAATGCGCGAAGTATCCGATGGCCTTACATTGGAGGAGGTCATTAGGCAAATTCATGAGGCCGGCCTCGATTCCTTGCCGGGCGGCGGCGCGGAAATTTTGGATGACCGGACAAGACGGAAAATCAGCCGCTTGAAGGGCTCGTGGACGGATTGGATGGATGTCATGAAGATTGCCCATAAAATCGGCATGAACACGACGGCTACGATGGTCATCGGCTTCGGTGAAGAGATGGAGGAACGCGCTCTTCATTTGCTGCGGGTGCGCGACGCGCAGGATGAATGCATTGCGAATGGTTACCATACGCCGGGATTTTTGGCGTTTATTCCGTGGACCTTCCAGCCGGACAATACGAATATGAAGCGGGAGAAGGCGACGCCTGAGGAGTATTTGAAGACGCTTGCGATCAGCCGCCTGACGCTGGACAACATCGATAACTTCCAATCGTCCTGGGTAACGATGGGGCCTGAAATCGGCAAGCTGTCTCTGTCTTACGGCTGTAATGATTTTGGCAGCACGATGATTGAGGAGAATGTCGTATCCGCGGCGGGCACGACACATAAAGTGAACATCGAATTGATTTTGCAATTAATTCGCGAAGCCGGCAAAATTCCGGCACAGCGCAATACGCGTTATGAGATTTTGAAGATGTATGGGGAGCACGAAGGCAGCGAACGCGACTTTGTCATGCAAAACTAATTAAAAAAGACTGTCTCGATTAGAAGGGAGCTTTCGCTCATCCGCTTCGTCTTCGGGCAGTCTTTTTTTGCGACACAAGAGTTTATAACTAGGCTTTCACAGAGTAAATTCGCCTTGCGGACGATCTATTCTGAAAATTGCCCGATATTGGTGCATTTTTCATCCTTCTGACGGGGCCGCGGGTACGACATGGACGTCTAACTGGATTTTATACAGTTAAATTCAAGCCAAATGCAGAAAGGGACTAAATTAGCTGGAAAAACTGCATTTAAAATGGTTGATTTATGGCGATGTCGCTCTTTTTGCAAAAAATAGATGGAAGTTTTCCCTTTAGCTACCTTTTTTCGCCCTAAAGCAGCAAATTAGCTGCATGAATTCCATTTAGTCATCTTTGTCGCTAAAAAATCGGGGCACCGTAAGGCTGATGGGCACACATAACCGGACTGTTGGTTTTCAGAAACTTCCGTGTCACAGCATCGCCCCCTCAGAATGTTGTATTTAATGTAGGCCTGTTGATTAGCCAAAAAAAGGTATGCAATAAATGGTAAAAAACTAATAAAAAAGACCGTCCAGTCGATGTAATGTTTGTCCCCACAAACTAATCGAAACGAGGCGGTCTCATGAAAA